>ONDF01000013.1 GCA_900316525.1 uncultured Bacteroidales bacterium
CTCGCGGTAATTCAGGATGGACTGCGCCTGTTTTTCGGAAAAGCCCAGGCGCATCAGGTCCTCCAGCGAGACGGTGTTCGGGTTGAACCGGAAGGATTCCACCCGGCGCGGGGAGGCTTTCTCCCGGATGCGGACGGCGTCCGGGCTGCGGTCCGCCGGTTTCCGGTAGTAGACCGTATCCTTTTCTTCGTCCACCGGCTCCGGTTCCGCCCTGGACTCCGCTTTCGGCCGGATCCGTTCCACGATGTACACGGTGTCCGGGTGGTCGCGGTCCGCGACCAGACGCGTCACCGCCGCCTTGTGGATGAACAGGGCGGTTTCGAATCCGATGATGAGGAATACGAGGGCGATGGCGCCCGTGGTGAAGCTACTCTTCAGGGTCTTCTGTCTCTTCCCCTCTTCCATAACGCTTCTTCTTGACAGGTTTCACCGGCTCCGCGCCGGCCACGACGATGACGATCTCGCCTTTGGGTTCATGCTCTCGGAACCAGGCGGCGACTTCCTGGAGGGTGCCTCTCCGGTGCTCCTCGTGGAGCTTGGAGATTTCGCGGGCGACGGAGCAGCGGCGTTCCGGCCCGAAGTGTTCCGCGAACTGTTCCAGCGTCTTCACGAGCCGGTAGGGGGACTCGTAGAAGACCATGGTGCGGGTTTCCGCCTCGAGGGCGGTGAGGAGGGTCTGCCGGCCTTTCTTCTGCGGGAGGAAGCCCTCGAAGCAGAAGCGGTCGCACGGCAGGCCGGAGGAGACGATGGCCGGGATGCAGGCCGTGGCGCCCGGGAGGGTCTGGACCTCGATCCCTTCCTCCGCGCAGGTGCGGGCCAGCAGGAAGCCCGGGTCGGAGATACCGGGCGTGCCGGCGTCGCTCACCAGGGCGACGTTCAGCCCGCCCAGGATGCGCTCCTTCACGAGCTGGACCGTCTGGTGTTCGTTGAACTTGTGGTGCGACTGGAGGGGGCGGCGGATGTCGTAGTGGTGGAGGAGCACCGAGCTGGTACGGGTGTCCTCCGCCAGGATGAGGTCCGCCTCCTTCAGGACCTGTACGGCCCGGAAGGTCATGTCGTCCAGGTTCCCGACCGGGGTCGGGACGATGAAAAGCTTCCCCGCCATCAGCCCAGTTTCTTGCGGATGGCCATCATGAAGTTGTACACGATGTCGGACTTGAGGTTCCAGTCCGGGAACCGCGCCAGCAGGTAGTCCACGGCCTCGTCCAGGGATGTCAGGGCATCCAGCTCGCCGATGGTCTTGTCATACAGGGCGTAGTCCTCCTTGAACAGGGTGCCGATGAACAGGGCCCGGTCGTACATCGAGATGCCGCTCCGGATGTGCTTCACCGAAAGCCCCGGCTTGTCCAGCCGCCAAGGCAGCCGCTCCGTTTCCGGATGCGGCGCGGGCGCGGGCTTGGGCTCAGGCTCGGGTTCGGGTTCCGGCCCTTCGACAGGCTCAGGGACCGGAACGGGCTCTTCGGCTGCTTCGACAGGCTCCGCAACCGGCTCCGCAACCGGTTCGGGAACCGGCTCTTCGGCCGGCTCGATAACCGGAATCTCCTCGACCACCGGCTCGGGTTCGACCACGGGTTCGGGCTCCGGAAGGTCGGAGACGCCGATTTCCATGTCGGTGAAGTCCGACTCCTCGACGGGTTCCTCCGCGGGGAGCTGCCGGAGGGCTTCCAGCTTGTTTTCGAACTGGAGAACCTTCTCCTTGAGCGCGGCGAGTTCGGCTTCGAGTTCCCGCAAGATTTCTGTTCTATTATTCTCCATAAATGACTATCTTTGCATAAGTCAACCTAACAAAGTTAAGGAAATGTTTTTGGAAAACACAAAAAAATCGGGCAGCATCGAGGTCATCTGCGGCTCGATGTTCTCCGGCAAGACGGAGGAACTGATCCGGAGGCTCAAGCGGGCCCAGTTCGCCAAGCAGAAAATCGCCACGTTCAAGCCCACCATCGACAAGCGCTACTCGGACCTGGACGTGGTCTCGCACGACTCCCACAGCATTTCCTGCACCCCCATCAAGACCCCTGCCCGGATGCTCCAGATCGATCCGGACATCGAGGTCGTCGGCATCGACGAGGCCCAGTTCTTCGATGACAGCATCATCAGCGTGTGCCAGGAACTCGCCGGCCGGGGCGTCCGCGTGATCATCGCCGGCCTGGACACGGACTTCCTCGGGAAGCCCTTCGGCCCCATGCCCGGCCTGATGGCCATCGCCGAGGACGTCCAGAAGGTCCATGCCATCTGCGTCCGCTGCGGCTCCCTCGCGAACCATTCGCACCGCCTCTCCGCCAGCAAGAAACTGGTCGTCCTGGGCGAGAAGGATACCTACGAACCCCTCTGCCGCGACTGCTACAACAAGGCGGTCCAGGAGGACAAGGAAGCGTGACGCGCCTGGAATAAAAAAGAAGAAGGACAGCTCGTCAGGGCTGTCCTTCTTTCGTGTTCCGCGGCCTTGCCGTCAGATGATATCGTAGTCTGTGAAAGCGTAGTGCCCGGTACGCGTGTCGAAAACGACGGAGTAGTTTTCATCCCGCAGGTATTTCCCGCTGATTTCATCGTAGATGGCGAGATGCAGCACGGCGGACGTGAAAGTGTCGTCGACGTGCTTGGTCAGGCTGATGAAAATGTCTTCCAGGTCGTACTCGGTGAGGGACTTGCGGTGAAAGTTTTCAAAGTGCGCCGGGCCGACAGGAATCACGGTGGCGTCGGGATAGAAAAGCGTAGCATCGGCGTCGACCGACAGGTTCACGTCGAAGTGGCAGGCGCTCGTGGCAAAGAGCGCGCAGACCAGCGAAAGGAGGGCAAGGACGCGTTTCATAGGCCGGATCAGTCTTCGACGTTGTCCAGGGCGGCCCGGATCTTGGCCTCGATCTCGTCGGCGAGTTCGGGGTTGTCCTGGAGGAGCTTCTTGACGGCTTCGCGGCCCTGCGCGAGCTTCTGGTCGTTGTAGCTGAACCAGGAGCCGGACTTGGCGATGATGCCGAGTTCCACGCCCAGGTCCACGAGCTCGCTCGTGTGGGAGATGCCTTCGCCGAAGACGATGTCGAATTCCGCCTTCTTGAAAGGCGGGGCCATCTTGTTCTTCACGACCTTCACCTTCACGTGGTTGCCGAGGGCTTCCTCGCCGTCCTTGATCTGGGTGGTGCGCCGGATGTCCAGGCGGACGGAGGCGTAGAACTTCAGGGCGTTGCCGCCGGTCGTGGTCTCGGGGTTGCCGAACATGATGCCGATCTTCTCGCGGAGCTGGTTGATGAAGATGCAGCAGGTGTTCGTCTTGGAGATGTTCGCGGTGAGCTTGCGGAGGGCCTGGGACATCAGGCGGGCCTGGAGGCCGACCTTGTTCTCGCCCATCTCGCCTTCGATTTCCGCTTTCGGAGTCAGGGCGGCGACCGAGTCGATCACGACGATGTCGATGGCGCCGCTCCGGATGAGGTTGTCTGCGATCTCGAGCGCCTGCTCGCCGTTGTCGGGCTGCGAGATCAGGAGGGTTTCGAGGTCCACGCCCAGGGCCTTCGCATAGGTCCTGTCGAAGGCGTGTTCCGCGTCGATGATGGCGGCGATGCCCCCGGCCTTCTGCGCCTGGGCGATCGCGTGGACGGCGAGGGTGGTCTTACCGCTGGATTCGGGGCCGTAGATCTCGATGATCCTTCCTTTCGGGTAGCCGCCGATTCCGAGCGCGTGGTCCAGGGCGATGGACCCGCTCGGGATGACCTGCGCCGCATCCCATTCTGGCTGATCTCCCAACTTCATGATGGTACCTTTCCCGTAATCCTTCTCGATCTTGTCGATCGTCGCCTGCAATGCCTTCAGTTTGGCGGCATTGACTTCCGCACCGGTCTTTTCTTCTACTGCTTTAGCCATAATGTTGTTTGTTTTTCGTTTCCCGGGCGCTTCGGCCCGATTGGTACAAAGTTAGGAAATAAAATGGTAAAACAAAGGGGAAATCAAGGCCCTTGTCCGTTTCCGCGTGCAAAGATCGGCCCATTTTGTGCCAGATTACGGTACATACAAAGAGTCTTTGTTATATTCTTGCAAAAATGTTAAATTTGTAGACCTTATGGAAAAGACCAGGCTCCTCGGAAAAACGCCCGCCGAACTCAAGGAAATCGCCCTTGCGGCCGGGCTGCCGGGATTCACGGGCGGGCAGATTGCCCAGTGGATCTACGGCAAGCGCGTGCGCTCCATCGCGGAAATGACGAACATTTCCAAGGCGGGGCGCGAGCGGCTGGAGGAGCGGTACGAGGTGGGCGTCGCCCTCCCGCTGGACAAGGCGGAGTCCGTCGACGGCACCTGCAAATACCTTTTCCCCGTGAACGGCGATCCCGGCAACGCCGTGGAGGCCGTCATGATTCCCGACGGGGACCGCAAGACCCTGTGCGTGTCCTCCCAGGCCGGCTGCAAGATGGGCTGCAAGTTCTGCATGACGGGCCGCCAGGGCTTCCACGGGAGCCTTTCCGCGGCCGACATCCTCTCCCAGTTCTTCGGCATCGACGAGGCGGCGGAACTCACGAACACCGTGTTCATGGGCATGGGCGAGCCCTTGGACAACTGGGAGGAAGTGAAGCGCGCCATCAAGGTGCTCACCGCGGACTGGGGGTTCGCCTGGAGCCCCAAGCGCATCACCCTCTCCACCATCGGCGTCCTGCCCAACCTGAAGCGTTTCCTGGACGAGTGCAAGTGCCACCTGGCCGTCAGTCTCCACAACCCCTTCCCGGAGGAGCGCTTCGCCCTCATGCCCGTTCAGAAGGCCTATCCCATCCAGGACGTCATCGCCTTGATCCGTCAATATGATTTCACCGGCCAGCGCCGCGTGAGCTTCGAATACACGATGTTCGCCGGGCACAACGACACGCCCCGGCACGCCGACGCCCTCCTGCGCCTGCTGCACGGCCTGGAGTGCCGCGTGAACCTCATCCGGTTCCATCAGATCCCGGATTTTCCGTACGGCACCAGCCCGCAGGCCGCGATGGAGGCCTTCCGCGACCGCCTCGCCCGGGGCGGGGTCACCGCCACCATCCGCGCGTCCCGGGGCGAGGACATCTTCGCCGCCTGCGGCCTGCTGGCCGGGCAGCACAACCACGCTTAGTACCATGAAGAGATATCTGCTTCTCCTGTTCCTGTTCGCTTCCGCGGTCCTGTCGGCGCAGACCACCACGTCCGCCGGCTTCGGCCTGGACCCGTCCGACGAGAAGGCCGTCGCCGAGATGAAGGCCCGGATGGACAAGATCCGCAAGCACCGGCCTACGCTGGCCCTCGTCCTGAGCGGCGGCGGCGCCAAGGGCGCGGCCACCGTGGGCGCGCTCAAGTACCTGGAACAGTACAAGTTCCCGGTGGACATGGTCGTGGGAACGAGCATCGGCGGCCTCATCGGCGGCGTCTACGCGATGGGCTACACCCCCGATTTCCTGGACTCCCTGATGCGGAACATCGACTGGGACCGCACGATGAGCGACCGGATCGACTGGGAATACATCCCTTACGGCCGCCGGCGGTACAAGGAGCGGTTCGCCCTGTCCATCCCGTTCTTCTACAGCGCCAAGGATTACCAGAACCAGCTCCAGGAAGATATCCGGTACGCCAATCCCACGGACGGCAAGCTGCATCTCGCAGCCGGCGACGACCAGGCCGAGGGCATGAAGCTTCAGCGCCTGATGAGCAGCCTCCCGTCCGGCTACATCTTCGGCCAGAACGTCCAATACCTCATCTCCAGCCTCACCCCGGGCTATGCCGATTCCACGGACTTCCTCCGGCTGCCGGTCCCGTTCGCCTGCGTGGCGACGGATGTCGTCTCCGGCCGGGCGAAGGTCTGGCACAACGGCAGCCTCAACACGGCGATGCGCTCCACGATGTCCATCCCGGGCTTCTTCTCCCCGGTCCGCACCCGCGGTATGGTGCTCGTGGACGGCGGCATGCGCAACAACTTCCCGGTGGACCTCGCCCGGCAGATGGGCGCCGACATCGTCATCGGCGTGGACCTCTCCGACTCCAAGTCGGGCTATGAGGAGATCCACAACATCGCCGACATCCTCTGGCGCGGCATCGACATGTTCGCCGAGGATTCCTTCGAGCGGAACATCCGCAACGTGGACGTGCGCATCAAGCCGGACCTCACCGGCTACGGGATGATGAGCTTCGACGCCGTGGCCATCGACACGATGCTCAACCGCGGCTACAAGGCCGCCGAGGAGATGAAGGAGGAACTGGACGCCGTCCGCCGCTGGGTGGGGACCGACACCCTCCGGTACGCCGGTCCGAAGGCCATCGACATCGACCGGACCCCTGTCCTCATCGACAGCATCGAGATCCTGGGCGTCTCCGGCAAGGAAGCGGACTACCTGCGGGCGAAACTGAAGGTCCATGCGGGTGACCGGGTCTCCCGCGACGACGTGGAGGACGCCCTGAACACCATCTTCGGCAAAGGTTCCTACGAGTATGTCAGCTACGACATGCTGGGCAAGGAGGAGCCGTTCCACTTGAGGATCAACTGCAAGCGCGGCCCGAAGCACCTGCTGGGCGTGGGCTTCCGGCTGGATACGGAGGACCTCGTGTCCCTGCTGCTGAACGTGGGCCTGAACACGACGGCCATGCGCGGCTCGTCCCTGGACCTGACCGCCCGGGTGGGCGCGAACCCGTACCTGGACGTGCACTATGCCTACGAGACGCCCAAGTGGCCTACCTTCAACGTCCGGGCGGACCTCCGCTGGACGGACCACAACAACTTCCTGATGGGGGAGAACCGCTTCAACGTCGCATACCTGACCTCCACGCAGGAGGTCTATGCCTCCAACATGGAATGGTCGAACTTCGACGTGAAGGGCGGCCTGCGGAACACCTACTTCAACATCGCGCACCTGCTGGCGAGCGACGTGATCGGCGACTATGACCGCTCCCTGTGGAAGATGGACTATCCGGGCGTGTTCATCGACGGAACCGCCTACACGCTGGACGACGGCTATTTCCCGCGCCAGGGCTTCTCCGCGCACCTGCGCTACGACCTTGTCTCCCGCATGTTCGACGGCCCCGACTATCCGGGCTTCTTCGGCATCGTCTCGGGCTCGGGCCAGATGCCCGTCCCCATCGGCCGGCGCTTCACCCTGTCGATGATGGGCGGTTTCCGCTTCATCTTCGGTGACGACATCCCGATCCCGTTCGCGAACGTCCTCGGCGGCGAGATGGCCGGACGCTACGTGGACCACCAGCTGCCGTTCATCGGCATCAACAACGCCGCGTTCCGGCGCAACAACCTGGTCGTCCTCCGCTCGGATCTCCGCTACGAGATCTTCCGCAACAACTACATCACCGCGGCCTTCAACTACTCCCGCGACTTCTTCAGCTTCCGCCAGTTCGAAACCGGCGAGAACCTCTACGGCTTCGGCCTGGGCTATGCCTACGACACCGTCGTGGGCCCGTTCAAGGCCCTCGTCCACTGGTCTTCGATGACCCGCAAGGTGGGCGCCTACCTGTCCCTCGGCTTCGATTTCTAGGCCCATGGAAGAGAAGAAGGTCCTCGAACGGCTGCAGCGCCAGTGCGCGAGGATGGAGTACTGCGTCTCCGACATCCGCCGCAAGGCCCTGAAGGCGATGGAAGGCGACGAGGTCGCCGCCGAAAGGATCGTCGCTTCGCTGGTCAAGGACCGCTTCGTCGACGACCGGCGCTACGCCGCCGCCTTCGCCCGCGAGAAATCCGCCCTGCAGGGCTGGGGAACGGTGAAAATCCGCTTCCAGCTCCGCGGGAAAGGCGTTTCCGACGAGATCGTCACCGAGGCCCTGCAGGAGATCGACCCTGCGAAGGCGGCCTCGAAACTGGATAAACTGGCTGCGGAGAGATACCGCGTCCTCAAGGACGATCCCCAGTGCCGCCTGAAACTCCTGAAGGCGCTGCTTTCCCGGGGATACGGCTATGACGAGGTGGAGGCTGCCGTCAAACGTGTCATGCAAAACCAAGACTGATGAAAAGAGTCATTCTGTCCATAATCACCCTTCTCCTGGCCCTGACGGGCCTTGCCGCCCGGGACTTCGACCAGGATTTCGAGAATGCCACCCTGCGGCTGGACTATGTGTTCTGCGGGGACCACGCGCACCAGGCCATCTATTTCCAGCAGGCCCTCAGGACTTCCGTCTGGGCCGGCCGGCGGCACAACCTGTCCGCGCCGCTGCTGGAAGGCAACGGCCAGATCCGTGTCCTGGACCCCGAGACGGGGGAGTGCCTGTATGCCAATTCCTTCTCCACCCTGTTCCAGGAATGGCAGGTGGAAGAGGAGGCCACGCGCGTGCAGCGGGCTTTCGAGAACTGTTTCCAGGTCCCGTTCCCCAAGCGGCCGGTGGACATCGAGGTTTTCCTGATGGACACGCACCGGAACCGCTCCTCCTGCCTGAAGCACCGGATCGACCCGGCTGACATCCTGATCCGGAAAGTGACGGACAACGGCTATTCTTCCACCGTCGTCTGGCAGGGCGGCCCGGTGGAGGAGACCATCGACATCGTCGTGGTCTCGGAAGGCTATGACGCCTCCCAGAAAGCCAAGTTCTACGGCGATGCGGAGCGCGTCGCGCAGGCCCTGTTCCACCACGAGCCCTTCGCCTCGCGCCGGAACAAGTTCGCCGTCCGCGCCGTCTTCGTGCCCTCGCCGGATGCCGGCGTGAGCGTGCCCCGCCGCGGGCGGTGGCTCCGCACCCCGCTGGACAGCCATTTCGACACCTTCTATTCCGACCGTTACCTCACCACCTCCGCCCAGCAGAAGGTGTACGACGCCATCGGCACCGTCCCGTTCGAGCACATCGTGGTGCTGGTCAATACGGCCATCTACGGCGGTGGCGGCATCTACAACTCCCTGACCATCATGAACAGTGACCATCCCACCTTCGCCCCGGTGATGGTCCACGAGTTCGGCCACGCCTTCGGCGGCCTGGCCGACGAGTACGCCTACGGCGAGCAGGTGGAAACCCCGTATCCGGCCGACACGGAGCCCTGGGAGCCCAACATCACGACGCTCCACGACTTCGCGTCCAAGTGGCAGGACATGCTGCCCCGGGGCGTGCCGGTCCCGACGCCGCTCGACGAGCTGGACAAGCAGGACGTCCGCCGGATCTGGAACACTTTCAACCAGGAGCAGAAGGACCTGCTTAACCTGAAGCTCGGCGTGTACGAAGGCGCCGGCTATCAGACGAAGGGCGTCTACCGCCCGGTCCAGGAATGCCGGATGCGCATCAACGAGTGCGAGGAGTTCTGCCCCGTGTGCGCCCGGGCCATTGTCCGGATGATTGATTATTATACTCTTTAAGCATATGAAACGAATCTTGACCCTGGCCGCGCTCGCGCTCTTCGCCCTGACGGCCGCCGCCCAGCCGGACACCCCGGTGGTGAAGTACTTGAAAGGCAACATCCGCCGCGCCGCGTTCAACACGCATTCCTACGAATTCGAGCCCGTCAAGGACACGCCCGCCCCGAAAGGGTACAAGGCGTTCTACATCAGCCATTACGGGCGTCACGGCTCCCGTTCGGACTGGGGCGGCCCGCAGTATAAGCTGGTCCGCGACCTCCTCACCCAGGCCAATGAGCAGCATCTCCTGACCCCCGCCGGCGACTCCCTGATGAAGGAGGCCGCCCTCATCTATGAACTGCACAACGGCATGGACGGCCGCCTGACGCCTCGCGGCGTGAAGGAACACGCCCGGCTCGCCGAGCGGATGTACCACCGCTTCCCCGAGGTGTTCAAGAAAGGCAGCAAGCATCTGCGCGCCGTCTCCAGCACCACCCCGCGCTGCATCGTGTCGATGAACGGCTTCACCGCCCGCCTGCAGGCCCTCCAGCCGGACCTGGACATGGACCTGGACACCGGCGAGAAGTACTACGCGTACATCGCCCGGGGCGAGAACAGCGTCCTCACCGCCCGGACGAACAAGGCCCTGGCCGATTACAAGAAGACCATCCAGTGGGACAATGAGACCGTGTACCGGACCCTGTTCACGGATCCGGAGGCGGCCAAGAAGCTCATCCCGGACGCCTGGGATTTCCAGAACGCCATCTACGACTGCGCCCGCGTCTCGGATCCCTTCGACATCCCGGACAACATGTTCCGTTACCTCCCCTTCGAGAACGTGGTCCATTTCCATGAGCTGAACTTCCTCTCCGCCTACCTGAACCAGTGCGACTCCAAGCTCAACGGCCAGATCCGCATCCCGCGCTCCCAGGAACTGGTCGACACCCTCATCAGCCAGGCCGACGCCGTCATCGCCGGCAAGGTGCAGAAGGCCGCCGACCTATGCTTCGGCCACGACTGGCCTTTCCTGGGCCTGGTGTGCTACCTGGGCCTGGAAGGCGTGAGCGAGCGCTACACCCTCGAGGAAGCCGCCGCGAACTGGCTCCCTTCCTACTACTGCCCGTTCGCGACGAACCTGCAGATGATCTTCTACCGGAGCAAGAAGTCCGACGACATCCTCGTCAAGTTTCTGATGAATGAGCGGGAGACGAAACTCCCTGCTCTGCAGGCGGTCGACGGAATCTATTACAACTGGAACGACGTCAAGGCCTGGTGCGCGAACCGCATCCCGAAGACGCAGATCGTCGCCCACCGCGGCTTCTGGGAAGGCAACGCGGAGAACTCCGTCGCCTCCTTCCGCAAGGCCCAGGAATTCGGCCTCTGGGGCAGCGAGTTCGACATCCATCTGACGGCCGACGGTGTGCCCGTCATCTATCATGACCGGAAGATCGGCGACCTGGACATCCAGACGAGCAACTTCGAGGAAGTCCGCGCGAACCGGCTCGCCAACGGCGAGCACGTTCCGACCCTCGCCGAGTATATGGCCCAGGCCGCGCGGAGCCGCGAGTGCCTGCCCGTGCTGGAACTCAAGCCGCAGACCACCGTGGAACGCGAGGATGAGCTCGTGGAGAAGTGCCTCCAGGCCCTGAAGCCGGCCGCACCGCGCAACGTCCCGCCGGAGTTCGCGGCCTTCGCCCGCCGCTCTTCCGAACCCACCAAGGTCGTGTTCATCTCCTTCAGCCGCCACATCTGCCAGGAACTCGCCAAGAAGGCCCCCGGCTACATGGTCCAGTACCTGAACGGCGACCTCTCCCCGGCCCAGCTGCACGAGGAAGGCATCAACGGCATCGACTACCACTACAGCGTGTTCAAGAAGCACCCGGAATGGGTGAAGGAAGCGCACGACCTCGGGATGAGCGTCAATGTGTGGACGGTGGACAATCCGGAGGACATCCGTGCCATGCGCGACCTGGGCGTGGACCAGATCACCACGGACAAGCCCGCCCTCGCGCGCGATATCCTTTGGGAGCGGTAGTTGGTAAATCCCGCCCAAATGCGTACATTTGTAAAATTTCAAGAATATCATGGTAAAAGTAGACGTTAAAGGTTGCTGCGGCTTCGTGGATGGAGCCAAGTATGACGCGTATGTGGGCAAGGCCCTCGATGCTTTCGATGTCCTCGTCGCCGGAAACGGCGCCGGCAATGACTTCCTGGGTTGGAAGCACCTGCCGTCCGAAACCCCTGAAAGCCTGATTGCGGATTGCGAGGCGATCCGTGACGGCTGGAAGGCCAAGGGCGTGGACCTGGTGATCGCCATCGGCATCGGCGGTTCGTACCTCGGCGCCAAGTGCGCGATCGAGGCCCTCAGCCACAACTTCGCGAAGCAGCTTGCGAAGAAGGACGCCGCCGAGGTGGTCTTCGCCGGCAACAACCTGTCCGAGGAATATCTCGCCGAACTCATGGACCTGGCCGCGGAGCGCAACGTCGCCTGCATCGTCATCTCCAAGTCCGGCACCACCACCGAGCCCGCCG
Source organism: uncultured Bacteroidales bacterium (assembly GCA_900316525.1). GTDB lineage: Bacteria > Bacteroidota > Bacteroidia > Bacteroidales > UBA932 > Cryptobacteroides. The sequence continues at coordinate 11,784 of ONDF01000013.1, forward strand.
TCGCCTTCCGCATCGTGAAGCAGTACCTGGAGGACACCTACGGCAAGAAGGAGGCGGCCGAGCGCATCGTCGCCATCACCGACGCCAAGAAGGGCGCCCTCAAGACCCTCTCCACCCAGGAAGGCTACAAGACCTTCGTCGTCCCGGACAATGTGGGCGGCCGCTTCTCCGTCCTCACCCCCGTGGGCATCCTGCCCATCGTGGTGGCCGGATTCGACGTGCGCGCCATCCTCGCCGGCGCCCTCGAGGCCGAGAAGGCCCTCGCCGTGAAGTCCGCGGAGAACCCCGCCGTCGTGTACGCCGCGATGCGGAACCTCCTCTACAAGGAGTACGGCAAGAAGGTGGAGATCCTCGTCAACTACAATCCCAAGTTCACCTACCTGGCCGAATGGTGGAAGCAGCTCTACGGCGAGTCCGAGGGCAAGGACGGCGTGGGCATCTTCCCCGCCTCCGTCAACAACACCGCCGACCTCCACTCCATGGGCCAGTTCATCCAGGAAGGCGACCGCGTGATGTTCGAGACTGTCGTCCACGTGGAGAAGGCCACCCGCAGCGTGGTAATCGGCTCCGACCCCCAGAACCTCGACCAGCTGAACTACCTCGCCGGCAAGCCGGTGGAGCACTGCAACCACATGGCCGAGCTCGGCACCGTCATCGCCCACCAGGACGGCGGCGTGCCCCAGCTCCAGGTGTGCGTGGAGCAGGTCGACGCGTTCAACCTCGGCTCCCTGTTCTATTTCTTCGAATTCGCGTGCGGCGTGAGCGCGTACACGCTCGGGGTGAATCCGTTCAACCAGCCCGGCGTGGAGGCCTACAAGAAGAACATGTTCGCCCTCCTCGAAAAGCCCGGCTATGAGGAGGCGACCAAAGCCATCAAGGCCCGCCTGTAGGGAATTCGTCGAAGGAAACGGGCTGTTCGTCTAAAACCGGCGTCAGCCTCTTGCATATTGCGGTACTTTTGCTCTCGGAAATCGAAAACAAAAGTATCGCAATATTATGAAAAAGATCTTCATCCTCCTCGTCGCCCTGTTCGCCGATCTCGCCTCGAACGCCCAGGAAATCCGCACCGTCAAAGGCATCGTCCTCGACTCCCTGACCCGTCAGCCGGAGCCGGCGGCCATCCTCCAGTTCTTCAAGGTCGACGACGAATCCAAGGCCGTCGCCTTCACCACCACCGCCGAGGACGGCACGTTCTCCCACACGTTCGACATCAAGGGGAACTATTACCTCCTCTTCGACAACATGGGCCGGAAGCAGGCCCGCCGCTACTTCAAGATCAACGGCGAAGAAGTCATCGACCTGGGCGAGATCCTCGTCGAGGACGCCGCCGAGCTCCTGAAGGCCGGCACCGTCACCGCGCTGCGTCCGCTCGTGAAGATGGAGGTGGACAAGATCACCTACAACGTGGAGGACGACGTGGACTCCAAGACCTCCACCGTGCTGGACATGCTCCGCAAGGTGCCGATGGTCTCCGTGGACGGCCAGGACAACATCTCCGTGAACGGCTCCTCCTCCTTCGTGGTCTATGTGGACGGCAAGCCCAACCAGATGATGTCCCAGAACGCCTCGCAGATCTTCAAGATGATGCCCGCGAGCTCCGTCAAGAACGTCGAGGTCGTCACCAACCCGGGCGTCCGCTATGACGCCGAGGGCGTGGGCGGCGTGCTGAACATCACCACCAACAAGGCCGTCACCGGCGGCCAGAGCGCGGCCGACGGCATGTACGGCACCCTCCGCGCCCAGGCTTCCACCCGCGGCTACGGCGGCGGCCTGTTCGGCAGCATGCAGCAGGGCAAGTTCGCCCTGACCGCCAACTTCAACGGCATGCAGCAGGGGAGCAAGGGCACCGTGATGGACATGACCCGCAAGCAGGACAACGGCTTCTCCACCTCCACCCACACCGAGTCCACGATGTCCATGCCGATGCTGATGGGCAACATCAGCGCCTCCTATGAGATCGACCCCCAGAACCTCGTGTCCGCCACCGTGGGCCTGATGCACTTCGGCACCAACAACACCGCCGGCACCACGAACACGATGCTCCTCGCCCCCGGCGCCGACGCCTTCACCTACACCGGCACGACCGAGTCCCTGATGACCCGCAACAGCATCTCCGTGGGCGCCGACTACCAGCACTCCTGGGCCGATTTCCCCGGCCGCACCTTCACCCTGTCCTACCAGTACAACGGCGCCCCGTCCGTGAACAACACCCTGAATACCTTCAACGCGGAGAGCATCCCCGGCTTCGACCTCACCGACCGCAAGTCCGACGGCCGCACCGGCTCCACCGACCACACCGTCCAGGCCGACTTCACCACCCCGATGGGCCTGTACTACAGCCTCTCCACCGGCGCCAAGTACATCGACCGCCACAACTCCTCCAGCCAGCAGGACTACCTCTGGGACGGCACCAAGTTCGTCATCAACCCCCTGAGCAGCCTGGACTATGACTACTACAACCGCATCGGCGCGGCCTACGCCGAACTCACCGGCAACTTCGGCACCATCGGCGTGAAGGGTGGCGTCCGCTACGAGCACACCTGGCGGAACTACAGCTCCTCCGCCCAGACGAACGCCTTCCGCACCGACTACGGCAGCCTCGTCCCGACCGCCAGCATCCAGTGGAGCCCGTCGATGACCCAGAACATCGGCATCAGCTACAACATGCGCATCTCCCGCCCGGGCATCTCCTACCTGAACCCGTACGTGGACACCACCGATCCGACCGCCCTCACCTACGGAAACACCGACCTGGAAGTCGAACGCGGCCACAACATCTCCCTCGTGTACAGCGCCTATACCCCGAAGGTGATGGTGAACGCCACCCTCCGCTACAGCTACACCGGCAACGGCATCTCCGCCTACAGCTTCTTTGACGAGAACAACCTCCTGAACACGACCTACGGCAACATCGTCACGAGCCAGAGCACCGGCCTGAACGCCTATATGATGCTGAACCCGACCAACAAGACCCGCATCATGATCAACGGCGGCCTCACCTACAGCGACATCGCCAGCGCGCAGCTCGGCCAGCACAACAGCGGATGGGCCTACAACCTGATGCTGGGCGGCCAGCAGACCCTGCCCTGGGACATCCGCCTCTCCGCGAACGCCATCATGATGGGCAGCCAGGTGACCCTCCAGGGCCGTACGACGGGCATGTCGATGGCGATGGTCGGCCTCACCAAGTCCTTCCTGAACGACCGCCTGAGTTTCTCCGTGAACGGCATGCTCCCGCTGGCCAAGGGCTTCGAGATGTCCATGTCCTCCCACACCGTCGGCAAGGGCTTCGTCTCCGACATGAGCACCACCATCCCGATGCGCCAGGTCACCTTCCAGGTCAGCTGGACCTTCGGCAAGCAGGGCAACTACTCCGCCAAGCGCGCCTCCCGCACCATCCAGAACGAAGACCAGCTGAACAGCACCACCACCGCCGAGAGCATGGGCTCGATTATGATGCAGTAAGTCCCTGTCATTTCGAGCTTGTCGAGAAATCTTATTATATTTGCAATATGCAAAATCTCCGGCGCAGAAATCTCATCCTGAACACCACCCAGATCGTCGTCTGGGCTGGTGTTTTTCTCGTTCCGGCCCTCGTCACCTGGACGACGACCGGCCATATGCAGCAGGCTTTCTTCGTGTTCCGCCACACCGCGCGGATGGTGTTCCCGCTGTTCCTCCTGTACGGCCTGAACTACTATCTGCTCGTCCCGCAGTTCCTGTATGGCGGGAAAGGGAAAGTGAAGTGGTTCTACATCCTCAATGTCCTGCTGCTGGTGGGTTACAACCTGTACCGGTTCATTCCCCGGGGACCGCTGGAGGTCCCGGAGGAAGTGGTGAACCAGATCGGGATGCGGAACATCTGGGCCTTCTTCCTGGGCGGCATCATCGCCGCCGTCTTCTTCCAGGTCCTGATGATCCTGCTCGCGGTGGGACTCCGTCACCTGATGCGGATGAACGACCGGGAGATGCAGTTCGAGGAAGAGCGCCGCAAGACGGCCGAGGCCGAACTGACCTGGCTCAAGCACCAGCTCAACCCGCATTTCCTGTTCAATACCCTGAACAACATCTCGTCCCTGACGCAGATCGACCCGGACAAGGCGCAGGAGAGCATCGGCCAGCTGAGCGACCTGCTGCGGTATGCGCTGTATGACAGCGAGGCGGAGAAGGTGCAGCTCGCGTCGGAGATCGAGTTCATGGACAATTACATCGACCTGATGGCCCTCCGCTGCAACGAGCTGACGACCGTCGAGAAGCATCTCGAGGCGCCGTCCAAGCCGGTGGAGGTGGCGCCGCTCCTGTTCATCTCCCTGGTGGAGAACGCGTTCAAGCACGGGGTCAACGCCCGGCATCCTTCCTTCGTGAAGGTGTCGATGCACATGGACGGGGACGACCTGGTGTTCGCCTGCGACAACTCCCTGTTCGAGAAGCAGGGGACGGACCATATCGGTTCCGGCATCGGCCTGGAGAACATGAAACGGCGGCTTGAACTGCTGTATCCCGGCCGGTACACCTATGAGCAGACGGCCATCGACGACACTTATCACGTGCAAGTTACCTTGAAATCCTTATGACCTCGCTGCGCTGCTTCGTCGTGGACGACGAGCCCCTCGCCGTCAAGATGCTGGAGAACTTCATCGCCAGGACGCCGTTCCTGGAGCTCGTGGCGTCCTTCACCGACCCGGTCCTGGCCCTGTCCGAGATGCGGACGCAGGCCCCGGACCTGGTGTTCCTGGACATCCAGATGCCCGACCTGAGCGGGATGGAACTGTCCCGGATGGTCCCCGCCGGCACCCGCATCATCTTCACGACGGCCTTCAAGCAGTACGCGTTCGAGAGCTATGAGGTTTCCGCCCTGGATTTCCTGCTGAAGCCCATCCGCTACCAGAAGTTCCTGGAGGCGGCGGAGAAGGCGCGGGAATGGTTTGCGCTGAAGGAAGCGGCGACGGCCGCACCCGCGGCGCCGGCTCCCGAGGCGAAGACGTCCACCTTCTTCAAGGTCGACGGCGCCCTCCGGAAAGTGGAGTATGACGACATCCTGTTCGTCGAGGGAATGAAGGACTACGTGATGGTGTTCCTGGCGTCGCAGAAGCAGCCGCTCGTCACGCACGTGACGATGAAGGGGATGGAAGAGATGCTTCCCGCCGGGCAGTTCATGCGGATCCATCGCTCGTTCATCGTCGCCCTGGATAAGGTTGCTTCGGTGAGCGGCACCGGCGACGTGAAGGTGGGGGACCGGCTGCTGCACGTGTCCGACGCCTACCGCGAGGCTTTTGATGCGTATCTCCGCGAACATTCAATTGCAAGATAATTCACTGTATATGAAGCCTGTACGAGTCTTGTCGGCCCTTTGCCTGGCCCTCGTTTCCTGTGGCGGTCCCGTTTCCGAGACCGCCGATTTCATCGGCAATCCTTATCTGCCTCTCTGGGAGCACGTGCCCGACGGGGAACCGCGTGTATTCGAGGATCCGGACAACCCGGGCCATTACCGCATCTATGTGACGGGCTCGCACGACACGCGCGTCGAGAGTTATTGCGGACAGGACGACCGTCAATGGTCGGCGCCGGTGGAGGACCTGACCGCCTGGCGGGACGAAGGACCGGTGTTCACGTACACCGAGAACGGGAATATGAGTACGGTCTTTGCGCCGGACCTCGTGGAGGTGACGCGCCGGGACGACGGCTCGCACAAGTATTACCTGTATCCGCACGCCCTGATGCATACGCCGATGGTGTGCGTCAGCGACCGTCCGGACGGCCCGTTCACGGTGCTGAACGTGCAGGACGGGCAGCTCGCGCCCGGCAGCATCATGGGCTTCGACCCGGGCGTGCTGATCGAGCAGATTGACGATCCTTCCGATTCCGACTATGCCATCGGTTTCCGGGCCTACGGCGCCTGGGGTATCCAGCGGGCCAGCGCGACGGAACTGGACCAGAACACGATGTATACGCCCCGCTACGGGAAACCGGACTATCCTTTCTGGGTTCCGTCCATGATCACGTCTTATCTCGCGAATCTGCCGAAGGGCCAGGCCGTGGCCGAGGAGATGAAGCAGCATGTCCAATGGGCCGGCATCCGGGAGGGCGAGTTTGTCGACTTTCCGGCCGTGGCGGAGGGGGAGGACCTGGACGATTTCCAGTTCTATGAGGCCTCTTCGTTCCGGAAGATCGGGAACAAATACATCTACCTGTACAGCGGCTTTTCCGGGCAGGAATACGGCCTGACGCAGAGCAATGCGACGCTGCGGTATGCCTATGCCGACACGCCGCGCGGGCCCTGGAAGAGCGGCGGTGTCCTCGTGGACGCCCGCGGCCCTGTCCTGTCCCGCGACGGCTCCGCGCTGGAGACCCATTTCGGCGACAACAACACCCACGGCTCGCTGGCGGAGATCAACGGCCAGTGGTACGTGTTCTACCACCGCGCCCCGCGCGGCTTCGGCTTCGCCCGCCAGGCGATGGTCGCCCCGGTGGCCGTCCAGGCCGATGAGAAGCCGGTTTCCGAAGGCGGCGTGGTGCGGATTACCGCCTACGACCCGTACAAGGGCGCCTTCACGGTAAAGGCCTCGAACGGCGCTGAGTACCGCGGCGCGGAAGTGACTTCCGAAGGCTTTTTCATCTACGGCCTGCCGCCGTACCGCTACTATTCCGCGGGCTATGCCTGCTATCTCTCCAACCCGAACTCAATCCAGGACGGCTGGGATGTCTGGGACAACCGGATGGACATCGCCGAGGTCCGGGCCGGGGATATCCTGGGGTATAAGTACATCGGTTTCGGCGGCCTGCCCGAGGGCGCGCCCGGCCTGCCGGCGTTCGAGGGCGTGCGCCCCGGCAATGAAACGGCGTTCAATCTGTTCGTCGCCGCCCGCACGACGCAGGCCTTCAAGGTGGGCGTCTGGGTCGACGGCCCCTGGGAAGGCGGCGCCTGGAACGGCAAGAAGGTCGGGGAGGTGGAAATCCCCGCCGGCGCATCGGTCGATGTCAGGAAGTATACGGTTTCGGTTGGCGATGCCGTCGACGGTCTGACGGGCAAGCACGCCCTGTTCCTCGTGGCCGAAGGCCCTGCCGGGGAGCCCCTGTGCGATATTGTGGGCTTCGGCTTCACCAAGAAGGGGCAGAAGATGGAATTCCCCGTCCCGCCGGCCGTGAAGATCTCCGTCGGCGGCCAGGCGCTGAAAATGCCCGCGCACCCCGTCTGGACGACGGAGCAGAACGGATTGACGGACAATACGTTCTATGAGGTGGCGGTGCCTTCGGGCGTGACTGGCAAGATCGCCGTCAAGGCGCCGAAGTCCGTGGCCGTCGCCATCGACCAGGACGCCCGCGTCGTGCGTTGCACATACAAGGGCAAGACGAAGACATTCACTTTGAAATAGACATCCGATGAAAACGCGTTTTTTAGGGCTCGCGCTGCTCGCAGTGGTTTCCTGCCAGCGCGCCGCGAATGTCGAATGGGTATCGACCACGTTTGAGAATCCTTGGCAGGTGATGGAGGCGGTCGAGGCCGATGCGCCTGCGGAGGCTTCCGTCGTCGTGGACCTCAAGGCCGTGAATCAGGCGGTCGAGGGATTCGGCTCCTGCTTCAACGAACTGGGATGGACCTCGCTGTCGGAGCTTTCCGAGGCGGACCGCGCGTCCATCTTCCAGGAGTTGTACACCCCCGCGGGCGCAAACTTCACGATGGCCCGCATGCCGCTGGGTTCCAATGACTTCAGCATCGACTATTATTCCTATGACGATGTGGATGGCGACCTGGCGCTGGAGCATTTCTCCATCGACCATGACCGGGCGACGCTGCTTCCGTTCATCCGGGCGGCGAAGGCCGTGAACCCTTCCCTGCGGATCTGGGCCTCGCCCTGGTGCCCGCCGTCGTGGATGAAGGTGAACAAGCACTATGCGAACACCTCGGCCAGTGTCATCTTCCGCAGCTGGGCCGGCATGCAGGACCGGATGGAGGATAACCTCCTGCCGGAAGACAGGCAGATTCCGGAAGGCGTGGACGCTTTCAACCAGGATCCCGCCTACCTGGAGGCGTATGCCCGCTATTTCGGGAAGTTCATCGATGCCTACAAGGCCGAAGGGGTCGATGTCTTCATGGTGATGCCGCAGAACGAGCCGAACTCGGCGCAGTGGTATCCCGCCTGCACCTGGACCCCGGAAGGGCTCGCCGCCTTCATCAAGTATCTCGGTCCCGAGATGGCTTCCCGGGGTGTCGATGTGTACCTCGGCACCATGGAACGGGCCAATCCTGACTTGTGGGACCGCATCCTAAACGATCCGGAGGCCGGCCCCTGCATCAAGGGAATGGGCTTCCAGTGGGCCGGAAAGGATGCGCTGCCGGAACTGCATCGGCGGCATCCTTCGCTGCCGTGCTATCAGACCGAACAGGAGTGCGGCGACGGCCGCAACGACTGGGCCGGCGCCATGCACAGCTGGGACCTGATGAAGCACTACATCGGCAACGGTGTCCAGAGCTATTTCTATTGGAACACCTCCCTGCTGGAAGGCGGCGTGAGCACGTGGGGATGGACCCAGAACTCCCTCGTGGTCGTGGACAAGGAAAGCAAGACCTTCCGCTATTCCCCGGAATTCTACGTCTTCAAGCACCTCACGCACTACGTCCAGCCCGGCGCCCTCGTCCTCACCCTGGGCGGCACCCACTCCGACGCCCTGGGCTTCCTGAACCCCGACGGCCGTACGGTCCTGCTTCTCGCGAACCAGTCCGACGCCCCGAAAAACGTGTCGGTGGATGGCCTTCCCGGCCACCCCCGCACCGTTACTTTACCGGCTGGGTCGCTCAATACGCTGGTGCTTTAATTCACCGGCCTCCCTGAAGCCACTAAGTGCGGGTGACGTCCCGAAAAAACGGACGTCACCGTCATTGCGAGCCTTTTTCGCAGGTGTCGTCCCTGTTTCCGGGACGTCACCCGCACTAATCCCTATTCGTCTTTCTTCGGGATCTTGGAGCCGAGGACGAAGAGTGCGCCTATGGCGAGGACGATAAGAAGATCCATGCCCGACAGCAGCAGCGCATCGGTCCATGATTCCAGCTTGCCTGAACATACATAGTAGATGAGCGTTCCGGCAACCATGCCCAGACCGGAACCGGCGAATGCCTTCAGCACTCTTTTCTGTTCACTGTCCAATGCCATAGTACGGATAATTGATTATTTGATTTTCTTGTACAGTTGAATGATTCTGGCGCAGCACGAAACCACCATGCCCCCCATCGCTACGCACATCCACAGATTCTTGACGGCGATGAAATAGCCCAACATGCACGCAAAGAAAAGGGCAAAGACGAGCGCGATAATCAATCCTACTTTCAGTTGCTTATCGTGTTCCATAGGTACCTGTGTGAACTTTGAATTGACCGACAAAATGTGAATCTACTTATCTTTCTTCCTTTTCTCTTTCAGATATTCGACAATCCCGGAGAACAAACCGAATACGATGGCACCTGCAAAATAAAACAGGAAGGGTCTCAAGCCCCTGAAGATGGCATCCAGGACCACAAAGATCACCGAAAAAGACAAGGCGGCAACAATACCAGTAATGATGTATCTTTTCATATGATTTGGAGATTGGATCATCGTTCGCTGCTCTCATCATCCTGCTTGCGAGCTCCTTTCACGGTCAGGTACAACTCAGCGGCGAAGATGAGGAGCAAAACAGCTATCAAGATGATGGAAATGGGCCGGTCATGATGGCAGATGCTGCTGATCAGCCAATACACGCCGAAAAGCACGCCAATTGAATACACGACGATGGCTCCGACAGGCTTTTTCATGAGGCTTATTGTTTATTCTCTATTTTGAAGAATCGTACAACACAAAGATAGACAAAAAGTTGGAAAGTGTGCTTAGATGGACGGTTACTTGTTGTTCCCGAATTTGATGTTGCAAAAACGGCATTGTATGCGCATAAATGCAACATATCCCACCTTGGAAGATGGGGTATGTTGCGTTTTACTTCGTAGAATGCGGTTTTTGCAACTCCCGCCTCGGGATAGGGTTATTCCAGCGGCTGGCCGTTCAGGAAGACCTTCCGGAGGAAGGGGGTCTGGTAGAGGTAGGGGAGTTTGGTGAGGGTCCAGCCGGGGCGGGTGAGGAGGAGGTCGGCGCGCTTGCCAGGGGTGATGGAGCCGGTGATGTCGGAAAGGCCCATGGCGTAGGCGCTGTTCAGGGTGACGGCGTTCAGGGCCTGGACGGGGGTGAGGCGCATGCGGATGCAGCCGAGGGCCATCACGAAGCGCATGTCGCCGGAGGGGGAGGAGCCGGGGTTGTAGTCCGATGCGAGGGCGACTCCAAGGCCTGCGCCGATGAACTCTTTCGCGCGACCGAAGGGGATGCCGAGGAAGAAGGAGGAGCCGGGCAGCATCGTCGGCATCGTCTCGGAGCCCCGCAGGACTTCGATCTCCACGTCCGTCGTCCGCTCCAGATGGTCCACGGACAGGGCGCCGTTCTTCACGCCTACCTGCACGCCGCCGCTGACGTCGAGCTCGTTGGCGTGGATCTTCGGCCGGAGGCCGCAAGCCGCGCCGGCCTCGAGCAGGCGGTCCGTATCCTCGACGGTGAAGAACCCTTCGTCGCAGAAAACGTCCACGAAATCAGCGTATTCCGCCGCCTGCGGCATCATATCGACCATCGCCTGCACGTACCCTTCGTGCGTGTAGCCGCGGCCGACGGCATGGGCTCCGAGGAAGGTGACGCGGACGAGCGCCGGGACGGACTCCTTGATGCGGCAGATGACGCGCAGCATCTTGAGTTCGTCCGCGGGGTTGAGCCCATAGCCGCTCTTGATCTCGATGGCGCCGGTGCCCTTGCCCATCATCTCGCGGACGCGGGCCATCGACTGCTCGTAGAGTTCGTCTTCAGACGTTTCGTGCAGCAGGTCGGAGGAATTGAGGATCCCGCCGCCGCGGGCCGCGATCTCCTCGTAGCTGAGCCCGTTGATCTTGTCCAGGAACTCGCCGTCGCGGCTCCCCGCATACACGATGTGCGTGTGGCTGTCGCAGAACGCCGGCATCACCAGGCCACCTTCAGCGTCGATAGATTCCCGGTCGGAGCCGGGAATGACGGAAAGGTCGTCGCCGTCATGGCCGACCAGATCGGCCATCTTGCCGAATCCCGCAATCTTCCCGTCCTCGATGGCGAGCCAGGCATCCTTCAGTACGCCCGTCTCCGCCATCTCGGCGCCCTGCTTCCGCAGGACGCCCGCCGGCACGATCCCGACGAGTTCGCCGATGTTCTTGATGATGGTCATAGATTTCTCGACTGCGCTCGGAATGACAATTAGAGATACTGCTCCTGGCGGAGGAACTGGACGGATTTTTCGATCAGGGGGTGCATGTAGGTGTCGTTGTCGATGAAGGGGACGACCTTGCGGTAGTCTTCGAAGATGCGCTCCAGGATGGGGGAGGTCTTCGCCGGGCGGCGGAACTCGAGGGCCTGGGCGGCGTTGAAGAGCTCGATGCCCAGGACCGTTTCGGTGTTGTCCACGACGCGGACCAGCTTGGTCGCGGAGTTCGAGCCCATGCTCACGTGGTCCTCCTGGCCCTGCGACGAGGGAATCGAGTCGCAGGAGGCGGGCCAGCAGAGCCCCTTGTTCTGGCTCACGATGCTCGCGGCGGTGTACTGCGGGATCATGAAGCCGCTGTTCAGGCCGGGATTGGCGACCAGGTACTTCGGGAGGCCTCGGAGGCCGTGGATGAGCTGGTAAGTGCGTCTCTCAGAGATACTTGCCAATTCGGACATCGCGATGGCGAGGGCGTCCATCGGGATGGCGATGGGCTCGCCGTGGAAGTTGCCCGCGGAGATGATCATGTCCTCGTCCGGGAAGATGTTCGGGTTGTCTGTCGCGGAATTGATCTCGTTCTCGATCACAGACTTCACGTAGTTGATGTTGTCCTTCACGGCGCCATGGACCTGCGGGATGCAGCGGAAACTGTATGGGTCCTGCACGTGCTCCTTGGGCCGACGGATGAGCTCGCTGCCTTCCAGGGTGGCGAGGAACCGTTTCCCGGTCTCGATCTGGCCGGTATGCGGCCGCAGGAGGTGCGTCAGGGGCAGGAACGGTTCGATGCGCCCGTCGTAGGCGTCCAGGGACATCGCGGCGATGCGGTCGGCCCACCTGGAGAGCCGCATGCTCTTGAGGAGGGAATAGACGGCGTGGGCGCTCATGAACTGGGTGCCGTTCAGCAGCGCCAGGCCTTCCTTGGACTGGAGCGTGATGGGCTCCCAGCCCTTTTCGGCCCATACTTCCGCGGCGGGACGGACCTTCCCCTGGTACAGGACTTCGCCCAGGCCGATGAGCGGGAGGCTCAGGTGGGCGAGCGGGGCGAGGTCGCCGGAAGCGCCGAGGGAACCCTGCTGGTACACGACCGGCAGGATGTCCTCGTTGAACATGTCGATGAGCCGCTGCACGGTGATGAGCTGCGCGCCCGAGTGGCCGTAGGACAGGCTCTGGGCCTTCAGGAAGAGCATCAGCTTCACGATTTCCGGGCGGACGGTCTCGCCGGCGCCGCAGGCGTGCGACATCACGAGGTTGTGCTGGAGCTGGGAAAGCTCGTCGGCCGGAATGGTGACATTATAGAGCGATCCGAAGCCCGTGGTAATGCCGTACATCGGCTTTTCCGGGTCCTTCATCTTCTCGTCCAGGTAGCGGCGGCACTTGAGGATGGCCATCTTCGCCTCTTCCGAGAGGACGAGGGTGGCGTGGTTGTCGATGATTTCTTTCAGCCGCTCGAGGGTGATGCGGCCGGTGGAGATGGTATGGATCATAGTTCGTTCAAGGTTTTACGGAGAAGGGTTTCGTCGGCGAAGTTCGGGAGGGTGACCTTGAGTCCGGGGGTGCGGGCCATTTCGCGCTCGATGGCGAAACGGGCGCCCTCGTTCCGGGCCCAGCTGCGGCGGGCGATGCCGTTGTTCACGTCCCAGAACAGCATTTCACGGATGTGGCGGGCGGAATCTTCGCTACCGTCGATGACCATGCCGAAGCCGCCGTTGACGACTTCGCCCCAGCCCACGCCGCCGCCGTTGTGGATGGACACCCATGTGGCGCCGCGGAAGCCGTCGCCGATGACGTTCTGGACGGCCATGTCGGCGGTGAACTGCGAGCCGTCGTAGATGTTGGAAGTCTCGCGGAACGGGGAGTCCGTGCCGGAGACGTCGTGGTGGTCGCGGCCCAGGACGATGGGCGCGGTGATCTCGCCCTTGCGGATGGCCTCGTTGAAGGCGAGGGCGATCTTCGTGCGGCCTTCGCAGTCGGCGTAGAGGATGCGGGCCTGGGAGCCCACCACGAGGTGGTTCCGGCCGGCTTCCTCGATCCAGTGGATGTTGTCGCGCATCTGGCCGGCGATCTCCTCGGGGGCCGTAGCGGCGATTTCGCCGAGGACCTTCACGGCGAGGGCGTCGGACTTCGCGAGGTCCTCCGGCTTCTCGCTCATGCACACCCAGCGGAACGGGCCGAACCCGTAGTCGAAATAGAGCGGGCCCATGATGTCCTGCACGTAGGACGGATACCGGAAGGTGCCATCGGCCTTGAGGACGTCGGCCCCGGCGCGGGAGCTTTCCAGGAGGAAGGCGTTGCCGTAGTCGAAGAAGTACATGCCTCGGTCCGCGAGGCGGTTCACGGCGGCAACGTGGCGTCTGAGCGACGCCTGGACCGCCTCCTTGAACCGCTTCGGCTCCTCGGCCATCATCTTCTTGGATTCCTCGAGGCTGTAGCCCACGGGGTAGTAACCGCCTGCCCACGGGTTGTGGAGGGAAGTCTGGTCGGAGCCCAGGTCCACATGGACGCCTTCGTCCGCGAGGCGCTCCCACAGGTCCACGATGTTGCCTACGTAGGCGAGGGAGACGACCTCCTTCCCGGCCACCGCCTTGCGGATGCGGGGGATGAGCTCGTCCAGGTCCGTGTGGAGCTCGTCGACCCAGCCCTGCGCGTAGCGCTTCTCCGCGGCCTTGGGGTTGATTTCGGCGGTGACGCTGACCACGCCGGCGATGTTGCCCGCCTTCGGCTGGGCGCCGGACATGCCGCCGAGGCCCGCCGTCACGAACAGCAGCCCGCCGCGGTCGTCGCCGTTCAGGCCTTTGGCCTTCAGCTGCTTCCGCGCGGCGTTCATCACCGTGATGGTGGTGCCGTGGACGATGCCCTGAGGGCCGATGTACATATAGGAGCCGGCCGTCATCTGGCCGTATTGGCTCACGCCCAGGGCGTTGAACTTCTCCCAGTGGTCGGGCTTCGAGTAGTTCGGGATGACCATGCCGTTGGTGACGATCACGCGCGGAGCGTCCTTGTGGCTCGGGAACAGGCCCAGCGGATGGCCGGAATACATCACGAGCGTCTGCTCGTCCGTCATCGTGGCAAGGTACTGCATCACGAGGCGGTACTGCGCCCAGTTCTGGAAGATGGCGCCGTTGCCGCCGTAGATGATGAGCTCGTGCGGGTGCTGGGCCACGCGCGGATCCAGGTTGTTCTGGATCATCGCCATGATGGCCGCCGCCTGCCGGGACTTGGCCGGGTACTCGTCGATGGGTCGGGCGTACATCTCATAGGACGGGCGGAAACGGTACATATAGATGCGTCCGTACTTGTGGAGCTCTTCGGCGAACTCCTTCGCCAGCACGGCGTGATGCTTGGCCGGAAAATAGCGCAGCGCATTCTTCAGCGCCAGCACCTTCTCCTCGTCGGTCAGGATATCCTTCCGCTTGGGGGCGTGGTTAATCTCCGGATCATACGGCTTCACCTCCGGCAGCTCCGCCGGGATGCCCGCCAGAATTTCCTCTTGAAACTTATTCATAGTTCAGGCTTCGATATGCTTGTTCACTTCGGCGAGCACCTGGTCCTGCAGGGCGAGGGCTTCGGCGACGATGGCGTCGGCGCGGGCGAGGAGCGGTTCGGCGGGGGCTTTGTCGGTGAGGCCGGCGGCGTTGATGCGGACGTTGAGGGCGGCGCCGCGGATGCCGGCGACGGCGGCGAGGGCCGCGACGCCCGCGTCGGAGGCCGACGCCGGGTTGCCCTTCTGCGCCATCTCGAGCGCCAGCGGGAGAGCCTTCAGGGCCGCTTCCATCGTCTTCAGCGGCACGGAGGCGGCGTAGAGCGTCGCCTCTTCGAGCGCGGCGGCGCGGGCGGCCTTCTCCTCGGGCGTGCCCTTCGGCATCGAGAAGCAGTCCATGATGCGGTTGAAGGCGGCCGTGTCCTCGTCGACCAGGGCGAGGAGTTCCGCCATCAGGGCCTGGCCCTTCTCGGCGACGTCGGAGAATTCCTTCCAGCGGTCGTCCCAGCCGCGCTTGTGCGAGGACAGGTTCGCGACCATCGTGGCGAGGGCGGCGCCGAGCGCGCCCATGTAGGCCGATATCGACCCGCCGCCCGGGGCGGGGGACTCGGAGGCCGTCTCGGCGGCAAAGCCCTTGACGGACATCCGGACCAGCTTCTCGCGGACCGCGAGTTCCGCCTCGTCCTCCATCAGGTATTCGATGACCTTCTCCTTCGGGTTGAAGGGCTTGAGGTCGTCCAAGGACATCGACTTGACGGCGATCTTGAGGATTTCCTCCTCGGAAATGCCCAGGGACCGCTGCTGCTTGGCCAGGTAGAACTTGCCCGCGTCGATGAGGACGCGCTTCGGGACCAGGCCGACGATTTCCACGCCGGTGACCTTGAGCCCGCGTGCGGCCGCGGCGCGGCACACCTCCTCGTAAGCGACGTGCAGGGGCACCGTGTCGATATCGGTGATATTCATGGACACCTGCGCGATGCCGTATTCGTCGATGTACCAGCCGATGGCCTTGCAGCCTTTCAGCGTGCCGGGAATCCAGATCTGCTCGCCCTTCTCGTCCTTCAGCAACTTGCCGGTTAGGGAGCCGCCCTCGCGGGCCTTGCGGCCCTTCTCGCGCACGTCGAAGGCGACGGCCATCGCACGGCGGGTGGAGGTGGTGTTCAGGTTGTAGTTGACCGCGATGAGGAAGTTGCGGGCGCCCACGTTGGTGGCGCCGGCGCGGGCGGCGATTTCGTCCCACGCCCCGCCGAAGTCCGGCTTGCGGTCCGGATCGGCCATCTTCTCGGGCAGGGCCTCGTATTCGCCCGCCCGGCACACGGCCAGGTTCCGCCGCTCCGGCTTGAAGGCCGCGGCCTCGTAGCAGTAGCAGGGGATGCCGAGTTCCTTATACATCCGCTCCGCCAGCCCGCGGGCCAGCGTGGCGCATTCTTCCAGCGTGATCCCGGACACCGGGATGAGCGGCAGCACGTCGGTGGCCCCGCTGCGCGGGTGCGCGCCGTGATGCTGGCGCATATCGATCAATTCCTGGGCCTTTGCGGCGCCCTTGAAGGCGGCCTCGACGACCGGCTCCGGCTCGCCCACGAAGGTCACGACCGTCCGGTTCGTCGCCTCGCCGGGGTCCACGTCCAGCACCTTCACGCCTTCGACCGCGGCGATCGCCGCCACGATGGCGTCGATGACCGACTTGTCCCGCCCTTCGCTATAGTTGGGCACGCATTCGATGATTCTTTTCATAGAAAAAGGTTATCAGTTTATCTTTCAAAGATAGCAATTTGTTTTCAAATTGTAACAAGATTTCTCGACTGCGCTCGAAATGACAAGGAGATTCCTTCGCTTCGCTCGGAATGACATAGTAGATACGCTCGGAATGTCGGCATTGTCATTCCGAGGAGGCCGCAGGCCGACGAAGGAATCTATTTCTTGAAATACTTCCCGATCACGGGGATCTCCGCCAGCGGCAGGTCCTTCTTCACGATGTACGCGAGGAAGACGACGACCAGGACCGTGTTCACAAGGATGGCCGGCCAGAAGCCGAGGAACTTGTTGGAGTAGGTGATGCCCACAAAGAGCACGGTTGCCAGCAGCGTGTAGACGAGCATGTCCTTGATGGGATAGTCGATGGGATAGTACTTCTGCCCGACGAAATAAGACAGCAGCATCGCGACGCCGTAGCCGGCGAAACCGCCCCAGGCGCAGGCCATGTAGCCGTACTTCGGGACCAGGAGGACGTTGATGCCGATGAGGACGGCGCAGCCGATGCCGGAGAAGACGGCGCCCCAGATGGTCTTGTCCGTGAGCTTGTACCAGAAGGACAGGTTGAAGTAGATGCCCATCATCATCTCCGCCGCCATCACGATCGGAACCACCTTCAGGCCGTCCCAGTAGTCGCTCTTGATGATGTAGCGGAGCACGTTCATATAGGCCATCACGCACAGGAAGGCCAGCAGCGTGAAGATGACGAAATACTTCATGCCCTTCGCATACGTCTCCTTGTTGTCCTTCTCGCGGGAGTTGCCGAACACGAACGGCTCATAGGCATACCGGAACGCCTGCGTGATGAGCGCCATGATCATCGCGATCTTCACGACGGCCCCGTAGATGCCCAACTGGACGTTCGCATCGGCTCCGGGATAGACCTTCGGGAAAAGGATCTTGTCGGCCGTCTGGTTCAGGATGCCGGCGATGCCGAGCACCAGGATGGGCCAGCTGTAGGAGAGCATCCGCTTGCACAGGTTCCAGTCGAAGCCGTAGCCGATGCCCTTGAGCTCCTTCGCGAAGAAGAAGGTGACGAGGGAAGTGCAGAACAGGTTGATATAGAAGACGTAACCGACGCCCACCTCAGGGTTGTACAGCTTGCCCCACACGGCCGGATTCCCGTCGTACAGCTTGGGGAGCAGGACGAAGTACACCAGGTTCAGGGCGATGTTCAGGCCGATGAACAGCAGTTTCAGCGCCGCGAACTTGAGCGGCCGCTTCTGGTACCGCAGGTAGGAGAACAGGATGGCCTGGAAGGCGTCCAGGGCCACCACGATGGCGAGCGACCAGATATAGGACGGATGCTCCGGATAGCCCATCGCCGAGGAGATCGGGCCGATGAAGGCGAACACCAGGCCGATGAACGCGAGCGAGGTGAGGCCGACCATCCGGAGGATGGAAGAGTACACCAGCTTCGGGTCCTCGCCCTCCTTGTTCGCGAAGCGGAAGAAGGTCGTCTCCATGCCGTAGGTCAGGATGACCAGGAGGAGGGCGGTGTAGGCGTACAGGTTCGTGATGACCCCGTAGCCGCCGCTGGCCGCCGCGATCTTGTAGGTATAGAGGGGAACGAGCAGGTAGTTCAGGAAACGCCCGATGATGCTGCTGAGTCCGTAGATGGCCGTATCCTTGGCCAGGGTTTTCATATCTGCCATAAGTGGTACAAATTTACGGAAATTCCCTTTTTATTCCGTCCGTTTTTCTTATTTTTGTAAAACTAACCTTGCCAACAACAACATCTGCCTGATAATGAAACGACTGACTACGATCCTGATGCTCTGCACCGTGACTGCCGCTCTATCGGCACAACCCTACAAAGACCGTTCCCTCCCGCCTGAAGAACGTGCGAAGGACCTGGTTTCCCGCATGACGCTGGAGGAAAAGGCTTCCGTATCCATGCACTCGTCCGCCCCGGTGCCCGCCCTGGGCGTCAAGGCGTACAACTGGTGGAGCGAGGCGCTGCACGGGGTGGCCCGCAACGGCGCCGCCACGGTGTTCCCGCAGCCCATCGGCATGGCCGCCTCCTTCGACGAACCCCTCCTGTTCGAAGTCTTCACGGCCGTCAGCGACGAAGCGCGGGTGAAGAACCGCCTGGCGCAGGAGTCGGGCCATATCCGCCAGTACCAGGGCGTCACCTTCTGGACGCCGAACATCAACATCTTCCGCGACCCGCGCTGGGGACGGGGCATGGAAACCTACGGCGAGGACCCGTACCTGACCGGCCAGCTGGGCATGGCCGTGGTCCGCGGCCTGCAGGGACCGGAAGATGCCGAAATCCTGAAGGCCCATGCCTGCGCGAAGCACTATGCCGTCCACTCCGGTCCGGAATGGAACCGGCACAGCTATAACGCCGAAGTCTCCGAACGCGACCTCCGCGAGACCTATCTCCCCGCCTTCAAGGACCTGGTGGTCAAGGCGAATGTCCAAGAGGTGATGACGGCCTACAACCGTTTCCGCGGGGAGCCTTGCGGCGCCAGCGACTACTTGATCAACACGATCCTGCGCGGGGAATGGGGCTACAAGGGCCTGATCACTTCCGACTGCTGGGCGGTCGAGGACTTCTATGTCCAGGGCCGGCACGGCTTCTCGCCCGACGTGGCGGCGGCCGCCGCGGCCGCGGTGCACGCCGGTGTCGACACGGAATGCGGCCAGGCTTACCGCCACATCCCGGAGGCCGTCGAGCGCGGCCTGCTGGACGAAAAGGACCTGGACCGGAACCTGATCCGCCTGTTCACCGCCCGCTACCAGCTGGGCGAGATGGACGGGATTTCCCTCTGGGACGACCTGCCGGAGTCCATCGTGGAAGGACCGGAGCACCTGGCCCTCTCCCGCAAGATGGCGCAGGAGTCGATGGTCCTCCTCCAGAACAGGAAGGGCATCCTGCCACTTGCGGCCGGCGCCAAGGTCGCCCTCGTGGGCCCGAACGGCGATGACGGCGAAATGCAGTGGGGCAACTACAACCCGGTTCCTGAGCGTACCGTCACCCTTCTCGACGCCCTCAAGGAGCGGATTCCCGATATCAAGTATGTCCGCGGCTGCGGCATCGTCGGCGCCGAGTTCGCGCCCAAACCCGATCCGAACAACCCCCTGTCCCAGGCGCTCGGCAAGAGCCGGGAGGAACTCGAAGCCATCGCGCAGCAGTATGCCATCGGCGTCAACGACATCCTGAACTATGTCCGCCGCCAGGAACGGATGCAGACGAGCTTCCTGCCTGAACTGGATGTCCAGGCGGTGCTGGACGAACTGGAAGGCGTCGACATCGTCATCTTCGCGGGCGGTATCTCCCCGCGTTTCGAGGGCGAGGAAATGCCGGTGAACCTGCCCGGCTTCAAGGGCGGCGACCGTACGGACATCGAACTCCCGCAGGTGCAGCGCGACCTCCTGAAGGCCCTGCATGACGCCGGCAAGAAGGTCGTCCTCGTGAACTTCTCCGGCTGCGCCATCGGCCTGGTTCCCGAAACCGAATCCTGCGACGCCATCCTCCAGGCCTGGTATCCGGGCGAGGAGGGCGGTTATGCCATCACGGACGTCCTCTTCGGCGACGTGGCGCCCTCCGGCAAGCTGCCGGTCACCTTCTACCGCAGCGTGGATGACCTGCCCGATTTCGAGAACTACGACATGAAGGGCCATACCTACCGCTACTTCCAGGGCAAGCCCCTGTATCCGTTCGGTTACGGCCTCAGCTACACGACGTTCCGCTACAAGCGGGCGAAGGTGCGGAACAACACGCTCATCATCCCGGTGAAGAACACCGGCAAGCGCGAGGCTACCGAGGTGGTCCAGGTCTATGTCCGCCGCAAGGACGATCCGAACGGCCCCATCAAGACCCTCCGCGCCTTCCGCCGCGTGACCATCCCGGCCGGCAAGACCGTCAAGGTGTGCATCCCGCTCGAGGACGAGACCTTCCTCTGGTGGTCGGAAGAAAAGCAGGACATGGTCCCGCTCCCGGGCAAGTATGAACTGCTGTACGGCGGCAGCTCCGACCAGGTGCGGACGAAGCGGTTCCGGTTCAAGAAATAGAATGACAAAAGTCATATTGGTTACAGGCGCCAGCAGCGGCATCGGGTTCGATGCCGCTGAGGCGTTTGCGCGGCAGGGGCACCGCGTGTACGCGGCGGCCCGGCGCGTGGAGCGGATGGAACCGCTCAAGGCGCTCGGCGTGGTCCCGCTGCGGATGGACGTGACGGACGAAGCCTCCCTGGAGGCGGGCGTCCGGACCGTCCTGGAAGCGGAAGGCCGCATCGACGCCCTCGTGAACAATGCCGGTTACGGCTATTTCGGCGCCATCGAGAACGTGCCGCTGGAGGAGGCCCGCCGGCAACTGGAAGTCAATGTGTTCGGCCTCGCCCGCCTGTGCCAGCTGGTCATTCCGTCCATGCGGGAGCAGGGGAGCGGCCGTATCGTCAACATCTCTTCCGTCGCGGGGAAGACCGTCCTGTATTTCGGCGGCTGGTACCACGTGTCCAAGTTTTCCGTGGAGGCGCTGAGCGATGCGCTGCGGATGGAACTGAAGCCTTTCGGCATCGACGTCTCGATGATCGAGCCGGGCGGCATCAAGACCAACTGGGGCATCATCGCCGCTGACCATCTGGCGGAATCTTCGAAAGGAACGCCCTACGAGGCGGAAGGCCTCCGCGAATCCGAGACGATGCGCAAGGCCTATTCCATGCGCCTTCTCTCCAACCCTTCGGTGGTCACCCGCGCCATCTCCAAGGCCGTGAACAGCCGGCGGCCCCGCGCCCGCTACCGCGTCGGCTTCGGCGCCGGCACCCTCCTTTTCCTACACGCCATCCTTCCTACCCGCTGGTGGGACGCCCTCTTCCGCCTCGGCGGAAAGTTCAAGTTCTGACTGTCATCCTGAGGAGGTCGAAGACCGACGAAGGATTTTTTGAGCCCGTAGGGCGAGAGTAAGTCCCTCCCCCGAGGGGAGGGATTTAGGGAGGGGGTAACGTGGACTGGACATCATGCTGTGCTACTTGCACAGCATGATATCGAGGATCATCTTGTCCGTGGCCTGCATGCCGACGGAGCCGATGGCGCCGAGGTTGCGGACGGTCTTTTCGATGTCGTCCTCGATGATGCCGTCGGTGGAGGGGATGCAGGTGCCGCGGAGGGCGAGGACGGCGGACTGGATGGCGCTGGAGACGCCGGAGGCGACCTTCATCGCGCAGCCGACCTTGGCCCCGTCGCACACCATCCCGGTGATGTTGCCGATCATGTTCTTGATGGCGGCGCACACCTGTTCATAGGTGCCGCCCTGGAGGTAGACGATGCCGCAGGCGGAGCCGGTGGAGGCCACCACGCAGCCGCAGAGGGCGGAGAGCTTGCCCAGGAATCCCTTGATATGGATGGCGACGAGGTTCGACAGGATGAGCGCCCGGGCGAGGGGCTCGTCCGCGACGCCGTACTTGAGCGCGTAGGCGATGATGGGCATCGACACGGTGATACCCTGGTTGCCGCTGCCGCTGTTCGACATCGCAGGGAGCGTGCAGCCGGCCATGCGGGCGTCGGAGGCCGCGGCGGTGAGGCCCATCGCATAGCTCATCAGGTCGTCGCCGAACACTTCCAGCTGGTTCTCGCGGATGGCCTTGCCCACGCGGAGGCCGTAGTCGCCGTCCAGGCCCTCCTTCGCGAGGGCGAGGTTCAGCGTGCGGTCGTCCAGGATGAACTTGATGTCCTCGTAATCGGCCGTGCAGGCGAAGTCGTAGATCTCCCGGACCGTCAGCCCGTAATCCAGCGTGGCGCGGTCCTTGACGGCCGCGCCGGATTCGGAGCTCATCAGGATGCGGTCCGCGAAGCTGGTCTCCACGATCTTGTCGTGGTCGTCCTCGATGACGGCGTAGGCGTGGGGGTGGACTTCCGCCGACGCCCGGATGCCTTCGCCCATCGACACGGTGGCTTTTACGTACAGGAGATGGTCCGTATCGGCGACGGAAATGGTGACGCGCTTCCCGGCGACGAGTTCCTTGGCGCGGGCGACGGCGCCGTCCGTGACGCCCTGGAGAACCTCCAGTCCGCGGGCCGGGTCGCCGCACACGGCGCCGAGCGCGGCCGCGATGGGCAGGCCCACCATCCCGGTCCCGGGAATGCCCACGCCCATCCCGTTCTTGAGGATGTTGCCGCTCACTTCCACGGCGATGCGGAAATCGGCCGTCTGCCGCCAGAGGGGGCAGTCGCCGCAGTGCGAGCAGTTCTCGGAGATGATGTCCACGGCCTTCGCGACGGCGAGGGCGACGGCGATGGGTTCGGTACAGCCCAGGGCGGGCTTCACTTCCTTGTGGATGAGTTCGATGAGTTCGGCTTGGCGGTCAGTCATAGGCTCCAGGGTGGGGACAATTACAAATGTAGCCCCTTTTTGCACGAAATGCAAATAATCCCTATCTTTGAGAATTGGAAAAAACTGAAACCAAGATACGATGAATCTCTGCAAGAACCTGCTGAAGGCCTCGGCCTTCGCCCTCGCCGCCGCGGCCGCTCTCGCGTGCGGAAGCAAAACCCCCGCCGTCCTCCCCGCCATCGAGCCCGATGCCGCCGTGGAGGCCAAAGTCGAACAAGTCCTCAAGGGGATGACCCTGGAGGAGAAGGTGGGCCAGATGGTCCAGATCACCATCGATTACATCTCGAACGACACCCGCGACGACGTGGACCCGGCGAAGATGGACGTCCTTTTCGGCAAGTACAAGGTCGGCTCCGTCCTGAACGTGCTCCAGGGCCATTCCTTCGACCGCGTGAAGACGGCCGACTACATCTCCAAGATCCAGGAGAGCTCGATGAAGAACATCGGCATCCCGTGCATCTACGGCCTGGACATGATCCACGGCGCCTCCTACCTGACCGACGGCACCTTCTTCCCGCAGGAAATCAACCTTGGAGCCACTTTCAACCGCGATTACGCGCAGATGATGGGCCACGCGATGGCCTACGAGACCCGCGCCGCGCAGTGCCCGTGGGTGTTCTCCCCGGTGATGGACCTCGGCCGTGACCCGCGCTGGCCGCGCCAGTGGGAGAGCTGGGGCGAGGATCCGTACCTGCAGGCCGAGATGGCCCGCGTGGAGACGATCGCCCTGCAGGGTTCCGATCCCAACCACATCGGCCTGGAGAACGTGGCCGTGAGCATCAAGCATTTCATGGGCTACGGCGTGCCGCACACCGGCAAGGACCGCACCCCGGCCTACATCGCCGAGAACGACCTCCGCGAGAAATACTTCCGTCCGTTCAAGGAGTGCTTCCAGGCCGGCGCGCTGACCGCGATGGTCAATTCCGCCTCCATCAACGGCATCCCCACCCACGCCAACAAGACCCTCCTCACCGGCTGGGTGAAGGAGCAGCTGAACTGGGACGGCATGCTGGTGACCGACTGGGCCGACATCGACAACCTCTTCACCCGCGACCACGTGGCGGCCGACAAGGCCGAGGCCGTGGCCATGGGCATCAACGCCGGCATCGACATGATCATGGACCCGTACGATCCCGAGTGCTGCAACGTCATCATCGGCCTGGTGAAGGACGGCCGCATCCCGATGGAGCGCGTCGATGACGCCGCCCGCCGCGTGATCCGCCTGAAGGTCCGCCTGGGCCTGTTCGACAACCCGACCTGGGAGCACGAGTATCCGGAGTTCGCCTCCGAGGCCTTCGCGAAGCAGTCCTATGACGCCGCCGTCGAGTCCGAGGTGCTCCTCAAGAACGAGGGTATCCTGCCGCTCAAGGGCACCGAACGCATCCTGGTGACGGGCCCGAACGCGAACAGCCTCCGCACCCTGAACGGCGGCTGGTCCTATACCTGGCAGGGCGAGGGCGACGCCTTCGTCCCGCAGTACAACACCATCCTGGAAGCCCTGCAGGCCCGTTTCAAGAAGGTTGCCTACGTCCCCGGCGTGGAGTATGACAATGCCTTCGGCAGCTGGCAGAGCGAGAACGCCTCCGGCATCGACAAGGCCGTCGCTGCCGCCCGCGGGGCCGATGTCATCATCGCCTGCGTGGGCGAGAACACCTACTGCGAGACGCCCGGCAATATGAACGACCTGAACCTCTCCGGGAACCAGAAGGAACTCGTCCGGAAGCTCGCCGCCACCGGCAAGCCCGTCATCCTCGTGCTGAACGAGGGCCGTCCGCGCATCATCGGCGACATCGAGCCGCTCGCGAAGGCCGTCGTGGACGTGATGCTCCCGTCCAACTACGGCGGCGACGCCCTGGCCGCCCTCCTCGCCGGCGACGAGAACTTCTCCGGCAAGCTCCCGTTCACCTATCCCAAGTACATCAACTCCCTGCATACCTACGACTACAAGGTTTCCGAGCACCGCGAGGTGATGGACGGCGCCTACAACTACGACGCCATCATGGACGTCCAGTGGGCCTTCGGCCACGGCCTCAGCTACACGAGCTTCGCCTACAGCGACCTCGTGCTGGAGAGCCCGGCGGACTTCAAGGCCGGTGACGAGCTGAAGGTGTCCGTCAAGGTCACCAACACCGGCGACCGCGCCGGCAAGGAGGCCGTCCTGCTGTACAGCTCTGACCTCGTCGCCTCCCTCATCCCGGATGTCAAGCGCCTCCGCGGCTTCGAGAAGGTGGCGCTGGAGCCGGGCGAGACCAAGACCGTCTCCTTCGTGGTTCCGGCCTACGAGCTCGCTTTCGTGGGTGCCGACGGCAAGTGGCGCCTGGAAGCCGGCGACTTCCGCCTCTCCTGCGGCGGCCTCGGCGTGATGGCCCGCTGCACCGAAACCAAAGTCTGGGAAACCCCGAACATCTAAGGCCATGAAATCCATCGAAGAACTCAAAGCCATCGTCGCCCGGTTTGACGTGAAGGGCGGGATCCGGGAGATCAAGCCCCTGGGCAACGGCCTCATCAACGACACCATGCTGGTCAAGACCGACGGTCCGGACAACTATGTCCTCCAGCGCGTGAACAACGCGATCTTCAAGGATGTGGACCTCCTCCAGCACAACATCGACTGCGCGACGGCCCATATCCGCCGCAAGCTCGCCGGGGACCCGGACATCGACCGGAAAGTCCTCACCTTCATCCCCTGCAAGGAAACGGGCAAGACCTATTGGACCGACGGGGAAACCTACTGGCGGGTGTCCGTGTTCATCAAGGACGCCTTCACCTACGAGACCGTGAATCCGGAGTATTCGTACTACGCCGGCAAGGCGTTCGGCCAGTTCGAGGCGATGCTCGCCGACATCCCGGACACGCTGGGGGAGACCATCCCGGACTTCCACAACATGGAACTCCGCGCCCGGCAGCTCGCCGAGGCCGTGGCCGCCGATCCGGTGGGCCGCATGGCGGAACCCGAGGTGCAGGCCATCCTGGCGGACCTCAAGCCCTATGAGGAGGAGATGTGCAAGGCGGAGCGCCTGTATCGCGAGGGCGTCCTCCCCAAGCGCATCTGCCACTGCGACACGAAGGTGAACAACATGATGTTCGACAAGGAGGGCAACATCCTCTGCGTCATCGACCTGGACACCCTGATGCCGTCGTTCGTCTTCTCCGACTTCGGCGACTTCCTCCGCACGGCCGCGAACACGGTGGCCGAGGACGACCCGGCCGTGGAGAAGGTCGATTTCAAGATGGACATCTTCGAGGCCTTCACCAAGGGCTATGTGGAATCCGCCAAAGTGTTCCTCACGCCCGTCGAGAAGGAGAACCTCCCGTACGCAGCCTGCCTCTTCCCGTACATGCAGGCCGTCCGCTTCTTCGCGGACTACATCAACGGCGACACGTACTATAAAATCAAGTATCCGGACCATAACCTGGTCCGGACACGGAATCAAGTCGCCCTCTTCCACGCGGCCTACGCCAAGGTGCCGCAGATGAAGGCGTATATCGACAGTCTGTAATTCCTACTCGGCGAAAGCGTAGGAGAATCCTTTCAGCTGGTCCCAGGCGCCACGGGTGAAGTCGGGGACTTCCACCGGCATGTTCCCGTTCTCCAGGGAGAGGCGGGACAGCGGGGTGACGCAGCACCATTCGGCGAGGTCGTACACGTCCATGTCCAGCGGCAGGCCGTTGCGCAGGCAGTAGACCATCCGGTAGTCCATGATGTAGTCCATGCCGCCGTGGCCGCCCACTTCCTTGGCGAGGGCCACGAGTTCGGGCGTGAGGATCGGGCTCGGGTACTTCTCGAGCATTTCGTCGGCCGCCGCGCCGCGGTACACTTTCTCCGTGCCCACGGTGTGGGCGTCCACCGGCTGCCCTTCCTCGAACTCGCGGAAGCAGAGCATCGAGACCGGGTACTTGGCGGCATAGCCGTCCGTGCCCACGACCTGGTACATGCGGCTGTAAGGACGCGGGGTCATCACGTCGTGCTCCACGAGGATGGTCTTGCCCTTCTCGGTGCGGATGAGGGTGGTCGTCTGGTCGCCGGCGGCGAAGGTCGCGTCGGGCTTGCCATACAGCTTCTCGGACATCTTCGCGCCGTTGAAAGGCTCGGTGTCCATCGCCACGAGGGTCTTCATCCGGTCGCCGCGGTGGATGTTGAGCACCTGGCACACGGGACCGAGGCCGTGGGTGGGATACAGGTCGCCGCGGTGCTGCTGGTTCTCCTTGAGGCGCCAGTTGTCCCAGTAGGCCTTCCAGAAAGGATCCAGGTTGTGCTGGTAGGAGCCTTCCGCGTGGATGGGCTCGCCGATGGCGCCGGCCTGGACCATCGCCAGGGTGCTCAGCTCGAAGAAGTCATAGCAGCAGTTCTCCAGCATGATGCAGTGCTTGCGCGTGCGCTCGGAGGTGTTGATGAGGGCCCAGATGTCCTCCAGGGTGCCCGCGGCGGGCACTTCGACGGCGGCGTGCTTGCCGTTCTCCATCGCGCAGAGGGCGACGGGCACGTGGTGGCTCCAGTCGGTGCAGATGTAGACGAGGTCGAGGTCCTCCTGCTGGCAGAGCGCCTTGTAGGCGTCTTCCGCGCCGGTGTATTCCTTGGCGGCGGGCATGCCTCGCTTGGCGAGGACGGCCTGGCTTTCGGCCACGCGCTCGGGGACGACGTCGCAGAGGGCGGTGACGACGGCGCCGGGAACGTAGGTCAGGCGTTCCACGGCGTCCCCGCCGCGCATGCCGAGGCCGACGACGCCGATGCGGACGGTCTCGAGGGGCTCGGTCCGAAGGCCGATGACGTTCTCCTGGCCGGCCGGACGCGCGGGGACGTCCGTCTTCAGGACGGCAGGGGTGGTTTTGGTCTTGCACGCGGTGGCGAGGAGCGCGCCGATGGCAAGAAGGAGTAGTAAGTTCTTTTTCATAGAATGAGGTCTTTGGAAATCAAAGGTAAGGTTTTTCGGTGAAAAATAACTAACTTGCAGCCGCTTAATTCAAAATTATTCCAAATTATGATGGATACCCACGTCGTCATCATGGCCGGCGGCATCGGCAGCCGCCTGTGGCCGCTCTCCACGCCGGAACGTCCGAAGCAGTTCATCGACGTCCTGGGAGTGGGGAAGTCGCTCATCCAGCTGACGGTGGAGCGCTTCCTGCCGGTGTGCGCCCCGGACAGATTCTGGGTGGTCACCTCCGAGAAGTATGTGGATATCGTCCGGGAACAGCTGCCGGACATCCCGGCGGACCAGATCCTGGCGGAGCCGGAGGCCCGGAACACGGCCCCCTGCATCGCCTACGCCTGCTGGAAGATCGCCCAGCGCTATCCCGCCGCCAACATCGTCGTCACCCCGGCGGACGCCCTGGTCCTCAAGACCGACGCGTTCGCCGACGCCATCCGGAAGGCACTCGCCGCGACGGAGGGGACCGACGCCATCGTCACCGTGGGCATCACCCCGACGCGCCCGGAGACGGGTTACGGCTACATCCATGCGGCCGAAGCCGCGCCCGGGGAGGTCGTGAAAGTATCGGCTTTCAAGGAAAAGCCCGACGCCGCGACGGCGGAGGCCTATCTCGCCGACGGCCATTACTTCTGGAACGCGGGCATCTTCGTGTGGAACGTGAAGACCATCACCCGCCAGCTGCGCGCCTACGCGCCGCAGATCGCCGGCGTGATGGACACCATCGCTCCCGCGCTGTTCACCGATGCGGAGGCGTCCGTCCTGCGGAAACTGTTCCCCACCTGCGACAAGATTTCCATCGACTATGCCGTGATGGAGAAGTCCCGCAACATCTACGTCGTCGCCGGGGACTTCGCCTGGAGCGACCTGGGAAGCTGGGGATCCATCAAGACGCACATCGAACCCGACGCCGACGGAAACACCGTCGTGGGCGGCGACGTCCGCCTGTTCGGCTGCAAGGACTGCTTCGTCCACACGGCCGGCGAAAAGACCGTCGTGGTGGAAGGCCTTGAAGGGTACATCGTTGCGGAATCGGCAGACCGCCTCCTCGTCTGCCGCCTCTCCGAGGAGCAGCGGATCAAGGAATTTTCTTCCGAAAAAAATTAAAAAAATCCTTGCGGAATCAAAAATAATGACTACCTTTGCAATCCCGTTTGGGAAAACAAGGAGGACTCGTTAGCTCAGTTGGTAGAGCACAACACTTTTAATGTTGGGGTCTCGGGTTCGAGCCCCGAACGGGTCACAAAAGGAAGCGAGTCTTCCGGACATACTGAAATGCACTCTTAGCTCAGTTGGTAGAGCAGCTGACTCTTAATCAGCGGGTCCAGGGTTCGAGCCCCTGAGAGTGTACCAGCCATGAAGACAGCCGAAAGGTTGTCTTTTTTTTTGTATCCTGCGGAGATTGTGTCCGTTTTTTCATTATATTTGCCTGACTGAACACACAAAACACTAAATCAATACAGTATGAATCTCAGTGACATCATCCTCCAGCAGGTGACCAAGAATGTTGCGGGCAGCAACATCCAGATTCCCCAGAACCTCCAGCAGCAGGTCCTCGGCGGTCTTTCCGACTCCATCCTCGGCTCCCTCGCCAAGACGGCGACGGCCCCGGGCGGCCTCGACCAGATCAAGGCTCTCCTGACCGGCCAGGCCGACGCGGCCAAGAGCCCGGTCACGGCGCTCGCCGGCAACATCTTCAACTCCAACGTCCTCTCCAAGCTCAAGCTCGGCGCCGCCGGCGCCGCGCTCCTCGCCTTCATCCCCAAGATCATGGGCGGCCTGAAGAACATCATCAAGGACCAGGACGGTGACGGCGATGTGGACCTCAACGACGTGCTCCTCACCCTCAAGGGCAGCAGCGGCAGCATCCTGGGCAGCGTCCTCGGCGGCGTGCTCGGCGGCAACAAGCCCGCCGCACAGCCGGCCGGTACCGGCGGCAGCGTGCTCGGCAGCATCGCCGGCAGCGTGCTGGGCGGTCTCTTCGGCAAGAAGAAATAATCCGGTTCCCTGAGAATCTGACGGGCGGCCCTTCGGGACCGCCCGTTTTTTGCATTTGTGAGGGGGATTCCGTATTTTTGTATAATTATGTGGAAACTCGTCATCCTTGCCGTCACGCAAAGCGTGTTCCTCTGCGGAGGGCAGGTCCTGCTGAAGCTGGGCCTGGCCGCGTCGGGGCCTTTCAGCTGGACCTGGTCCTTCTTCAAGAGCCAGCTCACCAACTGGTGGTTCCTGCTGTGCGGCATCTCCTTCGGCGTCGCCACGGTGCTGTGGCTGTATATCCTGAAGCATTTCCCCTTCAGCATCGCATATCCGCTGTCCTGCCTGAGCTATGCGTTCGGGATGGTGGCCGCCATCCTCGTGTTCCATGAACAGGTGAACTGGATGCAGTGGATCGGCGTGTTCCTGGTCATTTCCGGCTGTGTCCTGATCGCCCGATGAAACGCTGGCTCCTCATACTGGCCGGCCTGGCGCTGGCGCTCGCCGCATCGGCCCAGGAGAACATCCTGGACCGCCTGAAGGCGGCCAATACCTACGAGACGCTGCAGGCGTCCTTCACCCAGACGCGGCACAGTTCGATGCTCACGAAGGACCTCAAGAGCGAAGGCCGGATGGTCCTTGCGAGCCCCGACCGCATCCGCTGGGAAGTGCTGAAGCCCTATCCGAGCGTGTTCGTCTCCAGTGGGGAACTGGCCATCGCCGGCCGCCGCTTCCGGATGCCCACGGAAAAGGACTTCACTGCGACCGCCCTGGAAGGGGAGGACCTCGCCGTGAAGCTGGTGCCGGTCCGCCGGGACCTCAAGTCCCTGTTCCGGGAAATCATCGTCCATGCCGACAAGCAGTCCCTCCGGATCCGGTCCGCCCTCCTCATCACGCCGGACGGCGACTGGACGCAGCTGGAGTTCAAGGACTTCGTCGTGAACCGGCCCGTGGATGCCAAACTCTTTGAAAAACAGTAAGATGCTGCAGGGAATCCTCTACGAGACCATCGCGGTCGATGCGGCCGGCGCAACCATCCGCCTGCTGCCGGAAAGCCCCGTTTACAAGGGGCACTTCCCCGGGTATCCCATCACGCCGGGCGTGTGCCTGGTGGAGATCGCGCTGGAGCTGATGGGGAATGTGCAACTCGTGGGGGCGAAGAACATCAAGTTCACGAGCCCGATCATCCCGGCGGAAGGGATGGAACTCCGGTTCAACCTGGGCGGGGAAGGAAGCGAGCGGACGGTGGAAATCCTCTCCGGAGAAACCCTCTGTGCCAAAATGAGCCTGACCGTGGCGTGACCGATCCCCGTCATATCTGCGCCGTCATCCCGACGTTCAACAACGGCGGGACGGTCGCGGACGTGGTCCGCGGCGTCCTCCGGCAGGGACTGCCGGTGCTCGTGGTGGACGACGGCAGCACGGACGATACGCAGGAAAAGTTGAAGGACCTGGACATCCGGATCCTGCGGCACGAAACCAACCGGGGGAAGGGCCACGCGCTTAAGACCGGCCTGGAAGCCGCGCGGAAGCAGGGTTACCGCTTCGCGGTGACGCTGGACGCGGACGGCCAGCACGATCCCGCCGACATCCCGGCGCTCGTCGCTGCGGCGGGGGAGCGGACGCTCGTCATCGGCAGCCGCAACCTCACGGCGGAGGGAATGCCTTCGGGCAACACCTTCGCGAACAAGTTCTCGAACTTCTGGTTCACCGTCCAGACCGGACGGAAACTTCCCGATACGCAGACGGGCTTCCGCGTATACCCGCTGGAGGACCTCCCGTCCCTGAAACTCCTGACCGCCCGGTATGAGGCGGAACTCGCGCTCCTCGTCTTCTCCGCCTGGAAGAACCTCCGGATCGTCCCGGTCCCGGTGCGGGTGTACTATCCCGAGGACCGCGTGTCCCATTTCCGGCCCTTCGCCGATTTCTTCCGGATCAGCGTGCTGAACACTGTCCTGTGCGTGCTCGCCCTGGTCTATGGTTATCCCCGGATGCTCCTGGGCCGATGAAAAAGCTCGTCCTGCATATCTACGACTGGCTGTCGGCGCGCAAAGGGCTGGCCATCACCCTGATGGGCGTCCTGCTGGGCCTCTGCACCCTGTCCGCCCTGCGGATGCACTACGAGGAGGACATCTCCGCTTTCCTGCCGCAGAGCGAGGAAAGCAAGCGCTATTCCGACGTCTACAACCGCCTCGGGCAGGACCGGATGGCCGTTTTCTTCGAATCCGAGACGGAGGATCCCGACCGCGTGATGGACGCGATGACGGCCTTCGGCGACCTCTGGGCCGAGGCCGACACCGCCGCGCTCGTCCCGGACCTCCAGGTTTCCGCCGACGCGGGCGCCGTGGAGGAGGTCTTCGGCTTCATCCGCACCCACTGGCCCTATTTCCTGACGGAGGCCGATTATGCCCGCATGGACTCCCTCCTGGCCGTTCCCAGCTTTTTGGAGGCGCGGATGGCGGAGAACGAGCGGAGTTTCTACTCCATGGGCTCGAGCTTTACCTCCCAATACCTCCGCAGCGATCCTTTGGGCCTGTTCTCCCCGGTACTACAGCGGCTGGAGGCCTTGAATCCGGCGACGAAAAGCCGGGTGGAGGACGGCTTCCTGTTCACGGGAGACGGCCGTACCGGCGTCGTCCTGTTCAATTCGCCTTTCGGCAGTACCGAATCCGGTCGGAATGCGGAACTGAAAGCCTTGACGGACACGGTCAAGGCGCGGACGGCGGCGCAGTTCCCGGACCTCCGCATCACCTCGACAGGCGGTCCGGAGGTGGCCGTGGAGAATGCCTCCCGCATCAAGAAAGACTCCTTCCTGGCTCTGGCCCTCGCGGCTCTTCTCATCTGCATCGTCCTGTGGCTCAGCTATAAACGCTTCACGGACGTCTGCTGGATCCTCGTGTCCATCCTCGCCGGCGCCCTGTTCGCCCTCGGGATCATCGCCCTCTTCAAGAGTTCGGTGTCGCTGATCGTCCTGGGCATCGGGTCCATGATCATCGGCATCGCCGTGAACTATCCGCTCCACTATGTGGACCACCTGAAATACCAGCCGGACAAGCGCAAGGCCCTCGCGGACCAGGTCAATCCGCTCCTGGTGGGCAACATCACCACCGTGGGCGCCTTCCTGTCGCTGCTCCTGCTGAAGGCCGAGGCCCTGCACGATTTCGGTTTCATCGGCGCGATGATGCTGGTGGGGACGATCCTGTTCGTGCTCGTGTTCCTGCCGGTCCTCGTGCCGGCGGCCTCCCGGCCCCGGAACACCGTCAAACTGGACTTCGACCGGCACATCCACCTGGCCCCGAAGGCCCGCAGGTGGGTTTTCATCGGCTTCCTGGCCCTCACGGCCGTCCTGTTCTGGCTCAGCCGGGGCATCTCCTTCGACGCGGACATGCACCACATCAACTACATGACGCCGGAGCAGGAGCGCGGTTTCGCCCTCCTGGAGGAAATGGGCGCCTCGGCCGATGGCGCTTCGACGGTGTATGTGGTCGCGTCCGGCGCGACGGCGGAGGAGGCGCTGCAGTGCAACGAAGCGCTTCAAGCCGTTGTCTCCGCCGGTACGCCGGTTGCTTCGACAAGCTCAGCGACCGACTTCTCCGGCCTGGGCACGTTCCTGCCTTCGAAGCAGGAGCAGGCGAAGCGTCTGGCCCGTTGGAACGCCTTCCTGGAGGCGCATCCCGACCTGTCGGGCCGCATCATCGACGCCGGTTTGAAGGCCGGTTTCACGGCCCATGCCTTCCAGCCTTTCTTCGACCTGCTGGACGAAGACTGGACCGTTCAGGAAGTGGACTTTTTCGCCCCTGTTACCGGCACGCTGGGAACGGCGATGTACCTGCCGGGGGAGGATCAGGTGCAGGTGGTCAATTACTTGAAGGTGAAGGAGATTCCCGGTCATCCTTCGACAAGCTCAGGAACCGCCGGGAATGGCGGAGGAGCCCGGAATGAGGTGGAGGCACTGCGGGCGGCGTTGCCTGAGGGAGCGTTCTGCTTTACGCAGGACGACGTATCCGGCACGCTGGCGCGGATGCTGTCGGAGGATTTCGACCGGATCGGGCTTTTGTGCAGCGTCATCGTCTTCTTCTTCCTGTGCCTGTCCCTGGGGCTGACGATGGGCGTCACCGCCTTCCTGCCGCTGGCGGTGGGCTGGATCTGGATCCTCGGGACGATGCGCCTGTTCGGCCTGCAGTTCAACATCGTCAATATCATCCTCGCGACCTTCATCTTCGGTCAAGGAGACGATTACTCCATCTTCATCACCGAGGGGCTGATGTACGAGTACGCGACGGGCAAGAAGATCCTGCGGTCGTTCAAGAACGCCGTGGTCCTGTCGGCCCTCATCATGTTCATCGGCATCGGCGCCCTCATCGTGGCGAAGCATCCGGCCCTGCGGTCGCTGGCGGCCGTGACCATCGTGGGCATGTTCACGGTGGTGGCGATGGCCTATTACCTGCCGCCGCTGGTGTTCCGCTTCCTGACGACGAAGAAAGGCCAGCCGCGCAAGGTGGCCTGGACGCTGGGACGATCCCTCCGGACCGGGTATATCTTTGTCGTGTTCCTGCTGGCCATGCTGGTCCTGACCGTATGGACCTTCTTCCTGTTCCTGGGCGGTCCCACGCCCCGGAAGCGGGAAAAGTACCGCCGTGGCCTGATGAAGACGGCGCGGCTGGCGATGAAGGCCATCCCGGGCTGCCCGTACACGCTTTCCAACCCGCACGGGGAGGATTTCTCCAAGCCAGCCGTGTATATCTGCAACCACCAGTCGCACTTTGACATCCTGCCCATCATCGCCCTGCATCCGAAGGTCATCCTCCTGACCAACGAATGGGTCTGGAACAGCCCGTTCTACGGCTACTTGATCCGCAAGGCGGAGTTCTATCCGGTGATGGAAGGGCTGGAGAAGAACCTGGCCCATATGAAAGACCTCGTGGCGCGGGGCTACTCCATCGTCATCTTCCCGGAGGGCACGCGGAGCCTGGACTGCCGGATCCAGCGCTTCCACCGGGGCGCCTTTGTCTCGGCCCGGGAACTGGGCCTGCCCATCCTGCCGCTGTATATCCACGGTTTCGGCTACGCCCTGCCCAAGCATGATTTCCTGCTGCGGAGGGCCGGGCTGTATATGGAAGTGGGCGAGCGGTTCGAGGTGCCGGAAGGCGACATCGCCGCGTTCACGCGGAAGGTCCGTCACGATTACGAACGGGAATATAACCGCATTCGCCGCGAACGCGAGACGGCGGCGTACAACGCCACCTATGTCCGATACCAGTACCTGTACAAGGGGCATGACGCCGATGTGGAATGCCGCCGCGTCCTGACGCCGGAAACCCTCGCCCAGGTCGATGCCCTGACGGGCGATTCGCTCGTCATCCCGGAAGCCGGCTGCGGCGTCTATGCCCTCCTGGCGGCCCTGACGCATCCCGAGATGCAGGTGACGGCCTACGAGGAAGACGAAGAAAAGTACCTGACGGCCGCCCGCTGTGCGGGCGTTCCGGAGAATTTGACTTATATTTGCGGGAGATGCGAAGAATCCTGACCCTTCTTTTCCTCGTGCTCGGCACGGCCCTGCAGGCCCAGACCGTGAAGATCTGGGAAGGCACGTCCGTGCACGCCGGTTCCACGCTGACGGCCTATCTGCCGGAAGGCGAGCCGAAGGCCGCCGTGGTCGTGTGCCCGGGCGGCAGCTATTTCTGGCTGGACAAGGAAGGGGAAGGCGAGCTGGTCGGCGAGTGGCTCGCCTCCGAGGGCTTCGCCGCTTACGTGCTCCTGTACCGCACGGGCGGCTGGTTCAATTTCACGTTCCATACGCGGGCCGTGTTCGGCGGCAACCGCCATCCGGACATGATCGCGGACCTGCAGCGGGCCATCACCCTGGTCCGGCGGCAGTACGACGGTCCGGTGGGGGCGATGGGCTTCTCCGCGGGCGGACACCTGGTGATGTCGGCGGCGGAGTTTTTCGGGACGGATTTCACGGAGCGCGCGGCGGGAACGCCCCTGCGCCCGGATTTCGTCGCGCCCATCTATCCGGTCGTGTCCATGCGCGATCCCAGCACCCACGCCCGTTCCCGGCGCGGTCTGCTGGGCGACGGAAGGACCGGCAACCAGGTGATGCGGGACTCCCTCTCGCTGGAGTGCCACGTGCGTCCTGACACGCCGCCCGTGTTCCTCCTCCGCTGCGACGACGACCCGGTGGTGGACCCGCGCAATGCGGACCTGCTGGACGAAGCCTTGACGGAGAAGGGCGTGACGCACCGCACCATCCGCTACCACGTGGGCGGACACGGGTTCGGCGCCGACAAAGAGAAATTTACGGAGGAAACGGCCCGTTGGCAGGCCGAGTTCCTCGATTGGATAGCAGAGATCGACTATGGAAGACATTGAGTTCCAGAGGCCCGAAGCCATCAAGGCCTATCAGGAAGGGCGCCTCGCGGAGGCCCTGCAATACTTGGCCGGACATTCGAAGTACTATCAGCGGATGTTCGAGAGCTATCACATCGACATCGCGAAGATCCGGACGCTGGAGGACCTGGTGAAGATTCCCTTCACCGAAAAGAAGGACCTGCAGCTGTTCAACGACGATTTCCTGTGCTGCCCCAAGGAGAAGATCGTGGATTACGTCACGACCTCCGGCACGCTGGGGGACCCCGTGACCTTCGGCTGCACGGACAAGGACCTGGACCGCCTCGCGTTCAACGAGGAGAAATCCTTCGCCTGCGCCGGCGTGAAGCCCGGGGACATCGTCCAGCTGATGACCACCATCGACAAGCGCTTCATGGCGGGCCTGGCCTATTTCCTGGGCATCCGGAAGCTCGGCGCCAGCATCATCCGCGTGGGCAACGGCATCCCGGAACTGCAGTGGGACACCATCCAGCGGCTGAAGCCGGACACCATCATGTGCGTCCCGTCCTTCATCCTGCGCCTGATCCAGTACGCGGAGGAGCACGGCATCGACTACAAGAATTCCTCGGTCCGGCGGATCATCGGCATCGGCGAGGGCCTGCGGGACCAGCAGTTCGACCTGAACCTCCTGGGCCGCCGGATCAAGGAGAAATGGGACGTGGAGCTGTTCGCGACCTATTCCTCCACCGAGATGGGCGCGACCTTCTCCGAGTGCCCCTACGGCTGCGGCGGACACGTCCATCCGGAGCTCATCATCGTGGAGATCATCGGCGAGGACAACCTGCCGGTGCCCGACGGGGAAGTGGGCGAGATCGTGGTCACCACCCTGGGCGTCGAGGGGATGCCGCTCCTGCGCTTCCGCACGGGCGACATGGCCGCGAAGGTCACCGAGCAGTGCAAGTGTGGCCGCTGGTCATACCGCCTCACCCCGCTCGTGGGCCGCAAGAACAATATGATCAAGCTCAAGGGTACCACCCTCTATCCGCCGGCCGTGAACGACGTGCTGGACAATGCGGACTATGTGGAGAACTACGTGGTCATCGTCGACGAAAGCGATGCCGGTACGGACGACGTGCTCGTGAAGCTGGGCCTCAAGTACCAGCCGGAGTTCGACGCCGTGAAGGACCTCAAGGACCGCTTCCGCTCCCGCATCCGGGTGGCGCCCCGCATCGAGGTCTGCCCTCCGGCGGAGGTGGCGGCCATCCTGTATCCCGCCAAGTCCCGCAAACCCGTGAAATTCATCGACAACCGACCGAAGCATGTTTGACGACATCCGTCCCTATACCGACGCGGAGATTCCCGCCGCGATGCAGCGCCTCGTCGCCTATCCCGAATTCCGGGCGGTGTGCGGCTACCTGTTCCCGGACAAGCCGTTCGAGGAGGTGGCCGGCCTCCTGACCTCCTCCCGGACGGTGGAGGATTTCCAGGCCCGCTTCATGGTGCCTGTCGTGGAGGCCCTGATGGACAAGACGACCGACGGGGTGACCGTGGAGGGCATGGAGAAGCTGGACCCTGCGGTGAGCTATCTCTTCGTTTCCAACCACCGCGACATCGTGATGGACGCCGCTTTCCTGCAGGTGCTGCTGCGCCGCGCCGGTCTCCGGACGTCCGAGATCACTTTCGGGGCGAACCTGATGCAGGGCGGCCTGGTGGTGGATTTCGGCAAGTCCAACAAGATGTTCCGGGTGGAGCGGCCGACGACGGTCTCTTCTCCGCGGGCGTTCCTGACCAGTTCGGTGCGCCTGTCGGAGTATATCCGGTGGACCATCACCGAGAAGGGGGAGTCCGTCTGGATCGCCCAGCGGAACGGGCGGACGAAGGACGGGGTGGACGCGACGGACCAGGGCATCATCAAGATGTTCTCGCTGGCGGGCGACATCCTGGACCTGCACATCGTGCCGCTCGCCGTCTCCTATGAATGGGAGCCCTGCGACGTGCTGAAAGCGGCGGAGCTGACCGCCCTGGAGCGGGACCGCTATTACGCAAAGAAGCCCGGGGAGGACCTGAAGAGCATCCTCACCGGCATCACCCAGCCCAAGGGCCGGGTCCACTATACGGTCTGTGACCCGGTGACGGCGGGGGACCTCGCCCCTTGGCAGGACCTTCCCGTCAACACCTTCTGCCGCGAGACGGCGGGCCTGATCGACCGGCGCATCCGGGCCGGGTACAAGATCTGGCCGAACAACCGCATCGCCGCGGACTACCTGGAAGGCAACTCCTGGGGCGGCTATACGCCGCGGGAGAAGGCCGCCTTCGAAGCCCATCTCGCCTCCGTTCCGGAGGAATTGCGCTATACCGTCCTGAAAATCTACGCCGGCCCCCTGCTATGAAAAAGATCCTGACCCTCCTCGCCGCCGCCTTCCTGGCGCTGAACCTGTCCGCCCAGGTGTTCACGGACGCATCGGCCTTCCCCGTGTACGGAAAGGCGTCCGATGCGACGAAAACCCGCTACCAGCGGCTTCCGGCCGCCCTCGAGGGCGTTTCCCGCGGCGCCGTCTGGTACCTCGGCACCCAGAGCGCGGGCTTGTACATCCGCTTCCGGTCCAACTCCACGGCCATCCATGCGCGGTGGACATCGACCTACGGGAGCTGGCTGTCGAACATGAATCCGACGGGCGTCCGGGGGCTGGACCTTTACATCCTCGTGGACGGCGTCTGGCGTCCCGCCGGCGTCGGACGGCCCTCGCAGGAGAAGACGAGCACCGACTGCCTGGTCAAGAACATGACCCCGGAGTGGCGGGAGTACATGCTGTACCTGTCGCTGTATGACGGGGTCGATTCCCTCGAAATCGGGGTCGATGAAGGGGCCTCCCTGGAGCAGCCGCTCGCTGCGACGCCGCGCACGGAGCGCCCGGTCGTGATGTACGGCACCAGCATCCTGCAAGGGTGCAGCGCAAGCCGTCCGGGCATGGCCCATACCAGCATGATTTCCCGCGCCCTGGACCGCGAAGTCATCAACCTGGGCTTCAGCGGGAACGCCCTGCTGGATCCGGAAATCGCCCGCCTGATGGCCTCTGTGCCCGATCCGGCCGTGTATGTGCTGGACTATGCGCCCAACGCCTACGCCCCGATGATCAAGGAGCACGGCGAGGAATTCTTCCGCATCCTCCGCGACGCGCATCCCGACGTGCCGGTGATTTTCATCGAAGATGTCATCTTCCCGCATACGCTGTTCGACAGCGCCATCCGGAAGGAGGTGGAGGACAAGAACTTTGAACAGAAAGCCCTCTTCGAGCGCCTGCAGAGCCAGGGGGAGAAACTGATTTTCTACATTCCTGCCGCGGCGATGACGATGCCGGACGGCGAGACCACGGCCGATACGATCCACCTGACGGACCTCGGCATGCAGCGCTACGTGGACCTCGTTCTCCCGGTTATCCGCAAGGCCCTTCGCAAAGCGCACAAGTAGATTCCTTCGCTTCGCTCGGAATGACAGAAATCTTATTACCTTTGCAGCGTATGATTCACAGCGACATGGTTTGGGACCCGCTCCGGAAAAAGAGCGTCCGGCTGACCCCCGAGGAGGAGGTCAGGCAGTGGTTCATCTCCGTCCTGCACGAGGGGATGAAGGTGCCCGAGCATATGATGGGCAGCGAGGTTTCCCTGACCTGGAACGGCCTCGATTACCGGGCCGACCTCGTCGTCTATGACCGGCAGGCGCATCCGCTCCTGGTGGTCGAATGCAAGCGGCCGGAGGTGGAACTGACGCAGGAGGTGGTGGACCAGGCCATCCGCTACAACAACGCGCTGGACGTGCGTTACATCGTGATTACCAACGGATTGAAGACCTTTATGTTCGAGCGCCACACGGACGGGTTCGTCTTCGTGGAAAAGGCCCCGCTCTGGGAGGATATGCTATGTCGACGATAACGGAAGGATACCTGGACGCGCCGGTCTTCAAGCTGGTGTCGGACGTGGCGGCGGACCTCGGGGTGCGCGCCTTCGTCATCGGCGGCTATGTCCGCGACTGCTTCCTGGGCCGCCCCAACACGGATATCGACATCGTCGTGGAGGGGAGCGGCATCGCGCTCGCGGAAGCCGTGGCGGCGAAGGTCCATACGAACGTGAGCGTGTTTCGCAACTTCGGCACCGCGATGCTGCACTACAAGGGCATCGAGGTGGAGTTCGTGGGCGCGCGCAAGGAGTCCTACAACCGCGATTCCCGGAAGCCCATCGTGGAGGACGGGACGCTGGAAGAGGACCAGCTGCGGCGGGATTTCACCATCAACGCGATGGCCTTCAGCCTGTGCAAGGAGGATTTCGGCGCCCTGGTCGATCCCTTCGGCGGCATCCGCGACCTCGCGGCCGGCATCATCCGCACCCCGCTCCAGCCCGAACAGACCTACAGCGACGACCCGCTGCGCATGCTTCGCGCCATCCGCTTCGCCGCGCAGCTCTCCACGCCTGAACACCCCTTCACCATCGTCCCGGAATCGCTGGAAGCGATGCGGGCGATGAAAGACCGGATGAAGATCCTCTCCTCCGAACGCATCGTGGAGGAGGTGAACAAGATGCTTGTCACCCGGAAGCCGTCGATGGCCTTCCGCCTGATGGACGAAACCGGCCTGCTGGAGCAGTTCCTCCCGCAGCTGGTGCAGCTCAAGGGCGTGGAAACCGTCGAGGGAAAGGGCCACAAGGAGAACTTCTCCCACACCCTGCAAGTGCTTGACAACGTGGCGGAAAGCGAGGAAGGGGAGCCGAACGTCTGGCTCCGCTGGGCCGCGCTCCTGCACGACATCGGCAAGCCCGCGTCCAAGCGCTACGCGCCGGGCCAGGGCTGGACCTTCCATGGGCACGAGGTCATCGGCGCCCGGATGGTCCCGAAGATCTTCCAGGGCCTGAAGATGCCGCTGAACGAGAAGATGAAGTACGTGCAGAAGCTGGTGAACCTGCACCTGCGCCCGATCGCCCTCGTGGACGACGAGGTGACGGATTCCGCGGTGCGGCGGCTCCTGTTCGACGCCGGCGACGACATCGACGACCTGATGCTTCTCTGCCACGCGGACATCACCTCCAAGAACCCCGCGAAGGTCGCCCGCCTGCACCGCAACTTCCAGCTTGTGAAGGAGAAACTGGTGGAGGTGGAGGAGAAGGACAAGATCCGCAACTGGAAGAACCCCATCACCGGCGACTACGTGATGGAGGTCTTCGGCATCGGTCCCTGCAACACCATCGGCCAGATCAAGGAGTGCGTCAAGAACGCCATCCTGGACGGTGACATCCCCAACACTTTCGAGGCCGCCGACGCGCTGATGCGCGAAAAGGCCGCCGAGCTGGGCCTCACGCCCGTGAAATAAAAAAGGCGGCCCCGAAAGGCCGCCGTCAGAAAATCTGCGAAGATTATTTCTCGAAGCGCCGCTCCTTGGCGCGGACGATCTTTTCCTTCATCGCGTCGGCCGCCTCGGTGACGGCCTCCTCGAAGGTCTTGGCGTTCCGTTCGATCACGAGGTCTTCACCCGGGACGCGGGTTTGGAGCCGGACGACCTTGTTCTCGGGTTCCGGGGAGAGGGAGAGGGTGACATCGATGTCGCCGAGGTTGTCGAAGAACTTCTCCACCTTGCCGACTTTCTTCTCCACGAATGCGAGCAGCTTCTCATCTGCATCGAACTTCAGGGACTTCACATTAATCATTTGAGCCTCCGTTTTTTGCCCTGGGATGGGCGTTGTTATACACTTTCTTCAGCCGGTCGACGGAGTTGTGCGTGTACACCTGCGTGGCGGCGAGGTTCGCGTGGCCGAGCATCTCCTTGATGGAGTTCAGGTCGGCGCCGTCGTCCAGGAGGGCCGTGGCGACCGAATGCCTGAGCACGTGGGGGGATTTCCTCCCGGTGATGCCGTAGCCGTCGAGTTCCGCCTTGATGGTCCGGTCCACGTAGTTGGGGTACAGGGGCCTGCCCTTTTCCGTCACGAGGAGGGGGCCATCCGCGGGCGGCGCGCTGCCTCTCATCGACTCAACTGCATTCAAATATAAGCAAATTTCGTGACAAAGTGAAGGGACCACCGGAATTTCTCGCATTTTGTCGCCTTTTCCCACGACGCGAAGCACCTGCCTGGCGGGGTTGAACGAGTCCGTCCGGAGGCCGATGAGTTCCGCCCGGCGGATGCCCGTCCCAAAGAGCAGGCTGACGATGAGACGGCGCAGGCGGGCGCGGTAGAGCTCCACGGCGGTCTTGTCCGTCGGGGCCGGTCCATAGCTGCGCAGGATGTCCAATTCGTCCTCCCCAGCCCAGTGGTCGGTGGCCTTAAAGTATTCATCCATCGACTTTTCCTGATAGAACTCCGGCAGCCGTTTCTCCATCTTGGGGCGCTTGACATTGCGGGCGGGGTTGGATTTCAGGACGCCTTTCTGCATCAGGAAGCGGCAGAACCCGCTCAGGACCGACATGTGCTGGTGCACCGTCCGCGGCTTCAGGCCCCGGTTGATGCAATCGGCCTCATACCGGCGCAGCATCGACGGGGTGAGCGACGCAACGACTTCCCCCTCGCAGAACCGCGAGAAATCCGCCAGCACATCGCCGTAGATGGCCTGTGTCCGGGGCGAATACCGCCGGATGTCGCGGATATAGGTGAGGTAGGCGTCGATCATACTTTTCCTGATGCAAAAATACACCTTTTTTCGTATATTTGTAAGTTACTAACAATGCTGAACGCGATGAACTGCAAATCTCTCCTCCTTATCGGCCTTGCCCTTGCCGCGCTTGCGTGCGGGCAGGCCCCCCAGAAGAAATCGAACCTTCCCGTCTACCTGGACGACGCCCAGCCCCTCGAGGCGCGGGTGGAAGACGCCTTCTCGAAGATGACTCTCGACGAGAAGATCGCGATGGTCCATGCGCAGTCCAAGTTCAGTTCTCCGGGCGTGCCGCGCCTGGGCATTCCGGAGGTGTGGTGCACCGACGGCCCCCACGGCATCCGCGCGGAGGTTCTCTGGGACGAGTGGGACCAGGCCGGCTGGACCAACGACTCCATCACGGCGTTCCCGGCCCTGAGCGGCCTGGCGGCCACCTGGGACCGCGAGCTCTCCCGCCTGTACGGCAAGAGCATCGGCGAAGAGGCCCGCTACCGGAACAAGACCGTGCTGCTGGGCCCCGGCGTGAACATCTACCGGTTCCCGCTGAACGGCCGCAACTTCGAGTATATGGGCGAGGACCCGTATCTCGCGGGCGAGATGGTGGTTCCCTACATCGAGGGCGTGCAGTCCAACGGCGTCGCGGTGTGCGTGAAGCACTACGCGCTGAACAACAGCGAGGTGAACCGCCACGTGGCGAACACCATCGTGGACGACCGCACCCTGTATGAAATCTACCTCCCGGCCTTCAAGGCGGCGGTCCAGAAGGGCCACGCCTGGTCCGTCATGGCCGCCTACAACCTCTATAACAATGAGCACCTGTGCTCCAACGAGGTCCTGCTGGACAAGATACTCCGCGGGGAATGGGGCTTCGACGGCGTGGTGATCAGCGACTGGGGCGGCGTGCACAACACGCTCGGGACCGCGAAGCACGGCGTGGACCTGGAATACGGTTCCTGGACCGACGGCCTCACGATGGGCAAGACCAACGCCTATGACAGCTACTATCTCGCCGCTCCCTACAAGGAGGCCATCCAGAAGGGCGAGATCGGCACCGAGGAGCTGGATGCCCGCGTGAAGCGGATCCTGCGCCTCATCTTCCGCACCTCCATGGACCGCAACCGTCCGTTCGGCAGCCAGACTTCGCCGGAGCATTACGCCGCGGCCCGAAAGATCGGCGCCGAGTCCATCGTCCTCCTCAAGAACGACGGCGGGCTTCTGCCGATGGCCGCGAAGCCGGCCAAGATCCTCGTCGTGGGCGAGAACGCCGTCAAGATGATGACCGTGGGCGGCGGCTCCTCCTCGCTGAAGGCGAAACTGGAAGTCTCTCCGCTGGACGGCATCAAGGCCCGCTGGCCGGAAGCCGAGGTCGTCTGGGAGCGCGGCTATGTGGGCGACGTGGGCGGTGAGTACAACGGTGTCTCCACCGGCCAGGATCTCCGCGAATCCCGCGACGCGGCCACCCTCATCGCCGATGCGGTGAAGGCCGCGGAAGGCGCCGACTACGTGATCTTCATCGGCGGCCTGAACAAGTCCGACCGGCAGGATGCCGAGGGCCTGGACCGCGTCCAGTACGGCCTGCCGTACGGCCAGGACGCCGTCATCGAGGCGCTGGCCGCCGCGACGGACAAGCTCGTGGTGGTGAACATCTCCGGCAACGCCGTGGCGATGCCGTGGGTGGAGAAGGTCCCCGCCATCGTCCAGGACTGGTACCTGGGCACCCAGGCCGGCCATTCCCTGGCCGATGTCCTGTCCGGCGACGTGAATCCCTCCGGCCATCTGCCGTTCACCATCCCTGTTTCTTATGCCGACAATCCCGTCCAGACGGAAAAGCAGTATCCCGGC
Source organism: uncultured Bacteroidales bacterium (assembly GCA_900316525.1). Lineage (GTDB taxonomy): Bacteria > Bacteroidota > Bacteroidia > Bacteroidales > UBA932 > Cryptobacteroides. Next base: position 56,348 of record ONDF01000013.1, read on the forward strand.
ATTCTCCGGGACGGCACTTTCGAGGGCCTGCCAATCATGGACATGGAATATACCGAGGGCATCTACGTGGGCTACCGGTGGTATGACATCCACGGCGGCGTCCTCTTCCCGTTCGGATACGGTCTGAGCTACACCACCTTCGCGTTCGGCGAGCCGAAGATCGACAAGAAGTCGATGAAGGAGAACGGCACCGTGACGGTGACCGTGCCCGTGACGAACACCGGTTCCGTCGCCGGCGCCGAGGTCGTCCAGCTCTACATTGCCGACGTGGAGGCCTCCGTGGGCCGTCCCGCCAAGGAGCTCAAGGGCTTCGCCAAGGTGTGCCTCGAGCCCGGCCAGAAGGCCGATGTGAGCTTCACCATCGACAAGGAGGCCCTCAGCTTCTTCGATGCGGACAAGCACGCATGGGTGGCCGAGAAGGGCACCTTCCGCGCCCTTGTCGCCGCTTCCGCGCAGGATGTCAAGGGTACCGTCGAGTTTGAACTGAAATAGCATTCCCCGTCGTGAAGAGGATCTTATTGCTGTCGGCCGGCTTGGCCGTAACCGTGTCCCTTTGGGCGCAGAAGGACATCAATTCTCCTGCGGATACCGTCTACTTGCAGTATGGCGGTACGGCCACGGTTCACGTCAAGAAGATCGAACCCTCCAAGCCGGGTTCTCCTTCCGCCTATCAGATCAGGACGCACGAGACCCTCAGCCTGGCGAATTCGGACCAGTGGCTCAAGATCGAGGGCGGTTACCGGTGGGTATCGGAGGAAGTCTTCGACAGCTTCAAGAGCATCGAGGTTCAGAAAGTGGTTTTTGCCGACGGTTTCGTCCTTCCGTTCGAAGGGGGCGGGATGGACCGGAGCCTCCTGCTGAAGGCGCCTTACTATGAGGCCTCCCACGGGGATTTTTACGCCGAGGAAGTCGTCCCGCTGACTCGCGCGGAAACGCGCGCGCTCGTCGGGGATGAGGCTTATTACCTGGGCTATCGGGTCTCGAAGATCCAGGCGGTGGCCGGCCTGGCCAAGTTCCTGGCCGGCTTTTCGTCCGGTTTCGCCTGCTATCTGACCCGGGACGCCGCCATCGGGGAGAAGTTTGTCCCCGGCACCGGAAACAACGTCGGCGTCATCGAATACAAGTTGAACCCCGGATGGTATACGGGGACGGGCGCCGCGGCGGTCACCCTGGCCTATGGCCTTTCCGAGATGTTCCTCGCCAATGCGTCCATTTCCCGGCTGGCCCGGACGTTCCGCGTTTACAAGGCTCCTTCCTCTTCGTCTTTCGTCACAAGGTCCGCCATCGGCGGGGGACTTCTCCTCGCCGGCGGGGCCGTCACATTCCTGGGCTATAACCGGATTGCGAAGAACGAGGGTTGGTCCGAATCGTACAGCATGGTGGACGGGATGGACGATCCCGTCAAGACCAAGACATACGGCAAGAAGATGGGCGCGCCCTGGCTCCTGCCCGCCGCCGGCGCGCTGCTGGCGAACTTCGGCCTTACTGAACTGACGACCGGGCTGACGGGGCTCTCGGGGTATTCCAAGCTCCGGGCCGCCGGCCTCGACCGCGCCCGGGTTCAAGTGGCCCCCACGCCCTATGGGATGGGCCTCAGCATGGTGTTTTAGCGTTTTTGGTACCGATGTCCTGATATGGCTGCAAAATCTTATATGGAAACCGACCGGCAGGTCCGGAACCTCATCGAGGAGGTCAAGTCCGGCGTGTTCAAGCCGGTGTATCTCCTGATGGGGGAGGAGCCGTATTATCCCGACCTCCTGTGCCAGGCGATCATCGACAACTGCCTGCAGGACTGGGAGAAGGACTTCAACGAACTGATCTGCTACGGGGCCGATGTCGACGCCGACGCGGTGATCACGGCGGCCCGGCGGTTCCCGATGATGGCGGAGCGGCAGCTGGTGGTCGTGAAGGAGGCGCAGGCGATGAAGACCCTCGAGGACCTCGCCCTCTACTGCCAGAAGCCGCTGGATTCCACCGTGCTGGTCATCCTGATGCACGGGGCTTCCGCCGACAAGCGCAAGTCCCTGTACAAGACCGTCCTGAAGCAGGGCGTCATCGTGGAATCCCTGCCCCTGCGGGACTATGAGACGGAGAAATGGGTCGTGACCTATTACGCCGAGCGGGGGCTGCAGATCGATCCGGAAGGCGCGCGGCTGCTGGTGGAATCGACCGGAACCGACCTCGCGCGGATCGCCGTCGAGACGGAGAAACTCCTGAAGAACCTCCCTGAGGGGGTGAAGAACATCACCCCGGAAGACATCGAAAAGAACGTGGGCATCAGCCGGCAGTTCAGCATCTTCGAGCTGACGAAGGCGCTGTCGTTCCGCGACGCCGTCCGGGCCGTGAAGGTGGCCCGGAACGTCGGCGAAGCGCCGAAGTTCGCGATGCCGATGGCCGTGAGCATGCTGTACACGCACTTCAATCGCATCCTGCGCTACCACGCGCTCATCCAGGCGGGGCAGGGCGGCGACGGCGCCGCCAAGGCGAAGGTCCTGGGCGTGAATCCGTATTTCTTCAAGGAGTACGACGCGGCCGTGAAGAAGTATTCGCTGAAGCAGACGATGCGCGTCATCTCCCTCCTGAACGACTATGACTTCAAGGGGAAGGGCGGCGAAGTCGGGGAAGCCACCCCGGCGGACCTGCTGGTGGAACTGACGACGAAAATTTTGAATATTTAGTAAAAATTTATTGCAATTCAATAATTTCTTTCTATATTTGCAGAAAACAACACCGTTATGGCAATCATAGAAGTCAAAAACGTGACCAAGCACTTCGGAGAGAAGGTGGCGCTGGACGACGTGTCCATCGACATCCCCGAAGGAAAGATCTTCGGCCTGCTGGGGCCGAACGGGGCAGGCAAGTCCACGCTCATCCGCATCATCAACCGCATCACGATGGCGACCGCCGGCGAAGTCTGGTTCAACGGCCGTCCCATCACCGACGACGACGTCGCGCACATCGGCTATCTGCCCGAGGAGCGCGGCCTGTACCGCAAGATGAAGGTCGGCGACCAGGCGATGTACCTTGCGCAGCTGCGGGGCATGTCCTCCCGGGACGCCGCCCGCGCGCTCAAGGACTGGTTCGTCCGCTTCGGCATCCAGGACTGGTGGAACAAGAAGGTGGAGGAACTCTCCAAGGGCATGGCCCAGAAGGTCCAGTTCATCACCACCGTCGTGCACAAGCCGTCCCTGATGATCCTGGACGAGCCGTTCTCCGGCTTCGACCCGGTCAATGCGGACCTCATCCGCAAGGAAATCCTCCGGCTCAAGGAGGAAGGCGCGACCATCATCCTCTCCACGCACAACATGGAGTCGGTGGAGGAGCTCTGCGACGAGATCGCCCTCATCAACAAGGCCCGGCTGGTCGTCACCGGCGGGACGGACGACATCCGCCACCGCTTCGGCGAGGACAACGTCGAGATCGAGTACACGGAGGATTTCGCCCGTAAGCAGGAGGTCCTCAGCCGCGAGAAGGCGCCGGCCCGCCTGACCGAACTCATCGAGGGCGGCATCCGGATCAACGCCTACCGCGAGCTCGTCCCGCGCATGAACGACATTTTCATCAAACTCGTAACTGAAACGGAAGGGGAGGGCAAATAGTATGAATCTCAAGAAATTAGGCATCATCATCCAGCGGGAATACCTGAACAAGGTCAAGAAGAAGTCCTTCCTGCTCACCACTTTCGGCGTTCCGATCCTGTTCGCCGGCATGTACGCCGTGATGCTCTTCGTGATGCTCAAGGCGGAGGGCGACTCGAAGCGCATCGCCGTCATCGACAATTCGGGCATCGTGATGGAGAAACTCGAGAACACCAAGCTGATCACCTTCACGCAGCTCTCCGAGACGGATCCCGAGGCGGTCAAGAACCGCCTGGGCGAGTATGACGCGGACGTCCTCCTGTACATCTCTCCGCTGGACAGCGCCACCAAGTCCGTGACGGCGACCACCTACGCCGACAAGCCCATGGGCATGGAAACGGCCGAGGCCATCGAGCACCGCATCAACGACGCCGTGGAGGCCTACCGCATCGACTCCTATGACATTCCGGGCCTGGAGCAGATCATGGAAGACGTCCATTCCAACGTCCATCTGACGTCCTACACCGTGGACGAGGAGGGCAAGGAGACCATCTCCCAGAGCGAGGTCTACATGATCGTGTCGATGGTCCTCGCGATGGCCCTGTACATGTTCATCGCCCTGTTCAGCGGCATGGTCATGTCCAGCGTCATCGAGGAGAAGACCAGCCGCGTGGTGGAGGTGCTCGTCTCCTCCGTGAAATCCACCGAACTGATGTTCGGCAAGATCATCGGCGTCGCCCTCGTGGCCCTGACCCAGTTCCTGCTTTGGATCGTCCTCACGGGGGTGATCATCGGCATCCTGGGCGGCATCGTCGGTATGGACAAGATCACGGGCGGCATGGACTCCTCCAAGATGGAGCAGGTGCAGCAGATGTCCAACATGGGCGGCATGGGCAGCACCATCGACCTGGAGAGCCTGCAGGCGATGACCGACACCGCCGCCGTGGCCGAAGGCCCGACCGGCATGGAGGCCGTCCTGGGCACGCTCGGTTCCCTGAACTACACGCAGCTCATCGTCTCCTTCCTGCTGTTCTTCCTGTTCGGCTACCTGCTGTATGCGTCGCTGTTCGCGGCCATCGGCTCGGCCGTGGAGAACGAGGCGGACACCCAGCAGCTGCAGATTCCGGTGACGGTCCCGTTGCTGCTCGGCTTCTTCATCGCCTTCTACGCCTTCCGGGCGCCGGAAAGCAGCATCGTCTGGTGGGGCTCGATGATTCCCTTCACCTCGCCGATCGTGATGCTCGCGCGCCTGCCGTTCGGCGTCCCGATGTGGGAACTCATCCTGTCCATCGGCCTCCTCATCCTGACCTTCTTCGTCTGCGCCTGGGCGTCCGCGAAGATCTACAAGGTGGGCATCCTGATGTACGGCAAGAAATCTACCTTCAAAGACCTTTGGAAATGGTTAAAGCAAAAGTAGCAGCGCTTTGTCTCCTCGCCGCGGTCTCCTGCGCCCAGCAGGGGCCGCGGATGGAGTGGAAGCGCGTCGCGATGGACGGCAGCCGGACCGGCGTGGTCCCGGTGAACGCCGAAAACGTGGACACGGCCCTGGGCGCGTTCGAGGACGATTACATCGCCCCGAACGGGCGGCATTTCACGGACGGGGCGACCCCGGAAGTGGCCGCGATGCTCATGGAGGTCCAGCCCCGGATGGCGCACCTCAAGGAAGTGGTGGGCCACAACGCCCGGTTCATGGACAATCCCCGGACCGAGTGCGACCTCCCGATCGGCAACCTCGTCGCGGACGCCCTCCGCGCGAAGGCGGCCGACTACTTCCAGGTGCCGGTGGAGTTCGCCCTGACCAACTACGGCGGCATCCGCATCCCGATGCCGGAAGGGGCCGTCACCCTGGACGACATCGAGTCCATGTTCCCGTTCAAGAACTACATGTGCCTGGCGAAGCTGCGGGGGAGTGAACTCACCCGCCTGCTGGAGCAGCTCGCGAAAACGCCGGCCTTCCAGGCCGTGAGCGGCTGCCGCGTGAAGGTCAAGGCCCACGAGCTCGTGGAGGCCGAGGTGGATGGCGCGCCCATCGACCCGAAGCGCCTGTACAACGTGGCTACGATCGACTTCCTCCTCTCCGGCGGGGACGGCATCGCCGTCGGCGCCCGGGCCGAGGATGTGAAGCTCACCACGGTCCTGATGAAGGACGTGATGCTGGACTTCATCCGCGCCAAGGAGGCGGCCGGCGAAATCATCGACTATCAGAAGGACGGACGCGTCGTCATGGAGGACTAAGGTATGGACAAGACAGCAAGAATCCTCTTCATCTGCCTCTCCGTGGCCCTGGCCGCGGGTGTGGGCTATTTCTGGAAGACGCGGAATGCGGAACCTCAGACCCATCTGGTCATCCTGCATACGAACGACACGCACAGCCATTTCGAGCCGGTGCGGGACGAGGAGTATCCCGGCATGGGCGGCATCATCGAACGGGCCGCCTACCTGGACAGCGTCCGTACGGCGGAAGGCCCGGAGAACGTGCTCCTGCTGCACGCGGGCGACTTCAGCCAGGGAACGACCTACTTCTCCGAGCTGGGCGGCAACCTGGAGGTCCAGGCGCTCAATGCGATGAAGTATGACGTCGTCACCCTCGGCAACCACGAGTTCGACAACGGCCTCGAGGACCTCGGCCGTCGGCTTTCCTCGCTGGAGATGCCGGTCGTCGTGTGCAACTACGACTTCTCGCCCTTCGAGGCGGGGAAGTACATCAAGCCGTATGTCATCGTCGAGAAGGCCGGCCTGAAGATCGGCGTGATCGGCGTCCTGTGCGACCTCAAGTCGATGGTCGCCGGCGACATCGCCGAGCGCGTCCCTGAATTCCCGATGGTGGAGACCGTGCAGAAGTACGCGGACCTCCTGAAGGTCGACGAGGGCTGCGACCTCGTGATCGCCTTGACGCACATCGGCTACGAGGAGCACACCCCCGGCGACATCACGGACCCGATCCTGTGCTCCAAGACCCGGAACCTCGACCTCATCGTGGGCGGCCATTCGCACACTTTCCTGGAAGAAATGGTGTATCTGCCCAATGTGGACGGCGTTCCGACGCCCATCGTGCAGGACGGCTGCTACGGAATCTTCTGGGGGAGGATTGATTACAGTTTGTAAACAATCCGGTTCATATCCTTACTGATCGGGAGGGCGGAATGCCCTCCCGATTGGTTTTTATTATCAAAAGAAGTTATTCAGAAATGGAACATTCTTAATATTTTTTGAGAGTTTATTTGCGAAATAAAAATTTTTATTATATATTAGCACCTTAAGAATACCTAAAACTAACAATATTCACTAAACTCTGATCTAATCTAATGAGAACCAAGCTGTTAACCTATCTGCTCTGTGTTGGTTCCCTCCTTCTTGGAATGGCCACTGCTTCTGCGCAGACACGGACACTCCGGGGCTCGGTCGTCGCCGCTGAAGACGGAGAACCGATCGTCGGAGCGTTCGTGACGGTGGAAGGCCAGACCAAGATCGGCACCCTCACAGACCTGGACGGTAACTTTGTCCTCGACAAGGTACCGCAAAGCGCGCAGAATCTCGTGGTCTCCTTCATGGGTTACCGCGATGCGACCGTTCCCGCCCGGGACAATGTCCGCGTCGCCCTGGAGTCGGACGCCGAGATGCTGGAGCAGGCGGTCGTCACCGGTATGACCTCGGTGGACCGCCGCATTTTCTCCGGATCCTCCGTCAAGGTGGACGCCGACGAGGCGAAACTGAACGGTATCGCCGATATCTCCCGTTCCCTGGAAGGACGTGTGGCCGGTGTCTCCGTGCAGAACGTCTCCGGTACGTTCGGTACCGCCCCGAAGATCCGCGTCCGTGGTTCAACCTCCATCTACGGCTCCTCCAAGCCGTTGTGGGTCGTGGACGGCGTGATCATGGAAGACGTCATTGAAGTGGACGCCGAGGACTTGAGCTCCGGTGATGCCAACACCCTGATCTCCTCCGCCATCGCCGGTTTGAACTCCGACGATATCGAGAGCTTCGAAATCCTGAAGGACGGTTCCGCGACTTCCATCTACGGTGCGCGCGCCATGGCGGGCGTTATCGTCGTCACGACCAAGAAAGGTCGTGCCGGACACAGCTCGATGACCTATACGGGCGAGTACACGTTCCGCATGAAGCCGCTCTACAGCACCTTCAACATCATGAATTCCCAGGACCAGATGTCCGTGTACCAGGAATTGGAACAGAAGGGCTGGCTGAACTACGCGAACATCGCCAATGCCGAGAACAGCGGTATTTATGGTAAGATGTACCAGCTCCTGAGCGAGTACGATCCCGTGACCCAGCAGTTCGCCCTGCCGAATACCCTGGAAGCGAAGGCGGCTTACCTGCGGGACGCCGAGTTCCGCAACACCGACTGGTTCGACCTGCTGTTCACGAACAGCATCCAGCACAACCATTCGGTCTCCATGTCCGGCGGTACCGACAGCGGCAACTATTACGCTTCCCTGTCCGTGATGGACGACCCGGGCTGGACGCTCCAGAGCGCTGTCCGCCGCTATACGGCGAACATCAACGGCACGTACAAGATCAGCCGTTCGCTTTCTTTCAACATGATCGGCAACGCCTCCTACCGTCATCAGCGCGCTCCGGGAACCCTGGGTTCGTCGACGAACGTGGTGAGCGGTGAAGTGAACCGCGCGTTCGATATCAACCCGTATTCCTACGCCCTCAACACGTCCAGGACGCTGGATCCGAACGAATATTACACCCGGAACTACGCGCCGTTCAACATCATCCACGAGCTGGACCGGAACTATCTGGACCTGGATGTGACCAACGTGCGTTTCCAGGGCGAACTCAAGTGGAAAGTGTTCCGCGACCTGGAACTCTCCGCCCTGCTCGCCAGCAAGTTCGCGCAGACGTCCCGCCAGCATTATATCCTGGACGACTCCAACCAGGCGCTCGCATACCGCGCGATGCAGACGACCACGATCATGAACAACAACTCCTACCTCTATGAGGATCCGTCCGTCCAGTACGCCGACCCGATCACCGTCCTCCCGTACGGCGGTATCCACCAGCGGACGGACAACAAGATGACCGGCTGGGACTTCCGTGCATCGGCCACCTACAACCACAGTTTCGGCCGCAATCACCAGGTGAACGCCTACGCGGGTATGGAGGTCAACAGCAACGACCGCCAGGAGACCTGGTACCGCGGCTGGGGTATGCAGTACGCGATGGGCGAACTTCCCATCTACGACTATCGCATCTTCAAGAAGGGCGAAGAGGACGGCTCCGAATACTTCACGCTGTCCAACACGCACGAGCGCCGCGCCGCTTTCTTCGGTACGGGCACCTATTCCCTGATGAACCGGTACAGCCTGACGGGCACCATCCGTTATGAAGGTTCCAACCGCCTGGGCAAGTCCCGGACCGCCCGCTGGCTCCCGACCTGGAACGTGTCCGGCCGTTGGAACATCTCCGACGAGCCCTGGATGCGCTCCCTGCAACCGTACCTTTCCCACGCCGTCCTCAAGGCTTCCTACTCCCTGACCGGTGAAAGCGGCCCGTCCTGGGTCACCAACTCCGCCGTCGTCATCCGGGCGGCCAACCACTGGCGTCCCGGTACCGGCGACAATGAGACGGCTCTCGACATCTCCAGCCTCGCCAACCCGGATCTCACCTTCGAGAAGAAGCACGAGCTGAACATCGGCACGGAACTGGGTTTCTTCGACAACCGGGTCAACTTCACCGGTGACTGGTACAAGCGTAACAACTTCGACCTGATCGGTATCATCAATACGATGGGCCTGGGTGGTGAGGTTTCCAAGTACGGCAACGTCGCGAGCATGACCTCCGGCGGTTACGAACTGTCCCTGTCCACGGTCAACGTCCGGACCCGCGACTTCAAGTGGACGACCAACTTCATCTGGTCGCACTCCCACAACAAGGTCACCTCGCTGTACAGCACCAAGCGCGTCATCGACCTGGTGAAGGGCAGCGGCTTCGCGATGGAAGGCTATGCGAACCACTCCGTCTTCTCCATCCCGTTCGCCGGCCTGAACGAGGAAGGCCTTCCGAAGTTCATCAACACCGACGGCAAGGAGACCATTACGGGCATCAACTTCCAGCTGTCCACCACCAGCGGCAGCGACGCCCTCAACTTCCTGGAGTATTCCGGTACGGCCGATCCGACCGGCGTCGGTTCCATCGGCAACACGTTCGAATGGAAGGGCCTGCGCCTGAATGTTTTCATCACGGGCTCGTTCGGCAACGTCGTCCGACTGGACCCGGTGTTCAAGTACCGGTATTCCGACCTGACCTCCACGCCGAAGGAATTCGCCAACCGCTGGGTGGTCCCGGGCGACGAGGCTTATACCACGATCCCGACCATCGCCAGCCGGATGCAGAGCAATACCTACACCTCGCTCAGCCTCGCCTACAACGCCTACAACTATTCCACCGAGCGGATCGCCCGGGGTGATTTCGTCCGCCTCAAGGAAGTCTCCCTCAGCTACGACTTCCCGAAGAAGTGGGCGGAGGCCATCTATCTGGGCTCCCTCTCCCTCAAGCTGCAGGCGACGAACCTCTGCCTCCTGTACGCCGACAAGAAGCTGAACGGCCAGGATCCTGAATTCTTCAACACGGGCGGTGTGGCCGTCCCGGTCCCGAAGCAGTTCACCCTCACCCTGAAGGTGGGCTTCGGCGGCGCTCCGGCCAAGAGGCCGGCTGCCACCACTTACGTCCCTGCACCTCAGGTCCAGGAAAAGATCGTCGAGAAGGTGGTCGAAAAGGTCGTCGAGAAGGAAGTCGTCAAGGAAGTGGTCAAGGAAGTGCCTGCGTCCACGCTCAAGGACATCTATTCGGATGACCTGTTCTTCCTGCTCGGAAAGTCCGAGCTCCGTCCGGAAGAGGCCTTCAAGCTCGGCCGGATCTGCCAGCTCCTCACCGACAACCCCAAGGCGAAGATCGTCATCAAGGGCTTCGCCGACAGCGGTACCGGTACAAGCGAAATCAACGACCGGCTCGCCCGCGAGCGCGCCCAGGCTGTCGCTTCCATGCTCCAGTCCGGCGGAATCGCCGCCAGCCGGATCTCCATCGAATCCCTCGGCGGCGACCGGGACGCTTCGGCTTCTCCCGAGTCCAACCGCGTCGCCGTGTGCATTGTGGAATAATTAAACGAGCTGACTTATGAAAATGAGATATTACCTGTTGGCTTTTGCGACCCTGGCCGGAATGGTCTCCTGCGACAAGTATCTGGACCAGATGCCGGACAACCGTACCGAAGTCGATACGGAGGAGAAGGTCGCCGCCTTGCTGGTGTCGGCTTATTCCCGGCACAACTACACGATGATCACCAATTTCATCGCCGACGACATGGACAACAACGCCGAAGTCGTCACCGGCTCACCGGGCGAGTTCTTCCACGAACTGTGGAATTGGAAAGATATCACCTATACCAACAACTCCGCTCCCCAGAATGTTTGGGAGGACCTGTTCGGCGTCATCGCATGCGCCAACCAGGCGCTCGAAGCCATCGAAGAACTGGGCGGTCCCCAGGCCAGCCAGAGCCTGGGCGCGTCCTACGGCGAAGCGCTGATGTGCCGCGCCTATGCGCACTTCGTGCTCGTGAACCTCTTCTGCCTCAACTACAACTCCCAGACGAGCGACACCGACCTGGGCATCCCGTATATGGATGCGCCGGAGCGGGGCCTGAATCCCGCCTATGAGCGCGGAAACGTCAAGGAGGTGTACGAGCGGATCGAGCAGGACATCGAGGAAGGCATGCCTTATGTCCGGGATGAATATGCGGCTCCCAAGTATCACTTCACCCGCCAGGCGTCCTACGCTTTCGCGGCCCGTTTCTACCTGTTCTATGAGAAGTGGGAGAAGGCGGTCGCATACGCGGACCTCTGCCTCGGCGTCGAGCCGCAGACCATGATGCGCGACTACAACGAGCTGCAGAACAACTATTCGACGATCGGGGATGCGCGCCGCGCTTACAACAGCAGCAGCAACAAGTGCAACCTGCTCATCAATACCGGTTATTCCAACATCGGCACTTACTTCGCCAATTCCTCCGGCTCGTCCAAGTATTATGCCTACACTTCCCTGATCAACCAGACGGAAGGGCTGCTCGCCCCGATGCCCTGGAAGGGAGATCCGACGACGGCGATGGCCGCTTCCGACCTTCGTTGGAGGACCCATACGTACAATGTCTCCGCCCTGAGTTATACCATCCTCTGGAAGGTCAGCTACGAGTTCGAAATCACGAACCCCGTGGCCGGTACCGGTTATGCCCACACCGTCTATCCGCCGCTGAAGGTGGACGAGACGCTGCTGGTCCGTGCCGAAGCTTACATCATGCTCAAGCAGTATGACAAGGCGATGGAGGACCTCAACCTGTGGAGCAACAACTACTATTCTTCCAGGATCGAGATGACGCCGGAATCCGTGACGGACTTCTACAATCGGATGAAGTATTACAAGTGGGACGAACCCACCGCCAAGAAGCATCTGCATCCGGCATTTGCCATCGACGCGGAAGGATCCACCCAGGAAAGCATGCTTCAGCTCGTGCTCAACTGCCGTCGCACCGAGAACTGGGGCGAAGGCCTCCGCTGGTTCGACATCAAGCGCTACGGCATCGAGATCTACCGCCGCGCCGTCAACGGCAACGGCCAGCTCGCCGCCGCCACGGACAGCTTGAAGGTCGACGATCCCCGCCGGGCCATCCAGGTTCCGGTCCGGTGCATCGACGCCGGTCTCCAGCCGAATCCCAGAAACAACCAATAAAGGCATCCGACCATGAAAAGATATATCGCTTTGACATTTGTCTGCCTCGGGATGGCCGTCGCGCTTGCTTCCTGCCGGAAGGAGACGCTGTCGCCCGAGAGCGTCATCACCGTGGACGCCCAGACCAAGAATGATTTTGACAAGTGGCTCGACGCCAACTACGTCCATCCGTACAACATCCAGGTCAAGTACCGCTACGAGATGAACGAGTCCGACTTCAGCTACTACACCATCGCCCCGGCCCTCGAGTACTCGATCATGATGGCCCACATCGTCAAGTACGTGTGCATCGAGACCTACGACGAGGTGGCCGGCGTCGACTTTACGCGGCGCTACTTCCCCAAGATGTTCTTCTACACCGGAGAATGGGAATACAAGAACAACGGAACCTTCATCCTCGGTACGGCCGAGGGCGGCCGGAAGATCTTCCTGGCCGGCCTCAACTACCTGCCCCGGTATGTCACTTCCGCCGCCAACCTGAACCATTACTACCTGAAGACCATCCATCACGAGTTCACCCACATCCTGAACCAGACGAAGAACTACACGCCCGAATTCGAGCAGGTCACCCCGACGAGCTACGTGGCCGGTGACTGGAGCACTTCCGGTTACAACACCTACTACCGTCAGCGGGGATTCCTCTCCACGTACTCCCAGGACAGTGACCGGGAGGACTTCGCCGAGGTGCTGTCCCTCTATGTGACCAATACCGCGGAACAGCTCGCGGAATGGCTCGCCGATGCGGGCAGGACGGTCACGGAGGACGATTTCGACCCGGCCAAGAACACGAGCCATTACAACGAGTTCCACACTTCTTTCCCGGATTTGAAAGTCGGAGACACGTTCCCCGGCCGGGAGCGGATCCTGGCCAAGATCGACCTGGTCCGGAAATACTTCAAGGACAACTTCGACGTCGAGATCGACGAACTGCGGGACGCCGTCCTGCGCCGGCAGAAAGACGTGATCGAGGGAAAGGTGGACCTTACTTCCCTGGAAATCAACTAACCCTTAAGAAGCAATCCGTATGAAAAGATTTTTCACATATCTGATGGCCCTCGCCCTGGTTTTGGCGACGCTGCCGTCCTGCGTGAAGGATGAGGCGCGGATCTTCGAGGATTCCGCCTCCGCCCGTATCGCCAAGTATCTGGGCGAGGTGCAGAAACTGCTGGTGGATGCGCCCAACGGCTGGGTGATGTACTATTATCCCAACGGCCCGGGCGAGAGCCGCAATACCCAGCAGATCGGCGGCTTCGTCTACACGCTGGTCTTCACCGATACGGAAGTGACCGCGTGGACGGAACTGTTCGAGGACTCCAGCACTTCCCTGTACAGCATGCTGACCGATGACGGCCCCATCCTGGCCTTCGATTCCTTCAACTACAACCTGTATTATTTCGCCACGCCGGCCGGTTCCGCCGGAAACATCTACGGCCTGAAGGGCGACAAGTATTACAAGGCGCATCAGGGAGACATCGGCTTCAAGATCCTGAGCTATTCCGCGGACGAGATCGTCCTCCGCGGCAAGCGCTCCGGCAACTATTACAAGATGTATCCGCTGCCTGCGTCGACGTCGCCGGAAGAGTTCGCCTCCAAGACGGCCCAGATGGTCGAGACCTTCGGTGTCAGCACGTTTGAAGGCAAGTTCGCCGGCAAGGACGCCCAGTTCTTCGTGAATCTGAACAATCGTCAGATTGAAATGAATCTGGGTTCCGGCGCGGGAGAAAACTTCCAGGCCGAGGAAACGAAGACTGTCGCTTTCGCGTACATCCCCGATGGCATCAAGTTCTACAATCCGGTGACCCTGGGCGGTGTCGAGTTCGACGAACTCGCCTGGAACTTCCAGAACAAGACCTTCTCCTATGGCAGTGACGTCCTGCAGGGCAAACTGCCGGACTACTGGCAACCGTATGACAGTTTCCCGGGCGAATACACGCTGTATTACTACAAGACGGCCGCCGACTATAGCAGCCAGAAGGTCAGCACGTTCGACATCACCGTCTCCGAGAACGTCCGCAACAAGACCTATTGGATCTCGGGCATGGTCCATGACCATGACGTGGTTGGTACGTACGACCGCTCGACGGGTACGATCAGCATTCTGTCCCAGGTGGTGGGTACGAGCCCGGGGTATTACTACCAGCTCTCCCTGAACAACACGCCGGCCGGAAAGGTCAACTATGACGAGGACAAGGGCATGGTCGGCCTCTGGGAAGTCGGTTCCGATCCGTTCACGGTCCATTTCAAGGACAACGGCCTCTGGTCCTACGAGTGCACGGGCTTCATCATGTACCAGTTCACGAATGCGGGAAGCCGTGTCGGCCGGATGGAGACCGGTGAGTGGTCCTTCTATTCGGGCAGCGGCTACCTGCGGTACCTTACGAAAATTGTCAAGAAATAACGACGATCCATGAAAAAGTATATCTATCTTATCTTTGCGGCCCTGTCCGCCCTGCTGATGCTTTCCGCCTGCCGGCGAGAGCAGCCGGTAGAGGTCAAGAAGCCGGCGCTCAAGGTCGTCTCGTCCAACGTCGTCTTCGGAGTCGAAGGAGGTGAGGGTACCATCGTGGTCGAGGCCGACGGGACCGTTTCCGTGACTTCGGAGCGGCCGTGGGTTCAGACGTCCGTCAACGGAAACACCATCACGGTGACGGTTTCCGAGCTGAATCCGAGCCCCCAGAGCCGTTATTCCCGCCTCACCATCCAGGCCGGTTCCGAAAAGACCTACGTCACGGTCCACCAGTTCGGTGAGATCTTCGACGGCATGAAGATGGAGGATGTGACCGTGGCCAGCGCCGGCACGACGATGCGTTATGGCTTCAAGGCCAACATGACGGTCAACGTGACCGCCGACCAGCCCTGGGTCCACTGCGAGATGGACGAGGAGAACGAAGGCGTCCTGATTGTCACTGTCGACAAGCACGAGGGCTTCGGCTACCGCTTCGCCAACGTGTCCTTCACGGCCGGATCCAATACCGGGTCGATGAAGATCACCCAGGAACCCACCTACGGCGCGGTCTCCGGCTGGACGGTCGAGGACACCGACGGACGGTTCGTGTTCCCGGACCAGATCGACGTGATCGAGGTCACGCCGTCTTCGGACATGGCCACGGCCCCGTATTACTGGGGCGTCCTGGATCCCAGCGAACTCGCGGGCAAGGACATCCCTGCGTTCATCCGGGAACTGGCGGCCTCTACGAAGGAAGCCGTCGATGCCGGCGAAATCACGCTCTGCAAGGGCGCTGATTCCGATGAACTCAAGAACCTGCCTTCCACCGCCAAGGCTGTCATCATCGTCTTTGACGACCAGAACTATCCGACGGGCCAGTATGCCGTGATCGATGTCGCGGTCCCGGACCGTGGCCCGAAGAAGCAGCTGGTGGACGGCTGGGAAATCTCCCACGACGGCGGCATCTTCGTGGCCCCGGACCAGGTGGACGTGTTCACGATTACGCCGAAGGCCGGCTACGAGGATGTGAAGTACATTGCCACGGCCGTGAGCAAGGAACTGGTCACCGACATCGAGGACTATGCCTTCACGACCTTCGCCATGGCCGAGCGCGAAGCCATCCTGGCCAAGGTCGCCAGCGGCGAACTGCCGTCCTTCGATGCGGGCCTCAGCACCGGTACCACGGAACTCTCCTGCAAGAACCTGACCGGTGAGGTGTATGTGTTTGTCGTCGCTTTCAGCGACAACCAGTTCTACACGGGCGACTACTCCTACGAAGAGTTCGCCATTTCCGATGCGAAGCGCAGCTTCTGGATCGGCACCTGGACCTTGACCAACACCGCCGGCGATTCCTACACCTGCATCATCAAGGAGAAGGACGACGACTCGGGTTATCTGACGATGTCCTGCAACGGCCTCTACACGGGTACCGGCGCCAAACTGATGGCGATGAACTGGGTGGACCTCCGCTACAACGAAGACGGTACCTTGACCTTGTTCGGACAGGAGCACAAGGAGATGGAAGTCGAATACAATGCGACGTACGGAAATGTCTATCCGGGCCTGTATGGCTACTTCAAGAGGGACGGAAAGACCTATTTCAGGACCGCCGTGCCCTACGACATCTTCGATCTCACGTTCGGCGAGGCGGGAACGGCCGTCATCGGCAAGATCCATCCGGTTCCCGATGATACGATCCTGTTCGAGTCGATCGCCATGCGCTACTGGTCTTCGGTGAAGGCGGCACGGTTCTCCTTCACCAGCAACAAGACCATCACCCTGGAAGGACTGAAACTGACGAAGCAGTAGTCCCTTCCCTGATACGATTCGAGGCCGTCCCTTCCGGGGCGGCCTCGTTTTTGTCATTCCGAGCGAAGCGAAGGAATCTACAGGATATTCATCGACTGTTCCCGGATCTTCTCCAGCTCGTCCTTCATCCGGACGACCAGCCGCTGGATGCCGGCGTGGTTCGCCTTGGAACCGGTGGTGTTGATCTCGCGGCCCATCTCCTGGATGATGAAGCCGAGCTTCTTGCCGGGGTAGGGTTCGCCGTCGATGGTTTCCATGAAATAGCGGCAGTGCTGGCGCAG
>ONDF01000050.1 GCA_900316525.1 uncultured Bacteroidales bacterium
GACCAGGTGCAGGTAATGCCGCGCATAGCGCCAGGGGGTCCAGGGGCCGCGGCCGCAGGTCTGGACCCGCCCGTCCGGGAAACGGATGCAGGGCGAGACCGCCGCGGCGTCCTCCGGCAGCCGGGCGAAATCCTCCACCAGGCGGTCGATGACCGGCATCTGCATGAGCGTGTCGTCATTGACGACGAAGCAATACTGCCCCCGGGCTTCGCGCAGCGCGAGGTTGTTGTTCTCCGAGAAGCCCCGGAGTTCGCGGCTTTCGACGACCTGCACCTCGGGCCAGTCCGCCCGGAGCCGCGCGAGGTTGTCTTCCGAGAACAGGTAAGCGACCACCAGCACCTCATGGGACACCGTGGTATGGGCGCGGATCCCTTCCAGGCACGGATACAGCAGGTCCGGCCGGTTCATGCACACGATGATGACGCTTACCTCCGGCATACCCCTATCCGACAATCCACTTCCCCACCCGCGGAATCCGCTGGACGAGGACACAGACGAATGCGACGCTTACGAAGGAGAGCAGGGCGGTCCCGAGGATCTGGACCGGCGTGGTCCAGACAGGGCCGAGCGCGCCGTCGGCGCCCAGTCCCAGCGACGACCGCAGCCAGGCCGAGATGAGGCCGAGGAGGACCATATGCGAGAGGTACATCCCGTAGCTGGCCTTGCTCACCGGCAGGAGCACCTTCTCGTAGAACTTGCCGCCCGTGGTGATCTTCCGCAGCAGGAGGATCCAGCCGATAGTCATCAGGGCGACGCCGAAGGTGTCGTTGAGCCAGGGACCTTCCCAGAGGGCGGCCAGGCCCACCGGGCCCTCGATCGGGAACACACCGCCGCAATCGGCCCAGACGCGGCTCAGGAAGCCGGCGGAACAGATCGCAAAGCCGGCCAGGAAGACGGGCAGGGCGATGCCCAGCGTCTTTTTCCAGGACAGCTCGCCCACGAACTTGCGGAAATACAGGCCCAGCAGCAGGTAGCCGACGAACCCGCTCAGATAGTAGAACACGCCGTAGGTATTCCAGCTGGCCTCGCCCCAGAGGGGATACTTGGCGGCGTTCGGAATGCCCGACGGGCCGTAGATGACCGGCGCCGCCCCGCCCGCCCACTGGCGGATGAGGGGAATCAGCGTCGTGAAGAGCCAGATGGCCAGATAGACTTGGAGTTCGCGCTTCCCCACCTTCTCCGCCCAGGGAGACAGCAGCGGTATGACTAGGTACAGGCCCACGAGCATGTACACGAACCACAGATGGCCCGCCGCGTAGTTGAAGTTAAGCAGGAGGTCCTTGAAGTTCTGCACCGGTTCGCCCCAGATCAGGGCGTACACGACGCTCCAGACCGCGAACGGGATGAGGATGCGGGCTGCCCGGCGGCGGAAGAACTCGCCGGCCGGATAATGCAGGGGAAACTGCAGATAGCTGGACGCGACGACGAAAAGGGCGACGCAGGCGCGCGGCAGGACGTTCAGCACCGACATCCAGACGGCGTCGGCCTTGGTCAGGATCAGGGATCCTTCCCCGCCCAGATAGAACGGCTCGCAGCTGTGCGTGGCCATGACCAGGAAGCAGGCGATCACCCGCAGCCAGTCGATCCAGATTTCCCGATGGGTGTTCGATGGTGCCATAACACACAAATATAGACATTTTTTGCTAATTTTGCAGTCCATGTCCAGGAGCGCAAATATCCGGATCGCCCGCAACACGATCGTCATCTACATCCGGATGGCGGTCACGATCCTCGTGGGGCTCGTCACCAGCCGGCTGGTCCTGCAGGCGCTCGGCGCGTCGGACGTGGGCATCTACAGCGCCGTGGGCTCGACCGTCGCCCTCATCGCCTTCATCACGGGCGCCCTCACCGCGACCACCGTCCGCTTCATGAACTTCGAGATGGGCAAGGCCGGCGGGGACACGAACCGGATGTTCAACATCTGCCACGTCATCCACATCGGCGGCGCCCTCGTGCTGTTCCTGCTGCTGGAGTCCATCGGCCTGTGGTACATCCACCACCATCTGAACGTCCCGCCCGGAAAGGAGGCCGACGCGATGTTCGTGTTCCAGGTCTCCACCGTCGTCGCGTGCCTCGGCATCGCCAACGTCCCCTTCCAGAGCCTGTTCAATGTCCACGAACGCTTCGCCACCGTCGCGGTGGTGGACATCGTCAATGCGCTCGTGAAGCTCGGGCTCGTCATCGGTCTGCTGTACTGGAAGGGCAACGGCCTGCGGCTGTACGCCCTCCTGATGAGCGTCACGACGTGGATCTGCTTCGTCGTGTACCGCTGGCTGTGCCGCCGGAACTGGCCGGGCATCATCCGCTGGAAGTTCGTGCGGGAGCGGAAGGCTTATCAGGAGGTCCTGGTCTTCAACAACTACAACCTCCTCTCCTCCGCGTCGATGATCGCCCGCTCGCAGGGCTCCAACATGCTCATCAACGCCTTCTTCGGCACCACAGTGAACGCGGCCTACTACTACGCCGGCACGGTCCAGAACTACGTGAACCAGTTCATCGCGAACTTCGACACGGCCGCCGCCCCGCAGATCACGCAGAACATCGGCGCGGGCAACGCGGGCCGCTCGGTGGCCCTCGCGGAGCGCGTCTGCCGCATCTGCATCCTCCTGTTCCTCCTGCTGTTCTTCCCGCTCTGGAGCGAACTGGACTTCATCCTGAACCTCTGGCTGGGCGCCAAGATCCCGGAAGGGACGGTGCTGATGTGCCGGTGGACCCTGCTGGTCGCCGCCGCCTCGGCCACCTCGGCCGGCCTCGCCCAGCTCATCAACGCCTACGGCCGCGTCAAGTGGTACAAGATCGAATTCAGCGTCCTGTACCTCGGGTGCCTCGTCGCCGGCTGGCTACTGTTCCGGGCCGGCCATCCCGCCTACACGATCATCATCTGCTTCGTGGCGGCGGACCTCCTGAGCCGCGTCATCCAGCTGGTCCTGCTGCATTACCAGTTCGGGTTCCAGATTGGAAAGTTCCTGAAAGAGGCTTACTTACGGCCTATCATCTCCGCCGTCATCCTGACCGGCTGGCTGGCGCTCTACCGCCTCCTGCCTTTCAACGGGGCCTGGGCGAAAGTGGGCGGCATCGTCCTCACCGGCTGCATCACCGCGGCGGTCCTCGCGCTCGTGGGCCTGAAGCCCGGCGAGCGCCACGAAATCCGCCGCTTCCTCGGCCGCAAATGGCACGAATGGGAGCTGGACCACCACTACGAAAAGGTGGCGAAACGCGAATGGAAACGCAAGTTCGGGACGGACCTGAACCTCGATCATCCCCGCGACCTGAACGAGAAAATCCAGTGGCTGATGTGCCGCTCCGACATATCGGCCTGGACGCCCCTCTCCGACAAGGTCGCCGTGCGCGACTATGTGGCGGAAAAGGGCCTGGGCGACCTCCTGGTCCCGCTGCTCGGCACCTGGAAACGCGCCAAGGACATCTCCTGGGACACCCTTCCGGAGAAGTTCGTCCTCAAGTGCAACCACGACAGCGGCTCCACGCACATCATCGATCGGAACACCAACCGAGCCGCCGTCTCCGCGGCCCTGGACGAAGCCCTGAAGGTGAAATATGGCTACCGCCACGGCGAGATGCACTACAACGGCATCGACCCGTGCATCCTCGCGGAACAGTACCTGGACAGCGGCGACGCCGTCCCTGTCGACTATAAAATCTGGTGCTTCGACGGCAAGCCCTATTGCATCTGGGCCTGCCACGGCCGCACCGCGGAGGCCGTCTATGTCAATGTCTACGACCTCGACTGGACCCCGCGCCCGGAAGCCTCGGTCTTCACCGACCACTACCGCGACGGCGGCTCCTCCCTTCCGAAGCCCGAAACCCTCCCGCAGATGCTCGAGGCAGCCGCAAAGCTCTCCGAAGGCCTCCCTGAGGTCCGTGTCGATTTCTATGAAGTCCAGGGCAAGCTTTACTTCGGCGAAATGACCTTCGCCTCCCTGATGGGCCGCATGGACTTCTACACCCCCGAATTCCTCCAAGAACTGGGCGACCAGGTAAAACTCCCCACCCGATGAACCGCAAAGTCATTTACACCTGCCTCACCGGCGGTTACGACCGCCTGGAACAGCCCGCCGCCGTGGCGCCGGACTGGGATTATGTATGCTTCACGGACACCGAGGGGCAGGACGGGGTGTGGCAGCTGCGGAAGATCCCGTTCGAGAGCCCGGACCCGGTCGTCCGCTCGCGCTATCCGAAGATCCTCCCCCACAAGGCGCTGCCGGAGTACAAATATAGCGTGTACATGGACGCGAACCTGCGCATCGTCGATGCGGAATTCTACCGCATCGCGGACCGGCTCATCACAGACGAGATCCCCTTCGCACAGGTGGAGCACCCAGAGCGGGACTGTGTGTATGAGGAACTTAAGTACTGTTACCTGAAGGACAAGGTCGATACCCGGACGGCCTTCCGGCTGTACCGGAAATGGACCGATGAGGATCTCCCCCGCCACGCGGGGCTTTATGAGAACAACCTCATCTACCGGGAGCACAACCTCGACGAGGTCCAGGTCCTGGACGAGACTTGGTGGAAGGGCTTTTCGTCCGGCATCCCCCGCGACCAGCTGTGCCTGGAGCCCATCTTCCTCCGTCACAACATCCACCCCGCCCTCCTGCTGGGCAAGGGCCTCAACGCCCGCAACGTCCCCTATCTGAAATACACGCTCCATCCCCCGACCGGGAAAGAAAATACCCCGGGCCGGCTGACCTGGGGCAATCTCGTGTATCGGCTCCGCCTGGGCTGGCGGAAACTGATGCTGCAGTTCTTGAAATAGATTTCTCGACTTCGTCCTTCGGACTCCGCTCGAAATGACAATTACTCGGGCTTGTAGGAGTCCTTCAGCGCGGTGGTCTTGTTGAAGACCGCCTTCTCGGGCGTGGAGTCCTTGTCCTTCACGTAGTAGCCGGTGCGCTCGAACTGGACCGCGATGCCGGAGGCGTCGTCCAGGAGGGCGGGTTCGGCCCAGCCTTCGCCCACGACGAGGGATTCCGGATTCAGGAAGTCCTTGTAGTCCTTGTCCTCGGGGACCTGGGACATGTCGGCCAGGGTGAAGAGACGGTCGTAGTTGCGCAGTTCGATCTCCTTCGCGTGCGGGACGCTGACCCAGTGGATCGTGCCCTTGACGGAGCGCCATTCGCCCGTGGTCGGGTGCGTGGTGGGGTCGTAGGTGCACTTGAGCTCAACGACGCGGCCGTCCTCGTCCTTGATCACCTCATTGCACTTGATGATGTAGGTGTACTTGAGGCGCACCTCGCCGTCCGGCTTGAGGCGGAAGAACTTCTTTGGGGCGTCCTCCATGAAGTCCGCGCGGTCGATATAAAGCTCGCGGGAGAACGGCACCTTGCGCGTGGCGCCCTCCGGCTCCGCCGGGTTCAGCGGACAGTCGAACCATTCGACCTGGCCTTCCGGATAGTTGGTGAGGGTGACCTTGACGGGATCCTGGACCACCATATAGCGGTTGGACCGGGCGTTGAGGTCCTGGCGGACGCACCACTCGAGGAGCTGGATGTCCATCAGCTGGTCGCGCTTGGAGACGCCGATCTTGTCGCAGAACATGCGGAGCGCCTCGGCGGTGTAGCCGCGGCGGCGGACGCCGCAGAGCGTGGGCATGCGGGGATCGTCCCAGCCGCTCACGAGTTCCTTCTGCACGAGCTCGAGGAGCTTGCGCTTGGACATCAAGGTATAGGTAAGGTTCAGGCGCGCAAATTCGTACTGATGAGAGGGATAGATGCCCAGCGTCTCGATGAACCAGTCGTACAGCGGACGGTGCACGTCGAACTCCAGGGTGCAGATGGAGTGGGTGATGTGCTCGATGGAGTCGCACTGGCCGTGGGTGTAGTCGTACATCGGGTAGATGCACCACTTGTCGCCCGTGCGGTGATGGTGCGCGAACTTGATGCGGTACAGCAGCGGGTCGCGGAACATCATGTTCGGATGGGCCATGTCGATCTTCGCGCGGAGGACCTTCTCCCCTTCCGCGTACTTGCCGGCCTTCATCTCGCGGAAGAGCTTCAGGTTCTCCTCCGGGGTGCGGTCGCGCCAGGGGCTCGGGGTGCCGGGCTTGTCCACGGTACCGCGGTTCAGGCGGATCTCCTCCTGGTTCTGGTCATCGACATAGGCGAGGCCCCGCTTGATGAGGTCCTCGGCCCATTCGTACAGCTGGTCGAAGTAGTCGGACGCGTAGAGTTCCTTGTCCCAATGGAAGCCCAGCCACTGGATGTCCTCCTTGATGGAGTCCACGTATTCGGTGTCCTCCTTCGTGGGGTTCGTGTCGTCGTAGCGGAGGTTCGTCTTGCCGCCGTACTTCTGTGCGAGGCCGAAGTTCAGGCAGATGGACTTCGCGTGACCGAGGTGCAGGTAGCCGTTCGGCTCCGGCGGGAAGCGGGTCATGACGGTGTCCACTTTGCCCGACGCGAGGTCGGCTTCGATGATCTCTTCGAGGAAATTCAGTTTGCGTTCTTCCATGGTTTGTTACCTTATAGGTGGCAAAGGTACGCATTTTAAATTATTTTTACTAACTTCGCACCGTACTAAAATCGAACAAGTAAATGGGTTTACTGCATGCAAGGCTGGCGAAGTACGACCTGCCGCAAAAAATGATAGAGAAAGGGGTCTACCCCTATTTCCGTGAAATTGAGAGCAAACAGGGCACGGAAGTCGAGATGGAGGGCCACAAGGTCCTGATGTTCGGTTCCAACGCCTACACCGGCCTCACCGGCGACGAACGCGTCATCGAGGCGGGCGTCAAGGCCCTGAGACAATACGGTTCCGGCTGCGCCGGCTCCCGTTTCCTGAACGGCACCCTGGACATCCATGTCCAGCTGGAGAAGGAGCTCGCCGCCTTCGTGGGCAAGGACGAAGCCCTGTGCTTCTCCACCGGCTTCACGGTGAACTCCGGTGTCATCCCGCAGCTCCTCACCCGCGACGACTTCATCATCTGCGACGACCGCGACCACGCCTCCATCGTGGACGGACGCCGCCTTTCCTTCGCCAAGGCGCTGCACTACAAGCACAACGACATGAAGGACCTGGAGCGCTGCCTCCGCCGCTGCCCCAAGAACTCCGTCAAGCTCATCGTCGTGGACGGCGTCTTCTCGATGGAAGGCGACCTGTGCAAGCTCCCGGAGATCGTCGAGTTCAAGCACAAGTACGACAACGTCGTCATTATGGTGGACGAGGCCCACGGCCTCGGCGTCTTCGGCCGCCAGGGCCGCGGCGTCTGCGACCACTTCAACCTGACGAAGGACATCGACATCATCATGGGGACCTTCTCCAAGTCCCTCGCCTCCATCGGCGGTTTCGTCGCGGCGGACAAGATCATCATCAACTGGCTGCGGCACACCGCCCGCACCTACATCTTCAGCGCCTCCGCCACCCCGGCCGCCACGGCCAGCGCCCTGGAGGCCCTGCACATCATCCAGCAGGAGCCCCAGCGCATCAAGGCCCTCTGGGACGTCACGAACTACGCGCTGATGAAGTTCCGCGCCGCCGGCTTCGAGATCGGCGACACCGAGAGCCCGATCATCCCGCTCTACGTCCGCGACCTGGAAAAGACCTTCATGGTCACCAAGATGGCCTTCGACGAAGGCGTGTTCATCAACGCCGTCATCCCGCCGGCCTGCGCCCCGCAGGACACCCTCGTCCGCTTTGCGCTGATGGCCACCCACACCAAGGAGCAGGTGGACCGCGCCGTCACCGCCCTCACGAAAGTTTTCAAGTCCCTAGACATTATCAAGTAAGTCGATGATCCAGTCGATGACCGGCTACGGCAAGGCCGAAGCCCAGCTGAAAGGTGGAAAACTCACCGTCGAAATCCGCACTCTCAACAGCAAGAGTGCGGATATCAATATCAAGACCTCCATCCTCCCGAAGGAGAAGGACATCCCCGTGCGGAAGAAGCTCACCGAGCGCCTGCAGCGCGGCACCATCGACTTCTTCCTTACCTATGAGGCCGGCGCCGCCGACGTCGCCCGTCCCATCAACGCCGAGGCGCTGAAGGCCTATTACAGCCAAGTCCTGAGCCTCCGCCGCGAGCTCCCGGGCTTCACCACCCCCGGCGACGAGGCCAACAGCGAACTGCTCGCCGCCCTCCTCCGCCTCCCCGATGTGGTGGACACGAAGAAGGCCGACGCCATCGGCGAAGAGGACTGGCCGGCCGTGGAAGCCGCCATCGACGAGGCCCTGGACCATCTCCAGGCCTTCCGCAGCCAGGAAGGCGTCGCCCTGTACAAGGACGTCACCGGCCGCGTGAACCTCATCCTCAGTCTCTATGACGAGGTGGAGAAG
>ONDF01000014.1 GCA_900316525.1 uncultured Bacteroidales bacterium
GGACGGGCGCCGGGAGCGCCGGCAGGAGCTGCGCCGGGACGGCCGGAACAACCGGCGGGAGCGCCCTCGGGCCGGGCGGCCGGACGCGGCATCTGGCCGGGACGGAAGCCTTCGTTGGTCATGCCGTAGGTCATCACGATGATGAACGGCTCGATCTTGCCCGCGGCGATGAGGTTGTCCATGATCAGGTTCGCGTGACCCTGGTTCCACCAGGCGTACTCGTTCTCACCCCAGCCGTGCTGCAGGTACAGCACCGGGTACTTCTTCTTGTTCTGGTCATACTGCGGCGGGGTGTACACCCACGCGACGCGGTTCTGGTTCGTGCTGTTGGACCAGAAGAGCACCTGCTGCACCTTGCCGTGCGGCACGTTCTTCATGGCGTAGAAGTCGGCGTCGTGGGCCGGGATCTCGATACCGCTCTCCCAGCGGGTGGAGCCGTAGTAGTTGTGCGTGCCGGGATCGTTGAACACGCCGCCGTCGATGGTCAGGTGATAGTAGTGGAAGCCTTCGTCCATGGGACCGGCGGTCGTGCCCATCCAGGAGCCGTCCTCCGCCTTGTGCAGGACGGTTCCGCCGGAACCGCCGAGGCCGAGGCTCACGATGACGGACTTGGCGCGCGGGGCGTTGACCTTGAAGCGGGCGAAGCCCTGGGAGTTCACCATCGGATACTCCTGGCCCGGCTGGTTGAGCTCGCTGGGCTTGAAGTCTTCCTTGATGACGAAGTCGTCCATCTTGGGATCGAAGCCCTTGACGGCGAGGTAGGCCTGCTTGGGCTTGTAGTTCTCGTCGAACAGGAGCGGGTAGTTGTTCGTACCCAACCAGGAATCCTTGTCGGAGACATTCCAGAAGGTGACACAGTCGATCACGTCCTTGTGCTTGCGGAGGACCTTGAACAGGTTCACGTACTGGTCCTGCTGCAGGGTCTTCTCCCAGTCGGCGATGTTCGCTGCGCCGCGGTTGAAGCGGAGGCCGCCGCCCATGTCCTCGTTGACCCGGATGTCCAGCTCGGTGAGGTGGATGTGCTTGACCACGGTGGAATAGAGCTTGATGGCGTTGTCCACCTCTTCCATGGTCGGTCCATAGACATTGTAGTGGGCCTGCATGCCGATACCGTCGACGGGAACGCCGGCGTCCTTCATGCGCTTGACCAGGTTGTAGATGCGCTGGCTCTTGGCGGGCTCGGCGTCATTGTAGTCGTTGTAGAACAGGAGGGCGTTCGGGTCCGCCTCGTGGGCATACTCGAAGGCCTTGTAGATGAACTCCTCGCCGGCGATCTGGTACATCGGGGAGTTGCGGAGCTCCGGACGGCCCGGATAGACGGGGCTGTCGGCCACGGCCTCATTCACGACATCCCAGCAGTACACGACATCCTTGTAGCGGTTCACGATGGCTTGGATGTGGTGCTTCATGTTCGCGTAGAACTCCTCCTTAGGCAGGAGGTTGCCCTTCTCGTCCTGGTACATCCAAGTGCCGATCTGGCTGTGCCACATCAGGGTGTGACCGCGCATCTTGATGCCGTGCTCGCGGCAGAAGTTCGCGATCTTGTCGGCGTCCTCCCAGTTGAACTCGCCCTTGCGGGGCTCGGTGGGTTGGGGCTTCATCGCATTCTCGGCGGTGATGCTGTTGAACTCGCGGAGGACGACCTTGATCTGGTCGGGATCCGCGACATTGCGGTTGTTCACGGCGACACCGATCTTGAAGTAGTCCTTGTAGGCGTCCTTCAAGCCGTCGGTGGGCTCAGGGATGGTGCGGGGACCCCACTGGGCCCCGGCAGGGACCGCGCCCAGGATCAGGGCGCAAAGTCCGGCAATGAGCGTTCTTTTCATATCAGTGTGGAATATGGTGTTCGTGTTACACTTACAAATATAGTCTTTTTGTATGAAAAACCAAAACCCGGACCGGAAAAATGACGGAACGACCGAATAAAAAAGAGAATGGCCCCCAGTCGGGTTGACTGGAGGCCATCCTGTTCGGGGGATGCGGGCGGGCTACTTGAAGAGCTTCTGGGCGAAGAGGGTCAGGTAGATGCGCCAGTTGCGCCAGATGTGGCCGCCGTCGGACTCGTAGTACTCGCAGGGGTAGCCGTGCTTGTCGCAGTAGTCCTTGAGGATGAGGGAGTTGCGCTTGACGCCGTCGTCCTTGCCCACGCCAATCCAGAACAGCTTGGGCTTGGCGGCGAAGAGGGCGGCGAGTTCGGGGTCGTCGTCCCCGTTGGGGACGGCGACGCCGGAGAACTGGCCCACGTAGCCGAAGGTGCCGGGATAGCGGCGGGCCAGGCGGGAGGACTGGCGGCCGCCCATGGACAGGCCGGCGACGGCGCGGGAGTAGCCGTCCTTCTTCACGCGGTAGTGCTTCTCGATGAACTTGATGACGTCCGGGAAGCTCTCCTCGATTTCGGCCGTGGAGTCGGAACGGCTGTTCGCCATCGTGGGCTGGAACATGTTCACGGCGGCGCCCGGCGAGGCGCTGTTGAAGAACACGCCGTTCGGCATCACGACGATCATCGGCTGGGCCTTGCCCTCGGCGATGAGGTTGTCCATGATCTGGGCGGTGCGGCCGAGGTCGAGCCAGGCGTCCTCGTCGCCGCCGGAGCCGTGCAGGAGGTACAGCACCGGGTATTTCACCTTGGGGCTGTCCTCGTAACCGGCCGGGGTGTACACGGACAGGCGGCGCTTCATGCCGAGCGCCGGGCTGTCGTACCAGACGTGGGACACGGTGCCGTGCGGGACGTCATGGACCTCGTAATACCAGCCCTTGTCGCCCTGTTCTGCACTGAGGGTGAAGATGTTGGTCCAGGTAGCGATGTCGCGGTTCTGGTAGATGTTGTTCGGGTCCATGGTCCGGACGCCGTCCACGATGAAGCTGTAGGAGTACAGCTCGCCGGTGAGCGGTTCCGTCGTGTAGGTCCAAATCCCGTCGCGTCCTTCCTTCATGTCCACGCGCCCGGGCAGGAAGTCGCCCTGGAGCTGCACGGTGACGGCCTTGGGGCCGCGGTAGCGGAAGGTGACCGTGTGGTCGGGGTTGATTTCGGGGGAGGTGATGCCCGAAGCCGGGCCCAGCGCCTGCTGGGCGGAGGCGACGGCGCCCACGAGGAGCGCCGCGGCCAGGATGAGGGTTCGTTTCATATCTATTTCATTAAGAGCACGCGGTGGGCGGGCGTCTCCGCAGCGGCGGCCTCGGCGGTCGCGGTGCAGCGGATGTCGCGGGAGGAGGCGCCGAACAGGAAGGTGTAGGTGCCGGCGTCCACTTTCCAGGCGGAGGCTTCCTCGTCGAAGGAGGCGAGCTCGGAGGTCGGGAAGGTGAGGGTGAGCTCCTGGCTTTCGCCCGGGGCGAGTTCCTTGGTCTTGCCGTAGGCCTTGAGTTCCTTGACCGGCTTGTCGAGGGTGCCGGCCGGGGCGCTCACGTACAGCTGGACGGCTTCCTTGCCGGCCACGGCGCCGGTGTTCTTGACGGTCACCTTGGCGGTGACGGTCTTGCCGTCGTTGGCGACGGCCGGGGCGCTGTACTCGAAGGTCGTGTAGCTGAGGCCGTAGCCGAACGGGTAGGAGACGGGGAGATTCTGCTTGTCGAACCAGCGGTAGCCCACGTAGATGCCCTCTTCATACTTGGTGACGTCCACGTCCTTCTGGCCGATGTCCTCGCGGCGGTTCGTGAAGTACACGCCGGTGTCGGCGTCGATCGGGAAGTTCGCGCTGGAAGCATGGTCCATCAGGTTCACCGGGAAGGTCATCGGGAGCTTGCCGGACGGGCTCTTCGCGCCGGTGAGGATGTCGGTGACGGAGTTTCCGCCTTCCTGACCCGCCTGCCAGGCGAGAAGGACGGCATCCGGAACGAATTTCCAGGACGCAGTCTCGATGACACCGCCGATGTTCAGCACGACGATGACCTTCTTGCCCCGGGAGTGGAAGGCGGAGGTCACCTTGGCGAGCAGTTCCTTCTCCTTGGCGGAGAGGGAGAAGTCGGCGCTGGTGCGGTCGAAGAACTCGCCGGAGTTGCGGCCGAAGGTGATGATGGCGACGTCGTTTTTCTTGGCCGAAGCAGCCAGCTCGGCGGCGGAAGGAACGAGTTCGGCCGGACGTGGCGTCGGGTAGAAGGCGGAGAGGCCGTCGTCGGGCAGGCTGGCCTTGTAGGCGGCCGCCTCGTCGGCGATGTGCTTCAGGGTGGCTTCCTTGTTGCTCTCGTCCACGTTGAAACCGGCGTTCTTGAGGCCGTCCAGCAGGGACACCGTGTAGGCGCGGTTCACGTTGCCGGAACCGGTGCCGCCGGCGATGAAATCGAAGGAGGTGCAGCCGAACACGGCGACGTTCTTGACGTTCTTCAGGGGCAGGGCGCCCTTGTTCTCGAGGAGGACCATGCCTTCCAGCGCGCTCTGGCGGGTGACGGCGGCATGGGCCTTCAGGTCAGGCTTGTTGGAGTACTGGTACCCCTTGGCCTTCGGGCTGCGGGCGACGAGTTCCAGGCAGCGGCGGACGCAGACGTCCAGCTCGGCCTCGGAGAGGCTGCCGTCCTTGATGGCATTCAGGATCTGCTCGTACTGGAGGTCGGTGCCCGGCTGGAGCATGTCGTTGCCGGCGGCGATCTGCTCGGCGCCGTTGTCACCGCCGTACCAGTCGGTCATCACGAGGCCCTTGAAGCCCCATTCGTCGCGGAGGACGGTGGTCTGCAGGTCCTTGCTCTGGGAGGTGTAGGTGCCGTTGATCTTGTTGTAGGAGCTCATCACGGTCCAGGGGTCGGACTCCTTGACGGTGATCTCGAAGCCCTTGAGGTAGATCTCGCGCTGGGCGCGGGGGGAGATGACGGCGTTGTTGCCCGTGCGGTTCGTCTCCTGGTTGTTGTAGGCGAAATGCTTGATGGAGGTGCCCACGTCATTGCTCTGGACGCCGCGCACATAGGCGGCCGCGGTCTTGCCGGCCACGACCGGGTCCTCGGAATAGTACTCGAAGTTGCGGCCGTTCAGCGGGTTTCGGTGGATATTCAGGGCCGGAGCGAGATAGACGTCGGCGCCGTACTCGTGGACCTCTTCACCCATGGCCTTGCCCACGTTCTCCACCAGTTCCTGGTTCCAGGTCGAGGCCAGGAGGGTGCCGATGGGGAAGTGCGTGCAGTAGTAGGTGTTCTCGTCGCCTTCGCGGGTCGGGTCGATGCGGAGGCCGGCGGGGCCGTCGGCGAGGACGATGGACGGGATGCCCAGCCGCTCGATGGGATAGGTGGTGCCGGCGGCGCCGGGGACGATCTTCTTCGTGGCGCCCACGACGGCGGACTCGCCGTTCGCGCCGGCCATGCCGGTGCCGATGACGAAATGGACCTTCTCTTCGAGGGTCATGGCCTTGAGGACCTTGTCGATGGAGTCTTTTCCGAGCTGGGGCTCGCTCTTGCAGCCGGCGAGGGCCAGGACTGCGACGCTGATGAGCATGATTTTCTTCATATCGTAAGTAATGGTTTCAGTGTCTTTTATGTTCGGCAAAGATACGGAGAATCTCGAAATCCTTTCTTATTTGGATGTTCAATTATTATTTCCGATGTTTGTATTTGGTAATTGATACAAATATGAAAAAGATCGTCACCCTCCTGACGGCCCTCGCCATCGTTCCGTTCCTGTGGGCCCAAAACCCGTATCTGCCGCTCTGGGAGCACCTTCCCGACGGAGAACCCCGCGTGTTCGAAGATCCCGACCAGCCGGGAAAGTACCGCGCGTACATCATCGGCTCGCACGACCTCACCTATACGGCGTACTGCAGCGGTGACATCCGCATGTGGTCGGCTCCGGTGGAGGACCTGAGCCAGTGGCGGGACGAGGGCATCCTCTTCTCGTGGTTCGTGGACGGCCAGTGGGACACGATGTACGCTCCGGACCTCGTGGAGGTTCGTGACCGCGTCACGGGAAAGAAGACCTATTACCTTTATCCGCACTCCCGCGGGCGCGGACGCGTCGCCACCGTGTGCAAGTCCGACCGCCCCGACGGCCCGTTCGTCCCGGTCAATGTCACCGAGGACGGCCGCGGCGTCCTGCCCGGCTCCCTCATCGACTTCGACCCCTCCGTCTTCATCGAGACCATCACGGACAAGAAGGATCCGGACTACGGCATCGGCTTCCGCGCCTATGTCTATTACGGCTTCCAGCACTCGACGGCCTGCGAACTGGACCAGAATACAATGTATTCCATGCGGCCGGGGACGCAGCTCCATGACTATTTCATCCCGGCCAGCTCCCAGTACGGCCAGGTCCGCGATCCCGAAGGGACGCAGTACCCGGCCCTGTACAAGGGCCAGAACCCCGGCGACTTCAACTTCTTCGAGGCCTCCAGCATCCGCAAGGTGGGGAACAAGTATGTGATGGTGTTCTCCGGTTACAGCGGCCCGGATTACGGCCTCTCCTCCACGAACTCCGCGCTCCGCTACGCCTTCGGCGACTCGCCGCTCGGCCCCTGGCGCTCCGGCGGCGTGCTCGTGGACTCCCGCGGCGTCGTCCCCGACGAGAACGGCGAACATCTGACCACCTCCAACGCCGCGCACAACACGCACGGCTCCCTGCAGGAGATCAACGGCCAGTGGTATGTGTTCTATCATCGCCCGCCGCGCGGATTCGGCAACGCCCGGCAGTCGATGGTGGCGCCCGTGAAGATCGAATGGGACAACAAGAAAGTGGCCGACGGCGGCCAGCTCCGCATCACGGGGTACGATCCGTATGCCAAGGACGAGGTTTGGACGGCTTCTGCCGCGGACGGCACGACCTATACCGGCGCCGAGGTCACGAGCGAGGGTTTCCAGGTCTTCGGCCTGCCTCCGTACGCCTACTATTCCGCCGGTTACGCCTGCTACCTGTCCGACCAGGACTGGATGCAGGACAACCACGACGTCTGGTGCAATGACATGGACGTGGCCGGGGTTACCAACGGCGGCATCGTCGGCTTCAAGTACTTCGGCTTCGGCGGCCTGGATCAGTGGAACAAGGGTGTGAATCCGTTCGTGGGCACCAAGAAGGGCGACGGCACGCAGCTGGATCTCTTCCTGACGCCCGGCCGTCACGGCGCGTTCAAGATCCATGTGATGCTGGACGGCCCGTATGCCAACGCGACCTGGAAAGGCCGCGAGATCGCGGTGGTCGAGGTTCCGGACGGCAAGCGGGGTGAACTCCTGCACCTGACGGTGCCGGTTCCGGCCGTGGAAGGCCTCTCCGGCAAGCATGCCATCTTCCTGGTGGCGGAGGGCGCCGACATCCAGCGTCCGCAGATGGACCCGCGCTTCGCCGCTTTCGCCGCGCGGAATCCCCGCCGTCCCGACGGCCTCTTCGACCTGCACGGCATCGGCTTCTCCAAGCCCGGCGCGCCTTGCGTCCGTCCCGCCGTCCCGCAGGTGAAGATCTTTGCCGACGGCAAGCAGCTGGCCGTCCCCACGACGCCCGTCCGGTTCACGAACGCGAACGGCATCATGGACCAGCTCCACTATCAGGTGTACGCCCCGCTCAAGGACGGTTCCGTCCTGCAGGTGAGCGCGTCCGATCCCGACGTCCTGATTTCCACCGGACCCGTCGTGAACGGCCGCGCCACCGTCAAGTGCTCCTGGAAGGGGCTGGAGAAGATCTACTGGATCAACTAAGTTCCTGATTCGAAAAACTACACCGCTTGCAGCAGGCCTTTCGCGAGGTCTGCTGCCGCGTTTTCACGGGCTTCCACGTGGCGTTTCTTGCCGGTGGCCGTGTAGGGGACGGCGTCCACGAAACGGTAGTAGCGGGGCCGCTTGAAGTTGGCGATGTAGGGGCTCTCCTTGCAGAAATCGTCCAGTTCGGAAACGGTCAGGGCGCCGTCCTTCGGGACGATGTAGGCCGTCACGAGCTGACCCCGGACCTTGTCGGGAACGGACGTGACGACGCAGTCCTTGACCTTCGGATTCATCGCGAGGACGGCTTCCACCTCGGTGGGATAGATGTTCTCGCCGGAGGAGATGATCATGTCGTCGCGGCGGCCGACGATGGTGATGAAGCCCTTCCCGTCCCAGGTCGCCAGGTCGTTCGTGTACAGGAAACCCTTGTAGTACTTGCGCTCCGTCTCGGATTCGTTGTCGTAGTAGAGATAGGGCGATTTGGCAGGGGAGGAGAGGATGACCTCGCCGATTTCGAGGCCGTCCTGGGCGGCCAGGTCGTCGGGTTCGGTGCGGCGGCCGTCGTGGAGGCGGACCACGCGCACGTCGTCATCGACACAGGAAGCGCCGGCGGAACCGGCTCCTTCCGGCAGGTCGAAGGGCCGGAGGAAGGTGTTCCAGAAGGTTTCCGTCGTGCCGTAGCCGTTGAAGATGTTCGGGGTGAGCACGCGCTGGTAGCGGATGCAGGCCGCTTTCTCCAGGGGACTGCCCATCGTGACGATTCCCTTGAGGGAGGAGATGTCGTGTGCCGCCTCTTCCTGCTCGTCGGCGAGGCTTCCGAGGACGGTGGGAACGCCCACGAGGAAGGTGATTCCGTACCGGGAGACGTACTCGAGCGCCGTCTTCGCGTCGAACTTCGGGAGGACCACGATGGCCGCGCCGGCGTAGAAGGCCGGGCAGGGGCCCGCGCAGTGGAGGCCGCCGCGGTGGAACCAGGGCGTGGTGTTCATCGTCACGTCGCGGTAGCTCATCGGGAAATGGATCATCACGTCATGGGCGGAGAGGACCTCGTTGATGCTTGTGAGCGGAATGGCCTTGGGATGGCCGGTGGTGCCGGACGTATAGAGGCGGGCCGTCTCGTCGTAGATGTTGTGTTCCACGTCGGGTTCGGCCTCTGAAGCGTTTTCGATGAAGGCCGCATAGGAGGAGGCGCCCCAGGGAGTTCCGTCCCCGATGGCCAGGAGGATTTCAGGCCGATGCTGGGCCAGGCCGAGGGCCTGTTCCACGGTTTCCCGGCAGGGGGCGCAGAACAGCAGCGCCTTCGGGCGGGAGTCGTCGATGCTCCAGGCCAGTTCGCCCGGACTGAAACGGAAGCTGACCGGGCAGCAGATGGCGCCCGTCTTGTGGGCGGCGACATAGCCGATGGCGAACTCCGGGCAGTTGCCCAGCTGCATCATCAGGACATCTCCCTTCCGGAGGCCGGCGTCCATCAGGGCGTTGGCGAAGCGGTTGCATTCAAGGTCCAGTTCCCGATAAGTCCAGCTCCGTCCGTCGGCGGGCGAAATCATCGCGGGGCGGTTTCCGTACCGCCGCACGTTGCGCATGAAGCCCTCGATCCAGGTATAGCGGGATTCGAATATCTGTCTGAAATTTTCCATTTTTCCGTTTTTGAGTGGTAGAACAAAATTAGGAAACTGGTAGATTTTGGACAAATTATGGCAGAAAATGGGTTGTTCTTGTGGGAAATATGAAAATGTATTTGTAACTTTGTGAAAACGATGTGGGAAAAATAAACATTTTTGTGCCCTTATGGAACATCCGCTTGACAAGACCCTGCACCTGGACATGGTGCCCCGGACTTCGAAAACCTTGTACGTAAAGGACGAATTCGTCATTTCCGACAACCTCTCCATCCGGGTCCCGCCGGGCATCGCCGCCCTCCTGGAGAAGGGGAGGCCCACGCGCACCCTGCGCCCGAACTGGCTGGAGTTTCCCTACCGGATCGGCTTCAACGCGATCCTGTTCGTGGAAACCGGCGTGGTGGACTGCATCCTCAACACGGAAACGTTCCGCATCACGAACCGGTCCGTCCTGCTGATTCCCTCGGCGACGCTCCTGCGGGACCTGAACTGGCAGGCGGGAACCCGGTACATTCTCTTCGGTTACAACGATGGGAAGCTCTTCTCCGCCATGACTTCCCGCTCCGCGAAAATCCTCAAGGCGTCGATGATCGCCCCCTTCGTCCTGACCATGGACCGGGAGCGGATGGACCGCTACATGCATCTGATCAAGGTCCTCATCCACGTGGCGAGCGGCGGTCCTGATTATGAGTTCCAGGACGACATCATCAGCGGCGCCGCGCAGATGTTCAGCGGCGGCCTGGCGCGGCTCGTCGTGGAAAGGACGGACCGGAGGACGCGGGTGCCCCGCGAGATGACCGTCACGCAGGATTTCATCCGGCTCGTCCAGGCCAGCTGCCTGGAGCACCGGGACCTGGACTTCTATGCCCGGGAGCTGTGCATCACGCCGAAATACCTCTCCCGCATCGTCAGCAAGGTCTCCGGGAAGAAGGCGCTCCTGGTGATCCAGGAGAATGTGATCGCCGAGGCGGAAGCCCTGCTCAAGGAAGGAAAATACAACATCCAGGAGATCAGCGACCTCCTGCATTTCCCGTCTCCCTCCTATTTCTGCCGCTATTTCCGGAAGGCCACCGGCCAGACGCCCCGGGCGTACATGCTGGGGTAGCGTGTTTTGAAAGCTGGCGGGAAAACCGTATCTTTGAATAATCTATTGTCAGTCAAGGATGAAAATTTTCGGACACTTCGACGACGCGCACCGCGAATACGTCATCACGGATCCCGCCACCCCGTGGCCTTGGATCAACTACATGGGCACGGAGGATTTCTTCTCCCTCATTTCCAACACCGCCGGCGGCTACTGCTTCTGCAAGGACGCCAAGTTCCGCCGGATCCTGCGGTACCGCTACAACGGGGTGCCGATGGACGACGGCGGGCGCTATTATTACATCAAGGACGGCGACACCGTCTGGAATCCGGGCTGGAAGCCCTGCAAGACGCAGCTGGACTTCTATGAGTGCCGCCACGGCATGGGCTATACCCGCGTGACGGGGGAGAAGGACGGCCTCAAGGCCGATGTCCTTTTCTTCGTTCCCATCGGCCACCGCTGCGAGGTGCACCGGGTGAAGCTCACGAACACGGGCGCGGTGAAGAAGACCTTCCAGCTCTATTCCTTCGTGGAATGGTGCCTCTGGAACGCCTCGACGGACATGGAGAACTTCCAGCGGAACCTGTCCACGGGCCAGGTGGAGATCGAGGGGAACGTCCTGTACCACAAGACCGAATACCGCGAGCGCCGCGACCATTACGCCTTCTTCGGCGTGAACCGCGCTTTCGACGGCTTCGACACGGACCGGGAGACCTTCATCGGCATGTACAACGGATTCAATGCGCCGCAGCAGGTGCTCGCCGGGACTTCCGGGAACTCCGTGGCCCACGGCTGGAGCCCCGTCGCCTCGCACCGGTTCGACCTGACGCTCGAGCCCGGCGCCTCGGAGGAGCTCATCTTCGTGTTGGGGTATGTGGAGAATCGGCCCGAGGAGAAGTTCGTCGCTCCGCAGGTGATCAACAAAGCGAAGGCGGAGGCGATGATGGACGCGTTCAAAAAAGGAGTGCAGGTCGATGCGGCCTTCGCGCGGCTGCGGGCGTTCTGGGACGACCTCCTGGACCGCTTCATCGTGGAATCCGAGGTCCCGGAGCTGGACCGGACCGTGAATGTCTGGAACCAGTACCAGTGCATGATCACCTTCTTCTTCAGCCGGAGCGCCAGTTATTTCGAGAGCGGCATCGGCCGGGGCATGGGCTTCCGCGACTCCAACCAGGACCTCGCGGGCATCGTCCACCTCATCCCGGACCGCGCCCGGCAGCGCATCATCGACATCGCCTCCACGCAGTTCCCGGACGGTGGCTGCTACCACCAGTACCAGCCCCTCACCAAGCGCGGGAACAACGACATCGGCGGCGGTTTCAATGACGACCCGCTGTGGCTCATCTTCGGCACCGTCGCCTATATCCGCGAGACGGGGGATTTCGGCATCCTGCAGGAGCCGGTTCCCTTCGACAACCAGCCCGGAACCGAGGTGTCGCTGCTGGAGCACCTGAAAATCAGCTTCAAGCATGTGACGGACAACCTCGGCCCGCACGGTCTCCCGCTCATTGGCCGGGCCGACTGGAACGACTGCCTGAACCTGAACTGCTTCTCCGACAACCCCGACGAGTCCTTCCAGACCACCGAGAACAAGACCGAGGGCTCGAAGGCGGAATCCCTGATGATCGCCGGCCTGTTCGTGGCCGAGGGCAGGGACTTCGTCGAACTGCTCTCGCATCCGTCCGTCGCGGCGGATCCCGAGTATGTGCTGGGCGTCAAGGAATCCGTGGCCGCCATGGAGAAGGCCGTGAAGAAATATGGCTGGGACGGCGAATGGTTCCTCCGCGCATATGACTATTACGGCCGGAAGATCGGCTCCAACGAGTGCGAGGAAGGCAAGGTGTTCATCGAGAGCCAGGGCTGGTGCACGATGGCCCGCATCGGCGCCGAGGAAGGCCTCTGCGACAAGGCGCTGGATTCCGCGAAGAAGTATCTGGAATGCGAGTACGGCCTGGTCCTGAACAACCCGGCCTACACGAAGTACTATATCGACTACGGCGAAATCAGCTCTTACCCGCAGGGCTACAAGGAGAACGCCGGCATCTTCTGCCACAACAATCCCTGGGTGATCATCGGCGAGGCCATGGCCGGCCGCGCGGAGGACGCCTGGCGGCACTACAAGAAGATCACGCCGGCCTTCACGAAGGACCAGGAGCTCCGCAAGATCGAGCCTTACGTCTTCTGCCAGATGGTGGCCGGCAAGGACGCCGAAAAGCCCGGCGAAGGCAAGAACAGCTGGCTGACGGGCACGGCCGCCTGGACCTGGAAGGCCGTGAGCGAGGCCCTGCTGGGCATCAAGCCGCAGTTTGACGGCCTCCTCGTCGAACCTTGCATTCCCATCGGCACCTACCGCGTCCACCGCCGCTTCCGCGACGCCGAATACGACCTCATCATCCGCAATGCGGGGAAGGGAGGGAAGGTATTCATCCCTTACAAGCCCGGGAAGCAGACGCTGGAAGTGGAGGTGTAAGCCTATGCGCCTGACAAGAATCATCCTGGCCCTTTGCGCCCTCCTTTCCGGAATCATCCTCTCCGCCCAGGACCGGATTGTCGTGACCGCGCCGGAAGCGCCTTTCCCGTTCGAGCCCCTGGAGATGTTCGTGTTTCCGAACAAGGACTTCCCCATCACGAAATACGGGGCGAAACCGGGCGATGTGAAAGCCAATACGGCGGCGTTCGCCAAGGCGATGGCGGCCTGCAACAAGGCCGGCGGCGGCCGCGTGGTCGTCCCGGCCGGCGAATGGCTCACCGGCCCCATCCATTTCAAGAGCAACTGCAACCTGTATCTGGGCGAGGGGGCGAAGGTCGTGTTCGAGGATGACCTGAGCCTTTACTATCCCGCTGTCCAGGCTTCCTGGGAAGGGGCGGAATGCATGAACGTATCCCCGCTCGTCTATGCCTTCGAATGCGAGAACATCGCCATTTCCGGCCCCGGCATGCTGGCCCCGAAGATGGATTTCTGGCGGACGTGGTTCGCCCGTCCGGAATCCCATGTCCAGGCGACCCGGCAGCTGTATGCGATGTGTTCCACGCAGGTTCCCGTGGAGGACCGCCACATGGAGCGCGAGGGCGTGCAGATGCGCCCGCATCTGATCCACTTCAACCGCTGCACGAACATCCAGCTGGATGGTTTCAAGATCCGGGAGAGCCCGTTCTGGACCATCCATACCTTCATGTGCAAGGATGTCTGGGCCCATCACCTGGATGTCTATGCCCATGGCCACAACAACGACGGCATCGACCTGGAGATGACCCAGCATGCGATCGTGGAGGACTGCACCTTCGACCAGGGCGACGACGCCGTGGTAATCAAGGCCGGCCGGAACCAGGACGGCTGGGCGCTGGACATGCCCACGCAGGACGTGGTCGTGCGCCGCTGCGAGGTGGTGCAGGGCCACTGCCTCCTGGGGATCGGCAGCGAGATGTCCGGCGGCGTCCGCCGGGTGTACATGCACGACTGCCATTCCGGCGACCAGGTCTATCGGCTGTTCTACATCAAGACGAACCACCGCCGGGGCGGCTTCATCGAGGACGTGACCGTGGAAAATGTGTCTGCGACCAAGATGCTGCGGGTGTTCGAGATCGACACGGACGTCCTGTACCAGTGGCGCGACATCGTTCCCACGTTCGAGACCCGCATCACCCGGATCCGGAACATCTCCATCCTGCACGCGGAAGCGGAGCAGTCCGAGGCTGTGTACGAACTCCGGGGCGACGCCCGCGACCCCATCGACGGCATCCGGATCGAGGACATCCATGTGAAGCGGCTGACGAAGTTCGACAACAATGCCGAATATGTCCGGAACCTTACGGTCCGGAATATTCAGGTCGATGCCATCGGGGAAGGGGAAGGGACGTCCACCCTGTCCGGCTTCGCGCCGGGAAGATAGGAGGCAGGCCAAAGCTTTACATAGGGGAAAATAGTTTGTCGCAGGTGCAAACCTATCCCGGAATTAATCGGTACTTTTGCGACAGATACAACACGATACGCGATATGAAAAGATTTCTTTGCCTGGCTTTCGTCCTGGCGATGAGCGTTGGGGCGTTTGCCCAACCGGGCCGGATGTCACAGCAGGTCATCCTGACCGCCCGCGCCACCAGTACCATCCAGTATGGCGGTCCTACCCGCGCAGAAGGGCGCTCGTACAACTTTACCCCCGTGTTTTTCATCTATCCGGATGGTAAGCTGGACAAGGCCGGTGCGGAGGCCCTGCTGCGGGAACTGGATATCCAGCCGCTGCTGGACAGCGAGTACGGCACGGCGATGGTGGTCAACCCCGTCGGGGACAAGTATGCCGCCGATGCGGACTTCGAGGCATTCGTGAACCTCTTCAACGCCAACCGCGGCCCGGGAAACCTCAAGGTCGTGGGCATCGGACAGGGGGCGACGTTCGTCAACCAGGTGATCGCCCCGAAAGCCGCCGGACAGATTGCAGGCATCCTGTCGGTGGGCGGCAAGCCCGGCAAGGCGGTTGATGCGGCCGGCGTGCCCGCGTATATCGCGGGCAAGGGGGCCGCGAAGGTGGCGAAGCCTTACCAGGTCGCCATCGCCGCCCATGCCGATGAACCCCTGTTGAAGGTGGTCGTGAACCCGGCCGAAAAGGCGTCCCTGAAGGAGGCCTTCGCCGAGGCCTGGAAAGAAGTGCTGGGCCGCAACTATCGGTATAACAATTACAACCATACCCATTACGAGGGTGCGCAGTTCGGCCAGTACGGATCCTATGAGCTGGAACCCTATCTGGACTGCGAATCCCTGGGAATCAAGCGGATCATCGTGGAACAGCCCGTCGGGAGGGGCCAGCGCGGGCAGGATGCCCCCAAGCAGCTCTGGTACGAGTACTGGCCGGAGGAACTGCTGGAAAACGCCCCGGCGCGCAGCGTCCCCGTCATGGTTCTCCTGCATGGAAACCAGAACGATCCCCGTACGCAGGCGGAGACTTCAGGCTTCATCCAG
This sequence comes from uncultured Bacteroidales bacterium, assembly GCA_900316525.1. Lineage (GTDB taxonomy): Bacteria > Bacteroidota > Bacteroidia > Bacteroidales > UBA932 > Cryptobacteroides. Next base: position 15,257 of record ONDF01000014.1, read on the forward strand.
GTGGCCGCCGAGGACCGTTTCTTCGTCGTGGAGATGGAGTGGCAGGGAACGCCCAATTACCAGGCGATGGGACACGACGGCATCGAATCCGTCCTGTACCAGCTGTTCGCCAAGTATCCCCAGCTGGACCCTTCCCGCGTGTATGCCGAGGGCCTTTCCGCCGGCTCGATGACCGCGACCGCCCTGGGGATCAAGAAGTCCCATCTGTTCGCCGCCGTGGGCGGCCATTCCGGCGGCCTTTTCGTCAACCCGGTCCCGGGATTCCCGTCTTTTGGCCCGATCTGGGACGAGGCTGTCCAGAAGCGGGGCGCCGTGGAAATGCCTTATTGCTCCGTCTTCGGCACGAAGGACAACGTGGTCCCTTACATCCGTCCCGACAATTGGCGGAACAACGGCTATCTCAACGCCTGGAACGCGTATGAGCAGATGAACGGGATGGAAGTGGTCCGCGAACTGGACTTCTCCATCGACCCGGTCTTCGCCCAGCCCCTGCGCGACCGCGAGACCATCGTCACGAACAAGGGCGACGGCATCACCATCGAGACCGGCGTGCTGTACAAAGGCGACATTCCCATGATCAGGATGGTGGCGGTGATGGACTACGGCCACTGGAACTTCCAGCCCACCGCCCGCATCATGTGGGACTTCTTCTCCCACTACCGCCGCGACCCCGAAACCAAGAAACTGATCTACATCCCGTAAACGGCCGCCGTCCGCGCCCGGCTGTAAGGACACTTTTACACTTTGACAAACATTTGGACAAGCGTGTAAGCTACTCGGTAGGAAAAAGTTTTACCTTTGTCGTGCTGAAACTTATAAAACCAAATACACTTTTATGAAAAGATTCTTTCTGACCGTTGCCGCGCTCGTCGTAGCGCTCGGCGCCTTTGCCCAGCCGCAGCTGCGCAAGGACAACATCGAAGAAATCATCAAGGCGATGACCCTGCAGGAGAAAGCCACCCTGCTGGTGGGTGGCGCCCGTGCCGCCATGGTGAACGGCGTGACCTCCGGTACCGCCTGGCAGGTTCCCGGCGCCGCCGGCAACACCCGTCCGATCGAGCGCCTCGGCATCCCCGGCACCGTCCTCGCCGACGGCCCTGCCGGCCTGCGCATCCAGCCCACCCGCCAGGGTGACAGCAACACCTATTACTGCACCGGCTTCCCGGTGGGCACCCTGCTTGCCAGCTCCTGGGACATCGCCCTCGTGGAGGACGTGACCAAGGCGATGGGCAACGAGGTCCTCGAATATGGCGTGGACGTCCTCCTCGCCCCGGGCATGAACATCCATCGCAACCCGCTGTGCGGCCGTAACTTCGAGTACTTCTCCGAGGATCCGCTCCTCTCCGGCAAGATGGCCGCCGCCTACGTGCGCGGCATCCAGTCCAACGGGGTGGGCACCTCCATCAAGCACTACGCCGCCAACAACCAGGAGACGAACCGCAACGAGAACGACGCCCGCATCAGCCAGCGCGCCCTCCGCGAGATCTACCTGAAGAACTTCGAGATCGCCGTGAAGGAGTCCGATCCCTGGACCGTGATGTCCTCCTACAACCAGCTGAACGGCGAGTACACCCAGCAGAAGATCGACCTGCTCACCACCGTGCTCCGCGACGAGTGGGGCTTCAAGGGCATCGTGATGACCGACTGGGGCAACAAGGCCGGCACCGTGAAGTCCGCCAAGGCCGGCAACGACCTGATGGAACCGGGCAACCAGAACGAGATCGACCGCATTGTCGCGGGCGTCCAGGACGGCACCATCTCCCAGGAGGAGCTGGACCGCAACGTCCGCAACATGCTCAACTACATCGTCCGCACTCCGCGCTTCAACGGCTACAAGTTCTCCAACAAGCCGGATCTGAAGGCCCATGCCGCCGTGGCCCGCAAGGCCGCCGGCGAGGCCATCGTCCTCCTCCGCAACGAGAACGAGACCCTTCCGCTCAAGGGCAACGAGAAAGTCGCCCTCTACGGCGTCTCCGCCATCGACTTCGTGGCCGGCGGCACCGGTTCCGGCGACGTGAACAAGGCCTATGTCGTGAACATGGAAGACGCGATGAAGAACGCCGGTTTCACGCTGGACCAGACTCTCGCCGACTACTACAAGGCTTTCGTCGCCTACGACAAGGCGCAGACCGCCCTGAGCGGCACCCAGTTCTCCTGGTTCAGCCGCCGCAAGCTCGCCGAGATCGCCATCCCCACCGCCGCCATCGAGAACGAGGCGAAGGCCAATGACGTGGCCGTCGTGGTCCTCGGCCGCAACGCCGGCGAGGGCGCCGACCGCAAGCAGATCGACGACTTCGAACTCACCACCGTCGAGCGCGAACTCCTCCGCGACGTGAGCACCGCCTACCATGCCGTCGGCAAGAAGGTGGTCGTGGTCCTGAACATCGGCGGCGTCATCGAGACCGCCTCCTGGAAGAACATGGTCGACGCGATCGTCCTCCCTTGGTCCCCGGGCCAGGAAGGCGCCAACGCCGTCGCCGACGTCCTCACCGGCAAGGTGAACCCGTCCGGCAAGCTCCCGATGACCTTCCCCATCAACTTCATGGACCACCCGTCCTCCGCGAACTTCCCGTACAACTACTCCAACCAGGGCAACAACCGCGGCTTCGGCGGCTGGGGCGGCCAGCGCCAGCTCCGCAAGGACGTGGACTACACCGACTACGCCGAGGGCATCTGGGTGGGCTACCGCCACTTCGCCACGAAGGGCGTCGAGGTCTCCTATCCGTTCGGCTTCGGTCTGAGCTACAGCTACTTCGTGTATTCCAAGCCGGTCGTGAAGGCGACGGCGGATGGTTTCGAGGCTTCCGTCACCGTGACCAACCAGGGCAAGGTGGCCGGCAAGGAGGTCGTCGAGGTCTATGTCCACGCCCCCGAAGGCGGTCTGGAGAAGCCGGCTTGCGAGCTCAAGGCTTTCGCCAAGACGAAGCTCCTCGCCCCGGGCGAGAGCCAGGTCGTCACCGTGAAGGTGGACAACTACACCCTCGCTTCCTTCAACGAGGCGACGAGCGCCTGGGAGGCCCCTGCGGGCAACTACAACGTGATGTTCGGCGCTTCCGTCGCGGACATCCGCGCCGAGGCCGCCTACAGGATGAAGAAGGCGCAGAGCTGGGCCGTGCACAACGTGCTCGCCCCGGTGGCCGCCAAGTAGCTATCGCTTCCGGCCTTGCGTCAATTCCCGGTAGGCGACCGGTGTCATCCCCGTGATGCGACGGAAGGCCGTGAAGAAATAATCGTAATTCTCGAATCCATGCTCGTACGCTATCTGTTTTACAGGTAGCGTACTGTTTGTCAGGCTTTCCTTGACCCGGGCGAAGCGCACCTCCTGGATGTATTTGGCGGGGGAGAAGCCGGTGTATTCCTTGAAGATTCTCCGGAAGTTGGAGTAGCCCATGCTCAGTTCCTGGGCGATGTCTTCCGGGCGGATGGTCCTGTATTGCCGGGTGATGAGGATCTTCGCCCGGTTGATGAGGTCGCCCACCTCGGAGAATACCTGCTGGCGGTTGTAATAGACGGCCAGGCCCATCAAGTGGCCGACGATGCCCATCAGGCGCTGCTGGAATCCGGAGGCCTGGTCGGACGACACCTGGATGGCCTCCTCGTACAGGTTGACGATCTCGTCGTGCAGCCCCAGCCGGAACACCGGCTTCTCCGGGGAGAAAAAACCTTTCCCGGCGATGTCCTGGGCCAGGGGGCCTTCGAAGCCGATCCAGTACTCCTTCCAGCCGGTGGACGGATCGGGCCGGTAGGAATGCCATTCGCCCGGGAACAGGATGAACATCGTCCCGCTGGTGACAGGAACAGGGGCATGCAGGGAGGCGCTGCGGAAAACGCCCTGCCCTTCCGTGATGTAGAGGACCTGGAACTCGTTCAGGATCCGCCCACGTTCTTCCGAGAACAGATAGCGGGAAGGGTGTCCCGTGGGGGGATAGGGCTTGCCGGGACCCACGACCTGGGAACCCACGGAATTGACGGCTAGTCCCCACAGAAGGTCGTTCTTGTTGACGACCAGGTATTTCAGGTGGATGTCTTCGTTTTTCATAAACTTGGCGGCAGGATGGCCCTGCCGGTTTCAAAAATAAGGAGGCTTTGTCAAAAATCAAAGTTTTTATCGCATAATCTTCACTCGGGATGTGGAGAACATATCGTATTTTTGTAACCAGACCCTATCTGGACACACTATGGCACAACAGCATTTCCTGGCCTTCGACTGCGGCGCCACTTCGGGGCGCGCGGTGCTGGCCACGTTTTCCGATGGCGCCTTCACGATGAAAGAAGTGTACCGCTTCCCGAGCGGCATCATCGAACTGAACGGCAAGTATTACTGGGACATCCTCGCGATTTATGACCATTTCCGCAAGTGCCTGGCGCAACTGGGCCGGGAAGGGGTCCGGATCGATTCCATTGGCATCGACACCTGGGGCGTGGACTTCGGCTTCGTTGCCGACGACGGCTCTCTCGTGGGCAATCCCCGCGCGTACCGCGATCCCTATACGGACGGGATCCCCGAGGAGGTCTTCCGGACCATCCCGCGGGAGGACCTGTATGCGGCTACGGGCATCCAGATCCTGAACTTCAATTCCATCTTCCAACTGTATGCGCAGACGAAGGAGGGCTTCGCCCCGCTGCGTGTGGCGGACAAGGTCCTTTTCATCCCGGACCTCCTCGCCTATATGCTGACAGGAAACAAAGTCTGCGAGTACACCATCGCCTCCACCTCCGGAATGATGGACCAGACTTCCCGCCAGTTCAACCTGGGATTGCTGGAGAAACTGGGCGTCCGGACCGATGTCCTGCTGCCCATTACGCAGCCGGGCACCGTCGTCGGCACGCTACGGAAGGAAATCGCCGAGGCCTGCGGCGTCCCCGAGGTGCCGGTCGTCGCCGTCGCAGGCCACGACACGGCGTCGGCCATCGCCGCCGTCCCGGCCGCGGACGCGAAGTTCGCCTACCTGTCCAGCGGCACCTGGAGCCTGATGGGCATCGAGACACCTGCGCCCATCATCAACGAGGCCTCCACCCGCCTGAATTTCACCAATGAGGGCGGCATCGACGGCACCACCCGGTTCCTGAAGAACATCACCGGCATGTGGCTGCTGGAGCAATGCCGCAAGGTCTGGACCGCGGAAGGCCGCACCTACAGCTATGCGGAACTTGAGGCCATGGCCCGTTCCGAGGCCGGTTTCGCGGGACGCATCAACCCGGACGACCCGCGTTTCGCCGCCCCGGCGAACATGGTGGAGGAAATCCGTCATGCCCTGGATGACCGGGATCTGACCGACGCGCAGATCGTGTCCTGCATCTACCATTCCCTCGCGGACCGCTACAAGGAGGTCGTGGACATGCTCCAGGGCTTCGCGCCGTTCCCGATCGAGAAACTCCACGTGATCGGCGGCGGCAGCGCCAACGACACGATGAGCCAGTGGACGGCGGACGCCCTCGGCATCCCGGTCGTGGCCGGTCCCACCGAGGCCACCGCCATCGGCAACGTGATGATCCAGGCCCGCGCCGCCGGGCTCGTCAAGGACCGCTGGGAAATGCGCAGGATGATCGCCGACGCCTTTGCGGTAAAGACTTTTAAGCCAAACAATTAAAAACACTGATACCATGAAAGAAGCACAGATCCTGAAAGCCTACGAGTTCGCCAAGGAGCGCTATGCCGCCATCGGCGTCGACACCGACAAGGCCGTCGAAACCCTCGAGAAAACCCCCATCTCCCTGCACTGCTGGCAGACCGACGACGTGATCGGTTTCGAGAGCGCCGCAGGCCTCTCCGGCGGCATCCAGACCACCGGCAACTATCCGGGCCGCGCCCGCAACATCGACGAGGTCCGGGCCGACGTCAAATTCGCGAAGAGCCTCATCGCGGGCAACCACCGCCTGAACCTCCACGAGATCTACGGCGACTTCGGCGGCAAGTTCGTGGACCGCGACGAGGTCACCGTCGATTACTTCCAGAGCTGGATCCAGTGGGCCAAGGAGAACAACATGAAGCTGGACTTCAACTCCACCTCCTTCGGCCATCCCAAGAGCGGCGACCTGTCCCTCGCCAATCCCGATCCCGCCATCCGCGAATTCTGGATCGAGCACACCAAGCGCTGCCGCCGCATCGCGGACGCGATGGGCAAGGCCCAGGGCGACCCCTGCATCATGAACATCTGGGTCCACGACGGTTCCAAGGACCAGACCGTGGAGCGCAAGCGCTACCGCGAGATCTTCGCCGAGGCCCTGGACGAGATCCTCAAGGAGGACCTCCCGGGGATGAAGACCTGCCTGGAGGCGAAGCTCTTCGGCATCGGTCTCGAGAGTTATACCGTGGGCTCCCACGACTTCGTGGCCGGCTACTGCGCCACCCGCAAGCTGATGTACACCCTGGACACCGGCCACTATGAGATGACCGAGAACGTGGCCGACATGGTCGCCTCGCTCCTGCTCTTCGTGCCGGAACTGATGCTCCATGTCTCCCGCCCGATCCGCTGGGACTCCGACCACGTGACCATCATGAATGACCAGACGCTGGACCTGTTCAAGGAGATCGTCCGGGCGGACGCCCTCGGCCGCAGCCACATCGGCTTGGACTATTTCGACGCCGCGATCAACCGCATCGGCGCCTACGTAATCGGCACCCGCGCCACGCAGAAGTGCGTCCTTTCGGCGCTCCTCGAGCCGCTCGCGAAGCTCCGCGAGTACGAGGACGCCGGCAAGGGCTTCCAGCGTCTCGCTCTCCTCGAGGAGGCGAAGACCCTCCCGTTCGGCGCCGTGTTCGATTACTTCAACTACAAGAACGGCGTCCCCGTGGGCGAGGAGTTCATCCCTTGCATCGAGCAGTACGAAAAGGAAGTTACATCTAAGCGTTAAGGAGATGCCCGGTCAAGCCGGGCATGACGGCTATGTATTTGATAATCGGACTGTTAATCATTGCCATCGGGGCGTTCTGCCAGAGTTCCAGCTACGTTCCGATCAACAAGATCAAGGATTGGAGCTGGGAGAGCTACTGGATCGTCCAGGGCGTTTTCGCCTGGCTGCTGTTCCCGCTCGTGGGCGCCCTCCTGTCGGTCTCCGGGACCGGCGGGAGCTTCGGCGACCTGCTCGCGATGATGGGCGCGGACCCCAAGGCGACCTGGCTCACCATCCTGTTCGGCGCCCTGTGGGGCGTGGGCGGCTTGACTTTCGGCCTCAGCATGCGTTATCTCGGCGTCGCCCTGGGCCAGAGCATCGCGCTCGGCACCTGCTCGGCCCTCGGCGCCATCCTGGGCCCGGTCTTCACGGGCCACGCGGGTGACCTCACGAGCGCCGTGATCATCGGCGTCGTCGTGACGCTCGTCGGCATCGCCATCATCGGCGTCGCGGGCGGCATGAAGGCCGCCGCGCTGCCGGAGGAGGAGAAGAAGAAGGCCGTGAAGGACTTCAACTTCGGCAAGGGCATCGCCGTGGCGCTGCTCGCCGGTTTCATGAGCGCCTGCTTCAACATCGGCCTGAACTTCGGCCAGGACCTGTACCTGACCGGCACGAAGCCCATCTTCCAGACGCTGCCGGCCACGATGCTCGTGACCTTCGGCGGCTTCCTGACGAACGCCGTCTATTGCTTCTACCAGAACAATAAGAACAAGACTTGGGGCGACTACGGGAAGAAGGCCCTCTGGGGCAACAACCTCGTCTTCTGCTGCCTCGCCGGCCTGCTCTGGTACAGCCAGTTCTTCGGGCTGAGCCTGGGCAAGGGCTTCCTGACGGACTACCCGGTCCTCATCACCTTCAGCTGGTGCATCCTGATGGCGCTGAACGTCGTGTTCTCCAACGTCTGGGGCATTATCCTCAAGGAGTGGAAGGGCGTTTCCAGGAAGACGATAACGGTCCTCCTCGTGGGTCTCGCCGTGTTGATTTTCAGTACTTTCTTACCGCAGTTAATCTAGGAGATGCCCGGTCGGGCCGGGCATGACGAACATGAGTATCCTTGACAACAGACCGGCCTTGAAGGCCGAAATCGACAAGGTCGCCGAAGTGGCCGGCTATCTCTGGCAGAAAGGCTGGGCCGAGCGGAACGGCGGCAACATCACCATCAACATCACCGAGTGGGTGGACGACGCGATGCGGGCCCTGCCGGCCATCGGTCCGGCAGTCCCCATCGGCACGAAGCTCCCGGAGCTGGAAGGCTGCTGGTTCTACTGCAAGGGAACCGGCCGGCGGATGCGGGACCTCGCCCGCGACCCGATGGCGAACGGCTCCATCATCCGCATCGTGGACGATTGCATGCGGTACGAGATCGTGGCGGACCTTCCCGTCGCCCCCACTTCCGAGCTCCCTTCCCACCTGAGCGTCCATAACTACCTGCTGGCGAAGGGCTCCCCGTACCGGGCCTCCCTGCACACCCATCCCATCGAGCTGGTGGCGCTCACCCACAGCCGGAAATGGATGGAGAAGGACGTGGCCACGCGGATGCTCTGGTCGATGATTCCCGAGACCAAGGCCTTCTGCCCTCGGGGCCTGGGCATGGTCCCGTACATGCTTCCCTCCAGCGTGGACCTCGCGGAAGCGACGATCCGGGCCATCGACGAAGACTATGACGTGGTGATGTGGGAGAAGCACGGCGTGTTCGCGGTGGATACGGACGTGATGTCGGCCTTCGACCAGGTCGATGTCCTGAACAAGTCCGCCCAGATCTATATCGCGGCCCGGAACATGGGCTTCGAGCCGGAGGGAATGTCGGACGGGCAGATGCAGGAGCTCTCCGACGCTTTCCATCTGCCGAAATAGGACCGGTATCCAACCGTTTGCATTATCGGAGGGAAATGGGTATATTTGAATGATTTATTCATTCAATGCCCATGAAAAAGGCCTTTACCCTCTGCCTGCTGGCGCTGGCGCTGCCCGTCGGCGCCCAGTCCTATCTGGAAAGGATTGACAGTTACATCGAGAACACGTCCGTATTCGAGGAAAACCAGGAGCCCGGCCGGGCTTTCCATATCCCGGCGCAGTCCCTGTCCCTGAACGGCACCTGGAAGTTCGGCTACTACGAGAGCCCGGCGGAAGTCCCGGCGGATTTCTTCAAGCCGGCGTTCAACGACCGGAAATGGGGGACCATCGAAGTCCCTTCCAACTGGGAGATGCAAGGATACGGTCAGGCCGTGTTCCGCAATGTCACGACTCCTTTCCCGCTGCTGGCGCCCAAGGAGACGCGGGAACGGCTCGTGGCGGCCATGAACAATCCGGATCTGCCGCAGAGCACCCGGGACTATTTCCTGTCGCGCCTGGGAGGCAGCCTGACCCCGCCGCCCTTTGCCGTGAGCGTGCCGCAAGTCCCGGAATTCAACCCTACAGGCGCCTACCGGACCTCTTTCAACCTTCCGAAGAACTGGAAGGGCGAGCAGGTGTTCCTGCGCTTCGAGAAAGTCGCATCCGCCTCGTTCGTGTGGATCAACGGGCAGGAAGTGGGCTACAACGAAGGCGCCCAGGAACCCGCTGAGTACAATGTCACGAAGTACCTCAAGCCCGGGAAGAACACCCTCGCGGTGCTCGTGCTCAAGTACAGCGACGGCTATTACCTGGAAGGCCAGGACTACTGGCGCCTGGCGGGCATCTTCGACGATGTCACGCTGTACGCATCCCCGCAGGCCCGGATCTGGGACTGGCAGGTAATCACGGACTTCGGACCGGATTTCGTCGATTCGGACCTGAGCGTCGCCGTCACCCTGCGCGGATTTGACGTGCAGGGGAGCGGATACAAGGTGAAGGCGACCGTTTCCCGGGAAAGGAAGATAGTCGCGCAGATGACCGGCGGCCCCGTCGCCATCGGCCCGGGCAGCTGCCAGACCGTGAACCTGACTGCGAAGGTGAAGGCTCCGGAGAAGTGGACGGCGGAAACCCCGGCGCTGTACCGGCTGGACCTCGTCCTCACCGATGAGGCCGGTCAGGTCGTGGACCAGGTCGACAAGCGCATCGGTTTCAAGAAAACCGAGATCCGCGACGGCGTCTTCTACCTCAACGGGCAGCCCGTGAAAGTGAGCGCCGAATGCTCCCACATGCAGCATCCCACGCTTGGACACGCGATGACCGAGGAGGTCATCCGCCGCGACATGGAAATCCTCAAGCAGTTCAATTTCAACGCGGTCCGGACCTCGCACTATCCGCCCGTGAACGAATACCTGGACCTGGCCGACGAGTACGGCCTCTATGTCATCGACGAGACCGGGGACGAGGCCCATGCCTCGGAATACGTGAGCAGCTGGCCGGAGTTTACGGAGATGTACCGCGAGCGGGTGCAGCGGATGGTCCTCAGGGACCGCAACCACGCCTGCGTCCTGTTCTGGAGCGCCGGCAACGAGAGCGGCGAGGGCAATAACATCGCGGAAGTGATCAAGGAAGGCAAGCGCCTGGATCCCACGCGATTCTGGATGTACGGCGGCAACGCCGCGAAGCATCCGGCCGAAGACATCGTGGGCCCGCGCTATCCCATCCCGATCGAGCACGAAATCGGCTACGGCCTGGATACCAAGGATATGCGGCCTTCCTTCATGGACGAATATCTCTCCGTGGCCGGCAACGGCGGCGGCGCGATGGACGATTTCTGGGAGGTGATCTATGCCCATCCCAAGCTCATGGGCGGCGCCATCTGGGATTTCGTGAGCCCGGGTCTCGAGGAGCCTGTGCGCGCGCTGAAGGACAAGTCTCCGAATGCGGTTCCCGCCCATATCATGGGCAAGGCCAGGCTGGTCCAGGGCCCCACGGGGAAAGCCATCGACCTGAACAAGCAGGACCAGTGGGTGCAGGTGTACCGGGCCGATGCCGTGGAAATCTCCGGCGACAAGCTCACCCTCACGCTGGACGTCCTGCCCCGGAAATACAACGTCTCCGGCGGCTATCTCCTCACCAAGGGCGACAACCAGTACGGCCTGCAGCAGTACCGCGACGAGCGGCTGGACTTCTTCCTGGACACCGGCAAGAAGGAGGTCCTGTCGGCCGCCCTTCCCGCCGATTGGGAAGGGAAGTGGCATAACGTGACCGCCACCTACGACGGGGCCGAGATGAAGATCTATATCGACGGCGCCGAAAAGGCCGCGAAGCCCATGAAGGGCAATATCCGCAACCTGCCGCTGGCCGTCTGCATCGGCCGGAACGAGCAAACCTGCGGCCAGGAGACGAGCGTCTATACCTGCGACGCGGTGATCGACAATGTCGGCATCTTCGCCGACGCCGTGAAGCCGGGCGCCTTCGACCCGTCGAAGGCGGCGCTCTGGCTCGATTTCGAGGGAGAGACCGTCGAGGGGACCTTCTGGACCTACGGCCTCGGCGCGCGCACCTACGGCAGCATCTGGCCGGACCGCACGCCGCAGCCGGAAATGTGGCAGATGAAGAAGAGCACGCAGCCCCTGTCCTTCACGCTCCTGGACCCGGAGCAGGGGACCCTGGAGGTGTGGAACCGGAGCCGCTTCCTGAACGCTTCGCACTATGCGACCTCCTGGACCCTGACGGCCGATGCCGACGTGGTCGCCTCCGGCGAACTGCCGCTGGACGTCGCGCCGATGGGCCGGAAGATCGTCCGGATCCCGCTGACGCATCCGCAGGCCGTCCCCGGCAAGGAATACCGCCTGACGGTGAGCTCGGCGCTCGCGGAGGATGAGATGTGGGCTCCGAAGGGCCATGAGGTGTCCTGGGACCAGTTCGAACTGACGGCCTGGAACGTCCCGGCCAAACCCGTCCCCGCCTCCGGCAAGGTCAGCCTCGCGCAGGATGCGAAGGGCATCACGGCTTCCGGCAAGGGCTTCGCCTATCGGTTTGACGCCGTTACTGGCGAACTGGTTTCCGCCGTCGTGAACGGGAAGGAGATGCTTTCCGCGCCGCTCAAGCTGAATGTCTGGCGGGCGCCGCTCGCCAACGAGCTGGACGGCTGGAACGCCGGCAGCGGCGGCCGCATCGACGCGAAGGGATACGGCACGCTCGGCTCCGGTCAGGTGCTGGCCTCCCACTACCATGTGGCGGGACTGGACCGGATGAACGCGATTCCGATCCGGGTCAATGCCCGGGAAGCGGGGGACGAAGTCGTCATCGACGTCCGCGACCTGGCCGTCACGGGCTACTACAATGTCCAACTGGACGCCTATATCAGCGGCAATACCTATAACGGCTTCGACGAAACCTGGTCCTGGTGCGTTTTTGGCGACGGAACGCTGACCGTGCACCACAAGGTGTACCCGCAGGGGAACATGCCCGCGTGGCTCCCGCGCATGGGCGTCACCCTGATGCTGGACAAGTCCCTGAACCAGGTGGAATGGCACGGAAGAGGCCCGCAGGCCTCCTATCCGGACCGCAGGAGCGGCTATCGCCTGGGCATCTGGAAGACGGATGTCGAGGCGATGTACGAGCCTTATCTGATCCCGCAGGACTACGGTCTGCGGATGGACAGCCGCTGGGTCCGGATGACGGACGCGGCCGGCGCCGGCCTGGAATTCTCCATGGACCAGCCCTTCGCCTTCAACGCCTACGACTGCACGACGGAGAACCTGACCAAGGCCCTGTACCAGTTCGATCTGCAGCGGGGCGGTGACATCACCCTGAACCTGGACTATGCCACCTCCGGCGTGGGCGACACCGCCCGGGGCATCCTGGGCGCCTACCGCGCCTATCCGACCGTGTACGAACGGACCATCCGCATCCGGCCGGTCAAGCAATGACCCTGTAACTTAAACGATAACACCATGTACGATCTCGCGATCATCGGGGGAGGCCCCGGCGGCTATGGGGCCGCAGAACGCGCCGGTTCCGCCGGCCTTTCCGTCATCCTGTTCGAGAAAAGGGAACTGGGCGGCGTGTGCCTGAACGAAGGCTGCATCCCGACCAAGACGCTGCTGTACAGCGCCAAAGTCTATGACTACAGCCGCCACGCCGACAAATACGGCGTGAACGTCGACGGCTCCTCCGTCGATTTCGGCGCCGTCTTCAAGCGCAAGCAGAAGGTGGTGAAGAAGCTCGTCGGCGGCGTGCGCCTCCAGATGCGGGACGCCCGGGTGGAAGTTGTCAAGGATGAGGCAGTCATCCAGGGACGCGGCGCCGAGGGTTTCGTCATCGCCGGCGGCGAGATGGCCTATGAGGCCCGTAACCTGCTGATTTGCACGGGCTCCGAGGCGGCGGTCCCGCCCATCCCGGGCCTACGTGAAGGCCTCGGCGACGTGGTCGTCACCAACCGGGAGATCCTCGCGCTGGAAGCGCAGCCCGAATCGCTCGTCATCATCGGTGGCGGCGTCATCGGCATGGAGTTCGCGAGCTTCTTCAATTCCATCGGCACGAAGGTGACGGTGGTGGAGATGCTCCCGAAGATCCTGGGGCCGCTGGACGACGAGATCAGCGCGATGCTCCAGGCGCAGTACGCCAAGAAGGGCGTGGAGTTCCACCTCAGCTGCAAGGTCGTCGGCGTGGAAGGGAACGAGGTCGTCTACGAGGATCCGGACGGGAACACCTGCCGGGCGCAGGGGGACAAGATCCTGGTCTCCGTGGGCCGCAGGGCCAATTTCCAGGGGATTGGCCTGGAAAGCCTCGGCGTGGAACTCGCCCTGAATCCCGCCGGCCGTCCCTATGGGATCAAGGTCGACGAGAAGATGCGCACGAACGTCCCGGGCGTGTATGCGGCGGGCGACGTGACCGGCTTCTCGATGCTGGCCCACACCGCCTCCCGCGAGGGCGAGGTGGCCGTGAACGACATCCTGGGCAAGGAAGACCGGATGCATTACGACGCCATCCCGGGCGTGGTGTACACGAACCCGGAGGTCGCCGGCGTGGGTCTGACCGAGGCCGAAGCGGCCAACAAGGGGCTGGATTACGTGGCCCTGAAGCTCCCGATGGCCTATGCCGGCCGTTTCGTCGCCGAGAACGAGCGCGGTGAGGGCCTTTGCAAGGTGATCGTGGACGGCAAGGACCACCGCGTGCTGGGTGTCCATATGCTGGGCAACCCCTGCTCCGAGATGATCCACAGCGCCTGCATCGCCATCGAGCAGGGCATGACTGTCGACGAGCTGAAGAAGGTGGTCTTCCCGCACCCGACCGTTTCCGAAATCTTCAAGGAAACGGCCTTCCGGCTGTAGGCCGGCCTATCGCTTGAAAATGTTGAACCGCCAGGTGATGCCGACGTCGAAGTTGTTCACCCGGTCGTGGTTGTCGCGGAAATAGACGGCGTGGAGGCGCAGGAGGTCGTTCCCGAGCGGGAAGAACTCCACGCCGGCGCCGCCGTACAGATAGTCGTTGCCGGCCGGGAGCACCAGGTCATAGGAAATGCCGTCCGGGGCGATGTTCTCCGCATCGTTCCGTTCATAACCGAACTTCGTGCACAGGTTCCATTTCCCGACGGTCCAGATGGCCTTGCAGATGGCCGTCCAGTCGGTGAAGAACCGGGGCTGGCCGAAGGCGGCGCGGTCGATCAGGTCCACGTCCACGACGAGGTCCCCCAGCTCGAACTTGTTGCCCAGCACGAACCAGTTCATCTTCCGGTGCAGTTCGTCCTCCACGTAGTTGTAGCTCCAGGTGGTCTTCCAGACCTTGCCGATGTGCCCGTTCCAGTACAGGTTGTAGGAGTAGGCGTCCTGCGTGCCCGGCGAGATGGGGGAGGGACAGAACTCGACGGAGATGTTCTGCCCGGGCGCCGGCGTGAAGGTGGCCGTCGCCCCGAAGGCGTAGTACTGGTACAGCCGGTTGCTGAAAGCGCCGTAATAATACACGTCGATCGGTGCCGAATCGATCTCGTAGCCGCCGATCAGGATGGGCTGCTTGCCGGCCGTGAAGGACCATTTCGGCGTGGCCTGCCACTTGAGCCACAGGAAGTCCGTGGCGTTGAAGGGATTCTTCTCGTCGATCTTCTTGTTCAGCCGCTGGCGGACCCGGAAGGTCAGGGCGTCCGTGAGCTGGCCCTTGATGTGCAGGTTCAGGTAGTCGCCCTGGAAATGGGAATCATAGACGCCGTCCGTCGTCTGCTGGTGGAATGTGGCGCGGGTGTCGACGGACACCTCGTCCACGTGCGTCTGCTGCGCCCGCAGGAGCGGGGCGGCCAGCAGGAAAAGGAAGACAGTCAGCAGTTTAGGTCGCATAGGGTTCCTACATCTTCCCTTGCTCGCCCAGGTTGCTGTCCTTGAAGCCCAGGAAGTAGAGCACGCCGTCCAGGCCGATGGTGTTGATGGACTGGCGGGCGTTGGCCACCACGCGCGGTTTCGCATGGAAAGCGATGCCGAGGCCGGCCTCGCCGAGCATCGGGAGGTCGTTCGCCCCGTCGCCCACGGCGATGGTCTGCGCGAGGTTCACGCGCTCGGTCTGGGCGATGAGCTTCAGCAGGTCCGCCTTCCGGCGGCCGTCCACGATCTCGCCCAGGTAGCGGCCGGTGAGCTTGCCGTCCTCGCCGATCTCCAGCTCGTTCGCATAGACATAGTCCACGCCGAAGCGCTGGCGGAGGTACTCGCCGAAGAAGGTGAAACCGCCGCTGAGGATGGCGATCTTGTAACCGTAGGTCTTGAGGACCGACATCAGGCGGTCGGCGCCCTCGGTGATGGGCAGGTTCTCGGCGATATCCTGCATCACGCTGACATCCAGGCCCTTGAGCAGGGCCACGCGCCGCGTGAAGCTCTCCTTGAAGTCGATTTCTCCGCGCATCGCGGACTCCGTGATGGCCCGGACCTCGGCGCCGACGCCGTTCCGCTCGGCCAGTTCGTCGATGCACTCGGTCTGGATGAGGGTGGAGTCCATGTCGAAACAGATCAGCCGGCGCATCCGGCGGAACATGTCGTCCCGCTGGAGGGAGAAGTCCATGCCCATTTCCGTGGACAGGCGCATCAGGTCCTTCTGCATCGCCTGCTTGTCCTTCGGGTTGCCCCGGAGGGAGAACTCGATGCAGGCGCGGGTGTTCCGCTCCGGATGGGCGATGCTCAGGCGGCCGGTCAGCCGCTTGATGGAGTCGATGTCCAGCCCCTGGTCCGCGATGATCCGGGCGGCCGCCTCGATCTGCGCCGCGGAGAGGCTCCGGCCGATGACGGTGAGGATGTAGCGCGTACGCCCCTGGCGGCCGGCCCATTCCTCGTATTCGTCGTCGGGAACGGGCTCGAAGCCGATCTGCACGCCCAGTTCCGTGGCCTTGAACAGGAGTTCCTTCATGACCTGGCCGGAATGCTCCTCGTTCATCCGGATCAGGAGACCCAGCGACAGGGTGGAGTGGATGTCGGCCTGGCCGATGTCCAGGATCTGGGCGTCATATTTCGCGAGGATGCCCGTGAATGCGGCGGTGAGTCCGATCCGGTCCTTGCCGGTGATGCGGACGAGTATCTGTTCGAAAGCCATGGTTTAACGGATAGGTGCGTCGACAAAACGGAGATAGCCCCACTGGTCGGGCATGTGCATGTTCACGGCGCCGGTGGGATTCCAGACCCAGTTCTCTTCCGGGCCTTCCTTCTTCAGCCATTCCACGCGGGAGAAGTTGATCCGCCAGGGATTGAACTTCGTCGGGCTGTCGAAGCCGATGGCGAGGGAGGCGAACGGGATGGCCCACTCGACGGTCCAGCCCTTGTCGGCCTTCTTCGCGTTGTTGATCTTGCCGTCCACATGGACCTTCAGCCGGACATTCTTGCAGTCCCAAGGCAGGAAGAAGTTGCCGCCGGCGTTGTAGGGCTTGTCCATGATGAGGTCCATCAGGGTGCCGAAGGCGTTGCACTCGAATTCGAAGTAGAACTTGCCGTCGCCGTCCGGGTCGAGGAAGATTTCGAAGTCGTTGTCCCGGTAGATGATGGCGTCGCGCTCGGTGAGGGAGGCCGTGACCTGGTCCTCCTCGATGATGCCGGCGACGTACAGGCATTCGTCGTCCCAGAGCATCTTCATGTAGGTCTGCTTCGTGGGCGCGGGCTTGAAGTCCACCCCGCGGATGTCCACGAAGGCTTCCGACCGGGGCGCCGCCTGCCAGTCGGGCTCGTCGAGTTTTCCGTCGATCTTGACCTTCCCGGCGGTCCGGTAACAGTCGTAGCTGCGATGGGTCTGGGCCCCGGCTGTGAGGCCGACCAGCATCGCTATGAGAATCAGTGATTTACGCATTACTTGAAGAATTTGTCCACTTCCTTGACGGTATCGGGCAGCGCGAAGACCGCCACGCGGTCGTACGGCTCGATCCGGGTGTCGCCCACGGCGATGAAGGAGTCGCTGCCCCGGATGACGCCGCCGATGATGGCGTTGCGCGGGAAATCGATGTCCTTCAGGGGCGCCCGGGTGACGCGGGCGTTGGGAGCGACCGTGTACTCCAGCACCTCCGCGTCCGTCCCGCTCATGTAGCGGACGAAACGGACCTTGTCGGAGAGGGTGAACTTGAAGATGCGGCCGGCCGTGATGAGTTTCTTGTTGATGACGGCGTCCACGCCCATGTCCTCCGCGAGGCGCAGGTATTCCAGGTTCTCCACCTGGGCCACGGTGCGGGAGACGCCGAATTTCTTCGCGACGACGCAGGAGAGGATGTTCGCCTCGTCGTTGCCGGTGACGGCCACGAGGGCGTCGTAGTCCCGGATGCCTTCCTCCACGAGGAAGTCCGAGTTGCGGGCGTCGCCGTTCGCGACCAGGAGGCCGCCGGCGAGCTTCTCGGTCAGTTCCCGGCAGCGCTGCTTGTCGATGTCGATGATCTTCACCGCGTCCAGCTGCTGGCGGAGGAGCTGGGCCGCGACCATCTCGCCGATCTCGCTGCCGCCGAGGATCATCACCTTGTTCACCTCGATGTTGTCCTTGCCCAGGAATTTCAGGATGGCCGGGACGCCTTCCCGCTTGGCGATGATGTACAGGTGGTCGTTGTACACGAACGGGGTGTCGAACTTCGGGATGATGGTCTCGCCCTTGCGGGCGATGGCGATGATGCGGAGCTGGGCCTCCGACGAGGCGGCCGTCATCGCCGTCACGAATTCGGCGACCTTCATGTCCAGGATGGGGGAGTCGTCGTCCAGGCGGAACACCACCAGCTGGAGTTTCCCGCGGGCGAAGTCCATCGAGTCCGTGGAGGCCGTATGCTTGAGGAGGTCGATGATCTCGTCGCTGGCGATTTTCTCCGGATAGAAGAGCATGTCCAGCCCCATATCCTTGAAGATCAGCTTGTTTTCGGGAAGCAGGTAGGCTTCGTCATCGATACGGGCGATGACCCGCTTGCTGCCCATGCGCTTCGCCAGCAGGGCGCTGACGATGTTCACCGTCTGGGTGGTGGCGGGGTTGACCGCGATGAACAGGTCCGCCTTCGCGCACCCGGCTTCCCTGAGGACCTTGATGGAGGAGGGGTCGCCGAGGATGGTGACCACATCGGCCGTGGCATTGAGCCGCTGGAGCCGCGCCTCGTTGTCGTCGATGACGGTGATGTCGCCGCCCTCGTGGCTGAGCATCTTCGCCAGGTGGGAGCCCACCTGACCGGCCCCTTCGATGATAATCTTCATACGTCTGTCCTTGTTATCAGACACAAAGATAAGCAGATTTCTCGACAAGCTCGAAATGACGAAAGGATTTTTGCGAAGATTTATTTATATTTGCGGTATCATGAAACGACTTCTTGCCTTCGCAGCCGGCGTGCTGATGCTCGTCTCCTGCTCCGAAACGTTCGATGCGGCCCGCCTTCTTCAGGGAGGCATGATCGCCGCGCAGGCCATGTCCCTGTCCGACGAACAGGTCCAGGCTTATGTCCACCAGTACATCACCCAGCTCGATGCGCAGAGCAAGGTGCTGCCGGAGACGAACGCGTACACGAAGCGTCTCCGCGCCCTGACCAAGGGCCTGACGGCCGTGGACGGCGTTCCGCTGAACTTCAAGGTGTACCAGGAGAACCAGGTGAACGCCTTCGCCTGCGCCGACGGCAGCGTGCGCGTGTACACCGGCATCATGGACGTGATGACGGACAACGAGCTGCTGGGCGTGATCGGCCACGAGATCGGCCATGTCGCGATGAAGCATACGAAGAAGGAGATGCGCAACTCGCTCCTGACGAGCGCGGCCCTCGAGGGAATCGCCTCGACCAGCCAGACGGCGGCCACCCTCACGGACTCCCAGCTGGGCGCCATCGGCAACGCCGTCCTGAACGCCCGGTACTCCCGGAAGCAGGAGACCGAGGCGGACGACTACGGCTACGAATTCCTCAAGGCCGTGGGCAAGAACCCCTGGGGCATGGCGATGTCCTTCGAGAAGCTGCAGCGCGTGGCCGGCGGTTCCGGGGCCCAGGCTTCGGCCGCCCAGAAGCTGTTCTCCTCCCATCCGGACACGGAAACCCGCATCCAGCGGATGTCCGAACGCGCTACGGCGGAGGGCTACAAGCGGCCCGCGAAATAGCCGTTAAAAAAAGATCTTACGGCCCGTCAGGGCCCGGGGCACCATCCACTTGGGATACCACCCGTGGATGGTGACTTCTTTTTGCTGGAAGGTCACCTCGTCCGGATTCGGCTTGCGGCGCAGTTTCCAGTACTCGGCATGGGCCTTGACCACGGCTTTGTAGGCGTCCCACTTTCTTGTGACCAGGTAGGTAAGGGCAGAGGCGCCGTCCAGGAGCATCCGGGTGAGGATGCGCCGCCGGGCCTTGCCCAGGGCGCCTTCTACGCTGTACCCTTGCGTGCGGAAGGTCTTGGCGAGGTTGTTCTCCAGCAGGAGGAGGTTGTTCCGGTAGTTGAAACGGAGCTTGGCGGGGGAGTCGTTCGGGAGGGTGCCGCCGCCGATGTGGTAGACGCAGGATGCCGGAACGACGGTGACCCGGTATCCGGCGAGCTGCAGCCGCCAGCACAGGTCGATTTCCTCCATGTGGGCGAAGAAGCGGTCGTCCAGGCCGCCGAGCTTTTTCCACAGCCGGCTCCGGACCATCAGGCAGGCGCCCGAAACCCAGAAGACGTCGGCGGGCGTGTCATACTGCCCCTCGTCCCGTTCCACCTTCTTCATCACGCGGCCCCGGCAGAAGGGGTAGCCGTAGCGGTCCAGCAGGCCGCCCGCCGCGCCGGCGTATTCGAACCGGGTCCGGTCGTGCCAGGACAGCAGCTTGGGGCCGCAGGCTCCGCATTTGGGGTGGGCGTCCATCCAGGCGACGAGGGGCTTCAGCCAATCCTTCGGGACTTCGATGTCGGAGTTGATGAGGACGTAATAATCGGCCTCCACCTGCGCGAGGGCGCGGTTGTAGCCTCCGGTGAAACCGTAGTTCCGGTCCAGCCGGATCTGCCGGACCGTGGGGAACTCGTGGTAGAGCATTTCCAGGGAGCCGTCCGTCGAGGCGCTGTCGGCCACGATGACTTCCGCGTCCATCCCCTCCGTGGAGGCGATGAGCCCGGGCAGGAACTGCTGCAGGTATTCCTTCGTGTTCCAGTTCAATATGACGATGGCCGTCTTCATGCGTTGCAGTCGATGCTTTCGAAGGCTAAGGTCGGGATTAATTTCGACATGCACAAGCGGGCGTCGTCGGCCGTGGCGACGAGGTGGTTCCACAGGTCGATGAAATTGCCCGTGACGAGCATCTCGCGCACCGGGTGGGTGATGCGGCCGTCCTCGAACGCGAATCCTTCGATCCCGTAGGAGAAATCGCCCGTCGAGGTGTTCGAATTGCCCCCGTTGAAGCCGGTGATGCAGATGCCGCTGCCGATCTTCCGCAGGAGGTCGTCCCGCGTCTTGCAGCCGCCGAAGGGCACCACTTTCGGGCGGGTGGCGTCTTCGATGGTCGGGGCCATCCCGGTCTTGCCGGCGATGTACGTGTTGACGAAATAGCGGGTGATGACGCCCTTGTCGACAATCGGGAACTCCTGCGTGGCGACGCCTTCGCTGTCGTACAGGCGGGAACCCGTTTCACCGGGGCAGCGGGGGCAGTCCAGGATGGTCAGCCGCTCCGGGAACACCTGCGTGCCGGCCTTGTCCACGAGGAAGGAGTTCTTCTGCTGGACGGCATAGCCGCCGAGGGCGTTCAGGACCGGCGTCAGGAACTTGGAGGCGCACTCGCTGTCCACCACGATGTTGCATTTCCCGCCGGGGTGGTCCATCGGCCCGATCTGGGCGGCGGCGCGCCGGACGGCCGTTTCGCTGCAGGTCTTCAGGGAAGGGAGGATGTCCTTGAGCCGCGGCGTCGCGTCCCACCAGTAGCTGGCGTAGCGGTTGCCGTCGGGGTCCTCCACCGTGACTTCGTAACCGATCTCGAAGGAGGTCTCCGTGTGCCGGGCGAAGAGTCCGTTCGAGTCCATGACGACGCTGTCGAACAGGCTGTCGGAATACTCGCCTTCCTCGGAGATGAGGGTGAACCCCTTTTCGAGTTCCGCTTTCCGGTTCCAGACCGCGGTGCCGAGGGCGAGTTCCCGTCTCTTGTCGGAGGTCAACTCTTCATAGGCGGGGTCGTACAGGCCCAGTTCCCGGCCGGTTTGCGCGTCTTTGGCCGTGCGGCCGGGGTCCGGCAGGTCCCGGGCCGGGTCCGGCTGCAGGGTGCGGACCGTTTCGATCGCATCCAGGAGGAAGGCTTTCAGTCCCTCCTCTTCCAGCCGGTTGGAGGAGAAGCTCCCGAACCGGCCGTCCACGAACAGGGCTACCTGCAGGCTCCGGTCCAGGGCGTGGGTGACCTTGTCCAGTTCGCCGTTCAGCATCCCGAACAGCTCCATCAGGCTCTTGTTGAGCGTCACGCGCGCTTTCTGCGCGCCGTGGGCGAGCGCGAATTCTATCGAGGCCCTCGCGAGGGCGATTTCCTGGTCTGTCAGCATCTTATTCTCCTCCTACGGTCAGGTTCTTGACTAGCACCGTCGGAATGCCGCAGGAGACGGGGACGCTCTGCTCCTTGCCGCAGGTCCAGGCGCCGGGGTCGATGACGAGGTCATTGCCCACGGCGACGATGTCCCGCAGGGCTTCCGGGCCGTTGCCGATGATGTTGATATCCTTCACGGGGGCCGTCAGGCGCCCGTTTTCAATGAGGAAGCCGCTCTTGACGAAGAACGTGAAATCGCCCTCCCCGATCTTGACCTGCCCGTTGGAGAACTGGTCCACGTAGATGCCTTTCGGGACGGAGGCGATGATGTCCGCCGGGGCGGCGTTCCCGCTTTCCATGTAGGTGGACCGCATCCGGGGGATGGGGGCGTAGCGGAAGGATTCGCGGCGGCCGTTCCCGGTCGGCGACACGCCGTAGTGGCGGGCGCTGATGCGGTCGTGCAGGTAGGACGTCAGGATGCCGTCCTCGACCATGTAGGTCTTCTGGGCGGGGACGCCTTCATCGTCGTAATTGAGGGAACCGCGGTTCCCCTTGAGGGTGCCGTCGTCGATGATCTGGATTCCCTCGGCGCAGATGCGCCGGCCCATCTTGTCCGAGAAGATGGACGTGCCCTTGCGGTTGAAATCGGCCTCGAAGGCGTGTCCCATGGCCTCGTGGAGGAGGATACCGGAGGCGCCGGCGCCCATCACCACGGGCATCCGGCCGCCCTTGGGCCGCCGGGCGGCGAACCGTTCGTCGATGCCGTGCACGACTTCGGCCGCCATCTCTTCCAGGAGTCCGTCGGTGAGCATCTCCACGCCGGTGCGGAAGCTCCGGGAGACGGACTTGTTCTCGATTTTCCCGTCCTGCTGGAAAATGGCCGTGACGGAGACGGTGCCCATCGGCCGGGTCTCGTACTTGAGCTCCTTCAGGGAGTTGTACATCAGCACGTCGGTGACCTGCCAGGCGAGCATCGCGATGATCTTGACAATCCGGCTGTCCCGGGCCTGGACGGCCTGCTCCAGCTTCTTCAGGAAGGGGATGAGGGCCGAGGCTTCCGTGCTGTGCCAGTGGGTGCCGACGGGGTAGCGGTCGGCGGCAGGGTTGGGCTCGCCGCTGAAGCGGCGCCCGACCAGCCGCGAGCCGTTCGCCTCGGCCCGGACGGAATGCTCGTAGAAGGCCGAGGTCCCGTCGGCGATGGCCGACGCGGCCCGGGCGCAGGCGAGCATGTCCGGCATCGCCGTGCTTTCCGCATAGGCGTAGCCCGTCTTCTCGCCGCACAGGACGCGGATTCCCACGCCGTAGTCGATATGCCGTCCGGCGGCGTTCACGATGCCGTCCCGGAGGGTCAGGTTGCCATAGGTCGTGTTCTCGAAGTAGAGGTCACAGTAGTCGCCGCCGTGCCGCAAAGCCTCGGCGACGAGCGTGTCGAGCTGTGATTCCCCCACCTGGAACAGGTCCAGATAATGCTGTTTAGGGTGAATCATGGATTTCCTCGATCTGTTGCTTGATCTGTTGGTAAAGGGGAAGGTCCCGGACCGTCGTCCCTTTCGCGCTGCCTTCCGCGATGATGCGGAATTCCATGTCGCTGTTGTCCACGAGCATCCATTTGTCACAGACGGGGGAGTACAGCTCGAAGAAGTACTCCAGGCCGGTGTAATACCGCCGCCGGATGACGTCGGGGGCCACGTCGTGCCCTCCGGCTTCCACCCGGGCGGCCACGCGTTTGATGGCGATCTCGGGGGAACGCAGCCACAGGTACACCACCGTGACGAAATAGCCCTGGTCCTGGGCCATCCGCACTGTCTTGAGGAGCGACCGGGTGGCGAGGGTGGTCTCGATGCAGAAATCCTCGCGCCGGGTGAACAGGTAGCGCAGTTTCTTGAGCATATACCGGCTGGCCGTGATGTACGCCGTCTCCGGATGGAACGGCGCCAGGCTCTTCGCGAACTCGTCCGAGTTCACGAACTCGCTGCAATCCAACAGCTCCGGGAGCAGCGTGTAGGACGCCGTCGTCTTCCCGGAGCCGTTGCAGCCGGATATGATGTACATGCGGGGCATGGGCGGATCCTTCGGTGCCGGCTATTCGGCCGTGGCCGCGTTGATCTTGCGGAGCATCGCGAACATGATGAGGCCGGCAACCACGCACAGGCCCATCAGGATGGCCCAGTTGGCCCAGAGCGGGACGCGTTCCCACAGGAGGCCGGGAATGGAGCTCAGGTAGTTGCCGACGGCGGTGGACGCGAACCAGAGGCCCATCATCAGGCCCTTCAGGCGCGGCGGGGCCACCTTCGTGACGAAGGAGATGCCCATCGGGCTCAGGAGCAGTTCCGCGAAGGTCAGGATGAGGTAGGTGCCGATCAGGTAGGTCGGGACCACCGGGTCCGGGGAGACGGTGCCGGCGAGCTGGGCCGGGGAGGCCTGTCCGCGGGACGCATAGACCATCACCAGGTAGCCGAGGGCCGCGACGAACATGCCGAGCCCGATCTTCATCGGGGCGGAAGGTTCCTTCTTGCGCTTGGCCAGACTGTCGAAGATGGCCATCGAGATGGGGGTCAGGGCCACGACGAAGAACGGGTTGAACTGCTGGAACTCCTGCGGGAAGATCTCCAGCGGGTTCGCCTGTCCCTGGTAGATGCCGTAGACGCCGATCCACAGGGCGGCCGTGATGAAACCGCAGACCATCTTGCTGGTGGTCTTCTCGCTCTGGAAGACCCCGAACAGCGTGTAGACGGAGGCGGCGATCAGGGCGAGGGCCCAGATGTTGAACCCGATGCGGGTGGCGCCGGTGGCGAAGCTCTGCGTGTAGTCGCGGGCGAACCAGGTCAGGGACTGGCCGTTCTGGTGGAACGCCATCCAGAAGAAGATGACCACGGCGAACACCAGGACGAGCGCGACGATGCGGCTCTGCTCCTGTTCCTTGGTGAGCTCCTTGACGGGCGTGGCGCTGGCGGCGGCCTGATGGGCATTGACGTCAGCGTGCTTGAACCAGTTCTTGCAGCCGAAGTAGATGGCGATGGAGACGATCAGGGAGAAGCAGGCCACGGCAAAGCCCATGTTGTAGGCGCTGGACAGATGGTCGATGTAGTACTGGCAGAAGGAGGCGGTGTCCATCTGGCCGATGCCGGGCATCTGGCCCATCAGGCCTTCGAGCTGGGAGACCTTGTCCGGGGCGATGGTGCCGTCCAGGAACTGGTGCGCGAGGGCGGGGATGTCGGCCTTGTAGATGAGGCCGGCCTTGCCCAGGAACTTGTTCGTGATGGCCGTCGCGGCGGCCGGAGCGAACATCGCGCCGATGTTGATGGCCATATAGAACAGCGAGAAGGCGGAATCACGCTTGGCGGAATACTTCGGGTCGTCGTAGAGATTGCCCACCAGCACCTGCAGGTTGCCCTTGAACAGGCCCGTGCCGATGGCGATCAGCGCCAGGGCGCCGATCATCAGCACGATGCCGAGGGTGTTGGCGGGGGTGGGGATGGACAGGCATACGTAGCCGGCGAACATGATGGTGATGCCGGTCACGACACACTTGCCGTAGCCGATCTTGTCGGCCAGCATGCCGCCCACGACGGGCATAAAGTACACCGCCGCGAGGAAAATCGCGTAAACTTGGCTGGCGGTGGCTCCGTTCCAGCCGAACTTCGCCTGGAGGAAGAGCATGAAGATGGCCAGCATCGTGTAGTAGCCGAAGCGCTCGCCGGTATTGGCGAGCGCAAGGGCGAAGAGTCCTTTGGGTTGTCCTTTGAACATATGTCTTCAGATAGATTAAGCGTTGGTGACGCGTTCGAGCCACTTGACCATGCCCAGCATCACGCCCATCGAGATCAGGCAGACGACGAGGAAGACGGTCCAGCACTTCCAGATGGGCCAGGCGTTGTACATGACCGGGCCGATCCAGATGAGGAGGTTGCCGAGGGCGGTGGCGCCGAGCCAGAGGCCCTGGCACAGGCCGAGGAGGTTCTTCGGGGCGACCTTCGACACGAAGGAGAGGCCGAGCGGGGAGATGAACAGCTCCGCGACGGTCAGGAAGAAGTAGGTGACGATGAGGACCCACCAGTCGGCCTTCATGCCGAGGGCGACATTCTCGTCAAGGGCGCGGAAATCGGTGCCGGACGGATAGCCCTTGGAGACGGAAAAGATCATGAGGAACAGATACGCCAGGGCGGCGATGCCCATGCCGTAGGCGATTTTCCGCGGGGTGGAGATGACCTTGCCCTTCTTGGCGAGGGCACCGAAAATGGCCATGATGATCGGGGTGAGGACGATGACGAAGAACGGATTCACCGCCTGCCAGATTTCCGGGGCGATCTTGTCGGTCTTGACGAAGTCACGGGCGAAGAAAGAGAGGGACTGTCCGTTCTGGTGGAAGGAGAACCAGAAGAAAACGGCGATGCCGAGGACGGCGAAAAGGGCGTACAGACGCTGCTTGATCTCCTTGGCCATGGCCTGCTTCTCCTCGGCCGTGTAGGAGACGCCTTCGGCCGATGCCTTCTTGGCGGGATTCGGGAATATCTTCTTGTTGACCAGGAAGATGATAAGGGAGATCACCATGGCCAGCGCCGAGGCGATGTAAGAGAAGTGGACGCCCTGGTTGAAGACTTCCAGGTAGGAGGCGGGATCGAAGGTGGAACCGGCCAGGGTGACTTTGTCCGCGATGTCCGCGTACTTGCCGGCCAGGTCGCCGAGATTTCCGTCGATGGCCTTGTGGCAGAGCTCGGGGAGGTTGGAGTTATACAGGAAGCCGTGCATCTTGAGCCACCACTGGCGGATCAGCGGGGCGACGAACGGAGCGACGAGGCCACCGATGTTGATAAACACGTAGAAGATCTGGAAGCCGGCGTCGCGCTTGTCCTTGGCGACAGCGAGGGCTTCGGGACCCTTCTTGGCCTCTTCGGCCTCGAAGTTGTCGTACATCTGTCCCACGATGGCCTGCAGGTTGCCCTTGAACAGGCCGTTGCCGAAGGCGATCATCGCCAGGGCGAGGCAGGTGAAGGGCAGGAGCCAGCCCGTATTGGCGGACGTGGCGGTGATGGGAATGGCCAGAAGGATGTATCCCGCCGCCATGACCATGAGACCCTTCTGGATGGTGCCCTTGTAGTTCTGGGTCCGGTCGGCGATGATGCCGCCCACCAGGGAGAGGATATAGATGGAGGTGTAGAAGATGGAATAGATCAGACTGGCCGATGCGTCGCTGATGCCGAACTTGGAGGCGAGGAACAGGGCAAGGACCGCATTCATGATGTAGTAGCCGAAGCGTTCGCCCATGTTGCTGAGCGCGGCGGCAAGCAGTCCTTTCGGGTGGTTTTTGAACATGTCTATGAAGTTTAAGATTATGCGGGTCGGTTTCACAAATATAACAAAGATTTCGCAAAAAATCGTATCTTTGTGAAGATATGGACAAGAAAAGGTCATTCGGCGTTCGGGCCATGGAGTCGTTCCTGCGGCTCCATGCGCGGCTGCCGCTCGCATACCACTATGCCTGGGGAAGGTTCATCACCTGGCTCGTGCGGGACGTGTTCCGCTATCGGAACGACGTGGTACTCACGAACGTCGCCCGCAGTTTCCCGGACAAGGATTATGATGCGATCAAGGACATCTACAAGCAGTTCTATGTCCATTTCGGAGAACTTTTTGCCGAGGCCGTCTGGTTCTCCGGCTGCCGGGGGGAAAAGGGTCGCAAACGGCTCATCCGGCAGAACATCTGCCAGATCGACAACATCGACGAGTTCAACGCCTTCTACGACCGGTCTTCGTCCGTGATGCTCCTGAATTCCCATGCCGGGAACTGGGAACTGATGGGCGGCGTGGCCCAATACGACACCCTAGCCCCGGGCAAGCGTACGTGGACGGACAAGGAGGTCGTCGTCCTGTACCGCGCCCTGTCCAGCAAGTTCTGGGACCAGGTGATGGGCGACGGGCGCTGCGCCCCGGTCTCCGACCTCGACTACGAAGGGTACGTGGAGGGGAGCGCCATCCTCCGCTACGCCATCTCCCACCGGAAAGAGAAGAAACTCTATATTTTCAATACGGACCAGTATCCCTACTGGCAGGCGGGCCGCTTTTCCGTCGGCGAGTTCCTGCACCAGGATACCCTCGCGATGGGCGGCGGCGCCTCCATCGCCTGCAAGATGGGCATGTCCGTGGCCTATATCCGCTGGTACCGGACGGAACGCGGCCATTACCGGATGACCTTCGTCCCCCTCGTGGAAAACGCGGCGGAAACCACCCCGGAAGAACTGATGAAACTGTATTACAAGCATCTGGAGGAGGATATCCAGGCCCAGCCCTGGAACTACCTCTGGACGCATAAACGTTGGAGAAAACAATGAATCTGAAAGCCTTTGCCGCCGGCCTCCTCCTGGCCGTGCCCGCCCTCCTCGAGGCGCAGACCGTCACCTACAGCCTCCCGCAGACCACCGTGACCGTGGAAGTGGATGCCGTCCAGGAATCCTTCTTCGCCGGCCCCTATGCCGCCTATGCCAAGCGGTTCCTCGGCATCGACGTCCGGGAAACGGACGCTTCCCGCTCCTATGTGAAGGAAGTCCGCCTCGTCACCCGGGTGGAGGCCGATCCGCAGGCCCGTTACTCCGTGGACACGAAGGGCGTCGAGGACCGCTTCCTCGCCCTGACCTCCCAGGGGCTGGTCTCCTTCCAGGACAAGCTGGAAGCCGGCGATCTCGTCTGGCGTTTCAACCCGCAGCCGGAAGCCGATTTCGGCGCCAAGGGCGTGACCTCCCAGACGAAGACCGAGACCCGGACCATCTGGAAGGAAGTGGAGACGGACACCGCCTTCGTGCGCGTCCCCGTCGAGGAGGCTTACCAGATCCAGAAAACCCCTGAGATGAAGGCCCAGGAAGCCGCGGACATGGTCCTGAAGGCCCGCCGGGAGCGTTTCAACATCTCCACCGGCAATACCGACGCCACCTTCAGCGGGGAGGCGCTCGGCGCCGCCATCGCGGAGCTGGACCGGGTGGAGAAGGAATACCTGACCCTCTTCACCGGCTACACCGTCAGCCGGGAGCAGAGCGGTTCCTTCGACATCGTCCCTTCCGGTTCCACGCGCAAGTACACGGCCTTCCGCCTGAACGGCAAGGAGGGCATCGTTACCGACGGCCCCGGCACGGTCTATTCCCTGGAGTTCTCCCCGGAGGAGGTTTCCGACCCGCAGGCTGCCCTCCGCGACACGAAGAACGTGGTCCATTACCGGATTCCCGCCGTGTGCAACGTGCGGCTGACCACGGGCGGCCGGACGCTCTTCGAGAGCCGCATCCCCGTGTACCAGCTGGGCCTCGAAGCGCTGTATCCCTTGAAATAATAACACATAAAACACTGTTTTCGATATGAGTATCAAAGATCTGGAACCCAAAGTGGTATGGGGCAACTTCTACGGCCTGACGCAGGTCCCGCGCCCCTCCAAGCATGAAGGAAAAGTCATCGAATATCTGCTCCAGTGGGGCAAGGACCACGGCGTCGAAGTCTGCAAGGACGAGACCGGCAACGTGATCTTCCGCGCGCCGGCCACCCCGGGCTACGAGAACCGCCGCGGCGTGATCCTCCAGGGGCACATGGACATGGTCCCGCAGAAGACCTCCGATTCCGACCACGACTTCCTGGCGGACCCGATCAAGGCCTATGTCGACGGCGACTGGGTCACCGCCGACCGCACCACCCTCGGCGCCGACAACGGCATGGGCGTGGCGATGGGCCTCGCCGTCTGCGAGGACAAGTCCGTCGAGCACGGTCCCATCGAGGTCCTCGTGACCTATGACGAGGAAACCGGCATGACCGGCGCCACGGCCCTCAAGCCGGGCGTCCTGAAGGGCGACATCCTCATCAACCTGGATTCCGAGGAAGAAGGCGAACTGTGCGTCGGCTGCGCCGGCGGCCTGGACATCTCCGCCGAGTTCAAGTATCGCAAGTATCCGGTGAAACCCGGCTGGAAGGGCCTGAAACTCACGGTCAAGGGCCTCCAGGGCGGTCACTCCGGCATGGACATCTCCCTGTACCGCGCCAACGCGAACAAGGTGATGGCCCGCATCCTGCTCCCGCTGATGGAAGTGTTCGGCGTGCAGGTCGTGAGCTTCACGGGCGGTTCCCTGCGGAACGCCATCCCGTTCGAGGCCGAGGTCGAGGCCGTCGTTCCCGGCGAGAACCTGGAGTCCGTGAAGAAGCTCATCGGCAACATCTTCGACGAGATCAAGGCCGAGTTCAAGGACAGCGATCCGGGCGCCGCGCTCTATGTGGAGGACGTCCCCGCCGCCCCGAAGTTCATCCAGGGCCGCGTGATGCTGAACGTGGTGAAGGCCCTCCTGGCCTGCCCGTCCAACGTCATCCGCATGAGCCAGGTGATGGAAGGCCTGACCGAGACCTCCATCAACATGGCCATCGTCCGGACCGAGAAGGGCCGCGTGACGGTCCATTCCCTCATGCGCAGCGCCGTGGACACCGCAAAGGCCGCCCTGGCCCAGCGCGTCCGCTGTATCTTCGAGCTCGCCGGCGCCGACGAGATCGAGTTCAAGGGCGGTTACAGCGGCTGGACGCCGAAACTGGACACCCCGATGAACAAGGTGATGATGGAGCAGTTCCAGAAGGTCTACGGCTATCCGATGAAGGTCATGGCCACCCACGGCGGCCTCGAGTGCGCCCTCCTCGGCGCCAAGTACCCGAACTGGGAGATGGTCTCCATCGGACCCACCATCAAGTATCCGCATTCCCCGGACGAGCGCGTGAACATCGCTTCCGTCGGCCGTACCTGGGAGTATCTCAAGGAGGTCCTGAAGAACGTACCTGAAAAGTAACATAGCCCTCCCCGTCGCGGAAGTCGCCGGGGAAGTGAACCGTGCCTTGTCGGAGCGGGGCGGAGCGGTGGTGACCGCTCCTCCCGGCGCCGGCAAGTCCACGTTATTGCCCCTGACCATCCTGGATTCCCTCCCGGAAGGGAAGGTCGTGATGCTGGAGCCGCGGCGGGTCGCCGCCCGGCAGATTGCCGAGCGGATGGCCTGGATGCTGGGGGAGCCCGTCGGGAAGACGGTCGGTTACCGGATGCGGTTCGAGCAGTGCGTGTCCGCGGGAACGCGGGTGGAGGTCGTCACGGAAGGCATCCTGGTCCGTCGGCTGGTGGACGATCCCGGCCTGGAAGGCGTTGCGGTGGTGATTTTCGACGAATTCCACGAGCGGAGCCTGACGACCGACGTGGCGCTTGCGCTCACGCGCGAGGCGCGGTCGGTCCTGCGCCCGGACCTGAAGCTGGTGCTGATGTCGGCCACCATCGACGCGACCGGGCTCTGCGCCGCCCTGGACCTCCCGCTGGTGGAAAGCCGCGGGAAGATGTTCCCGGTGGAGATCGTCCGCGGCAAGGAGGAGGCGAAGCCGGAGAATGCGGCGGAACTCGTCGCGCAGACGGTGCGGATGGCCCATCGGGAACACGAGGGGGACATCCTCGCCTTTCTGCCCAGCGAGGCCGATATCCGGCGCTGCGCGGAGCATCTGGGCTCTTCGCTCGGGGCGACGCAGGTATTTCCCCTGTACGGAATGCTCTCCGGCGCGGACCAGCGCAGGGCCATCGCGCCCAGCGCGGCGGGGGAGCGGAAAGTGGTCCTGGCGACGCCCATCGCCGAGACGTCCCTGACGATCGAAGGCGTCCGGGTGGTCGTGGACAGCGGCCTGTGCCGCAAGCCGGTCTTCGACCCGCAGCGCGGGCTGAGCCGGCTCGAGACCGTCCGCATCAGCCGCGACATGGCCGACCAGCGGGCCGGCCGCGCCGGCCGGGTGGCGCCGGGCGTGTGCTATCGGCTCTGGAGCGCGGCAACCGGACAACGGATGCTGCCGATCCGCGTCCCCGAGATCCTGGAAGCCGACCTCGCGCCGACGGTCCTGGCCGTCGCCGCCTGGGGCGAATCCCGCGCCGAGCGGCTTCCCTGGCTTTCTCCGCCGCCCGTCCTTTCGATGGTGCATGCGCGGGAGCTCCTGCGGGAATTGGATGCCGTGGATGAGCAGGGACGGATCACGCCACATGGACGGGAGCTGGCGGCCTTGCCGTGCCATCCCCGCGTGGCGCAGATGCTCCTGAAGGCAGATTCGCCCGAGCGGAAGGCCCTGGCGGCCGACCTGGCGGCCCTGCTGGAAGAAAAAGATCCTTTGGATACGCCGGAAGCGGGTGTCTACCTCCGGCTCAAGGCGCTCCGCGACGCTCGCGCCTCCCACCGGGAAGGCCGCTGGAACCGGATGGCCCGTATCGCGGAACAATACAGAAAGATGGTGCGGGTCCGGGAAGACAATGACGCCCCGGATCCCTTCGAGGCCGGCGCCCTGCTCGCCGCTGCGTACCCGGGGTGGATAGCCAAGGCCTGGAAGGAAGGCGTCGGGCGGTTCCGCCTCGCCGGAGGCGACCTCGCCGCCGTCGACCCCTCCGACCCGCTGGCGGCCGGCGAATGGCTGGCCGTGGGCAGCCTGCATGCCGTTCCGGGCGGTGTGGGACGCATTTTCCTGGCCGCGCCGCTGGGCGCTTCGGACCTGAAACCCTATCTCCGGCGGCGGGATGTCGTCGCGTGGGACAGCCGGCAGGGGAGCGTCCTCGCCAGAAGGGAAACCCGGGTGGGCCAGCTGTCCGTGTCGACCCAGCCGCTTTCGGACGTGCCCCGGGAAGAGATGGTCCGCGTCATCTGCGAAGCGGCGCGGAAGGAGGGAACCTCGATGCTGGATTTCTCCGACGAGGTGCAGAACCTGCAGCGGCGCGTCGCCGCCGTCGCGGCCTGGCACCCGGAACTGGAACTCCCGGACCTGTCGACGGAGACCGTCCTGGAACGCGCTCCGGAATGGCTCCCGCCCTTCCTCGGGAAGGCGTCGGCCACGGCGGAATTGAAGCGCATCGACCTTTGCGAAGCCCTCTGGTCGCTCCTGGACTGGCCGCAGCGGCAGGCGGTGGAACGGCTGGCGCCGTCCCATATCACCGTCCCCACGGGCAGCCGCATCCGCGTGGAATACCGGCAGGGCGCCGACGCGCCCGTCGTCCGCGTCCGCCTGCAGGAGTGCTTCGGCCTCATGGACACGCCGCGCGTGGACGAAGGCCGCCGTCCCGTCCTGATGGAACTCCTTTCCCCGGGATTCAAACCGGTCCAGCTGACGGCGGACCTCCGCAGTTTCTGGGAAGGAACCTACTTCGAGGTCCGGAAGGAACTCAAGCGCCGCTATCCCAAGCACGCCTGGCCCGACGATCCGCTGGCCGCGGATCCTGTCCGGGGTGCCAAGAAGAAGTCGTAAGTACTTGTTTTTCTGAAATATTCTTTCTATCTTTGCAGTCCTTTTTGGGTCCTTTGCGTTCCAGAAAGGACTTAAGTATTTAATAAACAATTAATTAACAAACAATGGTTAACCAGTACGAGACCGTTTTCATTGCAACTCCCGTTTTGTCTGAGACCCAGATGAAGGAAGCGGTTGCCAAGTACACCCAGCTCATCCGCGACAATGGCGGTGAGGTCGTGTACGAAGAGGATTGGGGCCTGCGCCAGCTCGCCTACCCGATCCAGCACAAGACCACAGGTTTCTATTACCTGATCGAGTTCAAGGCCGACTCCCAGTTCGTTGCCACCCTCGAGACCCAGTATCACCGTGACGAGCGCATCATCCGCTTCCTGACCGTCGCCCTGGACAAGGACGCCGTCGCCTACGCCGAGAAGCGCCGCGCCAACAAGGCTGCCAAGGCCGCTGCCGCCGAGGCTCCCAAGACTGAAGAGTAATCAAAGGAGGAAATTATCATGGCAAACGAAAATAGCGAAATCCGTTACCTCAACCCCCCGACCGTGGAGGTTCGCAAGAAGAAATACTGCCGCTTCAAGAAGGCCGGTATCAAGTATGTCGATTACAAGGACCCTGAGTTCCTCAAGAAGTTCCTCAACGAGCAGGGCAAGATCCTTCCCCGCCGTATCACCGGTACTTCCCTGAAGTTCCAGCGCAAGGTCGCCCAGGCTATCAAGCGGGCCCGTTCCCTTGCTCTCCTTCCGTATGTCACTGACCTCCTTAAATAATCTGCCTTATGGAAATTTTGCTCAAGAAAGATGTGGCCAATCTCGGCTACGCTGGTGAGATCGTCAAGGTCAAGGCCGGTTATGCGATGAATTATCTCGTGCCGCAGGGCTTCGCCACCGTGGCCACCGAGTCCGTCAAGAAGCAGCACGCGGAGACCCTCCGTCAGCGCGCGCATAAGGAGGCCAAGCTCGTCGCCGACGCCGAGGCCCTCGCCGCCACCATCAACGCGCAGGTTCTCGAGGTCGCCGCGAAGGTCGGTGAGACCGGCAAGCTCTATGGTTCCGTGACCACCGAGCAGCTCGCCGAGGCGCTCGCCGCCAAGGGCCTGAACATCGAGAAGAAGGACATCACCATCCTCGCCCCCGAGGTGAAGGAGCTGGGTGAGTACGAAGCCGCCGTGAAGCTCTACAAGGGCATCAAGGGCACCTTCAAGTTCAACGTGGTCGCCGAGTAATTCCGGCCCCGCAGACGATGTATCCCGACCTTTCCAAAAGGCCGGGATTTTTCGTATCTGTTTGAAAAACAAGAAGTTAAGATGCAAGAATTAAAGGGGCCGATTTTTTGGTCAAGAGGCGGCGTCCGCTTATCTTTGCGGTAGATACCTGCCGTCCGTTTCCGGTCGATCACTCGGGCCCGTCTGCCTATGGGGTATTGAAAAAGGGACTGACTTGCGGTCAGTCCCTTTTTATCATTTTTCTTCCGGCTTGCCGGTGGAAGGATTCTCCGGTTTCCCGGGTTCGTCGCCGTGGGAGTCCTTGTACTTGAAGCGGCGGATTTTCTGGGTGGCGGTCTTCTCGAAGGGTTCCTTCATCGCGTCCACCTCGCCGATCTTGGAGTTTTTTCCGACCTTCTTGTTCACCCAGTCCAGGACGGCCTTCTTGCGGGCTTCCAGCTCCTCGAACCACTTGTCCTCGGTGGCCTGGTCCCAGTCGATGGCGTTGTCGTTGAACTTCACGAGGGCGACGAGCTTGCCGTCGCGCTCCATCACGAGGGATTCCTCCACGCCTTCGATGTTGTTGATCACCTGCTCGATCTCCTCCGGGTAGATGTTCTCGCCGGAAGGGCCCAGGATGGTGTTGTTCAGGCGGCCCTTGATGTAGTAGTTGCCTTGCTCGTCCACGGTGGCGACGTCGTTGGTATGGAACCAGCCTTCGTCGTCCAGGACCTGCAGCGTGCGTTCGGGATCCTTGTAATAGCCCAGCATCACGTTGTTGCCGCGGACGACGATTTCGCCCTCGCCGTTGGCCGGGTTCACGTTGTCCAGCCGGATGTCGACCTTGTAGGAGGCCACGCCGATGGATCCGAGGTGCTTTTTCTTGTCCACCATGACGTTGCACACCAGCGGCGCCGTCTCGGTGAGGCCGTAGCCGATGGCGTAGGGGAACCGGCACTCGATGAGGAACTGCTCCACCGTCGGGTCGAGCTTGGCGCCGCCGATGCCGAAGAATTCGAGCTTGCCGCCGAAGGTGCGTACCATCCGCCGGCCGATGAACCACCGCAGGACCCGGGGGATGTGCTTGTCAGCCCAGGAAAGGACGCGGCTTTTCTGGATGGTGGGGAGCACGCTGTTCTTCACGACCTTCTCGATGATGAGCGGGACGGAGCACACGATGGTGGGCCGGACCTTCTTCATCGCGGCGAGCAGGATGGTGGGGGTCGGCGGTTTCTGGAGCGTGTAGCAGGTGGCGCCCACATAGAAGGAGTACAGCGTGGAAACGCTCATCTCATAGGCGTGGGCGGCCGGCAGGATGCTCAGGAAACGGTCTTTCTTGAAGGCGGGCTTGGCCTTGAAGGCCGCCGCCAGGTTGCTCGCGAGGTTGCGGTGGCTGAGCATCACGCCCTTGGCCTTGCCGGTGGTGCCGGAGGTGTAGATGATGCAGGCCAGGTCGTCCGGCTGCGGGTCTTTCACCCAGCCGTTGCACTTGAAGTCTTCCTTGTTCTTCTTGAGGAACTCGAAGGTCTCGATGTCGATGATCAGGGTGAGCTTCTGCCTGCATTCCTCGCTCAGCTTCGGGAGCATCCGCTTCGAGATGAAGATGGCCTTGGATTCCGAGTGGGTGAGGATGTTGGTGAGTTCGTGCTCCGAGCTGTCGGGGAGGATGGGGACCGCCACGCGGCCGAAGGCCGTGGCGGCGAAGAACGCGACCACCCAGTTGGGCATGTTCTGCGAGAAGATGGCCACGCGGTCGCCGTGCTTGATGCCGAAGCGGGACATCCGCTGGGACAGGCGTTCGGTCTTGGTGCGGAAATCCGCGTAGGTATATCGCTGGCCGCCGTCCACGAACTGGTAGGCGATCCGTTTCGCATAGTTTGTGGTGGCGTAGTCAAAGACCTTGTGAAGGGTCGAACAGGTGTTCTCGCGGTAACGGTATCTCCGCCAGGCTTTGTAGGGACTCTTGATTCTTTTAGCCATGCTGGTTCAGGTTCGTTAAGGGACGATGAATCCCTCCTTGTGCTTTCCTTGGATGCCCATCGGGCGGTAATGGTCGTAAATGCGCTGCATGTCGGCCTTGGGGTCGTCGGTGAGCTCGATGGGCTCGCCCACGCTGATTTTCTTGCGGCCCCAGTCGTAATAGCCGATGTACACCGTGGAACCCGTCTCGCGGGCGATCAGGTGGAAACCCGTCTTCCAGCGCTTGGTGGCTTTCCGGGTCCCTTCCGGGGCGATGGCGAGGTGGAACTCGTCCGCCTGGTCCATCGCGTGGATCAGGCTCCGGACCATCGTGGCCGGGCTTTCCCGGTCCACCGGGACGGCGCCGCAGGCGCGGAGGATGGGGCCGAGGGGCCAGAAGAAGAACTCCTTCTTGATCATGATATGGGCCACCTTGCCGAACTGCGTGTAGAACAGGTAGCTCACGAGGAAATCCCACACGCTCGTGTGCGGGACGCCCAGGACGATGGCCTTCTTCTCCTTCATGGGACCGCCGACACTCTCCCAGCCCATCCGGCGCAGGAGCCAGCCGCAGAATTTGGCCCATCCGGGGCTTACGGTGCTCTTGATCTTGCTCATAGTTAAATGTTTACGTCTTCAAGCTCCTCCTCACTGCGGAGGTTCTCCATGATGAAGCGCTGCCGCTCGGCGGTGTTGTCGCCCATGTAGAATTCCATGATCTCGGAGATGGATTCCTCGTCGGCCAGCTTGACCGGATCGAGGCGCATCTTCTCGCCGATGAAATCGACGAACTCGTTCGGGGAAATCTCGCCGAGGCCCTTGAACCGGGTGATCTCCACGCCGGCCTTCAGGTCCTTGACGGCTTTCTCCTTCTCGTCGATGGAATAGCAGTAGCGCGTCGCTTTCTTGTTGTGTACGCGGAAGAGGGGAGTCTGCAGGATATGGACGTGGCCGCGGCGGATCAGGTCCGGGTAGTACTTCATGATGAAGGTGAGGACCAGCATCCGGATGTGCATGCCGTCGTCATCGGCATCGGTGGCGACGATGATGTTGTTGTAGCGGAGGTCGTCCAGGTCCTCCTCCACGCCGAGGGCGGAGACCAGCAGGTTCAGTTCCTCGTTCTCGGCCACTTTCTTGCGGCTTTCCTTGAAGCAGTTGATGGGTTTTCCGCGCAGGGAGAACACGGCCTGCGTGTTCGCGTTGCGCACCTTGGTGATGGTACCCGACGCGGAGTCGCCCTCCGTGATGAAGATGGAGGTCTTCTCCCGCTCGTCCTCCTTGTTCTTCAGCGGCTTGTCGTTGAAGTGGATGCGGCAGTCGCGGAGCTTGCGGTTGTAGACGTTGGCCTTCTTGTTCCGCTCGCGGGTCTTTTTCTGGATACCGGCGATTTCCTCGCGCTCGGCCTGGGACTCCTTGATCTTCTTCTCGATGACCGGGACGATGTCCAGGTGCATGTGGAGGTAGTTGTCCAGGTTCTTGGACACGAAGTCGTTCACGAAGCTGCGGATGGTGGGGCCGCGGTCGATGGCGGAGCTGCCGTCCTTGTTCTTGACCTGGCGTTCCCACATGTAGGTGGAGCCGAGCTTGGTCTTGGTCTGGCCTTCGAAGATGGGTTCCTGGATCTGGATGGCGATGGCGCCGACGACGCCCTGGCGGACGTCCTCGGGCTTGTAATCCTTCTTGAAGAAGTCCTTGAAGGTCTTGGCGATGGCTTCGCGGTAGGCGGCGAGATGGGTGCCGCCGTCGCGGGTGTTCTGGCCGTTCACGAAGGAGGAGATGTTCTCGCCGTAGCTGTTCCCGTGGGTGAGGACGATCTCGATGTCCGGGCCCTCGATGTGGATGAGCGGGTAGAGCGGCTTCTCGGCC
Source organism: uncultured Bacteroidales bacterium (assembly GCA_900316525.1). Lineage (GTDB taxonomy): Bacteria > Bacteroidota > Bacteroidia > Bacteroidales > UBA932 > Cryptobacteroides. The sequence continues at coordinate 53,197 of ONDF01000014.1, forward strand.
ATGTTCTCGGTGACGAGGTCCAGGAGGCCGTTCTCGCTCTTGTAAGGCACGCCGTTCAGGACGAGGGTGAGTCCTTTCTTGAGGTAGGAGTAGTTCTTCACCATCGTCTCCACGATGTCCATGTGGAAGGAGTAGCCTTCGAACATCTGCTCGTCGGGGACGAACCGGATGAGGGTGCCGTTCTTCTCGGTGGACTCGCGCAGGCCGCTGTCCAGCAGGATGCCGCGGGAATAGTGGGCGAAAGAGGACTGGCCGTCGCGGAAGGATTCCACCCAGAAGTCGGAGGAAAGGGCGTTCACGGCCTTCGTGCCGACGCCGTTCATGCCCACGGACTTCTGGAAGGCTTCCGTGTCGAACTTGCCGCCGGTGTTCAGCTTGGAGGTGACGTCCACCACACTGCCGAGGGGGATGCCGCGGCCGAAGTCGCGCACGGTCACGGACTTGTCTTCGTCGATGGTGATGTCGATGCGCTTGCCGAAGCCCATCGAGAACTCGTCCACCGAGTTGTCGATGACCTCTTTCAGGAGGACGTAGATGCCGTCTCCCTGCCGTTCACCGTTGCCCAGGCGGCCGATGTACATGCCGGAACGTCTCCGGATGTGCTCGTACCACTCCAGGGTGATGATGTTCTGTTCGCCGTAGTCGGCCCCGTTCTTCTTCTGCGTCTCTTCTGCCATGATTGCCAAAGTTCACTATCTTGCAAAGATACGGAATAATCCGGACAAAGTCAATCCTTTGCCCGGCTCCGGAACCGATGACAGGCGCTATTTGACGAGTCCGACGAAGAACAGGTTGATGAGCGGGCGGGCCGGGCAGTTGGTGGTCAGGGTGAGCATGACGACCGTCTCGCCCTTCGGGAGGGAGGAGGTGTCCAGCGTGAACGGGATGCTGCCCTTGCCCTGGGCGGGGATTTCGCCCGGGAGGGTGGCCGTGAGGCCGTCCGCATCGGCGTCGAGGCTGTAGAACTTGAGGGGGGACTTGCCCTTGTTCGTGAAGGTGAAGGTTCCCTTGACCTTGGCGCCCGCATTGGCGGTTCCGAAGGAGACGGTGCTTTCGTCGAAGATGCATTGGGCGGCGTTCTTCCGCTGCTCCGGCGTCCAGGACGCGAAATTGCCCCGGGTGAGGGCTGTCACGGTAATGGGCTTGGACGCCTTGGCGCCGTTGATGACCGGCGTCGCGCTATAGACGTGCTTGCCCCAGAGGGCCGGATCGGCCTTGACGGAGAAGCGGAGGGCGGCGGTCTCGCCGGCCGGAACGGTGGCGGGGACCACCTCGACGGTCAGGTTGGGGGAGACGCCGGTGAACGCCACCTTCATCGGCTGCTTGCCGAGATTGGCGATCTTCACCTCGTCGGAGGAAGATTCGCCCTGGAGCACGTTCGAGACCTTGTAATTCAGGGATTTCAGGCCCATGGGGCCGAGTTTCACGGCGCCGAAGAGCTCGGAGAGGGGCTTCTTCTTCTCGTGAACGAGGCCGCGCATCCGGAGGATGACGGGCTTGCCCACGCCGGCGATGTAGACGGTGAGGGTCTTGTCGAAGGGAACAGGGCCGTCCTCGTTCTTGTAGGTGCCCGTGATGGTGCCGGTCTTGCCGGGCTGGATGGGCTCGCGCGTCCACTGCGCGTCCGTGCATCCGCAGGAGGTCACCACCTCGTAGATGGCGATGGGCTCCTTGCCGACGTTCTTGACCGTGAAGACGCAAGTCTGCGGGCCGTCATCGATGCTGATGTCGCCGAAATCGTGGACGGTCTTGTCGAACTCCACGACCTCCCCGACCTGGGCCCCGTCCTCCGTTCCGTCGTCCGGGACGACGGCCATCGTCGGGTTCTCCGTGGTCTGGCCCAACTCTTGCATAGCCTTGTTCACCTCCGCGCTCCGGGCGTTGCGGCAGCCGCAGGCGGCGAGCAGGATCGCGGCGCAGTATAATACGTGTTTCATCATGCGACAAAGTTACAAGTCGATTGTTTGAAAAACAAATTTAATGCCTATATTTGCATACCAATAAAAGCGACACTACAACAATTAAAAGAAACGAAACTATGGCTTACGTAATCAATCCCGATCTCTGCATGGCTTGTGGAACCTGCCAGGGCGAATGCCCGACCGGCGCCATCAAGGAAGGCGACGTCTACAGCATCGACGCCGACGTCTGCATCGACTGCGGCACCTGCGCCGGCGTCTGCCCGTGCGAGGCCATCGCTCCCGGCGAGTAATTTTCCGGGGAAACGGACTGAAGGAGCCGCGTGGCGGCTCCTTTTTTTTGTATCTTTGCATCAATATGTCGAATTGACCGGATGAACTTCAAGCGTTTCCAAGATCCGAACCTGCAACGGTCGTTCCAGTGGCTGTTCTATGCCGGACTCATCCTCTTCCTTCTGGGCGAGCCGAGATTGCTGCCGACGGAGCGGACCCCGGTGTTGTTCAGCCAGGTGGAGAACCTCTTGCACTGGCTGGGAGCGGGTCTTCTTCTGCTGCGGATCGCGACCTTGTTCCCCGCATATCCCCGCTACGCACTTACTTGTATCTGCATGCTGGTGGCGTTCCGGTCCTCCTTTTTCCTGGCCGATCCCGTATCGCCGAAACTCTACGACATCGGCCTGGTCATGGCGGCATCTCGCGGAAGCGACCTGAAGGTGAATCTGCGGATATTCCTGGCGTACCTGGCCCTTTCCCTGATCGCTCTCCCGGCCTCATACCTACTGGGATGGGCCGGCAATCTGGTCAAGCATATCGGCTCGCTGCAGGGCTCTTCCTTTGGCTTCAAGAGCCCGAACAGCCTGGCCGCATTCATCGTGCTGGCCGTTTCCGTGGGGCTCTATCTGACCAAGGAAAGGCGCTGGGTGGTCGTATGCGCCATCTGCTGGTCGGCTGCCGTGCTGACGTTCCTGCTCACCCTCAGTCGGTCGCAGGTTCTGCTGCTCGTCGTCCTGCCGCTGCTCCATCTGTTCCTGCAGAAGTTCCGTCCGAAGCCCTGGCTCCTGGCCGCCCTGCCGTTCGCGTGCCTGGCCTTGTCCGTCCTTCTTGCCATCCATTACGGGCCCGACTACGGGTCGAACACGTTTGCCAGCCGGTTCTCGATTCCGGCGCTGGTGTACGAGAAATGCGGACTGAGCCCCTTCGGCCAGGACTGCAATCTCCGAGACTGGTTCAAAGGCGATTTCCCGTATAGGCTGGCCATCGACAATGGCTATCTGGCCCTGTTCCTCTGCAGAGGGGTTTTCCTTGGTATCGCAGCCCTGGTCGTGATGGCGCACCTGCTTTATCTGATCGGGAAAAAGGGAGATGCGCTGCTTACGGCGATTGCCTGCTGTTTGACGGTATTGGGAATGATGGAAGGCATCCCTTTCCTGTTGAAATTTTCTGTTTTCCCGCTGTTGTACGTCCCGCTTCTGGAAGAGCTGGGGCCCGGGGGACGCAAAATCACCCTTCCGGTTGCTTTCGTCCTGGCCTTCAGCATATTGACCTATATGTTCGTGCCGTGGCATCCGCGCCGTGACCTGCCCCATCCTTATGGGACGTTGGCCGACATCCCGGTCCCGGCCGGATTCGAGCGGATGGGCACCGATCCCGGAAGTTTCTCCGACTACGTGGAGAACCTTCCGCTCGCGCGTCCCGATTCCGTCCTGGCCGGATACGAAGAAGCCCCGTCCGATACCCTGGTGCGTGGCTGCTACCGGGTCGTGGACTTCCCCCTGGTCGACGAATTCGAGCAGTGTGCCGACGTATGCATCCGTCTACGGGCGGAGTACCTGTACCGGGAGAACCGTTTCTACAAGATCCGTTTTGTCGACACGCGGGAAAAGACGCTCCAGTACCATTATGGAGCCTGCCGTCAGCAGCTCATCCGTTACCTCCGGAAGGTTTACATCTGGAGCAATACGGAATCCTTGCGGGCCTCCTTGCCCCAACAGCCTGTCGACGGACTGGCGCCCGGCGACATTTTCGTCTATGACAAGGACGCCCGTCCCGGTTCGCGGTACGGACACGCCGTGATGGTGGCGGCCGTTGCCGTGGATACCGTCACCCGGCAGAAGGTCGTCCTTCTCATCCAAGGGAGCACCCCGGCCTGCGACATCCATGTGGTCGCCAATCCGGCTGCCCCCGACCTCTCTCCCTGGTATCTGCTGGAAGCGTCCGCGGACACGACTATGTCGCCGATGGTGACCGTCGGAAGCGCCGTGTTCTATGAAGAGGACATCCGCCGCTTCTGAGACCCGGCTGCGGCCCGGATACAAGAACTCCCGACCTGGAAAGGCCGGGAATTCTTCGTATCGGTTGCCGAGCTATTCCGCTTCGGCGGTGTTAGCGGGCTTCATCACGACCTCGATGAGGTTGTTCTGGGCGAGGATTTCCTTCAGGATACCCTGGACCTTTTCCTTGTTGAGGGCGTTGATGGCGGCCTCGTTGTCGGCGTCGATGTTGCGGCCGTAGAGTTCGTAGGACTCGATGGCGCTCTGCCAGTAGGAGTTGTTCTGGCGACGCTCGGGGAGGTTCTTCCGGAGGTTCAGGACCGCGCTGGTCAGCTCTTCGTCGGTCGGGCCGTTCTCGGCCAGGTCCTTGAGGCCCTGGACGGCGAGGTCGCGGAGCTTGTCGCACATGGACGGGCGGCAGTCGAAGCCGACCTGGAGGAGGGCCGTCTCCACCGGACGGCGTCCGAAGCTCGCGTTCGTGCTGGCGCCGTAGGTGCCGCCTTCATCCTCGCGGAGCGAGTTCGTGTAGCGGATGTCCAGGATGTAGGAGGCGGCGTCCAGGGCGGCCTTGCGCTCGGCCGTGTAGGGGAGGTATGCGCTGTAGGTCTGGATGACGGAGCTCTTCGGGGTTTGCATGTCGACGGCGAAAATGTCCTCGATGCGACCCTGCTGGACCCGCTCCTTCGTGTCCACCCACTTCAGGGCCTTCTTGCCCTTGGGCAGGGAGCCGAGGTACTTCTCCACCAGCGGCTTGAGGGTGTCGATGTCCACGTCGCCCACCACCAGGAAGGTGGCGCCGGCGGCGTCGTTGAAGAGCATCCGGTAGTCCTTCTCAAGCGTGGCGAGGCTGGCGGCATCCAGGGTTTCCTGCGAGATCAGGGTGCGGCGCGGGTTTTCGTTGTAGAGCACCTTGTACAGTTCCTTCTGGAGCTTGTAGTTGGGCTGGCCGACGAGGTTCGGGAGGACGGCCTTGATCTGGTTGATGCCGTTGTCATACTCGTCCTGGTCGAAGCGGGGATCCGTGAAGAAGAGATAGACCAGCTGCAGGGTCGTTTCGAGGTCCTTGACCGTGGTGCTGCCGTTGATGCCGTGCTCGAGGTTGCTGATGTACGGGGTGACGTTCAGGGTCTTGCCCGTCAGCATCTTGGAGACCTGGGTCCCGGAGAAGCCGGCCACACCGGTGTTGCTCAGATACAGGGAGTAGATGTTCTCGTCGAAGGAGGCGATGTCCTCGGTCGGGATGAGGCTGCGGCCGCCCTCCTTGTACAGGTCGAACAGGATCTGGTCCTTGGTGTAGTCGGTCGGGAGGAAGATGACCTTCACCCCGTTCTTCAGCGTCCATTCGGTGGCGTCATAGATGGTCTTTTTCGCCTTGCCGGACTTGGAACCCTTGAGCAGGGACGGATCCAGGAAGTCGGAGGCGATCTCCTCGCCTTCCATCGGCTTGATGTCGGAAGCCTTCACCTCGGCGATGGCGTCGAGGAGCTGCTCCGCGGTCGGAGTGGCGATGCCTTCCTTCTCGGGGCCGGAGTAGACCACGATGAAGTTGTTGTCGGTCATCAGCTGGGGAACGACCATCGAGAGGACCTGAGCGTTGATCTGGGCGAGGATCTGGTTGACGACCTGCTTCTCGGTCTCGGGCTCCATGAAGGGCTCCTGGTCGAAGAAGTGGCTGATGAGCGGGCTCACGAACTCGCTGTTGCGGCGGGTGGGGGCCTTCTTGATGTTATTGTCCAGGATGGTCTCGATCTGCTTCTTGGCGCGGTTCACCTCGTCGTCGTTCAGGCCGAAGCGCTTCATCCGCTCGAGTTCGGTGTAGAAAGCCTTGAAGCCGCCGAGGATGTTGTCTTCCTTCAGGCCCACCTGGCCCACGACGGCCTCGATGTCCTCATAGATGAGCTCGCTGATGCTGAAGGCACCGGCCAGGTACGGGCTGTCGGGCTTCGAGATGATGTCGGCGAAGCGCTCCTGCATCACCAGCTGGACCAGCACCTTGAGGATGTCCTCCATCTGGCCCACGATGGTGGCGTTGTAGGATTCGGGCGTGGCCTCGCTGTGCCAGATCATCTCGATGGACGGGGTCGTGGTCTCGGGATCGGTGATCACGCCCACGTAAGGCTCGGCATGGTCCGGAATGGAAAGGTGCTCCTTCGGCTGCGGGTTCTCGCACTTGGGGATGACGGAGAAGATCTCCTGGATCTTCGCCTCGGTGCGGTCCACGTCCACGTCGCCGACCACGATGACCGCCTGCATGTCGGGATGGTACCAGGTCTTGTAGAAGTTGTGGAGGCTCTCCGGCTTGAAGGTCTCCAGGCTCTCCTGCTGGCCGATGAGGGTGCAGCGCTCCATCTTGGTGCCTTTGAAATAGATGGGAAGGGCGGCCTCCATCGTGCGCCACTGCGCGTTCCGGCGCTGGCGGCGCTCCTCAATGATGACGCCGCGCTCCTTGTCGATCTCCACGGGATCATTGTTGACGAAGTGCGCGTAGTCGCACAGGATCATCAGGCAGGTGTCCACGACGGTGGGGCGCTCGACCGGGATGTTGTTGAGCATATACTGGGTTTCCTCGAAGCCCGTGGAGGCGTTCACGTTCCGGCCGAATTCGGCGCCGATGGAGCGGAGATAGTCCAGGATGCCCTTGTCCGGGAAATGCGCGGTGCCGTTGAAGCACATGTGCTCCAGGAAATGCGCGAGGCCGTCCTGGTCGGGGGTTTCCTGGATGGCGCCCACGTTCGTGGCGAGATAGAATTCCGCCCGGCCCTTCGGGAGCTCGTTGTGGCGGATGTAGTACGTAAGTCCGTTTTCCAAATGGCCCACGCGGACCGCAGGATCGTTGGGGAGGGCGGCCATCATCTGCTGCATGGCCTGTTCCTGGTTCTGGTTCTGCGCCTTCACCGGGATGACAATCAGCAGCGGAAGGAAGGCGGTGACGATCAGAATTCTCTTCAATCTCTTCATGGGTTCTTTAAGATTAAATGAATGTTCAGTCTGTTTGTAAATCCTACAAAAACCGCACCTGGGCGCCTTTGGTGGGCTTTTGTTCGGCTTTCTAAATGCAAATATAATAAGGATTTATTGAAAAACAATAAGTATCTCAGAAAATTCAATAAATTTGTTTTTGTGGTTCGAAATCGCTTACTTTGTGAAAGATTATAAGGAATCCTTATCATGCTGGACGATTTCAGACTGCGTGTCTTCATGATGGTGGCCGCCGAGGGGAGCTTCACCCGGGCCGCCCAGCACCTGGGCGTCTCCCAGCCCGCCGTCAGCCAGAACATCGCCGAACTGGAGAAGCAGGTCGGCGCCGTCCTTTTCGACCGGAAACGCGGCGAAGTGGCCCTGACGGCCGAAGGATACGTGTTCAAGGACTATGCGGCGAAGATCCTCCACTGGTACGACGCCACCGACGCCCTCTTCGGCAGCGCCGGCAAGTTGACCGTCAACCGCCCCGTCCGCATCGCCACGACCGACTATGTCGCCACCTATCTGCTGCCCCGGCTCCTGCGCGACTTGCTCGCTGTAACGGCGACCAGTTTCATTATCGATACTTATCCTGAAAGCGCCTTCCCCGAATCCATGGACGCGGACCTCTATTACTTCACCTCCGCGCGTGGGGACACGCTCAACTTCGATGCCGGCTCCATCGTAGGCACGGTCCAGGCCGCCCTGGTCGCCGCCGGTCCGGACTTCCCGGAAGAACCCCGCTATGCCGTCTGGGCTCCTTACCGCCCGCTGGTCAGTCAGGACATCTACGCCCGCTCCGTCCTCGTCTCCGACCATCTTCCCGTCATCCTCGACCTGGTTCAGGCCAATGCGAACCTGGTCGCTGTCATCCCTTCCCAGGCGGCCGGCTCCCTCACGATCCATCCGGACCCCCTCCCGCACCTCCAGCAGGACCTCCACCTCCGCGTCTCCGACGCCTTCTCCCGCACCCCCATCGCCCAATGGCTCTCTTCCCGCTTCGCGGAATAATTGATATGGGATCTTATATAGGGAGGAGGTAAAGGTGTCCGGGGGCTTGTCCACCCCCGGACAAGTATAGGGGGAGGGGCCCGTTGGATACAAGTTCCCGCTTGCGGGGACGCAGGAGACAATGGGAGGGGCCGGAGCGAAGCGGAGTCCCCCGGGCACCTTTACCTCCTCCCATAAGATCCCATAGGCCATAAAACAAAAAAGGGATGACCGGTTGGCCATCCCTCTTTTCATGTGTTTAACAGGCAATTACTTGCCGGCGAGGCGCTTGTAGGTGTTCAGGCGGACCTTGGCGAATTCCTCGGTCTTGGCGAGGAGTTCGTTGGCGCTCTCCGGGAACAACTTGTACAGGGACGCGAAGCGGACCTCTCCCTTCAGGAAGTCCTGGAACTTGCTCCAGTCGGGCTCCTTGGAGTCGAGGGTGAACGGGTTCTTGTCCGTGCCTTCGAGGGCCGGGTTGTAGCGGTAGAGGTGCCAGTAGCCGCAGTCGACGGCCAGCTTCTCTTCCTTCTGGCTCAGGCCCATGCCCGCCTTCAAGCCGTGGTTGATACACGGGGAGTAGGCGATGATCAGGGACGGGCCGTCATAAGCCTCGGCTTCCTTGATGGCGTTGAAGAACTGCACCGGGCTGGCGCCCATCGCGACCTGCGCCACATAGACATAGCCGTAGCTGATGGCCATCATGCCGAGGTCCTTCTTGCGGATCTTCTTGCCGGAGGCCGCGAACTTGGCGATGGCGCCGACCGGGGTGGCCTTGGAGCTCTGGCCGCCGGTGTTGGAGTACACCTCGGTGTCGAGCACCAGGATGTTCACGTTCTCACCGCTGGCGAGCACGTGGTCCAGACCGCCGTAACCGATGTCGTAGGAGGCACCGTCACCACCGATGATCCACTGGCTGCGGGACGGGATGAAGTGCTGGAGCTCGACGAGCTTCTTGCAGGTGTCGCAGCTGCACTCCTGGGCGAGCGGGACGATCTTGTCCGCGACCTCGCGGGTGACGGCGGCGTCCTTCGGAGCCTCGAGCCACTTGGCGGCGAGGTCCTTGATCTCCTGGCTGCAGCATTCGCACTCCAGGGCCTGCTTCATCGTGGAGGCGACCGTCTCACGGATGCGGTCGGAGCCGAGGTGCATGCCGAGACCGAACTCGCAGAAGTCCTCGAACAGGGAGTTCTGCCAGGCCGGACCGTGGCCCGCGGCGTTGGTGCAGTACGGGCTGGCCGGGAAGGAAGCGCCGTAGATGGAGGAGCAACCGGTGGCGTTCGCGATCATCATGTGGTCGCCGAACAGCTGGGTGATGGCCTTGATGTTCGGGGTCTCACCGCAGCCCGCGCAAGCGCCGGAGAACTCGAAGAGCGGCTGGGCGAACTGAGAGTTCTTCATGTTGGCGAACCTGTTCACATACTCCTTGTAGCCGACCTTCTTGTTCAGGTAGTCGAAGTTGGCCTGCTCGGCCTCGTGCTGGAGGTACGGGACCATCGCCAGGGCCTTGTCCTTGGCGAGGCAGACGTCGACGCAGTTTCCGCAGCCCGTGCAGTCGTCCACGGAGACGGCGAGGGCGTACTTCCACTCCTTGAGGTTCGCCTTGCCCTGGGCCATCTTGACGGTGGCGGGAGCGGCGGCGGCTTCCTCTTCGGTGAGGAGGAACGGACGGATGGCGGCGTGCGGGCAGACGAAGGCGCAGCTGTTGCACTGGATACACTTCTCGGCGTCCCACATCGGGACCATCACGGCGACGCCGCGCTTCTCGAAGGCGGCGGTGCCGGCCGGCATGGTGCCGTCGGCGTACGGCATGAAGGCGCTGACCGGGAGGGTGTCGCCGGCCTGGGCGTTCACGATGTCCGCGACTTCCTTGACGAAGGCGGGAGCCAGACGGTCCTTGTTCGGGTTCTCGAACTTGGCGGTCAGGTTGGCCCACTCGGCAGGGATGTGGATCTCGGTGTATTCACCGCCACGGTCGACTGCGGCGTAGTTCATGTTCACCACGTTCTCGCCCTTCTTGCCGTAGGACTTCACGATGGCGTCCTTCATGTACTTCACGGCGTCCTCGTAAGGGATGATGCCCGTGATCTTGAAGAAGGCGCTCTGGAGGATGGTATTCGTGCGGTTGCCGAGGCCGATCTCCGCGGCGATCTTGGTCGCGTTGATGATGTAGACCTTGATGTGCTTCCGGCCGATGATGGCCTTCGCGTTGTCCGGGATGTTCTTGATGGTCTCCTCCTCGTCCCAGAGGCTGTTCAGCAGCAGGGTGCCGCCTTCCTTGATGCCCTTCAGGACGTCATACTTGCGGAGGTAGGACGGGACGTGGCAGGCCACGAAGTCGGGGGTGTTCACCAGGTACGGAGCCTTGATGGGCTGCTGGCCGAAGCGCAGGTGCGAGCAGGTGTAGCCGCCGGACTTCTTGGAGTCGTAGTCGAAGTAGGCCTGGCTGTAGAGGTCGGTGTGGGAACCGATGATCTTGATAGTGTTCTTGTTCGCGCCCACGGTACCGTCGGAACCGAGACCGTAGAACTTGCACTCGGTGGTGCCGGGCTTCACG
>ONDF01000026.1:0-3154 GCA_900316525.1 uncultured Bacteroidales bacterium
GGGATTCACCGTGGCGGTGGCGGCGTTCCTCGGAGCCTTCGTGGCGGCGGCGCTGGTCGTCGCGGTCTCGGCCCGCTTCCGGTCGGTGACGACGCTGCTAGTGTTCGGCGTGATGCTGGGATTCATCTTCAGCGCGCTGAGCTCGGTCCTGCAGTACACGGCGGGGGAAGAGAGCCTGAAACTGTTCTACAGCTGGATGGCGGGCAGTTTTTCCGGTTGCCGATACTTCGAGGTCGCGCTGATGGCCGGCGCTTTGGTCATCGGCCTTGTCCTGGCCTTCTGCAACGGCAAGGGGCTGGATATCATCCTGTTCGGCGAAGAGTATGCGACCCTTTCCGGGGCCTCGACGCGGCGCATCCTGTTCCTGTCGATGCTGTCGGCCTGCCTGATGACCGGCACGGTCACGGCCTTCTGCGGCCCGCTCGGGTTCGTGGGCATCGTCGCCCCGCACCTCGCCCGCCGCATCACGGGTTCCTCGGTCCATCGGCAGGTCCTCCCCTGCGCCCTCGCGACCGGCGCCACCCTCGCCCTGGCGGCCGACATCCTCGCGAACCTCTGGCCCATCCCCCTCCCCGTGGGCTCCACCCTCGCCCTCATCGGCATTCCCCTGATTCTCCTCATCTTGCTGCGCCAGCGCCATGCTTAAGGTCGATCACTTGTCCATCGGTCATGACGGCCGTGAGCTGGTCCGGGACATCTCGTTCGAGCTGGCCCCGGGCGAATGCGTGCTGCTGGCGGGCCCCAACGGGACCGGGAAAACTACGCTTTTGAAATGGCTGGCTTCCGGGGCTGCCGTCGTACTTATACCTACCAATATCCCTAAGGTCAAAGGGTTCACGGTCGAGGCGTTCGTGCGGACGGGGTGCTATCGGGAGAGCGACTGGCGCGGACGGATTTCGAAGGAGGTCGAAGATAGGATGGAGGAGGCCCTGAAGATGCTGGGGATCGAGGCGCTGCGGAAGCGGGACATATCGACCTTGAGCGACGGGGAGTTCCAGAAGGCGTGCCTGGCGACGGGATTGACCCGGAGGGCCGAGGTACTGCTGCTGGACGAGCCGACGGCGCACCTGGACGTGGAAAACCGGATCGATGTGCTGCGGACGCTGCGGGAGGTCGCCCGAAAGACGGGCACGGCCGTCCTGTTCTCCAGCCACGACCTGCACGACGCCCTGCAGGTGGCCGACCGGGTGTTCGCCCTCACCCGCGACGGGCGTTTCCTGGCCAGCCCTTCTGTCATTTCGAGCGAAGTCGAGAAATCTAAAACCGCCGTTCTCCGGGCGGCCTTCCCCGCCCTCGCCAATCTCCGCTAACGGGAAGTTCCCGGCAGGATGCCAAAGAGTTCCCGGTAACATTTGGAGAAATAGGAAGGGGAACTGAAACCGACCTCGTAGGCGATTTCAGCGACGGTCTTGTCCGTGCTTTTCAGCCGTTTTTCCGCTTCCTTGAGCCGCATGATCCGAATCACCTCCACGGGTGAATAGCCTGTCAACGCTTTCACTTTCCGGTACAGTTGGACCCGGGACAGGCCGATCTCGGCTGCAAGCAGCTCCACGTTCAGGTCCGGATCCGCCAAGTGCTTCTTCGCATAGGAACGGAAACGGGACAGGAAGTCGTTTTCCCTTTCCGAGGCATTGCTGGTGCCGTTTTCCAGATAATAATGCTTGAGCTGCAACCGGCTTTTGAGGAGGTTTCCGACCCGGGAGAGCAAGACCTTCTCGCTGAAAGGCTTGCTGATGTAGGCATCAGCCCCGGAGGCATATCCCTCCGCCCGCTGGTCCTCCATATTTTTCGCCGTCAGGAGGATGACGGGGATATGGCTGGTCGCCAGCTGGGATTTCAGGGCCTCGCAGAAGGCCAGCCCGTCCATGACTGGCATCATTACGTCGCTGATGACCAGGTCGGGCAGTTGACGCCCGGCCACATCCAGCGCCTCCTTTCCGTCGGCGGCCAGCAGGACCCGGTATTCATCCTTCAGCAACGACGCGATGAAAGTCCGCAGACTCTCGTTGTCATCCACGACCAGCACCGTCGGACGTTGTTCTTCCGTATCGGTCATCAATTCCAACTGCTCGGTTTCCCGGCGGGAAGCGCCACTGTCGGTATAGGTGCTGCTGAACTGTTCCTGGTATTTGCCGGCATCTTCAGCTTCGAGGATTTCCGCCCCAGGTTGCTCCAAGGGCAGGGTCACGGTAAAGGTAGTTCCCTCCCCCACCCGACTCTCCACGCCGACGCTTCCTCCATGCAACTGGGCGATGCTCTTCACCAAGGCCAGGCCGATACCCGTCCCGGAGGAGCGGTCACCCGCCTGGTAGAACCGGTCGAAGACCAGCCCCAGTTTGTCGGCCGGGATTCCTTCGCCTGTATCGGTCACGGAAAGTTGGACCCGATCCCCTTCGGAGGCAATCCTGACCGCGATACGGTCCTCGGCCGTCGTATGTTTGAACGCGTTGCTCAGGAGGTTGAACAGCACCCTTTCCGTCAGGTGCATGTCGGCCTCCACCATCAGGGACTCAGGTCCCTCATAGCGCAGGTTGCGGCCCTTGAATCCCAGCATCCACTGCTTCACGGCCACCGGCAGGTCAAAGCGGGACACTCGCAAGGGCATCTTTCCGTTCTCGATCTTCCGGAAATCCAGGATGCTGTTCACCAGCCGGAGGAGGATATCGACATTCTCTCGGGCAATCCCCAGCGAGGCGCGGCTTTCCGGATCCAAGCCGGAGGTGTCCATGACATGCTCCAGGGGGCCGGCGATCAGGGACAGCGGCGTCCGGAACTCGTGGCTGACGGAGGTGAAGAACTCCAGCTTCGCGTCGGTGGTCTCCTCCAGTTTCCGGGACAGCAGGTGCAGTTCCTCGTTCCGCCGTTCCAGTTCCGCATTGAAGCGCCGCATGCGGTTGTAGAAAAAGAAAGAGACGGTGAACAACAGGATCAGCAGGGCGGTCAGGCCGATGAGCAGGTACAGGACCAGCCGCTGCGTATTATACTCGGAAAGGGAGCTGTCCAGCTGGGCGCTCACTTTCTCCACCATTTCCCGCTGGTCCGTGATCTCGTGCTCTTGCATGAGGACCATCGCCGCGTTGTGACTGTCCACGAGGGCCGATTCCAGCATCGTCTCCCGAGGATAATCGTTTCCGGTCAGGATGTCCACTGCCAG
>ONDF01000026.1:3232-37516 GCA_900316525.1 uncultured Bacteroidales bacterium
CCTTCCGGCAAGGCGTCCACGCCCAGCAGCGGCAGCCCGTCCGGCTTTCCGAGGGCTTCCCAGGCGCCCCGGGCCATCCGGTCGTTTTGACCGAAGACCGCATCGAATGCAAGCCCTTCTTCCATCCACCGCGCCATCACGCGAGCACCGCCTTCCTGCAGCCAGTCCCCGTAGTCGGAAGCGACCAGTTCCAGGCCGGGATACGCCGCCAGCGCCTCCGCAAAGCCCTTGTGCCGCTCGGCGGCCGGAGAAGACTCCCGGAGTCCCTGGATCTCCACTACCCGGCCCTTGCCGTCCAGGATGTCGGCCAGGTAATCGCCCAGGATCCGGCCGACCCGCACATTGTCCGCCCCAATGAAGGCGGTGTACTTGTCGGAATCGATCTTCCGGTCGAACAGGATGACAGGAACACCGGCATCGAAGGCTTCCTCGATGGCCGGCGTGATGGTGTGGCTCTGGTTGGGCGATACGATCAGGAGGTCCACCCCCTCGGCGACCAGCGCCCGGATCTGCGCCATCTGGCGCTCACTGTCGTCATCCGCCGACGTCAGCCGGAGCTGCACCCCGTAGGAATGGGCCGCCAGGGACAGTTCCTCGTTCAGCTTGGAGCGCCAGATATCGTCGCTGCATTGGGATACACCTATGACAAACTCCTTCTTCCCCCCGGAACAACCGGCGAGAAGAAGGAGGAAGCATAGTATAAGAAATGGCCTGATTCTCAAATCAAATCGATTTTAGTTCCTCGGGGACCATGGGCATGGCCCCTTTCTGGGTACAGACATAGGCGGACACTTTCACCGCCGTCTCATGGGCGACCGCCACCGACTTGCCTTGGAGGATGGAGCCGATGAAGGAGCCCGTGAAGGAATCGCCGGCGCCGACGGTATCGGCCACCTCCACCTTCGGAGTCACCTGATAGGACATGCCGCCCGCGTGGAAGACATAACTTCCGTTGGTGCCACAGGTCAGGATGAGCATCTTCAGGCCATACTGGTCGAAGATGTGCCAGCACTTCTCCTCCAGGCTCAGGCCCGGAATATCATACAGGCGGGAAATGGTCACCAGTTCCTCATCATTGATTTTCAGGATGTCGCAGCGCTGGAAAGATGCCTCCAGCACCTCCTTCGTGTAGAAACTCTGACGGAGGTTGATGTCGAATACCTTCAGGCAGTCTGCGGGGACGGCGTCCAGGAACGCGCCGATGGTACAGCGGGATACTTCGCTCCGCTGTGCCAGGGAACCGAAGCAAACCGCCTTGCAATCTGCGGCCAGGGCGGCCAGTTCATCGTCATAAGGGATATTGTCCCATGCGACATCCGTCTTGATCTCATACTGGGGCACACCCTGCGCATCCAGGGTAACCTGGACAGTTCCGGTGGGATACTCCACCCGGGCCAGGTGATACGGGAGCCGGTGCTCCTCGAAAGCCTCGACGATTTCCTCGCCCAGCGCATCGTGCCCGATGGCGCTCACGGCAATGCCTTCCAGGCCGAACTGCCGGGCATGATAGGCGAAATTGGCGGGCGCGCCGCCCAGTTTCTTTCCCTCGGGAAGCACATCCCACAGCGCTTCACCGATACCGATAACGTACTTTCCCATATTATTTGTGCATGGTAGTCATATAATACAACAGATACGCGACGCCTACGGCCATCACCGCCACGGCGCCGGCCTGGCCCACCGCGTCGGAGGCGAATCCCATCAGGAGCGGGAACACCGTACCGCCGAACAGGCCCATGATCATCAGGCCCGACACCTCGTTCTGCTTCTCGGGAACCGCCAGGATGGCCTGGGAGAACACGATGGAGAAGATGTTGGAGTTGCCGAAGCCCACCAGGGCGATGGCTACGTACAGGATGGCCTTGCTTGCTCCGAAGAACATGCCTACCATCGCCAAGGCCATCATCACGACGCTCACCAGGAAGAACTTCTTGTGGCTGAACTTCGCCAGGATGAACGACCCGGAAAGGCAGCCTACCGTACGGAAAATGAAATACAGGCTGGTCGCGAAGCCGGCCTCGGTAAGCGTCATGCCCACACGCTCCATCAGGAGCTTCGGCGCCGTGGTGTTCGTGCCCACGTCGATGCCCACATGGCACATGATGCCCAGGAAGGACAGCAGAACGACGGGCTTGCCCAGGAGCTTGAAGCAGTCGGCGAAGGAAGAAGCCCTGTCCGGGGCCGCCTCGCGCTCGATCGGAGAGAGGAGGAGCAGGAGGGAGGCCAGGATGCCGATGGTCATGTACACCGGGAAGAGAACTCTCCAGCCGAGGCCGAAGGTAGGCATGGCCGCCGTGGCGCCCCACATGGCGATATACGGAGCCATGAAGGAGGCGATGGCTTTCACGAACTGCCCGAAGGTCATGGTGCTGGCCAGCCGGTCACCCTTGATGATGTTGGTAATGAGCGGGTTCAGGGAAGTCTGCATGAGCGCGTTGCCGATGCCCAGCAGCGAGAAGGAGACGAGCATGAGTCCGTAGCTCTCGCCGAAGATGGGAAGCAGCAGGGAGACGACCGTCACCACGAGGCTCAGCAGCACCGTGTTCTTCCGGCCGATCCTGTTCATCAGCATCCCCGTCGGGACGGAGAAGATCAGGAACCAGAAGAAGACCAGGGAAGGAAAGATGTTGGCGGCCGCGTCGCTCAGGCCCAGGTCGGACTGGACATAGTTGGAGGCGATGCCCACGAGGTCCACGAACCCCATGGCGAAGAAGCAGAGCATCACCGGGATGAGTTGTATCTTTTTGTTCATTTGGCTATCGGATAAAGTGTTACGTCGGCCTTGAGGTTGCCGTACAGTTTCAGGGTATTATAAGGAGAAGACGGGAAGACGAGGTTGGTCATGCAGAAGTCCTCGCCAAAGGCCTCGATACTGGCGCTGTCCACCAGCAGGCGGAGCTCCATCTTGCCGCCCACCTGGGCAGGCGCGGTCGTGACCGCCGCGAAGGACTTGCTGAACTTGACGTTGCCGCTCCCCCGGCGGTCCATCGAGAAGGTCTGGTTCTCCGGTTCGTAGGTGAAAACCACCTGCTCGCCGGTCTCGTTGGAAAGCACGAAGGTGGCGCCTTCCTTCTTGGGAAGGGTGAAGCGGACCACGAGTTCGTAGGCGCGCTGCGGGTTCTCGAAAAGATCCACGGGAGCGGTGGACAGCGTGTACTGGACGGGCCGGCCACGAAGGGCTTCCACCTCCGGAGAGGGCGTGCTCTTCAGGATGACCTCCTTTCCCTTCCGGACCAGGGACAGGTCGCGGGGAACGGAGTTGGCGCTGCGGAACTGCTTCGTCGGGACGGAATTGGCATACTGCCAGTTGCTCATCCAGGCGATGGCGACCGTTCTGCCGGCGGGAGCGTTGCTCCAGGTGACGGCGGCATAATGGTCCTTACCGTAGTCCATCCAGCGGGTGACGGTGGGAAGGTCGTCGCACTTGAAGGTCTTCCCGTCGAAGCTGCCCACGAAATACTGCGTGGCGCTGCCGCCGAAGGGGCCGCCCGGATTGATGTTCAGGAGCAGCACCCACTTGTCCTTGCCCTCGAAAGGAAGGCGGATCAGGTCGGGGCACTCCCAGACACCGTTGTGGTTGCCGTAGGCGAGGCCGAAGCTGCTCTCGTATTTCCAGTCCTTCAGGTTGTCGGAGCTGTAGAACTGCACCTCCTGCCCGGCGGCGAGGACTACCTTCCATTGGCGGGTCTGGTCGTCCCAGAACACCTTGGGATCGCGGAAATCGGGCGTATCCTCGGCCACGATCACCGGATTGCCAGGGTATTTGGTGAAGGTGCGGCCTCCGTCGTTGCTGTAGGCGATGCTCTGGGTCTGGTTGTCCCCGTCCGAGGTGTACATGGCCACGATGGCATCCCGTCCGAATCCGGCCGTATTCTCCTTGTCCACGACGGCACTGCCGCTGAAGATGGCGCCGAGCGCATCCGGAGCGAGGGCAACGCCCAGATGCTCCCAGTTCACCAGGTCCCGGGAAACGGCATGTCCCCAGTGCATATTGCCCCAGAAGCTACCGTACGGGTTATACTGGTAGAAAAGATGCCATTCCCCGTCCTGGTACACCATACCATTAGGGTCGTTCATCCAGCCATATTCCGGGGCGAAATGATAGAGGGGCCGGTAGGCCTTTTCCTGATTGGTCCGGTCGAAGACGGGCGCGGTGGTCATGTCGCTCCAGCACACGTCGTCGGAAGGATCCCGGCGCACGCCGCGGCCCTGGGTCATCCGGATATCCAGCAGGATGCTGCTGCCGTTCCAGGCGCCGAGGTCCAGCGGGACCAGGTAGTCCGTCTTGTCGATGGCCAGGGAAACATTGGCGGCGAGGACTTCCGTGCCGTTCGAAAGCACTTTCACGCGCGCTTCCTGCGCTGTTTCCTGTACCGGCAGCAGCACGTAGCGGTCTTTCCCGCTTACCCGGATCATCGTATGCGTGTCGCTCAGATGCCGGATGGAGAGGTTCTGCGCACCGGCGCCCAGGGTAAGCAGGAAGCTCGCTATGAAAAGGATGTATCTCATTGTCAGTGTCTTTTCTCAAAGATACGCTTTTTCACCGGAAAATCAATAGGTGGAGACGCGGACATCGCTGACCTGGATGGAGTTGCCGTAGCCGTTGATGCTCCAGCAGTTCCGGCGGATTCCATAGATCCGGCAGGTGAACGCGCACACATCATTGATGTACATCACCACGACGGAATTGTCCGTAAAGATGTCCACGTGATAGATGTTGTCAGCCGGGCGGACGAAAGCGTAGCCGTCGGCCCCTTCAATGAAGCCCTTGCCTTCCTCCCCTTCCTGCTCGAAATTGACTTTGCGGATGTTCTCGTTCTCCGCATTCACCACCAGGGTATAGTACTTCTTGGAGTCCGTCCCGCGGACAAAGGAAACGCCCCAGCGGTCCCACGCGGAAGCCGTCACCGTGAAGGAGATATGATTGCTGTTCTCCAAGCGGTTGTACAGGGTATAATCGGAACCGCTCTCCACGACCTTGACGTCGAGCGGGCGGCTGTACTTGCCGGCCATGGCCGGCACCTGGCCGAGCGTCAGGGTGCCGTCGGCATGCTGGATGAGCTTGTGGCACACCATGGAACCGGACCAGTTGGGCTCGCCGGAAGCGCCCACGTTGACATTCTTGTCATGGATGGTCGCACCGGTGCGATAGGGGCTCCAGCCCCAGATATAGCGGTCGGTCCCGTCGGAAGCGGTCTTGCCCGCATAGAAGGCGCGGCTGTCCAGCACCCCCTCATGACCGTCCTGCGGCCAATGGGCACCCGGGTCGCCGAAGCATTCCTTCAGGCCCTCGAAACTGCGGGCCATCATGTACTTGACCTTGCGGCTCCAGCTCGCCCGGTAGCCCTCGCTGTACACGAAGTACCACCAGTCCCCCATCTTGAAGATGTCCGGGCATTCACACATGCGATCCCAAACCATGTTGAAGGAGCCCACATGCTCCCAGGTCCTGAGGTCGGAGGACTTGAAGTCGGCGAATTTCAGGTTGCTGGAAATGACCATGTGCCACAGGCCGTCGTCGGCCTTGAACACCTGCGGATCGCGGAAGTCGTTGCTCGAGTAGCCGAAGTCATCCCCCTTCAGGGCCCAGAGCAGGTCCTTGGTCCAGGTCTTGAAATCCGGGGAGGTAGCCCTCAACACCACCTCGCGGTTGGTGCAGTTGCCGTTGTGGCCGGTGTAGTAGATGTAGTACAGACCGTCTGCCTCATTGTACACGCAGCAGCCGGTTCCGATAGCGGCATCCTGTTCCAACGTGGAAGCGCCGGTGGGAAGGACTTCACCCAGCGAGGTATAGCTGGCACCGTCCTTCGTGGAAACGCCCCAGATCGGATGGAAATTGTAGGTGCCGTTGTTCTCGAACTCCTGCAGGTAGAGGACTTTGTACTCGCCCGCTTTCGCATCCCAGAAAGGCATCGTGTCCCCCACCCGGCCGATGGCGGGGGTATAGTACGTATTGAATCCTTTGTCGTCAGCGCTGGCGAAATAGGTGGAAGAGGCGTCCCAGTCGCGGGGAGCGTCGCCGTATTCTTCCTTGCTGCAAGCCATCGTCAGGGTTCCCATGAGGAGGATGGCGGTGATGTATGCTGTTCTTTTCATACTGCTATTTCGTAAGGTAGTTGATTGCATTCTCGGTCATGATGGCGATGTTGCGGTGGAATTTCTCCTCGTAACCGGCCTCATAGGTATAGGAATACCAGTCGTAGCAGCCGGAGCCGATGCAGATCACGCCGCCCTTGCCGTCCTTCGGGAGGTACTCCCAGGCCACGACGGCTCCGTCGCCGCCCACGCCGAGGATCCGTCCGCCCGTGCGCGCTTCCCAGGCACCGTGGTTGTCATAGCCGCCCCAGTCGGTACCGATGTGGTACTGTGCCGTGGAGTTGGTGATGTGATAGCCGGCATCGGTGCAATAAACCTCGTTGGCATTGTCGCCCTGGACCAGACCCTGGTAGAGCGGATGGTCGTTCTGGCCGTCGAAGATCCGGAAGGTCCAGGGACCGCCGCAAAGCTCGGCGCTGTCTTCGTTCTGGCCCCAGCAGTTGTTCGGCGTGGTCCACTCGTCATCACCGGTAACACCGATGAAGGAAGGCAGGTTCGTGGCATAGCGCGTAAGGAGCAGGGCGCCGCCGGCCTCGTGGAAGGCACGCAGCTGATTCCTGGCAGCCAGGGCCTCCGGTGCCTTGGCCACGAAGGCATCGTGGCCGTCCACACCGCCGTCCATGTGGAAATGCCACCAGATGAGGGCGCACTCGGATAGATCCAGGGTTCCGGCCTGGAGGTCGGAGAAGGAGGCGTACATGGTCCCGGGCACATGGGCGATCATCCAGTCACAGGCCGCCTTGGCCTCGGCATCCAGGTCGTTCATCACCTGCGCCGCGCCCACGAACAGGGCCTTGGGCTTGTCAATGGCAATCACCGTAACGGTATAGACGCTCCTGGCGGAATTGTTCGTCACCGTGTAGGTAACCGGCTCGGAGAAGTCCTGCGCCACACCGGAGGCCGGCGTCACGGTCGCATTCACGCTGTAGGTGATGGTCGGCACCAGGGCATGGATGTTTTCCGATCCGGGGATATAGACCGTGATAGTCTTGGCATCCTGGTCGATCGTGCCGGTGTAGATGTCATTGATGACGAAGTGGCTGATGCGGGCCTCGTCATGCAAGACGGACAGGGTCCAGTCGATGACGGCATCCCCGTTGGTTACATGCAGTCCTTTGGGCGCATCCATGTTCAGTTTCTCCCCTACCCGGACATTGCAGGAGGCTCCGTCCGACAGGGTCAGGGCCGTGATTTCCATTCCGGAGGTTGCGTACACTTCCGGGAGCCGTACCACGATGCTGCGGCTCGGAAGGTCTATGTTTCCCTCGTATCCGTCCAGGGAAAGGGCGCTGACCAGGCAGTCACCGCTGAGGTCCAGGTCGCTGACCGTCGTCTTGGAGCAGGCCACGAGGCCCAGCAGGGCGGCCGCGATATAGAAAAGTTTTGTTTTCATACTCTATTGATTATCACCAGTTACCGATGTTCTGCGTGTAATGGCCGTTGGAAGCGGCGATCTGAGAGGCGGGAATGGGCAGATACTCATCCTTGTCGGCCGTGAAACGGGCCTCGCGGTAGATGGAGCAGTTGTCAATCTCCTCGGCGTAGTACTTGTTCAGCACCTGGGCGGCTTCGCCCCATCGTACCAGGTCGAAGAAACGCTCGCACTCCATGCCCATCTCCAGGCGACGTTCCATCTTGACGATCTTCAGCGCAGCAGCCTTGTCGTAGCTGCCCTTGTACTGGGTTATGTAGATCTTGACACCGTAGCGGGTGGGATAGTCTGCAAACATCTGCGTGGAAGAAGCGGCGCGGGCACGGATCTGGTTCACCAGGTCGATGGCCTTTCCGCTGTCACCCAGCTGGGCATAAGCTTCGGCCCGCTCCAGCAGGACATCGGCATAACGGAAGACGATGCGGTTCATCGGGGATGCCCAATAGGAACCTTTGATGAGGTATTCACCCACCAGGGCGGGATCCACGTTCTGTTTCAGGCTGATATAGTAGCCGTACAGTCCGTTGCCACGGCTCCACTGCTTGCTCTCGTCCTGGATGAAGTTCTTGTTGAACAGGTAAGGAAGGCCGGGCATGCCTACGGTCAGGAACAGGCGCGGGTCGGCATTGTCCACCCCCTTGTCATAATCCTTCTCGTTGAAACTGTCCGGGAGGGGCAGGCCGTCGGCACCGGTGCGGAAGGCGTTCACCAGGTTCTGGCTGGGCTTGTAGAAGTCGCAGGCTCCGTCGGTCACGTTGTCGATGCTGGGGCCGATCAGGCCGTAGCTCCAGTTCAGGTTGCCGTAGGTAGATCCGTCGTTACGGGAATACTGGATGGCCCAGAGGCTTTCCTTGCCGTTCTCGTACATCTCCTCCGGACGGAAGTTGTTGTGGATGTCCGCCTCCAGGCCATAGCCGGCATAGAGGGCGGGTTCGGTGAACTCGATGACTTTGCGGAGGTCCCCGTCATTGACGGAACTGACCTGGTTGCTCTTCGGATCGTCCTGGCGGTAGGCCTTGTACAGATAGACCTTGGCGAGGAAGGCGGCGGCAGCGGCCTTGGTGGGACGGCCCTTGTCGGCCTGGACCGCAGGAAGCGTGTTGTAGGCTTCCATCAGGTCGTCGATGATGACCTGCCATCCCTCGTCATTGGAATAGGCGGTATTGGAGAGTTCATTGTACTCGGCATAGGTCAGGTCGTGCCGGTTCACGAACGGGATGTTCTTGAACAGGCGCTTCAGGAGGAAGTGGCCGTATGCCCGGAGAAACTTCATCTCGGCGAGGCGCTGCTCCTTCATGGCATAGCTCTCGTCGCACTCGTTCAAGAGGGCGATGGCGCTGTTGACACGGGACAGGCTGTTGTACAGGCGCACCCAGATATCATTGAGGTTCCAGTTGGTCGTGAGGACACCCTGCTGGATTTCCAGCTGGTGGAACACGTCACCGTCGGAAGTACCGTTGCCGCCCTTGTAAGCGTCATCGGAGCGCACGTCGAAATTCCACATGGAGAAGGAAGAGTTGATGTCTTCGGCCGTAGTGAAGATGGCATAGGCCGACACCACCATGGCCTCCGCGTTGGCGGGATCCTTCACCTGCTCGTCGCTGAGCGTACCCTGCGGAACCTGTTCTCCCAGCAGGTCGCTGCAGGCGGTGAGGACGCCGAGGACCGGGATCATATAGAGAAGGGAAATAAGCTTTTTCATGATTGTCATGGTTTAGAAGGATACGTTCACACCGAGGGTGGCATTCACCGGGATCGGATAACCGAAGTTGGCATTCTCGGGATCCACGCCCGTGAAGCCGCAGCTCTTGATGGTCAGCAGGTTCTGCGCGGACACATAGGCTCTCAGACGGGCCAGGTGCAGTTTCTCGCACAGACTCTTGGGGACGTTGTAGCCGAGCTGGATGGTACGGAGCTTGGCAAAGGAGCCGTTCTCCACGAAATAGCTGGACACGCGCTTCTCATTGTTGTTGTCCATGATGCTCACGGCAGGAATGTTGGAATCCATGTTCACCGGGCTCCAGGCGTCCAGCATGCGGCGTCCCTTGTTCAGGTTGGAGATGTTCAGACCGCTCCACAGGTCGGTTTCCCGCTTGAGGTCGCTGATCACGTCCACTCCCTGGACGCCCTGCCAGAACATTGTGAGATCCGCGTTCTTGTACTGCAGGTAGATATTCAGGCCCCAGGTGAAATCCGGAACCGGAGAGTAGATCCACTTCTGGTCCTTTTCGTTGATGACCCCGTCCCCGTTGAGATCCTTCCAGCGGATGCGGCCCAGTCCGGCGCCGCCCTGCGTGGCGTGGTTGTCAATCTCGTCCTGGCTCTTGAAGATTCCGTCATAGACATAGCCCACCTGGGCGCCCATGGGATGGCCCACGACGCTTTCGACGCCATTCCCGCCGAAGGTACCGTTGGCCGCGATCGTATCAGGAAGTTTGGTCACCCTGTTGTCATAGGTGCTGATGTTTCCGGAGAAGTCATACTGGAAGTCGCCGGCTTCCCCGCGGTATCCGAAGTTGAATTCCAGACCCCGGTTCTGCATTTCGCCGGCGTTGATCCACTGGGAGGAACCCTCGCCCATCACACCGATGCCAGGCATGTACACCAGGATGTCCGTGGTCTTCTTGTAGTAGGCCTCAAAGGAACCGTAGAGGGCACTCTTGAACAGGGCGAAATCCAGGCCCAGATTGGTCTGGGTCGTGGTTTCCCATTTCAGGTCGTCATTTCCGAGCTGGTTGCGCTTGAAGCCGCTGGCGAGCGTCTGGCCGCCGTTGGTACCGGCGATGTCGTAGCTCGTTCCGTAGCTCTGCCCACCGAAACCGGCCTCACCGTAATTGCTCTCATAGATGGTGTAGCGGGCGATGTTGGAAATCTCCTGGTTACCGGTCTGTCCCCAGCTGGCCCTGATTTTCAGGTTCTCCAGCCACATGGCATCCTCCAGGAACTTCTCCTTGTCCAGTCTCCAGCCCAGGCTCACGGACGGGAACATACCGAAACGGTTGTTGCGGCCGAACCGGCTGGAACCGTCGTAACGGAGGGTGACGCTGGCCAGATACCGGTCGGCATAGTTGTAGTTCACCTTTCCGAAATAGGAGACCAGGGTGTAGCCACCGCCGCCGCCATACGCCTCAGCCTCGCCCACGGCGGCGCTGGGCCACATGTAATCCGGATTCAGGACGGCGAAATCATACGCCTTCCCGCTGAACCAGGTGTCGTCCTCCCGGTTGATTTCCGTACCCAGGAGCACATCTCCGCGATGGTTGCCCGCTTCAAAGTTGTAGGTCGCGATCGCGTTCCACATCCACTTGAGCCAGTGCTCCTGCTTGGCCTCCACGGCGTTGGTCGCATTGGCCACCGTACCTTCCGTCACCGGATAGGTAAAGATGCGCTGCTCCTTCTGGGAATAGTCCAGGCCGAAGGTCGTCTTGAGATTCAGGCCCTTCATCGGGTTGATGTTCAGATAGGCGTCACCGAACATTCTCCAGTAGTAATAGCGGTTGTCCGCATTGCGGGTCAGGCGGGCGAGCGGGTTCTCGCGGTCGGCATAGCCGCCAACGGGACCGGCGAATTCACCCTCGGTGGTATAGACGGGAATGGACGGGTTGAACTGGAGCACATTCTCCAGGAATCCGCCGGGTGCCTGCACCTCGCTGGTGCGGTTCAGGGTGAAGTGCTCGCCGATGGTGAGGATGTTCTTGTCCCCGATCTTGAGGAGCTTGTAATCCGTGTTGATACGGGCGGAAAGACGGGAGAAGTCCGAATGCTTGATGATACCGTCATTCTTGTAATAGCCCAGGGAGAAGAACGAATTGCCGCGCTCCGTGCCGTTGCTGAGCGAAAGGTTGTACTGCTGGATAATGCCGGTCCGGGTGGTCTCGCGGAACCAGTCGGTGTCGCTGGCGGGTGTGGTGCCGGCCGCGTCCAGGTACTTGTTCATGCGGATCCCGTTCAGGGCGGGGATGCCGTTGGCGTCATAGCCCCAGTCATAGATGTACCCGAGGGCATTCATGTTGGGGTTCAGGCCGTCGTTCACATAGCCCTGCCACATCACCTGGCCGAATTCCTTGGCATTGAGCACCTGCATCCGGTTCACGTAGGTCTGGGCGGCCACGCTGGCGTCGAAATCGACTCTCACTTTCCCCTCCTTGCCGCCTTTGGTCGTAATGATGATGACGCCGTTGGCCGCACGGCTTCCGTAGATGGAGGCCGAGGCGGCGTCTTTCAAGACCTGGATGGACTCGATGTCGTTTCCGTTGAGTTCATGCATGCCGGCCTTGGTCGGGACGCCGTCGATGATGTAGAGCGGATCGTTGTCGTTCAGGGTACCGATACCGCGGATGCGGACCGTGGCACTGCCGGACGGAGAACCGTCCGCCGAGATGTTCATGCCCGGGACGCGGCCCTGTAGCGCCTTGACGGGGTTGTTCTCGTTCTGCTTGGCGAGATCGTCGGTGTTGACGGTGGAGATGGCACCGGTGAGGTCGGCCTTACGCTGGACCGTGTAGCCGGTGACAACCACCTCGTCCAGAAGCTGGGCGTCCTCCTGCATGACCACCGACATATTTTCAGTGGCAGGGAGTTCCAAGGTGGTGTAGCCGATGGAGGAGAAAACCAGAATGGCCCCCTCATTGACGCGGATGGTGAAATTCCCGTCAAAATCGGTCGTCACGCCATTCGTCGTTCCTTTCTCCATGACGGCGGCCCCGATGACTCCGTAGCCGTCGGCTCCGGAAGTCACGACGCCGGTCACTTCGATCTGCTGGGCGAAGGCCGTGAAGCCGGCGAGCAGAAGGAAGCTTGCGAAAATCGTTTTTAAATGATGCATAAGTTTATTGGTTGATTTGTAGGTGCCATGCGGTTTGCCGCAAAGATAGATTTACGCGGGCGAACGAGATGCAACGTATGTTGCGGATGATGCATCGAATGTTTCCTTGTAACATTTCTTGCATTTTTTATATATTTGTGATGACAACCTTCCCGACGAATGCCTGACCTCCAGAAGACCGCCCTCGTCACCGGAGCAAGCTCCGGAATCGGCCTCGAGTTCGCGCGACAGCTCGCGCGGATGGGGTATGCATTGGCCATCGTGAGCAACCGCGGGCAGGAGCTGGCCGATGCGGCCGAGGGGTTGCGTGCCGAGTACGGCGTGCCCGTGCAGACGCGCTGCATCGACCTGACCAAACCCGGGGCCGCCGAGGAAGTGCTCTCGTGGTGCCCGGAGCCGGACGTGCTGGTCAATGATGCCGGGATGTTCTTCATGGAGTATCTCTCGCCGGAGAACCTCGGGAAGGTTCGGACGATGATGGCGCTCCACATGAATGTCGTCACGGAACTGTCCATCCTGGCGGGATCCCGGATGAAGGAGAAGGGCGGCGGGCACATCCTCAACATCTCGTCGATGACCGCGCGCATCCCGGCGCCGGGCATTGCCATCTATTCGTCCACGAAGGCCTACCTGAAGGTTTTCGGGAAGAGCCTTTCCTACGAGCTCCGGCCCTTCGGCGTGATCGTGACCACCGTGTGTCCCTCCGCCGTGGACACGGGCCTCTATCCCCTTCCGGAGCGCCTGCGGGGATTCCTCCGCCACATCGGTATCATCCGGACTCCCGAGTGGCTCGTGCGCCGCTCGCTGAAAGCCCTGTTCCGCGGCCGCCGGACCTTCAGTCCCGGCCTGACAAACTACCTCGTTCCTCCCCTCATCGCGATCCTCCCCGCCCGCCTCATCGACCGCCTGGGCCTGAAATGGATCGCCAACCCTCATTCCGGGCTTGACCCGGAACCTCCTGACACCACCACTACCTAATCATGGAACCGCATCCCATCACCGATACCTCCTCCCTCGAATTCGCCTTCATGGGCGAAATCAAGGCGGGATTTCCCTCCCCGGCCGAAGACGTCCGGGAAAAGCTGGACCTCGTGAAACTCCTGGTGCGCCACAGCGCATCGACCTTCTTCTTCCGCGTGGACGGCGTGTCCATGGTGGACGCCGACATGGACGAGGGGGACATCCTCATCGTGGACCGCGCCGTGGAGCCGTACAACGACTGCAAGGCGGTCTGTTTCATCGACGGCGAGTATACCGTCAAGCGGGTGGAGATCCACGAGAACGGCGCCCTCCTGCTGCCCTGCAACGAGCACAATCCCAAGTATAAGCCCATCCCGGTGGGCCCGGACAACCAGTTCCTCATCTGGGGCGTGGTGACCTGGGTCATCAAGAAGGCCTGACCGAGCGCCCATGTACGCCCTTGCCGACTGCAACAACTTCTTCGCTTCGTGCGAACGGGTTTTCCGTCCGGACCTGAACGGGAAACCGGTCATCGTGCTGTCCAACAACGACGGCTGCGCGGTGGCCCGCTCCAACGAGGCGAAGGCGCTCGGCATCAAGATGGGCGATCCCTATTTCAAGATCCGGGACATCATCGAACGGAACCACGTCGCGGTGTTCTCGTCCAATTTCGCGCTGTACGGCGACATGTCGCGCCGGGTGCAGGAAGTGCTCCGCAGCTTCGCCCCGGCGGTGGAGCAGTATTCCATCGACGAGGCCTTCTTGGACCTGACGGGGATGGAGAATGTCGATTTCGCCGCCTTCGCCCGGGAAGTTTCGCGCGCCTGCTGGAAGTATACGTCCATCCCGGTTTCCGTAGGTGTCGCCCCGACGAAAACCCTGGCGAAGATCGCCTCGAAGCTTTGTAAGCAGTACCCCAAACTTCAGGGCGGCTGCTACATGTACCGCCCGCAGGACATTGAGAAGGTGCTCCGCAAGTTCCCGGCGAAGGATGTCTGGGGCATCGGCCGCCGGTCGGTGAAAAAGCTCGAGTCGATGGGCGTGAAAACGGCCTGGGACTACACCCAGCTCCCGGAAACGACCGTCCGGAAGCTCTTCGCCCTCCCCGGATTTCGCACCTGGAAGGAGCTCAAGGGCATCCCCTGCGTGGAGTTCGAGGATATGGTCGAACCCAAGCAGAGCATCTGCGTTTCGCGCTCTTTCGCGCACGAAATCACCACTTTGCCGGAACTCACCGAGCAAGTCGCGACCTTCGCCGTGAGCGCCGTCGCCAAGCTCCGGAAGCAAGGCTCCCTGGCCCAGGAAATCACCGTCTTCGCCATGACGAACCGCTTCAAGGACGACGCGCCGCAGACTTCCGGCGGCGTGTGCGTGCCCTTCCCCGACGCCACGGCGGACCACCGCACGGTGGTCCTCGCGGCGGTGGAAGGCTGCCGCCGGCTCTTCCGCCCGGGATTCGGCTACAAGAAGGCCGGCGTGGTGTTCACGCGGATCGTCCAGGCCGCGGACCACACCCGCTCCCTCTTCGAGGACGAGGCCGCCGCCGGGAGGGAGGCGCGCCTGTCCGAGACCCTCGACACGATCACGCGCACCTTCGGGCCCGGCGCCGTCCTCTTCGGCGCCCAGGGCGACGGCACCATCCGCAACGCCCGGGAACACCAGTCTCCCCACTATACCACTCTGTGGACCGACATCCCGGGGGTGAAGGTGGAATAATCCAGAATTTTGCCTATCTTTGTTAGATATGGACAAACTGTTTCTCATTGACGGACACGCGCTCGTCTTCAAGATGTACTACGCCTTCCTGCGAAGGCCGATGATCAACTCGAAGGGAGCGGACATGTCCATCCTGTACGGCTTTACGAAGTACCTGCTGGAGATGGTGGAGCGGGAGAAGCCCACGCATCTGGCGGTGGCCTTCGACCCGCCGGGCGGCACCTTCCGCAACGAGCTGTACCCTGAATACAAGGGCACGCGCCCGCCCACTCCGCAGCTGATCATCGACGCGCTGGAGCCCCTCACGGAGCTGGTGCAGGCGATGAACATCCCCGTGCTGATGATCAAGGGGTTCGAGGCCGACGACGTCATCGGCTCGATGGCCCTCCGCAGCGCGCGGGAAGGGATGGACGTGTATATGGTCACGCCCGACAAGGACTACGGCCAGCTCATCTCGGAGCACGTTTTCCAGTACAAGCCCGGGAAATCCGGCGGCGACGACGAGATCGTCGACCGCACCGCCATCTGCGAGAAATGGGGCATCCTGGACCCGGTCCAGATCATCGACATGCTCGCCATCTGCGGCGACTCGGCGGACAACGTGCCGGGCGTCAAGGGCGTCGGCGAGGTGGGCGCCGGGAAGCTGATTTCCAAGTACGGCAGCATCGAGAACATCTATGCCCATCTGGCTGAGCTCTCCCCGCGCCAGCAGGCGCAGTTCGAGGAGGCGCGGAGCTACATCGGCCTGTCCAAGGAGCTCGTGACCATCAAGACCGACATCCCGCTGGAAACGACCGCGGAGGATATGCGGCTGGACATGAACTTCTCCCCCGCCATCGCGGACCTCTTCGAGAAGTACGAGTTCAACTCCCTCAAGCGATTCATCGCGCACGTGGGGCCCTCGGCGGCCTCGCAGGAGAGAAAAGAGTTCATTGTCAATGATATAACGCCTGCCGAAATGGTCCAGGCGGTCCGCGCAAAGGGTTGCTGCGGCCTCATCACCGAGGCCTATGCCGAGGGCATCTTCGCCCCCGTCAAGCGAGTCATCCTCGGCTGCGAGGACAAGGCCTGCACCGTTCCCGGGGACCGGCTGGACGCCGTCCGGGCCGTCCTGGAGGACGCTTCCATCGACAAATACGGCTACGACCTCAAGCTGCAGGCGAACCTCCTCGCCCATGCGGGCATCGCGCTGGAGGGCCGCTGGTACGACATCCCGCTGATGCACTACCTCATCGACCCGGAGAAGAGCCACGCCGTGGACATCCTCGCGCGGAGCTACCTCAACGTCGAACTGCAGGAGGCCCCGGCGGAGACCGGGACGGGCTCGCTGTTCGACGAGGCGCCCGAGGAGACCGCGGCCTCCCGCTCCCGCGAGGCGGCCGCCCTCGTCCTCCTCGGCGGCAAGGTCCTCGACGAGCTCGCCGACCGGAAGCATCTCTACGATGACATGGAGGAGCCGCTCTCCAAGGTGCTCGCGAAGATGGAGCGCGCCGGCGTGAAGGTGGACCTGCGGCAGCTGGACCAGTTCGCCCAGGGGCTCCGGAAGGAGCTCGAGGAGCGGCAGGCGCACATCCGGGAGATGGTCGGCGAACCCGACCTGAACATCTCTTCTCCCAAGCAGGTGGGCGACATCCTGTTCGACAAGCTGAAGCTGGACCCGAAGGCCAAGAAGAGCGCCCGGGGCCAGTATTCCACCGACGAGGCCACCCTCCTCGCCATCGCGGACCGGCATCCCGTCGTGGACGAGATCCTGGAGTTCCGGGCCGTCAAGAAACTGTTATCGACCTATATCGAGCCGTTCCCGGCCTATGTATCGCCCGTGGACGGCCGTGTCCATACGACATTCAATCAGGCGCTTACGGCCACCGGCCGCCTGTCCAGCTCGAACCCGAACCTGCAGAACATCCCCATCCGCACCGAACGCGGCAAGGAGATCCGCAAGGCCTTCATCCCAGGGACGCCGGAGGGCGTGATCGTGTCGGCGGACTACTCCCAGATCGAGCTCCGCATCATGGCGCACCTCAGCCAGGACGGGCACCTTGTGAAGGCGTTCCGCGACGGAGATGACGTCCATGCCGCCACGGCGGCGAAGATCTACGGCATCCCCCTGTCCGAGGTGACGCGCGAGCAGCGCGGCCGCGCCAAGACGGCGAACTTCGGCATCATGTACGGCATCTCGTCCTTCGGCCTCGCGCAGCGGCTGCACCTGGGCCGGAAGGAAGCCAAGGACCTGATCGACGGCTACTTCGCCTCCTTCCCCGCCATCCGTTCGTTCATCGACGACAGCATCGGCTTCGCCCGCGAGAACGGGTACGTGGAGACGCTCTTCGGCCGCCGCCGCTACCTGCCGGACATCAACGCGAAGAACGCCACCGTGCGCTCCCTGGCCGAGCGCAACGCCGTCAACGCCCCCATCCAGGGCACCGCGGCGGACATCATCAAGCTCGCGATGATCGGGGTGGACAAGCGCCTCACGGAGGCCGGGCTCAAGAGCCGGATGGTCCTGCAGATCCACGACGAACTGATGTTCGACGCCCTCCCGGAGGAGGTTCCGGCGCTGAAGAAGATCGTCGTCGATGTGATGGAAAATGTCCTGAAACTGTCCGTCCCGCTCACGGTGGAGTGCAGCGACGGCAAGAACTGGCTGGAGGCGCACTGAGATGGGATACCTGGATATGCCTGAGAAAGAGCTGGTGCGCCGTGCCGTCGCCGGCGACCAGATGGCCTACCGCGCCATCTACCAGCTGCACGAGAAAGCCATCCGCGGGCGCGTGAGCGGCTATTTCAAGTGGAAGGCCGACGTGGACGACGTCGTGTCCGAAAGCTTCCAGAAAGCCTTCACGAACCTGCCGAGCTTCGACAC
Organism: uncultured Bacteroidales bacterium; assembly: GCA_900316525.1. GTDB lineage: Bacteria > Bacteroidota > Bacteroidia > Bacteroidales > UBA932 > Cryptobacteroides. Next base: position 21,125 of record ONDF01000026.1, read on the forward strand.
CGAGCGCGAGCTGCGGCCGTGGCTGTCCACCATCGCCACCCACACCGCCCTGGACCACCTCGCCAGCATCAAGCGCGAGGACCAGAAGAAGGAGGGCATCCTGCTGAAAGCCGGAGAGGCCGGCCTCGAAGGGCAGGGCCCGCTCACCGACGTGGACCCGGAGGAGGAGATCATCAACGGGGAGAACCACGAGCGGCTGATGACCTTCATCGAGGAACTGTCCCCCCTGTACAAGGAGGTGATGGTCAAGTATATGATCGAGGAGCTGGAATACGAGGAGATCGCCAAGGAACTGAAACTGGAGCTGAATACGGTCCGCACCCGCATCCGCCGCGGCAAGCAGCAGCTGGCGGAGATGATGCTCCGAGGAGAAATCGAATGACACCGCAGGAATTCATCGACTTTGTCCGGTCCGATTTCGACCTGACACCCGCGCAGGAGGAACAGTTCCTTGCCTGCGACGCCCTGTACCGCGACTGGAACGCGAAAATCAACGTGATCTCGCGGAAGGACATCGACGGTCTCTACGACCACCATGTCCTCCACTCCCTCGCCATCGCCCGCTACCTGCTCACGGAGCCGGAAACGCTGGAGAAGTTCCGCACGGCCGACGTCCTGGACCTCGGCACCGGCGGCGGCTTCCCGGGCATCCCGCTGGCCATCCTGTTCCCGGAGGCCCGGTTCACGCTGTGCGATTCCGTGGGCAAGAAAACCATCGTCGCCAAGGCCGTCGCCGAGGCGCTGGGGCTGAAGAACGTGGAAGTGGTCAACGCCCGGGCGGAATCCCTGCCGAAGCAGTTCCATTTCGTCGTCTCCCGCGCCGTCGCCTCGCTCCCGGACTTCTACCCCTGGGTGAAGGGCAAGTTCACCGACGGCATCCTCTACCTCAAGGGCGGCGACGTCGTCGAGGAGATCGCGGAAGTGATGGCCCGCCACCGCCTCCGCCGCGGCTCTGTCCACACCTGGCCCGTCTCCGCCTGGCTCCACGACGCGTACTACGACGGGAAATTGGTGATTTTTATTGAAAAATAAATTTGGCGGTTTCCCCCGAAATTGCTACCTTTGCAGTCCGTCCGTGAAAACGGCTCCAAATCAGCAAAAATATAAAAGATAAATACGATGAAAAGAACATTTCAACCCTCCAACCGCAAGCGCGTGAACAAGCACGGCTTCCGCGCCCGCATGGCTTCCGCCAACGGCCGCCGCGTGCTCTCCGCCCGTCGTCGTCACTGCCGCAAGAAGCTCACCGTCTCCGACGAGGACCGCTGGTAGTCGATCGCCGCATCAGAAACTGAAACAGGCTTCGGGAAATCCGAAGCCTGTTTTTTTATTTACACCCCTTTCCAGGAGGCTGGGACGGGCGCTTCGAGGAAGAGTTCCGTTTTCTTCACCGGGTGGATGAAGCGGATGGAGCGGGCGTGAAGGGAGATGCCGCCGTCAGGGTTGGAGCGGGGGGCGCCGTACTTGAGGTCGCCCTTGATGGGGCAGCCGATGTGCGCGAGCTGGCAGCGGATCTGGTGGTGGCGGCCGGTGAGGAGTTCCACTTCCACCAGGTGATACCGCTCGGTGCTTTTCAAGAACGTGTACTTCAGTTTCGCTTCCTTCGCCTCTCCCCCGGGGCCCTTGGCGATGAAGGACTTGTTGAGTTTCTCGTTGCGGGTCATCCAGTCCGTGAGCAAGGCCGTTTCCGGAGACGGTTTCCCGCAGCACAGCGCCCAGTAGGTCTTGTGGACCTCCCCGTTACGGAACATCGCATTCAGGCGCTCCAGGGCCTTGGACGTTTTCGCGAACAGGCAGATGCCGCTCACGGGGCGGTCCAGGCGGTGCGGGACGCCCATGAACACCTGGCCGGGCTTGGCGTCGCGCTGGGCGATGAAGGCCTTGAGCGTCTCGCTCACCGGCTCGTCGCCCGTCTTGTCGCCCTGGACAATCTCACCTGCCCGTTTGTTGAAAACGAGCAGGTGGTTGTCTTCAAAGAGAATCCGGGACGCGAGGTCCCGGAATTCCCGTTCGTCAAGCGTTCTATAGACGCTCATCCTAGATGAAGATGTACTTGCAGATGAACAGCGCGGCCAGCACCCACATCGTCGGGGAAATCTTTTTGAACTTGCCCGCGCAGGCGTTCAGGAGCACGTAGGAGATCACGCCGAGGAGGATACCGTCGGAGATGGAGTAGGCGACGGGCATCATCAGGATGGTGATGAACGCCGGGATGCTCTCGGAATAGTTCTCCCAGTCGATCTTCGCGACCGGGCTCATCATCATCACACCGACAATCACCAGGGCCGGAGCCGTGGCGGCGCCGGGGATGGCGAGGAAGATCGGGGAGAAGAGGAGGGCCAGGGCGAAGAGGGCCGCGACCGTGAAGGCGGTGAGGCCGGTACGGCCGCCCTCGCCCACGCCGGATGCGCTCTCGACGTAGGTCGTGGTGGTGGAGGTGCCGAGGCAGGCGCCGCAGACGGTGGCGATGGAGTCGGCCATGAACATCTTGTCGATGCCGTCCACATTGCCCTTCTCATCCACCATGCCGGCCTTCTGGGAGACACCGATGATGGTGCCCATCGTGTCGAACATGTCGATGAACAGGAAGGTGAAGACGACCGCGAGCATGTCCCAGCTCAGGATCTGGCTCCATTCGAACTTCAGGAAGATGGGGGCGACGCTGTCCGGGGCGGAAATGACGCCGGAGAACTTCGTCAGGGCTTCGCCGGAGGCGGGATCCTTGATGAACAGGCCGATGATCGCGGTCACGAGGATGCCGATCAGGATGCTGCCCTTGACCTTCAGGATCACGAGGGCGCCGGTGATGACAATGCCGATGATGCCGAGGAGGGCGGCGCCGTGGGTGATGTCCCCGAGGGAGACGAGGGTGGAGTCGTTGTTCGCGATGATGCCGGCGTTCTGCAGGCCGATGAAGGCGATGAACAGGCCGATGCCCGCGCCGATGGCGTGCTTGAGCGAGAGCGGAATCGCGTTCAGGATCCAGGAGCGCACTTTCGTGAGCGTGAGGATGATGAAGAGGATACCCTCCAGGAACACGGCCGTCAGGGCGAACTGCCAGGAGTGGCCCATCGTCAGGCACACCGTGAACACGAAGAAGGCGTTGAGGCCCATACCCGGAGCGAGGGCGAACGGTTTCTTGGCGTAGAACGCCATCACGAGCGTGCCGACGAGGGCCGCAAGGGCGGTGGCGGTGAAGACGGCCCCCTTGGGCATGTCGAGGGCGCTGAAGATGCTCGGGTTGACGGCCAGGATGTAGGCCATCGTCAGGAACGTGGTGATGCCCGCGACAATCTCGGTCCGGACATTGTGCTTCGCGGAATCGAACCCGAAAGCTTTGGTCAGGAAGTTAGCCATCGTTCTCAGGAATTAGAAAACCCACTTGGTGCCGATGCATGGCATCACATTGAACTTCTTGCCGGTGGAGAACTCCAGGCCGCCGAAGTTGTAGCTGAGCTCGACCTCGCCGCCGATGTTGAAGTGGTCGCCGATGCCGTACCAGAGCTGGGGCTCGGAAAGGACCACCAGGTTGTCATACTCGCACCAGAAATCCACGAAGCCGGAGAAGCGGAGTTTTTCCAGGCCGAACAGGTCCTGGCAGCCCCAGACCGCCGTGAACTGCAGAGGAACATTGGACGGCATCTTGACGAACTTCTTGTACAGCACTTTCAGGTTCAGGGTGTTCTTGAAATCCCCGCTGTGCAGGAACCAGTCCACGCCCACGAGGAACGCGCTGTTGATGCCGAAGCCCAGGCCCAGGCCGCCGTTGTATTCCACCTGGAGGCTCAGCGGTGCGAGGGCCGTGTCATTCCAGAAGTTCAGGCAGCGGGCGATCTCGAAATACGAGCCGCTCGGCGAGACGACCGTGTTGTCCACCTTGTTGTTGTAATCATAGTCGATGAAGAAGAAGGTGTTGCCCCAGTTGTCCTGATGGAATCCTTCCAGGGTGGTGGTGAAGTGCTTCCGACCGAAGTCGTAGAAGGTCTGGAAATTGGTCTGGGCGTGCACGGTGGCACCCAGCGCCAAGGCTGCGACGGCAGCGACGAAGATCTTTTTGGACATAATGCGTGGTTTAGGAAGAATTATTCGGATTTTTTGTCTTTTCGGAGAGACGGGTTGATCTCGAAGTCGACGGCCTTGTCACCCTTCGGGTTCTTCCCGAACTCATAATCTTTTCCCGGCAGGATGGCGTTCAGAATGATGCCCACGAGGGCGGCGACGGCGAGGCCGCTGAGCGAGGTGAATCCGAGGGAGATGCTGTCGTTCGCGCCGTACTTGATGCCGATGGCGAGCACCAGGATGAGGGCGGCGATGATGACGTTGCGGGAGGAGGTGAAATCGACCTGGTTGTCCACGATGTTGCGCACGCCCACGGCGGAGATCATACCGTACAGGACGAGGGAGACGCCGCCGATGGTGGCCGCCGGCATGGAGGCGATCAGGGCGGAGAACTTCGGGCAGAAGGACAGGACGATGGCGAAGCAGGCGGCGATGCGGATCACGCGGGGGTCATAGACCTTGGTGAGGTTCAGCACGCCGGTGTTCTCGCCGTAGGTGGTGTTCGCCGGGGCGCCGAACAGGGAGGCCAGGGCGGTGGCGAGACCGTCGCCCATCAGGGTGCGGTGCAGGCCCGGATCCTCCAGGTAGTTGATGCCCACGGTGGAGGAGATGGCGCACATGTCGCCGATGTGCTCGATCATCGTCGCGAGGGAGATCGGGAGGATGGCAATGATGGCGGAGACCACGAGGCCCCAGTTCGGATCCTGGAACACGTGGAAGGCGGTGTTCTGCCACTGGAACGGCACGCCGATCCAGGCGGCTTCCTTCACCGCGGAGAAGTCACAGAGGCCGAAGCAGGCGGCCACGACATAGGAGCCCAGCACGCCCAGCAGGATGGGGATGATCTTGATCATCTTCTTGCCCCAGATGTTGCACACGATGATGATCAGGATCGCGAGGAGGGCGATCCACCAGTTCTGCGTGCAGTTCTGGATGGCCGATCCGGACAGCGTCAGACCGATCGCGATGATGATCGGGCCCGTCACGATGGGCGGGAAGAACCGCATCACCTTCTTCGCGCCGAAGGCTGCGAACAGGCCGGCGAGCACGAAATAAAAAAGGCCTGCGCAGAAGACTCCGATGCAGGCGTAGGGAAGGGACTGGGCGGTGGAAAGACCTTGGGCTTCACCCATCGAGACGACGGCGGCATACCCGCCGAGGAACGCGAAGGACGAGCCGAGGAACGCCGGGACCCGCATCTTGGTCAGGAGGTGGAACAGGAGAGTGCCGAGACCTGCGAAAAGCAGGGTGGCCGACATGGAGAGACCGGTGATGACCGGGACCAGGACCGTGGCTCCGAACATGGCGAACATGTGCTGGAGGCCGAGGGTAAGCATCTTCCCGGTGCCGAGGGCACGGGCATCGTAGATGGCTTGCTGCTGCTGTGACATTATGGTAGGTTTATAGGTTGTCCTTGCAAGGGGGTCCAATAACCGTAAACAAAGTTAACTTTTTCAACTTGAAATCGCCAATCAAGTTATCCACAGGGACTTGTTGAAAACTTCCCAGATTCGGCGCCAGATTACACATTATAAGCGATATTCATCTTCCGCGAAAGTATTCATACAGATATTCGGTAAATCCAAAGAAAATGTTAACTTTGTATTATGGAATTACACGTCGTCAACGAAACCGCCCGCCTGCGGGAAGTCGTCCTCGGAATGCCCTGGGCGAACGGGCCCGTCCCGTCCCTGTCGGAGACTTTCGACAGCAAATCCTACGAATCCGTCCTGAACGGGACCTACCCGGCCGAGAAGGACATCATCGCCGAGATGGGCGCCTTCGAGGCCGTGCTCAAGAAGTACGGCGTGAAGGTGTACCGCCCCGCCCTCGTGCCCGACTGCAACCAGGTCTTCGCCCGCGACGTCGGCTTCGTCATCGACGACAAGATCATCGTCTCGAACATCATCCCCGACCGGCAGGACGAGATCGACGCCTACGGGGACATCTACCGCCGGATCCATTACAAGAACATCTACAACCTCCCCGAGACCGTCCATGTGGAAGGAGGCGACGTCGTCCTGTACAATGACATCATCTTCCTGGGCCAGTACGACTTCCTGGACTATCCGTCCGTGAAGACCGCCCGCACGAACCGTCTAGCCCTGGACTACCTGAACATGATCTTCCCCGAGAAGACCATCATCCCGCTGAACCTCCGCAAGAGCGACACGAACCCCTACGAGGGCATCCTGCACCTGGACTGCACCTTCATGCCGGTGGGCCGGGACAAGGCCATCCTCTACCGGGAGGGCTTCATGAACCCGCGCGACGCCGATCACCTGGTGGAGATGTTCGGCCCGGAGAACGTTTTCGAACTCACGAAGGAGGAAATGTACTGGATGAACTCCAACGTCTTCTCCATCAGCGAGGACGTCGTCGTGACGGAGGAGCATTTCACCCGGCTGAACGCGCACCTGCGGGAGGCCTGGGGAATGACCGTCGAGACGGTCCCCTACCGCGAGATCTCCAAGATGGGCGGCCTCCTGCGCTGCTCCACCCTGCCCCTCCGCCGGGACTGAACCGGAACCACAACCTACACTAAAACGATATGAACACGAAGAAGTACACCGCCGCCGAGCTCATCGAAATGGAGCAGAAATACGGCGCGCACAACTATCACCCGCTGCCCGTCGTCCTGGAAAGGGGCGAGGGCGTCTATGTCTGGGACGTGGACGGCAAGCGGTACTACGATTTCCTGTCGGCCTATTCAGCCGTCAACCAGGGGCACTGCCACCCCAAGATCGTGAAGGCTCTCTGCGACCAGGCCCAGAAGCTGTGCCTGACCTCCCGCGCCTTCTATAACGACTGCCTGGGCCCTTACGAGAAGATGGCCACCGAGTACTTCGGCTATGACAAGCTTCTGCCGATGAACTCAGGCGCCGAGGCCGTCGAGACGGCCCTCAAGCTGGCCCGCCGCTGGGGCTACAAGGTGAAGGGCATCCCCGAGAACGAGGCCCTCATCATCGTGGCCGACGGCAATTTCCACGGCCGCACCATCACCATCGTCACGATGTCCAGCGACCCGGACAGCTACGGCCAGTACGGGCCCTTCACGCCCGGTTTCGTCCACATTCCCTATGACGACACCGAGGCGCTCCGCAAGGTGCTGGACGAGAAGGGCGACAAGGTCTGCGCGATGATCGTGGAGCCCATCCAGGGCGAAGCCGGCGTCTATGTCCCGCACGAGGGTTACCTTAAGGAATGCTTCGACCTGTGCCACGCGCACAACGTGCTGTTCGTCGCCGACGAGGTCCAGACCGGCATCGGACGCACCGGCAAGCTGTTCGCCTGCGACCACGAAGGCGTGCGCCCGGACATGGTCACCATCGGCAAGGCCCTCTCCGGCGGCGCCCTGCCCGTCTCCGCCGTCCTCGCCGACGACGAGATCATGCTCACCATCGGCCCCGGCGAGCACGGGTCCACCTTCGGCGGCTTCCCGCTGGCGGCCAAGGTCGCCGTCGCCGCCCTGGAGGTCATCCGCGACGAGCACCTGACCGAGAATGCCGCGCGTCTGGGCGTGATCTTCCGCGAGGAAATCGCGAAGATCAAGAGCCCGTTCTTCAAGTTCGTCCGCGGCAAGGGCCTGCTGAACGCGGTCGTCACCGAGCCGCAGAACGGCATCGAGGCCTGGGACATCTGCCTCAAGCTCGCGGAGAAGGGACTGCTCGCGAAGCCGACGCACCGCCACATCATCCGTTTCGCCCCGCCGCTCGTGATCACGGAAGAGCAGCTGCGGGAGGCGATCGGCATCATCAAGGACGTCTTCGAATCGCTATGAGACCGCTGGCCGTGCTCGCCTTCGGCGGCAACGCGCTGCTCAGAAGCAACCAGATAGGCACTTACGAGGAACAGTTCCAGAACGTCGAGAACACCTGCCGCCAGATCCTGCCGCTCATCCGGTGGGGCTATGACATCGTGATCTGCCACGGGAACGGTCCCCAGGTGGGCAATGTCCTGCTCCAGCAGGAGGCAGGCCGCCACGCCTTCGGACTCCAGAAAATGCCGATGGACGTATGCGGCGCGGAGACCCAGGGCGCCATCGCCTATATGATCGAGACGGCGATGGACCGCGTGATGTACGCGGGCGGCATCACCACCCGGCGCGTCATCTCCCTGGTGACGCGGGTGGAGGTGGACCCCAAGGACCCGATGTTCCAGAACCCGACGAAGCCCGTGGGGCCGTTCTACCCGGCGGAGGAGGCGGAGCGCCTCGCCGCCGAGACCGGCGCCGTGTACAAGGAGGACCCGAAAGGCCGCGGCTGGCGCAAGGTCGTCCCCTCCCCCACGCCGATGCACATTTCCAACGTGGACATCGTCTCCCGGCTCGCCCGCGAGGGGAAGATCGTCGTCACCTGCGGGGGCGGCGGCATCCCCGTCATCTGGGAGGCCGGCGGCTATAAGGGGGTGGAGGCGGTCATCGACAAGGACCTCGCCTCGGCCCTGTGCGCCTGCCAGATTGGCGCGGACGCCCTGTACATCCTGACAGACGTCCCGAAGGTCTATCTCAATTTCCGGAAGCCGAATGAAAAGGCCCTGGACACGCTCACGGTGGCCCAGGCGGAGAAATATCTGGCCGAAGGCCAGTTTGCGGAAGGATCGATGGCGCCGAAGGTCCGCGCAGGCATACATTTTGTGCGCAAAGGGGGCGACCAGTGCGTCATCACCGAGGCCGGGCAGCTCGGCAATCCTGCCTGCGGAACCCGAATCATACTCAAGTAATTATGGCATACGAACTTCACGGCCGCAGCTTCCTCAAGCTGCTCGACCTCACTCCCCGGGAAATCCAGCACCTGCTGGACCTCGCCCGCGACCTCAAGCGCGCCAAGCGCGAGGGCACCGAGCGCCCCACGATGACCGGCAAGAACATCGCCCTCATCTTCGAGAAGACTTCCACCCGCACCCGCTGCGCCTTCGAGGTCGCCGCCCACGACCAGGGCGCGCACGTGACCTACCTCGGCCCCTCCGGTTCCCAGATCGGCATCAAGGAATCGATGAAGGACACGGCCCGCGTGCTGGGCCGGATGTTCGACGGCATCGAGTACCGCGGCTTCGCCCAGGCGACCGTGGAGCAGCTCGCGGAATATTCCGGCGTTCCCGTATGGAACGGCCTCACCAACGAGTTCCACCCGACGCAGATCCTCGCCGACTTCCTCACGATGACCGAGCATAGCGATAAGCCCCTGAAGGACATCTCCTACGCCTATCTGGGCGACGCCCGGTTCAATATGGGCAACTCCCTGCTGGTGGGCGGCGCCAAGATGGGCATGGACGTGCGCATCGTCGCGCCGAAGGCCCTGCAGCCGGCCCCGGAGCTGGTGGCGCAGTGCCGGGCCATCGCCGCGGAAACGGGCGCCCGCATCACCATCACGGACGACGTGGACGCCGGCGTGAAGGGCTGCGACTTCGTGTACACCGACATCTGGGTGTCCATGGGCGAGCCCGCCGAGGTCTGGAAGGAGCGCATCGACCTTCTGATGCCCTATCAGGTCAATGCGAAGCTGATGGAACGCACCGGCAACCCGGACTGCAAGTTCATGCACTGCCTCCCCTCCTACCACAACCTGGAGACCAAGGCCGGCCGGGACGTCTACGAGCAGTTCGGCCTGGACGGCATCGAAGTGACCGAGGACGTGTTCGAATCCCCGAACAGCATCGTCTTCGACGAGGCGGAAAACCGCATGCACACCATCAAGGCCGTCATGGTCGCCACCCTTGGAGAATAGCGCCATGAACCGTACCGACACCTTTCGCAAGGAGGTCCGCCAGGTCCTCGAGAACAACATCCTGAACTACTGGCTCACCCTGAAGGATCCGCGCGGCGGCTTCTACGGGGAGGCCGACGGCACCGCGGAGATCCAGTACAACGCCCCGCGCGGCGTCATCCTGAACGCCCGCATCATCTGGGCCTTCTCCGCCGCCTACCGGGCGCTCCGCAAGACGGAATACCTGGTGGCGGCCGTCCATGCCCGGGATTACTTCCTGGAGCATTTCTGCGACCATAGGTACGGCGGCGTGTACTGGAGCGTGGACGCCACCGGCAAGCGCCTGGAGACCAAGAAGCAGCTGTACGCGCAGGGATTCGCCATCTACGGCCTCAGCGAGCTGTTCAAGGCCACCCGCGACGACGAGGTCCTCAAGAACGCCATCAACCTGTTCCAAATCGTGGAATCCCGCTTCAAGGATCCGGAGAACGGCGGTTACGTCGAAGCCCTCGCGCGCGACTTCACCCCGCTCGAGGACATGTCCCTCAGCGCCCACGACATCAATGCCGACAAGACGATGAACTCGCACCTGCACCTCCTGGAAGCCTATGCAAACCTCTACCAGGTGTGGCCGGACAAGGCCCTCCGCGAAGCGGTCAAGGACCTGCTGGCCATCGTCTGCGACAAGGTGATGGGCCCGGACGGCCACCTGCAGCTGTATTTCCGGCGCGACTGGACCGTCATCCCCGGCGCCGTCTCCTACGGGCACGACATCGAGACCTCCTGGCTCGCCCTCGAGTGCGCGACGGCCATCCATGACATCGAGACCGTGAACCGCGTGCGGCCGGCGGCCGCCCTGATGGGCAAGGCCGGCAACGAAGGCCTCCGCAGCGACGGTTCGATGATCTACGAGAAGCTGGAAGACGGCACCCTGGACCTTTCCCGCCAGTGGTGGGTCCTCGCCGAGTCCGTCGTCGGCAACCTCTGGCTGTGGAAGTACCACGGCGACCTCGAGGCGCCGGACCGCGCCCTGTCCACCTGGGCCTACATCCGCGACAACCTCGTGGATTTCGACAACGGCGAATGGTTCTGGGCCATCGCCCCCGACGGCACCCCCGACAAGGAGTCCCCGAAGGCCGGCTTCTGGAAATGCCCCTACCACAACACCCGGATGTGCCTCCAGGTCCTCGAACTGGTTTAAACGAAAAAACCCCCGGCCTTACGACCGGGGGTTAAATCTTCCCCTGACGGACGGGGTTCTACTTGGGGTATTCGCGGTTTTTCTTCCGCAACCTCGCGCACCAGGTACTCGGAGACTCCTGCATCACGGCCTTGAAGGCCTGGTTGAAGGTGGTGCCCGAGTGGAAGCCGGCGAGCGCGCCGAGTTCCGACACCGTGAGCGACTTGTTCTTCCGGAACAGCTCCATCGCGTACATCACCCGATAATAGTTGATATAGCTGCGGAAATTCTTTCCGGAGTAGTAGTTGATGGTCTTGGAGAGATACACCTTGTTGGTAAACAGCACGCTCGCAAGGTCACCCAGGGAGAAGGACTCCACCAGGAACGGCTTGCGGTCCGCCATGTACCGGCAACACCTGTCGTAAAGAAACTGGTCGACCACAGAAGGCCCGTCTGCCTGTGGTTCGGTGTTGCCTCCCTGCTTAGCGAGGGAAGACTGCCGCTGCGCGGTCTCGCGGTGAGCCCGGCTGCGGCCCAAGAGGTACACTCCAGTCAGGAGGACCGGAGCGAAAAACAGCATCAGGGTCATTTGCATAAGCTGACGGTTTTTCGCCCCTCAGGGGAAGACTTTTATTTTCCTTTGATGGCCTCGAACCCGCGTCCGTACACCCCGTTCACAGAGGAGACGGACAGGAAGGCGTTCGGGTCGATGGCCTTGATCTGCCTCAAGAAAAGGTTGACATCCGTCTTGCGGGTGATCACCATCAGCACCTCGGCAGGTTCCTTGGTGTACCAGCCCTTGCCGTCCAGGACGGTGACGCCCCGGTGCAGGTCGTGGGTGATGGAATCGGCGATCTCCGCATAGTGCTTGGACAGGATGAACAGCTGCACGCTCTGCTGCGAGCCGGACAGGTAGCTGTCGATGACGCGTCCGTTCACCGTCACCAGGATGAGACCGTAGATGACGGTCGTCACCTTCTCGGCGAACGGCATCAAGTGCGTGAGCGGCTCGCCGTCCGGGCCGATGAGCTGCTTGCCCGTCGCCGGGTCCAGGTCCGGGACGATAGAAGGGATCAGCAGGGAAGACAGGATGATGACGAAGTCGATGTACAGGATCACCTTGCCCGGGGACACGTTGCGGTACTTGGTATAGATGAGCGCGATGATGTCCGTGCCGCCCGTGCTGCCGCCGTTGGAGATGGACATGCCGATGCCGATGCCGGCCATCACGCCGCCGCACAGGGTGGACATCAGCTTGCCGTTCTGCAGGGCCAGCGTCTGGATGATCTCCGTGGGGATGAGGTCCGGCAGGAACCGCAGGCCGACGGAGGCCAGGATGATCGCATAGATGGTCTTCGCGCCGAATCCCATGCCGATCACCACCATCGCGAGGATGATCAGGATGGCGTTCAGCACGAAGTAGGAGTAACCCATCTGGATCGCTCCGCCCGTGGCGTACTGGATCATCGAGGAGATACCGGAGACGCCGCCGCCTACCAGGTTGTTGGGCATCAGGAACAAGGCCCATCCCGTCACGTAGATCAGGATGCCGAGGGTGACGAGCGCCCATTCCTTGACGACTGTCCAGAAAGACTTTTTGACTATGGCCATAGGTTATTGGTTAGTGTTCTTTTTCTTGGCCGGAAGGCCCACCTTCATCTCGTCGAAGCCCTCGCCGAAGACGTTGTTCGCGGGAACCACCGTCACGAACGCCTTGGAATCGATGTCCTTGACGCATTTCACGAGCTCCGAGAGCTCCGTCCGCCGAAGCATCACCATCAGCACCAGACGGTCTTTCTGCGTGTACCAGCCCATCGCCTTGAGGGCGGTGACGCCGCGTTCCATCCGCTTGGTGATGTAGTCTCCGATCTCGTCGATCCGGTCGGAGAAGATGATCACCTGGACGGTGGAATCCTTGCCCAGGATGATCAGGTCCAGCACGTAGGAGCACACGCCCATGGTGATGTAGCCGTACACTACGTCCGTGAAGCAGTGCCCCGGAACCAGGATCAGCAGGGTAATCACGATGAAGTCCGCGTACAGGTAAAAGCGCCCGACGGTGATGGGCCAGAACTTGTTCACGATCAGCGCGAGGATGTCGGTTCCGCCCGTGGAGCCGCCCCGCATGATGATCATCGCGAGGCCCACGGCTTCCAGGAGACCGCCGATGATCGGGACCAGGACGGCTTCCTTCACATGCAGCGCATTCCCTTCGATGGACCAGAGCCAGGACATGTTCTCGCTGCCGAGGACGCGGAACAGCGCCGTGGACAGGAGGATGGCGTAGATGGTCTTGATGCCGAATCCCCGGCCCAGGATGATCCAGGCCAGGACCAGCAGGAGGACGTTGATGCCGAAGTACCAGATATCCACCGAGATGCCGGTGACCATGGAGAGCAGGGCGGACGCGCCAGTGAGGCCGCCGTCGATCATGTTGTTGGGGAGGAGGAAACACTGCCAGGCCATCACGAAGAGGATCACCCCCAGCGTGATCACGACATAGTCGTAAATGCCTACGATTACCTTGCTCCTTGCCATGGCTTACTTCTTCAGGACGACGTTCACGATACGGCCGGGGACGACGATGACCTTCGCGATGGTCATGTCGCCCACGTACTTGGGCGTCATTTCATGGGCGCGGACGGCGGCTTCCACGTCGGCGGGCGTCGTGTTGGCGGGGACGTCGATGAGGAAGCGGGTCTTGCCGTTGAAGGAGACCGGATACTTGACGGTGTTCTCCACCGTGAACTCCTCGTGATACTCCGGGAAGGTGGCCATCGTCACGGAATCCTCATGGCCCAGCTGGTGCCACAGTTCCTCCGCGATGTGCGGGGCGAACGGGGACAGCAGGACGAGGAGCGGCTCCAGGACGGCGCGCTTGTGGCAGTTCTGGAGGTCGTTCAGGGCGATCATGAAGGCGGAAACCGTCGTATTGTAGGAGAAGTTCTCGATGTCCTCCTGCTCCTTGCCGATGAGCTTGTGCAGGGCCTTGAGCTCCGCGGCCGTGGGCTTCTCGTCGGTGACGAGCCAGTTGTCGCGGTCCCAGAACAGGCGCCAGACCTTCTTCAGGAAGCGGTTCACGCCGTCGATGCCGTCGGTGCTCCAGGGCTTCGCCTGCTCCACCGGACCGAGGAACATCTCGTACAGGCGCAGGGTGTCCGCGCCGTAGGTGTCGCACACGTAGTCAGGGTTCACGACGTTGAACATGGACTTGGACATCTTCTCGATCGCCCAGCCGCAGACGTATTCGCCGTTCTCGAGGATGAATTCCGCGGTGGCGAATTCCGGACGCCAGGCCTTGAAGGCCTCGAGGTCCAGCCGGTCGTTGCGGACGATGTTCACGTCCACGTGGATCTCCGTCGTCTCGTACTGGTCCTTGAGGCCCAGGGAGACGAAGGTGTTGGTGTTGACGATGCGGTATACGAAGTTCGAGCGGCCCTGAATCATGCCCTGGTTGATGAGCTTCTTGAACGGCTCGTCCTCGCAGACATACCCGAGGTCGAACAGGAACTTGTTCCAGAAACGGCTGTAGATCAGGTGGCCCGTGGCGTGCTCGGTGCCGCCCACGTACAGGTCCACGTTCCGCCAGTATTCGTCCGCCTCGCGGGAGACGAGGGCCTCGTCGTTGTGCGGGTCCATGTAGCGGAGGTAGTAGGCGCTGGAGCCCGCGAAGCCCGGCATCGTGCTGGTTTCCAGCGGATAGCCGTCATAGGTCCAGTCCTTCGCGCGGGCGAGCGGCGGGTCGCCGGCCTCGGTAGGCCGGTACTCGTCGATCTCCGGCAGGGTGAGCGGGAGCTTGTCGAAAGGAATCGGAGTGGCGATGCCGTCCTTGAAGTAGATCGGGAACGGCTCGCCCCAATAGCGCTGGCGGGAGAAGATGGCGTCGCGCAGGCGGTAGTTCACCTTCCGGCGGCCGAGACCGTGGGACTCCACGTAATCGATGGCGGCCGGGATGGCCTCCTTCACGGACATTCCGTTCAGGAAACCGCTGTTGCACATGATGCCTTCCTTGGCGTCATAGCTCTCTTCCGAGACATCGGCCCCCTCGATGAGCGGGACGATGGGCAGGTCGAACTTCTTCGCGAAGGCGTAGTCGCGGCTGTCGTGGGCCGGAACGGCCATGATGGCGCCCGTGCCGTAGCCGGCGAGGACGTATTCGGCGATCCACACGGGCACTTTCTCCCCCGTGAGCGGATTGATGGCGTAGGCGCCGGAGAACACGCCCGTCACCGCCTTGCCGGCGATGCGTTCGCGCTCGGTCTTCTTCTTGACCTGCTCCAGGTAGGCGTCCACGGCCTCTTTCTGCGAAGCGGAGGTGAGTTTCGGAACCCACTCGCTCTCCGGGGCGAGGACCATGAAGGTCACGCCGAAGACGGTGTCGGCCCGGGTGGTGAAGATGGTGACGTCGTGCGACTGCCCGTCGCATTCCATCCGGAACACCATCTCCGCGCCCTGGGACTTGCCGATCCAGTTGCGCTGCATCTCCTTCAGGGAATCCGTCCAGTCCAGGCGGTCCAGGGCGTCCAGCAGGCGCGGCGCATAGGCCGACACGCGGAGCTGCCACTGGGTCATCTTCTTCTGGTAGACGGGATGGCCGCCGCGCACGGAATAGCCTTCCTTGACCTCGTCGTTGGCGAGGACGGTACCGAGGGCCGGGCACCAGTTCACGGTGGATTCACCCTGGTAGGCGATGCGGTAATGCATCAGGACATCGGCCTTCTCCTTCTCGCTGAAGGCCTTCCATTCGGCGGCGGTGAAAGCCGGCGCGTCATTGTTCGCGGCGTCCACGGCGGCGGAACCGCCTTCCTCGAAGGCCGCCACGAGTTCCTCGATGGGACGGGCCTTCTGGAGGGCGTTGTCGTACCAGCTGCCGAACATCTTCAGGAAGGCCCACTGGGTCCACTTGTAGTAGTCCGGGTCGCAGGTGCGGAATTCGCGGTCCCAGTCATAGGAGAAGCCGATGCGGTCCAGCTGGCTGCGGTAGCGGGCCACGTTGTCGTGCGTGGTCTTCTCCGGGTGCTGGCCGGTCTGGATGGCGTACTGCTCGGCCGGCAGGCCGAAGGCGTCGTAGCCCATCGGATGCAGGACGTTGAAGCCCTTCAGGCGCTTGTAGCGGGAGAAGATGTCGCTGGCGATGTATCCCAGCGGGTGTCCCACGTGCAGGCCCGCTCCCGACGGATACGGGAACATGTCCAGGACATAGTATTTGGGTTTGGCACTGTCGGTCCGGGCCTTGTAGGTCTTGTTCTTGGCCCACCAGTCCTGCCACTTTTTCTCGATTTCGATGAAATTGTATTCCATAGGTATCTATTTGATTCGCTTTCCGTTGATGCCGAAGCCGCCCTTGGTGTTCTTCTCCAGGCGGAAATCCACCGGGATGGTCAGGGCGACCTTCACTTTCTTGCCGCGGTGCCGGCCGGGCCGCCACTTGGGCGAGGCCGAGATGAC
>ONDF01000001.1 GCA_900316525.1 uncultured Bacteroidales bacterium
TATGCTACACCCCGATCTTCTTGATAAGCGTCAAATCACCACTGGACAGCGCCTCGAAGTTGGCCTCAATCTTTTCGATGTCCCAGTCCCACCACTTCAAATCCAGCAGATACGCGATGAACTCGTCGTCAAAACGTTTTCTGATGACCCGGCAGGGATTGCCGGCCGCCACGGCATAAGGAGGTATGTTTGACGCCACGACCGAATTGGCACCAATGATAGCGCCGTCGCCGATATGGACACCCGGCATCACGGTCACATGCTGGCCGATCCAAACGTCATTGCCGACAACGGTGTCGCCCTTCAACGGCAACTCATCTTTCACCGGCGCAATGGCGCTCCCCCAGTCTCCGCCCATTATGTAAAAAGGATAGGTGGTCACACCGTCCATCCGATGATTGGCGCCGTTCATGACGAACTCGATGCCCCTGGCGATAGCGCAGAATTTCCCGATGATCAGTTTGTCGCCGATGAAATCATAGAAGTGTGTGACATGCTTCTCGAACTGATCGGCACCGTCTACATCATCATAGTACGTGTAATCCCCGATGATGATCCGCGGATTCTTCACCACATTCTTGATGTAGCAAAGGCTGGGAATCTTCGGATTCGGGAATGCCACATTCGGATCGGGCCTGTTGGTTATCTTGTCCATATTGACAAAGGTAACAAATATCGGCCAATTTCTCAAAGCTTCCCATATCTACCTGAATACCAAATAGATACACATCCAAAAAAAAACGTCAAAATTGATTCGATAATTGTTAACGGTCATGTACGCCCCCTAAAACTTGCCGATATCGGCAAGTTTTGTTATATTTGTATCCGGAACCAAAGGTTTTTTGCCGATATGGATTTCATCACAGTCAGCCAATATGCCGAGCTTCATGACCTTCCGGAAAGGACGGTCAGGAATTGGTGCGCGGCCGGAAAGATGCAGGGGGCCGTGCTCGTGGGGAAGACCTGGAGCATCCCTGCCGATGCTCCTCTGCCCCGAAAAGGCAAGGTCAAAGAAACGCCTCTGTTGAAAAGGCTTAGGGAAGAGAAGGATGGGCAAGTTCGAGGTGGAATCTATCACCGTACCCAGATCGACCTCACCTACAATTCCAACCACATCGAGGGGAGCCGGCTGACGCACGAGCAGACGCGTTTCATCTTTGAGACCAATACCATCGGCATTTCGGACGAAAGCGTGAATGTCGATGATATCGTGGAAACGACCAACCACTTCCGATGCATCGACCTGATCATCGACCGGGCCGATGAAAAGCTGTCCGAGAACCTGATTAAGGAATTGCACCGGATCCTGAAATCCGGCACGTCGGACAGCCGGAAAACCTGGTTCCATGTGGGCGATTTCAAGAAACTGCCCAATGAGGTGGGAGGAATGGACACCTGCCCGCCGGAAGAGGTCCATCGAAGGATAAAGGATTTACTATCCGCCTACCACGCCAAAAAGGAGAAAACGCTGGAAGACCTCATCGACTTTCACCAGAAGTTCGAGCGGATTCATCCGTTCCAGGACGGCAATGGCCGCGTGGGGCGACTAATCCTGTTCAAAGAATGCCTGGCTAACGGAATCGTCCCGTTCATCATCACGGATGACTTGAAACTGTTTTACTACTGCGGTCTTCGCGAATGGGGCCATATCAACGGCTATCTCACCGACACCTGCCTCACAGCGCAAGACAACTACAAGGCGCTGCTCAACTACTTCAAGATTAAGTATTAGTAGCTTGTATACCAATCAGATACATCCTTTTCATATCTTCTGTGAGAATTCCGATGCAAAACCCCGGCAATCATCCAAGACTGTCGGGGTTTGTGTTGTGCCAATATACCAGGATCGGCAAAGGAACATAGAAGAATGCGGTTATTCTTCATCTGTTCCTAAGTAGAACCTGATATTATCCAATTCAGTTCCGAACTTCAAACCATAAAAGAAACCCTCAATGGTTTCAAGCATAGACAGTTCGAACCATTTTTGACCGGGGTTCTCGGCCTCGTACTCTTTGATCTCTTTCCGGACGTGCGCAGGAAGCATCGTGTCCATAGGAAGCGCATATTCCGTGTGTCTCCACTCGAAGTCTTCAGCAGAGGGTGCGGAATGGAACGTCACGGTCTTCAGGATGCCTTCGTGGCGGATGTATAAATACTGCTCTCCATCATTGGCCGCTCCGAGAATCGATGCATTAGGGTACTTACTACGAACAAAATCCATAGCAGGGCTCAAATCGGCCCACCAGATAGACTGGTTGAATAGACGGTGACTGTAAGAGAGCAATGTGCCATCCTCGGTAATGACGATGTGATAAACCAGATTATCAATCAATTCATCGCCGTCCACATAGTAACCAAGACAGTCGACCTCATACTGTTTCTGAGCCATTCCCGCCCTTTCGATCTCAAGGACATAATTGCTTTCATAGAAATACTCGTGAGAGATTCCCGTCTTGACATAAGCCGAGCGGACCGGCTTGGGGAAAACGTTGAGGAAATCTTTGACATCCAAACTCTTCTGGGAGTATGTCCATTCCCCATTGACATAAATGGCCTCGTTCTTGTATCCATCCTTGTCTATAAGGGATATTTTCACTTCCTTTTCTCCTCCAATAACCATAATGTCCGTTGCCTCCGGATAGCGTCCGTAAAAATCCCAAACAACGCTTTCGGGGAGTGACTTCATCGGATCATATTCCCGGGTTCCCCGCGGGTCTTTTTCACATGACAACATCGCTAACGCCATCATGGCGCACACAATAAAACGAAATTTCTTCATAGCTTACTACAACTGACTTGCTCTAAAAAGGGACGCAAAGATACGAGTTTTTAAAAAAATCAAAAATTATTTCTGGCGGCCATTTTGCAATCTGTTAAAAGAATCTGTTTTTTGAAAGGATCAAACACTTTCCTTCAAGAATCAACTTTTAGGTTGATTATTCAAATACAAGTGCTATCTTTGTAAAAAAGAAGGACTATGAGATTCGAGCGAGTGCTGGAGAACGGGCGGCTTTGGGCTGTGATGTATGATGAGGACTGTGTGAACATCTTGGAGAAGGTATTTACACAATGGAATGATTATGAGTGGTTAAGGGAGTTCTTTACCAAACATGTCGATGACCTGGCGACGTTCTTCCACATTACGGATATCGACCGGGCGGTATTCGACACCGTGGATGACGCGAATGAACTGGAGTGCCTGATCATGGACCTGAACCCAGATGCCGACCTGGACGAGTTGTTCCGGCCACTGGAAAACACAAGAATGTCAGAGGTCATCCTGGGAAGGGAGAAGGCAAAAGGCCGATTTAACATGCACGCTTCATGGCTTCGGCTCTATGCCATCAGGTTGGAATCGGGACGCTACATCATTACTGGCGGTGCCATCAAGTTGACTGCGACCATGCAGGAGCGGGAGCACACACTGATGGAACTGGCAAAACTGAACAAAGTACGAGATTACTTGATCTCGATCGGGATATTTGACTATAACGGATTTGAAGATTACCATGAGAGTGACGACTGACAAAGAGCTCTCCACGCTGGAGAAACACGAAGTAAAAACCGGCTGGAAAGAAAAGGCGCAATGGCGGAGGGAGAACCGTCGTTGGCTCCGATATTCCGGATTCATCGCCTTGACGGTGATGAACCGGCTGGAGGAGAAGAAACTCAGTCAGAGAGAACTGGCCGAAAGAATGAAGTGCTCCCCACAATACGTTTCCAAACTCCTCAAAGGATCGGAGAACCTGACACTGGACACCATTTCCAAGCTGGAGGAATGCCTGGACTTGGATTTACTACGGACAGCATTGAGCCCCGTCGACGAACATGGGGCACAATCAAACCATCTTCACATCATCGCCCAACCGGAACTGTGAGAATTCCGATGAAAACCCCGGCAATCATCAATGACTGTCGGGGTTTGTGTAATGGCGATAAAGTCCTGTTTACTTGCCAATCATCTTCAGGAAGCCCTTATCGTTCATCTGCTCGTTCGCGACGTATTCGCCGTCACCTAGCACTCGCCCCTCCTGAATGGCCGCAAAGGTCGCAATAGCGGACACGACGGCGACTGGAATCACGGTCCAGAAAATGGCCGGCACGGCCAGGAAAAGCAGGAAGCCAGTCAGTTTGTTGGCTATGGTATGAGGGAAGCAGAACCGTTTGAAGACAGCCAAGGCAGATACCTGATTGACAATCTTAATAACGACGATGATTCCAGCCCAGATCCAAAGCCACGAGGGAATCGACAGGAGCGGCAGCAGCCGGATGGCGCAACAGGCCCATGGAACCCGCTATCCTCATCGCCGATATGATATTCGGCCCATGCCGCCGGAAAGCAATCCGTTGGTTCATGCTCTTTTTATGGGATGCCGAATAACCGTTTTCCAGTTCTCCGGAGCGACCTTGCGGGCGTCGGAGAGATAAATCTCATGGTGCAGGCGCGTTGCCGAGAGATCATTCATATAGCCATTCTCCGCCAGGTACTGGTCCATCAGCGCAACTGATGCGGGCTCGTCATCGTAAGGGCCGATATGCATGATCTGCACGCATAGACCTTCGTCAACCGTCAGGAACTCCGCACAGGAGCAATCCATCTTTTTCTTCTTGGACGCAGTCTGCACCGCCCAGTCGAAATCGGCCTCGGTGATAAAATCCGGCAGACGGATGACGGAAATCCAGCAGAAGGTCGATTTGTCGCTGTAATCGATGCCGCCAATGCCCTCCTGCCACCAGAAACCCTCCAGCGGTGGAACGACATACTCATAGAAGCCTTCAATCCGATGGTCCGTCTTGTAACTCATTTTCAGGGTATAGGCAACGGCATACAGGATGCCGATGGCCTGCTGATAGGCGCCCCCTTCCTCGTTGGGATCGCCCTTGCCGCGCACGGCGATGTAATTCGCCTTCGGGCCCGTCACAACCACCGGTTTTGCCGGTGGGAGGTAAAACTCCTTGTATTCTTTCTTGAAATCAAAGGCCATCTTTCTGCGTTTTGATCATGCTTTCAAAGATTCGTGTTCTTCATATCACTTCCATATAGAAACTCACCGGTCGAAAGCCGTCGTTGCAGCTGATCATGGCGCTCAAGGGATTCTTCATCCATCCGTCGAAGAAGTTGCCTTCACCACGGGCCAGCGCCTCGACGAATTCCCGCATGGAGCCCCAAGCCGAGGGGCACATCCCTTCCGGACATTTTCCATCGACGGAAATCCACTCCTGCCCCTCCAGCACATCGCATGTGTGCTCGATCGGGTTCTCATATTTCGCCATCAAATCCGGATACGACGCCTTCCTGACGGCGGTGATTCTGATTTTCATATGAATAAAGCTGTTCTGTGTTCAATGACGCCGATTGTTCTGAACAAACATACGAATTCCACGGCACATTATCAAACCCGGCGAAGACTTGTGTGTTCAAATAAACCCCGGCAATCATCCAAGACTGCCGGGGTTTGTATTATGCCGAAGAGTAGCTTCCAGGGTCTATTTCAATCCCTCCGTCTGCTTCTTCAGCGACCGTTCCGCCAAGCGCATGGCAAGGATGGAAACGGGAATGGTCAGGACCAGGATGACGAAGACAAATCCGTTCAGGACCGTTGCCGCGCCGAACCCGCGGATGGTCGTGCAGGTCAAAAGATAGATGAACGCGGTCAGCAGGGGCAGAATCGCCCCGACATACGCGTAACACGCCGGGTGGATGAGACCGGTACAAGAGCCCAGAACGTACGTGAGAAGATAGGCTGCCGCCAGCAGGATGAGCTTGAGAATGGGTTTCATAGTCTTACAGTCTTGCGTTTCACGACTGCAAAATTACGGAGCTTTCCTCTTGCACGAAATCCCCATTTATGGCGATTTATCACTGAAAAATCGTATCTTTGCGCCCCAAATCTGGACAAGGATTATGAAAAGGAAGCTGGATATCGGCAAAAAAAGGCTCATCGGCCTTGTCGCGGGCATCATCGCCGGCGTTTCGTACGGGACCAACCCGCTGTTCGGAAAAGCCTTGATAGAGAGCGGCGTTCCCATTCTGGTGATGCTCTTTTTCCGATATGGAATCGCGGCCGCCATCCTGGCTGTCTGGATGCTGCTGCGGAAAGAGACCTTCCGGGCAGGCCGGCGCGAAATCGGCCTCCTGGTCCTGCTGGGACTCTTTTTTGCGGGCAGCAGCCTCACGCTTTTCTATTCCTACGACTTTATTCCGTCCGGACTTGCCACGACGCTGGTCTATTTGTATCCGGTATTCGTCGCCTTGATCATGGTCTTCCTCCGGATCTATCCCAGCTGGCAGACCTGGCTCTCGATCCTGGCCACCTTCGGCGGCATCCTCCTGCTTTCCGCCCCCTCCGGCAACGCCCAGATCCGCCTCCCCGGCATCCTGCTGGCCGTCGGGTCGGCCCTGTGCTACTCCTTCTATCTGGTGGTCGTGAACCGGAGCAAACGCATCCGGAACACGTCCGAGCATACAATCACGCTCTATTCGCTGGTCACCGGCGCCCTGCTGTTCGCCCTCATCCGCACCACGCAGGGCGGAGGGATGCTGGAAGGGATCGACACCCCCGCCGATTGGGGAAATCTCCTGGGCCTGGCCATCGTCCCGACGATGATTTCCCTGCTCACGCTGGCGATTTCGTCCCGCTACATCGGCCCGACCAAGACCGCCGTCCTGGGCGTGTTCGAACCCTTGACAGCCATCCTCATCGGCACGCTGCTGTTCGGAGAGCCCTTGACCTTCCGAATGGCCGTCGGCATCGCCATCTGCATAGCCGCCGTCATCTTCATGATCCTGAAGCCCGGCAAAGCGGGCGGCAAGACGCCTTCCCAGGGATGAGCGTATTTGGCGATCTCCCCAAAAACGATTATTTTTGGGAAGATTAATTGCTTATGACTCTGAAGGATTACCTCAACACAGGCGACCGTTTCGCGGCGGGCAGCGGAGCCCGGCTCGTGGAAATCGCCCCCGGCTCGGCTGTCGCCGAATTGAAAGTGACCTCGGCACACCTCAACGCCGGCGGTGTCTGCCAGGGCGGAGCCATCTTCACGCTCGCCGACCTGGTGTTCGCGGCGCTGGTCAATCAGGGCGAAAACCTCACTTTCGCCATCAATTCGACCATCTACTATCATGTATCGGCGCGGGAAGGAGACACGCTCCGGGCGGAAGGGCATATTTCCTGTGCCCACCATCGTTTGCCGACCGCGGAAGTGGAGGTCACGAACCAGGACGGGGTCCGGATCGCCACCTTCACCGGCCAGGCCTACACAGGCCGCACTCCCCTCCCCGTCGACGCGCTTCAGTAGGCCACGTCTTATCCGTTGCAGAGGATAGGCCTACTCTTTCCGCCAACGCTTCAGCTGCGGGAAGTACATCTGCATCTGGGCAATATACTCCTCTTTTGTGATGGGCTGGGGCAGGTTCTTGTTGACCTCGTCCACGAACTGGGCGCAAAATGCGATCATTTCGTCCATCGTGCAGTCCTGCAGGAACTTGCCGTCCTTGTAGCAGTAGATGCAGTAATCTTCATTCTTGCTTCCGTCGGCATTCGTGCCGAGGATTTCATCGGTAAGCGGCATTCCGCAGCTCTGGCAAAACTTCTGTTCCATATGATACCTTCAAATTTAAATCTGTACGAATTGTTTATACGCCTCTACGGCATCCCGGTAAGTGAGGCCGGCGTTCCGGTGCAGCCAGTCCTGGAACTCCACCTTGAAGCGGAAATCCGGGCCGAGATGCTGCTGGAAGAAGGCCCGCAGGTCCTGTGAACAGACCAGGTCGGGGGCGATGACTTCGTCCAGCGAAATAGGGACTTGCCGATTCTTCCTCGCTTGCTTCCTGGACCTGGCCTTCGGGGAAACGAGCTCGGGGAGCGTCGCCTTGACGATGTCCTCCAGGTAATCCCGGTTATCGACATTGCCGACATAGAAATAGTCCTTGGCGCCTTCATAGGGCTGCCGGAGCTCGACTTCTTCGAGGACGGCTTCGCCGGCTTCAGTCACTTTGACGTAGAAGTTATTGTCGCAGATGAGACCGAACAGGACCCCGTTGCAGTAGATGCAGTAGTCCCCCATCATCTTTCTGACCGTGATGTCACCGGCGCCCGAGCACTGGTCGACGATAAATTGTACAAAATCCACGTTGCAAGCCATACTGATCGTCGCTTATCCGAACAAACTTACTCATTTTTCAGGACATCGGCAAACCGGGGTCCTACGCAGATATGGAAATAATTGCTAACTTCGCAGCTATCAAAACCGTATAAAATGGACCGGAGAGATTTCATCGGGAAATCGGCCTTAGCCGCCGGCGGCGCTTTGCTGGCGGGCACGGGCGTGGAAGCATTGGCTAACGACAAAAAGGGAAAAACTATGAAGGTACTGATGATCAACGGCAGCCCGCATCAGCAGGGCAATACGGCCGTGGCCTTGAGCGAAATCGCGAAACAGCTGAAAGTCAACGGCATCGACAGCGAGATTGTCTGGATCGGCAACAAGGCCGTCCGGGGATGCATTGCCTGCGGGGGCTGCTCCCGGAACCCCGGGAAGTGCGTCTTTGACGATGATATCTGCAACCGCATCAGCGAGAAGTTCGCCGAGGCCGATGCCTTGATCGTGGGCTCGCCCGTCTATTATGGGCAGCCGAACGGGGCCGTCCTCAGCGTCATCCAGCGGGCGTTCTACTCCAACGGAGCCAGCATCTCCGGCAAGCCGGCCGCCGCGGTCGCCGTCTGCCGCCGAGGCGGTGCTACGGCCTCTTTCGAGACGCTGAACATGCCTTTCCAGATGATGAACATGCCCGTGGTGGGTTCCCAGTATTGGAATATCCTCTATGGCGCGGCTCCCGGCCAGGCATCGCTGGACACGGAAGGTCTTCAGACGATGCGTGCCCTGGCCAACAACATGGCCTGGCTGCTCAAGGCCACCGGCGGCAAACCCGCCCCGGGACGGGCCGACGAGCCCTGGAGGGGGATGAATTTTATCCGATAGCCATCAAAGATACTTCCCGGTGACGCTTTCCGGGCAGGAAGCGATTTCCGCCGGGGCTCCCGTGGCCACGACCCTTCCCCCCTGCTCACCGCCGCCGGGTCCCATATCCACGACATAGTCGGCCTGGCGGATGACGTCCAGGTCGTGTTCAATGACGATGACCGTGGCGCCGTTGTCGATCAGATGACGGAACACCTTCATCAAGGTCTTCACGTCCAGCGGATGGAGGCCGATGGTGGGTTCGTCGAAAACGAAGACGGAATCGCCCTGCCCGCGCCCCATCTCACTGGCGAGCTTCAGGCGCTGGGCTTCTCCACCGGAGAGGCTGGGCGTCGCTTCGCCGAGGGTCAGATATCCGAGTCCGAGGTCGTGAAGGACTTGCAGCCGGCCCTTGACCAGGGACAGGTCCCCGCAGGCCTCCAGGGCCTCATCGACGCTCATCGCCATCAGTTCGGGCAGGGAATGCCCCCCTTTGCGGCGGATTTCCGAAGCCGCCCGGGCATAGCGGGAGCCGTGGCAGTCCGGGCACGGAATGTCCACATCCGGCAGGAACTGGACGTCCAGGCTGATGCTGCCTGTCCCGTCACAGGTGGGGCACCGGAGTTTCCCGGTGTTGTAGGAAAAGTCGCCCGCCTTCCAGCCGCCGGCCTTGGCATCCTCGCTCCGGGCGAAAACCTTCCGGAGTTCGTCGTGGATATTGGCATACGTGGCCACCGTCGAGCGGACATTGATGCCGATGGGGGTCGCGTCGATCAGCTTGACCTGACGGATTCCTTCCGATTCCAGGCGCACGACATGCGGGGGCAACTTCTGCCCGTCGATACTCGCTTTCAGTCCGGGGACCAGGCTTTCCAGGATCAAGGTCGTCTTGCCGGAACCGGACACGCCCGTCACGACGGACAGACGCCCTTTCGGGAAAGAGACTTCCAGCGGTTTCACGGTATGGATGGCCGCCGTGACCATCTGGATGGCGCCCAGCGCGAAGAGATCCGCCCGCCGGGACGCCGGTTCCAGGCCGCTTTTCAGGAAGGGGCCGATGCGGGATGCCGGGTTGGCTTCCAACTGCCGGACCGTCCCCTGCGCAATGATGTTTCCGCCCTTCGCCCCGGCTTCGGGGCCCAGCTCGACCACCCAGTCGGAATGGGCCAGGACCTGGGTGTCATGGTCCACCAGCACGACCGTATTGCCGTCCGCGACCAGGTCGTCCATCACCCCCGTGAGCCCCTCCAGGTTGGAAGGATGCAGGCCGATGGAAGGTTCGTCCAGCACGTACAGGACGCCGGTCGTGCGGTTGCGGACGGCCCGCGCCAGCTGCACCCGCTGACGCTCCCCCGTGGACAGGGTGGAGGCGGCACGGTCCAGCGACAGGTAAGACAAACCTAAATCCACCAGGCGGCGGGCCGTGTCGTGGAAGGACTCGCAGATTCGCTCCGCCATCGGCCGCATCGGCGCCGGGAGCGAAGCCGGAACGCCTTTCACCCATTCGATGAGCTCGGACAGCGGCATCTTGCAGGCGTCGGCCAGGTTGATTCCCCGCAGGAGCGGGGCCCTGGCGGCCTCGGAAAGGCGGGTTCCTCCGCATTCCGGACAGACATCCTCCTTCAGGAACTTCTCCACGCGCTTCATCCCGGCTTCGTCCTTGACCTTGGCCAGCGCGTTCTCCACGCTGTAGACGGCGTTGTAGTAGGTGAAGTCCATCTCGGCGAACCCGTTGGTCTTCTCGTTCTTGTAGATGATGTGGCGCTTCTCGGCCGGGCCGTGATAGACGATCTCCTTCTCCCGGGGTGTCAGATCCTTGAAGGGCACATCGGTCCGGACGCCCATCTCCCGGGCGATATCCTTCATCAGCGACCACATCAGCGAGCCCCACGGAGCGACCGCCCCTTCATCGATGGTCAGCGACTCGTCGGGGACGAGGGTGGACTCGTCCACGGTGCGGACGATGCCCGTTCCGCCGCAGCAGCGGCAGGCGCCCTCGCTGTTGAAAGCCAACTGCTCTGCGCCGGGCGCATAGACCCGCTCTCCGCAGACCGGACAATGAATCGGCTGTTCCGCGGCTACGTCCAGCGTCGGTTCCAGATAGTGCCCGTTGGGACAGCGGTGGCTCGCGAGGCGGGAAAACATCAGGCGCAGGCTGTTCAGCAGCTCGGACAAGGTTCCGAAAGTGCTCCGGATGCCCGGCACACCGGGGCGCTGGTGCAAAGCCAGCGCCGCAGGGACGTAGCGCACGTCGTCGGCCATCGCGCGCGATGCCTGGGTCATCCGGCGGCGGGTATAGGTGGAAAGGGATTCCAAATAGCGGCGGGAGCCCTCGGCATACAGCACTCCCAGCGCCAGGGAAGACTTTCCGGAGCCGGAAACACCGGCGATCCCGACAATCTTCCCGAGGGGGATATCTACATCTAAATTCTTGAGGTTATGGGCCTTGGCGCCGCGTATCTCGATATTTTGGGGCATAATTCTTCGTGCAAGACAACGTTTCTTCACACAAAGATATGCCTTTTACGGCAAAGCAGCAAAGAGATTAATTTGATCCGTTAATTCCCAGTTCCTTGCGTCTTGCCTCGTAATAGGCGTGCCGCTTCGGGTTCTCCGGGAACCAGCCGCGGAGCACGCGCTTTTCCTGGAGGAACATCTCGTGGATGCCCCAGAGGCAGCAGAAGGCGAAGCCGCCGATGATGATGGACAGGATATCGTTTTGAACGAGCAGAGAGAGGATGCAAAATGCCAGGCCCACCACCAGCCAGACCCACCAGCTCTGCTTTCCCCACTGGTATTCCATCTTGATGACCAGGGGATGACAGATGCCGATGCTCAGGAACACGGCCGCGCCGACGAGGATGCCATTGTAATTCATACCGATCTTTTGAGGTTGCAAATATCGGCAAAACAAGCGGAAAAATGTAGGCCGGAACGGGAATGAATTAGGATTTTACGGTCCTGGACCTTGTGGCGGGATATTTGCAAGCTTTTTCCCGACTAAGTATTTGACTTTATGAAGAAAGGCTTATTTCTACTGCTTCTCCTGATTCCTGTCGCCCTGGGGGCACAGAGCATCGGTCAGGTGCATTATGGCAGCAGAGTTTTCAGTACCGGGCTGCCGGAATACCTGGATGGTTACTGGGACCCGGAGGTGCGGGAGCCGGTGTGCATGCCCAAGGAGCGGCTGGAGACAGCCCTCGAATGCATCGAATGGACCTTCGGAAAGATCGCATCCTACAAAGAAGGCTACGACGAATGCCAATCACAGCATGTGCTCACCGTCACGTTGGACAGCGGCGATAAAATCTGGTTCGAGGATGGTTGCCTGAGCGATTACACCATCGTCTCTCCTCGGTTCCTGGTCGGCGACGACTGGATTGTCGGCGGCCTCCGGGTCGGGCGCAAGCCGAATATGAAATGCCGGGAAGGTGTACACGTCGAGCAGGACAAGAAGGATTCGTCTCGCTACAATTATTATCTGGAGGATTCCGACGTCTTTCTCTATTTCATCCTGGACGAGGATGGCCGCATCAAGGAAATCGTCGCATGGTTCAATGGCTGTTGATTTTTTTATTACCTTTGGGAGAAATTTCCCGACGGGTGAATAATGACGATGATTCCGGCATTTGACGACATACTCCGCAAGCAGGACCTGAGCCGGGAGGAAATCAAGGTTCTCCTGGCCGCAGAAGGCGACGAAAAGGAGCGCCTTCTCCGGCGCGGGCTGGCGGTCAAATTACAGCACCTGGACAATTACGTGCATCTGCGGGGGCTCATCGAGTTCGGCAATGTCTGTGAGAAGAACTGCTTCTACTGCGGGCTGCGGAGCGGGAACGAGCGGGTGGAACGCTACTGCCTCAGCGACGAGGAAGTCCTCGATTGCGCCCGCCTGGCCCACGAGCTGGGCTACGGGTCCGTGGCCTTGCAAAGCGGCGAGCGCTGCGATGCGGCCTTCATCGACAGGATCGAGCGCCTGGTCCGGGAAATCAAGAAGATCGACAACGGAAGCCTCGGCATTACGCTTTCGCTCGGAGAGCAGACGGAGGAAACCTACCGGCGCTGGTTCGAGGCCGGGGCGCACCGGTATCTGCTCCGGATCGAATCGTCCAACGAGGAATTATACTACAAGATCCATCCGAAGAACAGCCTGCACGACTTCCGCCACCGGGTCGAATGCCTGGAGATCCTGAAACGGACCGGGTATCAGACGGGTACCGGCGTGATGGTGGGGCTCCCCTTCCAGACGCTGGACCACCTGGCCGCGGACCTGCTTTTCTTCAAGCAGATGGATGTGGCGATGGTCGGGCTCGGGCCGTACATCCCCCACCCCGACACGCCCCTGTACAAGTTCAAGGACCTCATTCCTTCCGCCGCCGAGCGCATGGACCTGACCCTCAAGATGATCGCCATCCTCCGCCTCCTGATGCCCGAAATCAATATGGTGGCTGCGACAGCGAACCAGACGGTCGATCCCCAGGGACGGGAAAAGGCCATCTCCGCCGGGGCCAATGTCATCATGCCGAACCTCACGCCCGGGGAATACCGCGAGAGCTATTTCATCTACCCGGACAAGGCGTGCGTCCACGACACGCCCGACCAGTGCCAGTCCTGCCTGGACATCCGGTTGGCGGCCATCGGCCACAAGATTCTGTATAACGCCTGGGGTGATTCGCTGGCCTTCACCAAAAAGGCCGGCGTTTGACAGCCTGATCTACAGCGCATCATACTGCTCGTCCGTCACCGGCTCGAGCCATTCGTTGGAAGCGCCTTCCTGCACGTCCTTGTGGTAAGTCAGGTGCTGGAACCAGGAGTCCTTCGCGGCTCCGTGCCAATGCTTGACCTCAGCGGGAATGGCGATGATGGTGCCGGGCGTCATGGGCACCGCCGGCTTTCCCCATTCCTGATACCAGCCGCGGCCGGCCACGCAGATCAGCACCTGCACCTGCTTGTGGTGGATGTGCCAATTGTTGCGGCAGCGGGGCTCGAAAGTGACATTGGCAATGCCGCCTTCCATCGGCGCGAGGTAGTTGTTCCCCGTGAAATACTGGGCATAGGCCGAGTTCGGCTCGCCCTGGGGCCAGACGGAGAAATCGACCGTCTGCACGGGGGTATGGGTGCCGCCGAGGACGGAAGCCAGCGCGCCGCGAAGCCGCTCGGCCTCCGCAAAGCCCACTTTCTCCTCCAGGAACGCCGGGAGCGCGCGGAGCTCGACATCGGACACGCCCATGTTCCGGGCGCCGGAGACGTGGGCCACCAGCTGCGGCTCGCAGCCGGGCAGGGCGGAAATGGCGCTGACCGTGACGATTTCGCGCTCGGCGAAAGTCAGGTTGTTCCGGGCGAAGATGTCGCCGAACAGATGGGCCTTCAGATAGAAGTCCGTCTGCGG
Source organism: uncultured Bacteroidales bacterium (assembly GCA_900316525.1). Classification (GTDB taxonomy): domain Bacteria; phylum Bacteroidota; class Bacteroidia; order Bacteroidales; family UBA932; genus Cryptobacteroides. The sequence continues at coordinate 14,351 of ONDF01000001.1, forward strand.
GGCGAAAGCGTAGGTGAACGGCTGGCCGCCCACGAGTTTCGTCTGCACCTCGGTGCCCTGCCGGAGCGCATCGTAGTCCTTCGGCAGCGGGTCGGCCTCGCGGCCTTCCTCCACGCGAAGACCTGCCTCCGCGCGTTCCTTAATGACCTGCTGCAGGGCGCCCAGCGCGTTCAGCGAGCGCGGGAAGCCGGTGTAAGCATACAGATGCGACAGGGCCTCCTTGGCTTCGCTCACGGTCAAACCCTGTTCAAGTCCTTCGTTCAGGGCCGCTTTCAGCCCCTCGATACTTCCTTTCGCCTCGTTGGCGGCAATCGTCACGAGAGCCTGCTGTTTCTTCGTCAGTGCCATATCATTCTGTGCAAAAAGTGAAACGGATGCGGTCAGAATCAGGACCAGCATGCCTATTCTTGTCTTCATCATCGGTTGTCTTGTCATTGTGCCTTCTTCACGAACTCCGCCATCACCAGCGGGATGGTGTCGATCAACTTGAGGGACCGGACCATGTCGGCCGTGCCCTCCTTGTATTTGCGGAAATGGGCGGTCTGGATGTGGGCCTGATAGGCCTGCTGGTCGGCATAGACCTCCAGGATGTACACCTTGCTGGGATCGGCCTTGTCCTGCATGGAGAAGAGGGCGATGACACCGGGTTCCGTTGCCATGGACACGCGACCGACCTCCGCGGCGAACTTCAGATATTCATCGAGTTTCCCCGGCACGACCTCGATCTCCGCCAGCCGGACCAGCTTTTCATCATACTCCCGCACGGGGATGTCGGCGCCGAAGAGCCGGCGGGCGTTGTCCGACAGGACCGCCTGCGGGTCCAGGCCCATGGCCGGGAGCCGCTGCTGCAGGGAGCCCTTCGTCGCGACCAGCGCAGGGGCTGCGACATAGGGATAGTCGGAGCCATAGAGCAGATGGTCGGCGGTCGTGATGGTCAGGAGGGAGCGGACGGCATCGTCCGTCGCAGCGCCGGCGAGGTCGAAGTACAGGCGGGCGACGTTGGCGTCCACATCCACCGGCTTCATATACCCCTGCTTGATCATGACGGGCAGGAGACCCTTGAAACGCGGAAGGGCGTTCGGCAGGAACGAGCCGCAGTGCGGAACTACGACCTTGAGGTCGGGATACCGGACCAGGACATCGTGCGCGACCATATTGAGGATGGCACGCGTGGTTTCGGCCAAATACTCGTACGAGGCCAGCGGCACTTCGGCAATCAGCTTGTCATTGACAGCGGAAGGCTTGTGAGGATGCGTGATAATCACGGCCTTGCGCGCGTTCAGCACCTCCATCAGCGGCTCCAGTTCCGGATCGCCCAGGTATTGGCCGTAACTGTTGGTGGCCAGCTTCACGCCGTCCGCATGCAGGACATCCAGCGCATAGATGGCTTCTTCCACCGCCCGCTTCACGTCAGGCAGCGGAAGGGCGGCGCAAAACAGGAACCGCCCGGGGTACCGGGCCTTGAGCGCGGCGCACTCCTCGTTATACTTGCGGCAGAAAGCCGCCGATTCGGCGCCATCCCCGAACCAGGGCTGCGGCGCCGGCATCGTCAGGACGGCCGTTTCGATACCCGCCTGGTCCATGAAGGCGAGATGCTCCTCCGCGTTCCAGCCCGGAATCGGGAATCCTTCGTCCATCTCGGCCCCATGTGCCTTGACGAAATTCATGTACGAGGCCGTAATGGCATGGCTGTGGACGTCGATCTGCGCCCACAACCCGGTCGCTGTCGATACTGACATAATCATCAAAGCAAGGATCCGTTTCGTTTTCATAGTCGATGGCTATAAAGACAAAGTTACGGATATTTTCCCTTGTCCGGCCTTCAGGAAGGTTTTTAATTCGTCCAGCGTACCATATTCCATCTTGCCGATCCGGGTGTAGCTCCAGGAATTGGTGCCATAGAACAGCACGATCTGGTTGCCGCTGTACAGGATCACGTCGCCGGGCTGGGTGCTTATTTGCGTATTGCTGGTCGGGAGCGAGCGTCCGAGGGCGCCCACCTTCTCGAAGCCGCCGTAATCGTCGGCCTCATAGGTGATGGAAGACTCGCGAAGGGCCGCGACAAGGGCCTTCGTGGCCGCATTGTCCTCGATTTTCACCGGGAGCGACTTCCCGGAAACCGTAATCTTGATCTCAGTAGGCATGGATGTATCGTTGTTTCCGTTGTTGCCGCCGGTATCGTCCGGCTTTTCCTGGGGCGGATCGGGGATGGTCACGACCGGGTCCGGATCCTTGGTGCAAGCCAGCAGCGCCAGCAGGCAGATCATGATCGGGCGGAACATATTACTTCAGGTTCTCTTTGAAGAACGCTTCCATCTTGTCGTAAGGAATCACGCCGGCGACATCGTCATAAAGGTCCACGTGGGAGGCGCCGGGGATGATCATGAGTTCCTTGTTGGTGCCGGTCAGGAGGCCGAAGGCGTACTCGCTGAAATAGCGGCTGTGGGCCTTCTCGCCGTGGATGAGGAGGACGGGATTCTCGATCTCGCCGGCCCAGGCCAGCAGGGGCTGGTTCAGGAAGCTCTGGCAGCCGATGACGTTCCACCCGTCGTTGGAGTTGCCGCTGCGCTTGTGGTAGCCACGCGGGGTCTTGTAGTAGGCGTGATAATCCTTGACGAACCAGGGAGCGTCCTCCGGGAGCGGGTCGATGACGCCGCCGGCGCGCTCGTAGGTGCCGGACGCATAGTCCTTCGTGCGCTGCGCGGCCAGGGCCTTGCGCTTCTCCATCCGCTGGGCAGGCGTGTCCTCGCTGGCGAAGTACCCTTCGACATTGACCTTGCTCATGTCGTACATGGTCGATGCCACCGTCGCCTTGATGCGCGGGTCGAGGGCCGCGGCGTTGATGGCCATGCCGCCGAATCCGCAGATGCCGATGATACCGATGCGCTCGGGGTCGACCAGGTCGCAATTGGACAGGAAGTCCACGGCGGCGAGGAAATCCTCCGTGTTGATGTCCGGGGAAGCCATCCGACGGGGCTCGCCGCCGGATTCACCGGTGAAGGAAGGGTCGAAGGCGACAGTCACGAAGCCTCTTTCGGCCATATGCTGCGCATACAGGCCGCTGGACTGCTCCTTCACGGCGCCGAAGGGACCGCTCACCGCAATCGCGGGAAGCTTGCCATCGGCGTCCTTCGGAACATACATGTCGGCCGCCAGCTCGATACCGTAGCGGTTGTGGAAAGTGACTTTGCAGTGATTGACCAGTTCGGATTTCGGGAAGGTCTTGTCCCAGTCTTGGGTAAGGGAAAGCGTGCTCATGGTATTTTCAGTATTCGATTTGCAGGCGATCAGCAGCAGGGCTGCCAGGGAAAAGGAGAGAAACTTTTTCATCTTCCGTTTGTTTTTGCAAAGGTAGGCAGTTGCGGGGACAGTCTTTTACCGATTTTTGTCCAATATCTACCAATATCGCAGATTATTGGAAAGATTAAAGAAAATTTCTACCTTTACAAGCGCCATGAAGAACATCCTCTCCGTTTCCGACCCCAATGTGTACGCCCGCTTTCTGGGCGCCCCCATCCTGCATCCGCTGGTGAATGTCATCCACTACGACGAGGTGTCGCCCATCCATTCCAGCATGAACCGCTACGGGGTGTACGGGCTCTTCATCCAGCGGAACTTTCCGAAGAACCTGACCTACGGGATGAAGATGTTCGACGTGCCTGACGGCTCGATCATCGCCGTCGAGCCCGGCCAGATCGGCGGAAGGGAAGATGACGGCGAAACCATCTACATCAGCGGCTGGGTGCTGATGTTCTCCCCGGAGCTCCTGCACGGGACGGACCTGGAACCCCGGATGAAGGAGTATCCCTTCTTCTCCTATTTCGCCACGGAAACCCTGAAGATGGAGCCTTCGGAATGGGGCCGGATCACGCAGCTGCTCACGCAGTTGCGGCACGAACTGCAGGAAAACGCCGACTCCCCCGCCCTCCGGGCCGTCATCCTGGGCTACATCCGGGTCATCCTGGAATACTGCCAGCGGATCTACCTGCGCCAGCTGTCGAAAGAGGACAAGGGCTCATCGGACCTGCTCAAGCGCTTCCATCAGCTGCTCCGGGACTATTATCTGGAGGGCCGGCAGCTGGACCTGGGCGTCCCCACCGTCCGGTACTGCGCCGGGGAGCTGGCCTATTCGGCCAGCTATCTGGGAGATGTGATGCACAAGGCCACCGGCGGCACCGCCATCGGCTACATCCATTCCTTCGTGGTCGAACAGGGCAAGAACCTGCTGATGAACGGGCACAACATCAACGAAACCGCGCACTTGCTCGGTTTCGAATTCCCGCAGCATTTCACCCGTCTGTTCAAGCGAACGACGGGGATGACGCCCTCTGAGTTCCTGGGAAAGAAGTACTAGTCGGCGACCTGCTCCAGGAGCTGGTCGCAGATGCTCTTCATGCCGGCGATGGACGGGTGGCCGTTCTGCTTGTCGATGTCGTGCAGTTCGACGAGCTGCACATCGCAGTGCTTGCACACCTCCCGCATGGATTCGTTGACCTCCTCCTGCAGCTCGGAGTTCAGGATGGAAACGACCTTCGCCTTCGGATAGAGCTGTTTCAGGGTTTGCAGCAGGTAAGCCAGCGCCGGACGGAAAGTCATGCAGTCGGCCTTCGTCAAGCCTTCATACTTGTACTCGCCGAGCGGGACACGCTGCCAGGCGTCGTTCGTGCCGCCGAACACGAAGATGATGTCGGGGTCGCCAAGCATGAACACGCGGCTCAGGAAACAAGACGGGGTCACGTCCCGGCCGAAGAAACCGGTCCCGGTGATGGTGGTGGCGCCCCAGGAGTTGTTCTTGTCCAGCTCATAGCCCTTGGCCTGAATGTACAGGCTCCACCAGGTCTGCTCCACTTCCTTGACATCGTTGTTCGCGTCCGGATAGAACGGACGGTAGTTGTCGGGGTTGTAGCCCTGGAACGTGGAATAGGAGTCTCCGAGCACGGAAACCTTCTTGGACTGGGCCGATGCTGCCACGGCAGCGAAAGCCAGCAGGAGCAGGATGCAAAACTTTTTCATATCAGATGTTTTATTCGATGACTTTCCAGCGGACCCGCCAGCGGCCGTCCGCATAATCGTGGCTGAGGATCTTGAAGGTCCCGATTTCCGCGGTGTTCTTCACGTGGGCGCCGATGCAGGCGCAAGCGTCGTAATCCCCCACGCGGACGATCCGGAGCGTCTCGGAGGCGTCCTCCGGCAGTTTGCTCAGGTCCACGATGGCCGCGGCCTCGGACCGGGGCATATAATCGACCGTAACGTCCCGGTGCCGGCCGATGACCTCGTTCACGGCCGCCTCGATCCGGGCGACCTCCTCGTCCGTCGGGCAGGCGTCCAGCAGGTAGTCGCACTTGGACTTCTTCCGCTCGATATGCGCATTGCGGGACCGCGGGCAGCCGAACAGGCGGACCATCGTTCCGTTCAGGATATGCTCCGCCGTGTGCATCGGCGGATACTCTTCCTTGTTGTGGGCGTTTAGAATGGGTTCTTCCATACCATCAGCAAACTGATTGCGAATTTAACCATTTTCCCGGAAACCGTCAAACCCGTCCGATTTCGCAATTCGCGGATAATTAGCACCAATTTGCGGAAGGCCGGCAAAAAATAAGCGCCTTTTTCCTACATTTGTGACAGACGAAAAAGGAATCTGCCATGAAACGACTGCTTACCTTCTTCTTTGTCGCCCTGCCGCTGCTGCTCGCGTGCGACAAGCCTACCCAGAAAATTGTCATCCCGATCCCCGGCAAGCCCACGGGCCAGCAAGGGGGCAACAGCGGAGACAATGGGAATAACGGGAACAATAACGGAAACAACAACGGGAATAACAACGGGAATAACGACGGTAACGGCGCCAATGGCGGTACCACCCCGACGCCACCCACCCCGCCGGAGGACCCGACGGCCATCCTCGTGACGAACGAGTATGTCCAGAAGTACCTGGAGGAAGTCAACTATCCCGAGACCAACAACCCCGATACGGATGCCGAGTACAGTTTCACCCGCATCACGGACTATCCCGGCGGCGGTCCCGGCGAAGCCGACATCCCGCCCACGCACACCATCTCCTGGACCTCCGACGCCTCGGCCGGAAGCCTGAATCTGCACGTCCAGGAAGGCGACTGGAGCCGGGACTACAGCCTGGCGGCCGGCGCCGCCAGCCAGGCCATGACCAACCTGGTCCCCGGCCGGGAGTACCAATGGACCGTAACCTCCACCGCGGACGGCCAGGTCGTCGCCGAGGGTTCGTTCAAGACCAAGGGCCTGCTGCACCAGGTGTACTTCGAACCCAAGGGCCGCAATGCGCGCGACCTGGGCGGCCGGAAAGGCCTCGGCGGCAAGACCGTGGCCTTCCGGAAGCTGTACCGCGGCGGCGCCCTCCACGGCTCCCGCTTGAACGCCGTCGGCAAGGCGGAGTTCCGGGCCCAGGGCATCAAGGCCGAAGTGGACCTCCGCGAAGCCGAGGACGTGCCCTCCAAGTCCCCGGTGGGCGACGACATCGCCTTCTTCGCGCCGGGCTTCGACAGCGGGTACAACCACATGGTCCGGGACAACAAGCCCAAGGTGAAGGAAACCTTCTGCTTCGTGGTGAAGTGCCTGCGGGAAAACAAGCCCGTGTATTTCCACTGCGCGGCCGGCCGCGACCGTACCGGCACGCTGGCCGTCCTGCTGGAAGGCGCGCTGGGCGTGAGCGAGAACGACATGGCCAAGGACTATGAACTCACCTATTTCTCCCCGGAAGGCTGGAGCATGTCCAAGGATGACGACGGAAACTCGTATTACGGCCACGTCCGCACCACCTACAGTTACAAGTCCATCCGCAAGACCATCTTCAAGGAAACCGACAGCGGCACCTACCCCGAGCGGATCGTGAAATACCTGCTCCAGATCGGCGTGCCGCAGAAGGACATCGACGACCTGCGGGCCATCATGCTGGAGTAACTGCTTACGATTCCGAACCGGAAATTGGGAAAACCGAGATAAATCGTTATCTTTGTTGAATTGGAACTAACACACATTTAGATATGCCTAAAACCAAATTCCGGGTCGAAAGCGACCTCCTCGGCGAGCTCCAGGTACCGGCCGACGCCTACTACGGCGTCCAGACCCAGCGGGCCCTCAACAATTACAAGATTTCCACGACGCAGATGCTCCACTATCCGGAGTACATCATCGCGATCGCTTACGTGAAGATGGCCGCCGCGGAGGCCAACGCCGAACTCGGCGTGCTGGACCGCACCATCGCGGACGCCATCGTCAAGGCCTGCCAGGAGATCGTGGACGGCAAGTTCCACGACCAGTTCCCGGTGGACATGATGCAGGGCGGCGCCGGCACTTCCGTCAATATGAACGCCAACGAGGTGATCGCGAACCGCGCCCTCGAACTGATGGGCCATAACAAGGGCGAGTACCAGTACTGCTCTCCGAACGACCACGTGAACTGCGCCCAGTCCACGAACGACGCCTTCCCGAGCGCTTTCCGCTACACCTTCGTCCGGATGAACCGCCACGTGGAGAAGGCCCTCACCGACCTGATCGCCTCCTTCCGCGCCAAGGGCAAGGAGTTCAAGGACATCATCAAGATGGGCCGCACACAGTTGCAGGATGCCGTCCCGATGACTTCCGGCCAGGAATTCAACGCCTTCGCGAACAACCTGGAGGAGGAAATCGCGAACCTTGAGCGCAACGCCGTCCTTCTGAAAGAGGTCAATATGGGCGGTACCGCCATCGGCACCGGCCTGAACGCCGTCCCGGGCTTCGCCGAGCTGTGCACCATCCGCCTCTCCGAGTTCACCGGCGACCAGTTCGTGAAAGCCCCCGACCTGGTGGAAGCCACCCCGGACACCGGCGCCTACGTGAGCTACTCCGCCGCGCTGAAGCGCCTCGCCATCAAGCTTTCCAAGATCTGCAACGACCTGCGCCTGATGGCCTCCGGCCCCCGCTGCGGCCTGCACGAGATCAACCTGCCGCCGATGGCGCCGGGTTCCTCCATCATGCCGGGCAAGGTGAACCCCGTCATCCCCGAGGTCACGAACCAGGTGTGCTTCAAGGTCATCGGCAACGACACCGCCGTCGCCTTCGCCGCCGAGGCCGGCCAGCTGCAGCTGAACGTGATGGAGCCCGTCATCGTCCAGTGCATCCTCGAGAGCCAGACCTGGCTCGTCAACGTGATGAACACCCTCCGCACCAAGTGCATCGACGGCATCACCGTCAATGTGGACCACTGCTTCGAGATGGTGAAGAACTCCATCGGCATCGTCACGGCCCTGAACCCGTACATCGGCTACAAGGCCTCCACCAAGGTCGCGAAGGAAGCCCTCGAAACCGGCCGCAGCGTCTATGACCTCGTGCTCGAGCACGGCCTGATGACCCAGGAGAAGCTGGACGAGGCCCTCGACCCGAAGGCGATGACCTCCGCGCATGCGTTTATCAAGTAATCGGCAGATTCCTTCGTCGGTTTTCAACCTCCTCGGAATGACACGTCTCATTCCGAGGTTTTTTTGTCATCCATTCCGAGTTTATTTGTCATTCCGAACCGAGGTATTTTGTCATTCCGAACCCGGAGGGTGAAGGAATCTTTTACCGGATGTCATCTAGGGGAATCGCCTGGAAGGTCATGTGGGCCTGGGAACTCTCGTAGAGGATGCCCACGGTCTTGCGGTCGATCATCGTGAGGCAGGAATAGCCCCAGCCTTCGCCTTCGTCCAGGAGGCATTTCCGGGTCCAGGTCTTTCCCCCGTCCAGGCTCAGCTGGATGGTGATGTTCTTGCGGTCGTTCGCGTCCGCGGGATTGGAGAACAGGAGGATGTCCTGCTTCAGGGCGTTCTCGGAGGCCCGGACTTTCAGCAGGCTGGCCATGCAGACGGGCTCTACGAGCTGGCCGTCCGACTCGTGCGGGGCCCAGGTGCGGCCCATATCCTTCGTCACATAGACGGCGCGGCCGGTCTTGCGGTTGTCCCGCATGTTGAGCATCAGCTCGCCGGGGGCGATTTCGGCCACCTGGGACTCCGTGGTGTTGATCTTGGCGTATTCGTGGACGTGCCAGGTGAGGCCGCGGTCCGTGGAGTACATGATGCCGGCGGCCGGGGTGCGCTCCGGTTCCGGCTCCTGATGCTGGAACGGGACGACCAAGGTGCCGTCGTCCATCGTGATGCCGCGGCCGGGGCCCTGGAAGGTGAAATTCCAGGCTTCCTGCTTGACTTGCCGCGTGAGGTTCACGGGCGCGGACCAGGTGAGGCCGTCGTCGGTGGAGCGGACCATCACGAGCTGCGGAGTCGTAGCGGGCTCGAAGCCGCTGCCGGCCGTCCACCAGGCCGCCTTCCCCGCCTCACCGCCGTGGGTCCAGGCCGCGAAGATGAGCAGGTCCCCGGTCACCTCGTCGAGCAGGATGCAGGGATCGCCGACGCCGTTGACATTCTGCGGCAGCCCGCCCCATTCGCCCATGTCGATGGCGACGGTCATCGGCCCCCAGGTGCGGCCGCCGTCCGTGGAGCGGCTCACGCCCACGTCCACGTGCCCCTGCAGGTCGCGGGAATTCTCGTGCCGGATGTCGTACACGCCCACGAGCGTGCCCTTTTTCGTGGTCACCAAGCCGGGAATTCGGTAGGCGGCCACCCCGTCGTCGCCGGCGGTGCGCACCTTGCGGGCGAGCCGGTGCTTCCGGGCGCCGTCCTCCTGGACGGAAAAGCCTTTCGCCCTGATTTTCAGGGAGAAAGGCTTCCGGATATCTTTCACGCGGGCCGCGTCCAAGTTGACATACAAGACGCCGTCCCGGACTTCCCAGGAGCGGAGAGCCTTGCGGCGCAATCCGCGCAGAGAGACTTTGAAAACAGGTTCCGCCCCTTCCGGGACCGTCACCGTCGCCACCGGGACGTCCTTGTCCTGGATGACGGGAACCTGGCAGTGATGGATTTGGATAGTAGCCGCGGCAACGAGCGCGACGAGATGGGTCAATAGCATAGTGTCCGTGTAAGTTCCGTAAAAGTACGGAAAAACACGGACATTTCCAATCAGGCGTGCAGGTATTCTGTCGAGACGACACCCATGGCGAACAGGACGCCCACGACCACCAGGACGACGAGCCAGAGGACGAAGATGACCAGGCCCGGACGCCATTTCGGCGGCTGGAAGCCGAAGATCAGCAGGATGCCTCCGTAGATGAGCCAAATCAGGGGCAGGACGACGGCCAGCACCGCGAGAACCAGGATCCAGGGGGTATTGAGCATCTCATAGAAGGCCGGCGCGTGCAGGGAGATGTCATCCAGGAAACTGTCGATAGGCGCACTGAACAGCGTCGGCCCCTTCAGGCCGAGAACGGACACCGAAGCCAGCCCGGACACGCCGCTCAGGAGCAGGATGATGCCGATGACCAGGAGCAGGATCTTGCCCAGCTCGTTGCCGTGCCCGCGGACCGTGTCGCGCACTTCATTCATCCCCCGCCGGGCCGCGTCGCCCATCTCCTCGACTCCATTGCGGATGTTGCGCTGGATGTCGTCCAGCGTGCCCGCGTCGCCCTTCATCGCCCAGCGCTCCTGCGCCGTGCGGGCCGCCGGCATCGCCAGCCACAGGATGCCGTACGCGACGAATCCGAGAAGGGACCAGGCTCCGTCATCGATGCCTCCGAACAGAAGGGCCAGGGCGATGACGCAGAAGATGATCCGGATGGCCACGACGTCGAAGTTGAAATAGTTGCCAAGACCCGCGCAGACGCCGGCGATCTTCTTGTTCTCCAGGTCGCGGTAAAGCTTCTTCTGGGGCTTGGCCTGCGCCTCCGACGGCTCGGGATCGTCGGCCTCGATCCGCTCGGGGCGGCCGAGGATGCCGATCAGGCTCTGGATGTCGGCCATCGTGGCGACCCGACCCCGTCCGCAGCGTTCCAGCAGGAGCTCGGCCATCCGTTCCTCGATGCCCTCCATGATTTCCTTGCCGCCCGGCTTGCCCAGGTAATGGGCCTCCAGGTTCTTCAGATACTGCCCCACCTCTTCGGCGGCGGCTTTCTCGAGCGTGAAGGCATAGCCTCCGATGCTCACTTTCTCAATCTCGGTCATTTCTTCAGCGCGTCAATACTTTCCACCATTTCCTGCCAGGCGGCGTCCATCTCCGCGAGCTGGGCGCGGCCTTTCTCGGTAATTCCATAGTACTTCCGGGGCGGGCCCTGCGTGGACTCCTCCCAGCGGTAGGTAAGCAGCCCCTGGTTCTTCTGCCGGATGAGCAGGGGGTACAGGGTTCCCTCCACCACGATCATGTTCGCGGCCTTGAGGGAGTCGATGATGCTGGAAGCGTAGGCTTCCTGCTTGCTGAGAATACACAGGATGCAGTATTCCAGCACGCCCTTCCGCATCTGCGAACGGACATTGTCGGTCGTGCTCTCCATAAGGCTATCGGTTATTGGTGTCCTGCGCGTAGTTCTTGCAACGCGCCATGTTCTCCGCGGTGGCCGGGATGCCCCGCATCTCGCACTGCTGGGCCGGGGTCAGGGCCTTGGGGATGGCGATCCACAGCACCAGGTAGATCCAGAATCCCGACGTGCCGGCAATCAGGGCCACCAGCATGATGATCCGGATGATGGTCACGTCGATGTTGAAGTACCAGGCCAGGCCGGAGCAGACGCCGGCCACGCCCTTGTTGTCCATGTCCCGGTACAGTTTCCGGGGAGCCTTGTCCTCGGCGAAGGCCTGGGAATAGGCGTAGCCCGTCTCGGGCGAGCCGTCGGGCATGCCGAGGGTCGACACCACCTTTTCCACCATCTCGAGGGTGACCACGCGGGAGGTCTCCCCCACTTCCTGGAAGAAGAGGTCGGAGATCCGGCTCTCGATATCGTCCATCACCTCCGCCTTCTGGGACTCGGGGACGGTCAGTTTGGCCTTGAAGTTCCGCAGGTAGGCGTCCAGCCGGTTGTAGGCGTCGTCGTTGAGGGTGAAGTTGCGCCCTCCGACACAGGCATTTGTCACTCGTTTCATATTGCACAAAATATTTGTCGCTGCAAAGATATAAATTCTTTTTGATACTTTGCAATACAAAGTACTAAAATTTTCGAAAAATTAATAAATCGGGCGAAAATCACTATATTTGTATGATAACAGAAACCAATTACACCCTTATATGGCCGAATTCAAATATGCCCCGATGTTCCAATTGGGCGAAGACACGACTCAGTACTACAAGATTCCGGGATCCGAGAAACTGGTGAAGACCACCCGTTTGCCGGACGGAAAGACCCTTCTCGAGGTCTCCCCCGAGGCGCTCACGCTGGTGGCCCAGCAGAGCTTCCACGATTGCCAGTTCATGCTCCGCCGGGCGCACAACGAGCAGGTGGCGGCCATCCTGAACGATCCGGAAGCCTCCGAAAATGACAAATATGTGGCGCTTCAGTTCCTTCGCAACGCGGAGACGTCCGTGAAAGGGGTCCTTCCCTTCTGCCAGGATACCGGCACCGCCATCATCCACGGTGAGAAAGGCCAGGGAGTCTGGACCGATTTCGAGGACGAGGAGGCGCTGAGCCTCGGCGTATTCAACACCTACACGCAGGAGAATCTCCGCTACAGCCAGAACGCTCCCCTCAACATGTATGACGAGGTCAACACCAAGTGCAACCTCCCCGCCCAGATCGACATCGAGGCCGTCAGAGGCGCCGAGTACCGTTTCATCATGGTGGCCAAGGGCGGCGGATCGGCCAACAAGACCTATTTCTATCCGATGACGAAGGCGACGATCCAGAATGAAGGAACGCTCCTGCCCTTCCTCGTCGAGAAAATGCGCTCCCTCGGTACCGCGGCCTGCCCGCCCTACCACATCGCGTTCGTGATCGGCGGAACTTCCGCGGAGAAGAACCTGCTGACCGTCAAACTGGCCAGCATCAAGTATTACGACGCACTCCCGACGACCGGTGACGAGACCGGCCGCGCGTTCCGCGACATCGACCTCGAGCAGAAACTCCTCGTCGAGGCACAGAAAATCGGCCTCGGCGCCCAGTTCGGCGGCAAGTATCTGGCCCACGACATCCGCGTCATCCGCCTGCCCCGGCATGGAGCGAGCTGCCCGATCGGCATGGGCGTCAGCTGCTCGGCCGACCGCAACATCAAGAGCAAGATCAATGCGGACGGCGTCTGGATCGAGCAGATGGACACCAACCCTTCCGAGCTGATCCCGGAGGAATACCGCCGTCCCGGCGAGGGTCCCAAGGGGATTGTCATCGACCTGGACAAGGGCATCGATTCCGTGCGCGCCGAACTCACCAAGTATCCCGTGGGCACCCGCGTCAACCTGAACGGCACGATCATCGTGGCCCGCGACATCGCCCACGCCAAGCTGAAAGCCCGTCTGGACGCCGGCCAGGAGATGCCCGCCTACTTCAAGGACCACCCCATCCTCTACGCCGGTCCGGCCAAGACGCCGGAAGGCTATCCTTGCGGCAGCATGGGCCCCACCACGGCCAACCGGATGGACCCCTACGTGGACGAGTTCCAGGATCACGGCGCCTCCCTCGTCATGATCGCCAAGGGCAACCGCACGAAGGTCGTCACCGACGCCTGCCTCAAGCACGGCGGTTTCTACCTCGGCACCATCGGCGGCGTGGCCGCGGTCCTCTCCCAGAGCAGCATCCGCAGCATCGAGTGCGTGGAGTACCCCGAGCTGGGCATGGAGGCCATCTGGAAGATCCGCGTCGAGGACTTCCCCGCCTTCATCCTCGTGGATGACAAGGGAAACGATTTCTTCAAGAAACTCGGTCTGTAAAGCCTGAGCGTACACAAAAAGCCGGCCTTTCGGGGCCGGCTTTTTCGTGTCCGGATTCGTCATGCCCGGCTTGACCGGGCATCTAATCCAGGTCGTCGTCCACGTCGGTGACCGCGGTGCCGTTGCCCATCAGGAAGGTCTTCATGAACTCGTTCAGGTCGCCGTCCAGGACGCCCTGGGTGTCAGCGGTGCTGTAGCCGGTGCGGAGGTCCTTCACGAGCTTGTACGGATGGAGGACGTAGTTGCGGATCTGGGAGCCCCATTCGATGCGCTTCTTCTGGCCTTCGAGCTCGGCCTGTTTCTCCTGGCGCTTCTTGAGTTCGATGTCATAGAGGCGGGATTTGAGGATGAGGAGGGCGCGCTGGCGGTTGTCCTGCTGGGAGCGGGTCTCCGTGTTCTCCACCATGATGCCGGACGGGATGTGGCGGACGCGGACGCCCGTTTCCACCTTGTTCACGTTCTGGCCGCCGTGGCCGCCGCTGCGGAAGGTGTCCCATTCCAGGTCGCCGGGGTTGATCTCGATGTGGATGGAGTCGTCGACCAGCGGGTAGACAAAGACCGAGGAGAAGGTGGTCTGGCGCTTGCCCTGGGCGTTGAACGGGGAGATGCGTACGAGGCGGTGGACGCCGTTCTCGGCCTTCAGGTAGCCGTAGGCGTAGTCGCCCTCGACCTCGATGGTGGCGGACTTGATGCCGGCCTCTTCGCCTTCCAGCAGGGAGGTGACCGTCATCTTGTAGCCGTTGCGCTCGCCCCAGCGGAGATACATGCGCATGAGCATCGACGACCAGTCGTTCGCCTCCGTGCCGCCGGCGCCGGAGTTGATGGTGAGGACCGCGCCGAGGTTGTCGCCCTCATTGCCCAGCATATTCTTGAGTTCGAGGGCCTCCACGGCCTCCACGGCCTTGGCGAAGGTGGCGTCCAGCTCGCGGGTCTCGTCGGTCTCGACGGCTTCGTCCTCGCTGCCGGAGACGCTGTCCTTGGCGAAGTCGTACAGGACGTCCAGGTCGTCCACGAGGGAGGCGGCCTTCTGGAAGTCGGTCACCCAGGCCTTCACGCCCGCCAACTTCTTGAGGAAGCCTTCGGCGGCCTTGGGGTCGTTCCAGAAATCGGGGGCCAGGCTCTCTTGCGTCTTCTGCTCCACGTCTTTCCGCTTGCCGGCGATGTCCAGGCACTTTTCGAGGGTGTCCAGGCGCTCGCGCAGGTCCTTGATTTGTTCGAGGGTCGTCATGATGCTTTCCGTATAATCGTACAAAAATACGAATAATTTCCCGTATATTTGTAAGCGTATGGCAACCATCGGCATATTCGATTCGGGCTCGGGCGGCCTGTCGGTGTACCGGGAGATCGTGAAACTGCTCCCGTACGAGCGCTATGTCTACTATGCGGACAACGCCCACTGCCCGTACGGGGACAAGACGGCCGACTTCATCCGAGACCGCGCCCGCGCCATCACGGGCTTCCTGCTGGGCAAGGGGGCCGACATCATCGTCGTCGCCTGCAACACCGCCACGGCGGCCGCCATCGCCACCCTCCGCGAAGAATATCCGGAAGTTCCCTTCGTAGGGATGGAACCGGCCGTGAAGCCCGCCGCCCTGGGCACGGAAACCGGCGTGATCGGTGTCCTCGCCACAGCCGGGACGCTCAAAGGCTCCAAATACCTGAAGACGAAAGGCCGCTTCGAGGACGATGTCCATATCGTCGAGCACGTGGGCGAAGGCTTCGTGGAACTCGTGGAAAACGGCATTCTGGACGGCCCGGAGGCCTATGCTACCGTGAAAGCCTCGCTGCAGCCCCTGCTGGACGCAGGCGCGGACCGCATCGTCCTCGGCTGCACGCACTATCCGTTCCTGCGGCCGGTCGTCGAGGCCGTCGCCGGTCCCGGGGTCCAGGTCATCGACCCGGCCCCCGCCGTCGCCCGCCAGACCGTCCGCCTGCTGGAGAAGGACTGCGTCCCGCTCGACGAAGGCCCTTTCAGCATCGAGCTCCACTCCTCCGGCGAACCGGATTCCCTGCGGAGGATCTTCGCGCGGATCTGAACCGACGGCAAGACACGAAAAAGCCGGCCCCGAAAGGCCGGCTTCGTTCGAGTTACCGGAAGCTTACCGGTAGATGCTGTACTGGTTGTACAGCGAGCCGTACATCTGACCCAGGACCTCGAGATAAGGCTGGCCGTCGAACAGGGTGGTCCGATAGACGGTGTTGTCCACCATGTAGTACTCGATGCCGTTCATCACGATGGTCTCGTAGTCATCCGGGAGGGAGCTCACGAGGGCTCCGGCCGGCGGGACGATGGTGGTGTAATTGCCGGAGGCGCTTACACTGTAGAATACACCGTCCTGGTAGAAGTAGTCGGAGTTGGCGTAGGCGTAGCTCTGCACGAGGCCGAGCTTGTTGGCCAGCTCGTAGGCGGAGAGGGCGCGGCCGCTGTTCAGGGCGTAACTCGCGTTCTGGGCGGCGATCCGGGCGTTGTTCTGCGCGATGATCAGGTTCTGCTGGGCAATCACGTTGTAATTGTCGAAGACCGTGCTATAGGTCCGATACGTGTTGCAGTAGTAGGAGAACTTGACCAGGTTGAACAGGGCCCTGTCGATCGCTCTCTCGAGCGGAGTGCCGAAAGGCGGACGGCAGATCACGTACACGCCTCCGAACGGACGGTAGTAGATCCCCTCATAGTAGTAGTAGTCGATGCCCCAGTGGGTGATCCGACGGTAGCGCGGAGGGAGTACGTGGACACGGTATCCGAAGTAGTGCGGACGGCTGTCCCAGAAGTATCCCAGGCCCGGACGGTCCCAGGCGATGAAATCGCGCTCGCGCGGAGGTACCCGGTGCATGTTGTGGCCGTTGTCCAGACGGAAGTCGTCGTTGTACCGGTAGTTGCCGGCGTGGTCACGCATGGGCTCGGTGTTCTTCACGGAGCTGGAAGCGTTCGCTTCGTTCGCCGCGTTGTAGCCGAGGCCGCTGCGGGTGACGTTGCTGCTGGACCGGATGGCCGTACCGGAATTGCGGTCGGTCGAGGCGGTGGAGCGGCTGGTCGTGGAACCGGTGCTGCGGCTGGTCCGGGAGTTCTGGTCGACAGAACCCGTGGAACGGCTGGTGGAAGAACCGGTGCTCCGGCTGGTGCGGGTGTTCTGGTCCACGGTGCCGGTGGAACGGCTGGTCGTGGAGGTGGAACCCGTGCTGCGGCTGGTCGTCGCGGAAGAAGTTCCGGTGGAACGGTTCGTCCGGTCGGTCTGGGTCGCAGTGCCCGTGGAGCGGCTGGTCGTGGAACCGGTGCTGCGGCTGGTCTGCGCGGAAGACGTGCTTCCGGTAGAACGGCTGGTCGTGCTACTGCCGGTGGAACGGTTGGTCCGGTCATTCTGAGGAGCCACGGAGCGGCTCGTCGTGGAAGTACCGGTGCTCCGGCTGGTCTGCGCGGAAGACGTGCTTCCGGTAGAGCGGCTGGTCGTGCTGCTGCTGGAACGGCTGGTCGTGCTGCTCCCGGTGGAGCGGCTGGTCCGGTCGGTCTGAGGCGACGCGGCACGGCTGGTGGAGATATTTGCGGAGCGGTTGGCGGTGGAACCGCCGGACCGGCTCATGGAAGAGGAACCGCGCGAGGTAGTCTGCGAAGAGGACGACCGGGTCGCGGTGGAAGCTCCGCCGGAAGAACGGCGGGACTGGGCGTTCGCCTCAGGGGCCGCAATCATCGCTATCGTGATGAAGAGGGCGGCTACGGTGTTGATCATCCTTCTCATGGCTTTGTCGTTTAAAAGTTAACGATATAAGTAATAATTTTGGGAGAGCTCCTTGAAAGCTTCCGTATCCTGCATCCATCTGGACTGGATATCTTCGACTTTCAGTCGCTTTCCGAATTCCCTTCTCACATAATCCGTGCCACAAACGATATCGAGCATGCGGGTTTTCTTCAAAACCTTGTAGGGATTGCGTGCAGGGTACATTTCCTGAAGCGCCTGCATCACATAGAATTGCGTCAGCGTGATGGTCGCGGCCTCGTAATCGGTGTAGAAAAACTGGACGCCGTGCTGCATCTGCGGATTCTGCCCGGAGATGGGCTTGTAGTGGATCGTCCGGAAGGCGGTACCGGGGATGTTGTAGCTGTCCAGGCGCTCCTTGAGCTTGTCCGCGTCGATCCACGGGGCGGCGAAGGTCTGGAACGGAATGGTATAGCCCACGCCGATGTTCAGGTAGCCGAACTCGCCCGCAATGCCGGCGGAAGGATAGCCGATGGCCGAGGCCTCGGACGGGATGTTCGGGGACGGGAGAATCCAGGGCAGGCCGGTGTCCTTGTACAGCATCGACCTTTCCCAACCGCGCATCGGGATGACCGACAGGCGGCACTTGAGGGGCTTTTCCTTGCCCTCCACGCCGCGGTTGAGGCCTTCCTCGTTGATGAGGCCGGCCAGCTCGCCGACGGTGAGGCCGTACACATACGGGATGCGGAACTCGCTGACGAAGGAGAAGAAGCCCGGCTCCACGAGGCAGCCCTCGACCTTGAGCCCGCCCAGGGGGTTGGGACGGTCCAGGACCATCACCTCGATGTCCTGCTCGGCGCAGGCGCGCATCACCAGGCCGAGGGTGGAGATGAAGGTGTAGGAACGGGTGCCGACGTCCTGGATGTCATAGACCATCACGTCGACCCCTTTCAGCATCTCGGGCGTGGGTTTGCGGGTAGAACCGTACAGGGAATGGACCGGGAGGCCGGTTTTCGGGTCCTTGCCGCTGGCCACGTGGTCGCCGGCGTAGGCGTCGCCGCGGACGCCGTGCTCCGGGCCGTACAGGGCCACGAGGTTCACCTCGGGCGCCTCGAAGAGGATGTCGATGGTGGAACGGAGGTTCCGGTCCACGCCGGAGGGGTTCGTCACCAGGCCCACCCGCTTGCCGCGGAGCTCCTCGAACCCGTACCGCTCCAGCATGTCGATGCCGGTGTATACCTGGGCGGACAGCGAGAGGCCCGCCAGCGAAAGGAGGAGTGTCAACAACTTCTTCATAGTCAATCCTTCTTGGCGCGTCCGTAATCGGCCGGGACGCGGCGGCGCGCATACAGGGTCACGAACACGGTGGCGAGGCAGCAGACCATCACCAGGACGTAGAACCCTACATACCCGAGTCCCTCTTGCAGATATCCTGCCACGGCACCCGGCAGCAGCATCGACAGGGCCATGAAGCCGGTGCAGATCGCGTAGTGGGAGGTCTTGAGGGGACCGTCGGCGAAGTACATCATATACACCGTGTAGGCGGTGAAGCCGTAGCCGTAGCCGAACTGGTCGAAGACGACGCAGGCGCCGACCGTCCAGACGGAGGCGGGCTGCGTGAGGGCCAGGAACAGGTACACGGCGCACGGCAGGGCGAGGCTGAGGGCCATCGGCAGCAGGCAGCGGCGGAGGCCCCGCCGGGAGATGTGCCAGCCGCCGAGGATGCCGCCCGCGAGGAGCGCAATCACGCCGGCGGTGCCGTAAACCATCCCGAACGCGGCCTTGTCCAAGCCCAGTCCCCCGTCCGCCACCGCGTCGCTGAAGAAGGGATACAAGAGCTTGACGGACAGCGCTTCAGGCAGGCGATACAGCAGGAGGAAGCACACGAGGAGGCCGATGCCGGGCTTCGTGAAAAAGCTCCCGAAAGCCTGGCCGAACTCGCGCAGGATCTCACCGCCGGTCTTGCCGCCGGCGGAGCGGTCCTCCGCGGGCCGCGGCAGGACGAAGGCGTGGTAGGCCGTCACGAGGGCCAGGATGGCGGCCGTCGCAAGGAGCGTCCAGGACCAGGCCTTGGACACGGCCCCGGTCCGCTTTTCCAGCCAGCCGGCCAGGACGATGAGCACGCCCTGCCCGAACACCATCGCGATCCGGTAGAAGGTGTTGCGGATGCCCACGAAGGCCGATTGACGTCCCTCGTCCAGGGCCAGCATATAATAGCCGTCCGCCGCGATGTCGTGCGAGGCGGAGGCGAACCCGGTGATGACGAACAGGATGAGCATCCACGTGAAGGTGGAGGAGGCCGGGAGCGTCGCGGCGAGGACGCCGACGGCGACGGCCATCAGCAGCTGCATCGTCACGATCCACCAGCGCTTGCTCTTGAAAATGTCCACGAAGGGGCTCCAGAGCGGCTTCACGAGCCAGGGCAGGCCGATCAGGCTGGTCAGCAGGGCCAGCCGGGCGTTGTCCATCCCCAGGTCCTTGAGGATCACCACGGAGATGGTGTTCACGATAAAGTACGGAAGGCCTTCCGCGAAATAGAGAGTCGGAACCCAGAGCCAGGGAGTGCGCGGTTTCATCGTTCGAGGGTTGTTCCGGGATAGTAGAAGGAAAGGATTTCATCGAAAGTCTTGCCCTTGGCGGCCATCACGGCGGCGCCGATCTGGCACAGGCCCACGCCGTGGCCCCAGCCGTGGCCGCGGAGGACGACTTCGTCATCCGTCATCTCCACGTCGAACCAGGAGCTGTACAGGTGGCTTTCGGAGAGGAAGCGGCGGATGATCAGCTCCTTGCCCACAGTGAGCGTCACCTTGGAGCCGACGATGCGGAGTTTCTTGATGCGGCCGGAGCCGCCCCGCTCGAGGGGCTCCAGGGCGACGAGGTCGCCGATGTCCACGCCCGACCGCTTCGTGATGAGGGCGGCGAGGTCCGCGCGCTTGTAGCGGACCGTCCAGTCGTGGAAGTCCTCCGTTTCCAGGTCGTAATCGTTCAGGACCTGAGACAGGATTTCCTTGTCGTGGGTGTCGCACCAGGGGTCGTCGTGAACCGTCAGGTAGGGATAGTCTTCATCGGCCCAGGCCGTGGAGAAAAGCTCGGTCCTGCCGCCGCAGCACTTGTAGAAGCGGGCGTCGACGAGCTCCCCGCCGGAGCGGAGCGTGAGGCCCCAGGTCTCGTCGATGGCGGCGCGGACCTTGTCCCCGACGGCCATCGTCAGGCCCTGGTAGCGCTGGCAGTGGTCGTCGGCGCAGACGTCGAAGTGATGGTGGTCGTCGTGGTCGAACCATTTGATGATCTCGCCGGCAGGCTGGCCCGCCTCGGTCTGCCGGGACGCATCCAGCCAGGTCACGAGCGAAGGGACGTTGTCGAAGGAATAGGGCGCGGAGGCCTTCTTCCGGGCCTGCCGATGGGCAATCTGGGCCATCACCCAGGAGCGGGAGATGACGGCATGGGCCTTCAGGAACTCGGGCGAAGCCGTCGCCTTCATCTCGGAGGAGATGACGCTGAGGAGGTAGTCCTCGACGCCGATCACATTGACAGCCACCACCTTGCCCTCGTCCACGATGAACTTGAGGGTGCCGGCGAACTGCTGGTCCTGCTGTCGCTGCCAATGGAAGTCCACGCCGATGGTCACGCCGTACAGGATGAACGACGGCTCGGCGAACAGGGTGGAGATGGTGGGCGCCTCGAAGACGAGCTCGTCGTACAGGGTGCCGTTATAGTCGATCTTGCCTTCGCGGTAGGAGACCTTCTGCGGGCCGGCGCCGTCGGAGATGATCTCGAAGGTGATCTCCGGGCCGGAGAGGATGCCCACCTCGATCTTGGGCTGGGTGCGGACGAGGCGCCACAGGAGGCGCTCCTCCTGCTTCTCGGATAGGGAGATCTCCTGCAGGATGTCCGTCAGGATCCCTGGCGTAAGCCGCTCGTAATCGGACACTTCCGGGATGACGAAGAAGCCGGCCATGTCGGCCGCGCCGGGACTGAGGGCGAAATGGTCCTCCCCTTCCGTATAGAAATGATGCGGCCGGTGCGCCGCCCTGCACATCACGACGGCGCGGTACTCGCCCTCGCTGAAGAAGGTGAGGGCGTTGAAGCGGGGCTCCGTCTCCCCTTCCGCGAGGTCGCAGCAGTCCAGGAGGCGGTAGAACATCTTCGCCATGGACTTGGCCGTCTCCGCGCGGAGCAGGAAGACGCCCCGGGTGAAATGCTTGTAATGGAACAGCTGGGCGTCCCGGACCGAATCCACGAAGGAGACGTTGGCGGAAAGGCTCTCGGGAACCTGGCCCCCGTTCATCGCGATGTTGTGGAGGAGCCGGCCCGCGATGCGTTCCATGGGCATGTACCCCTTGGGGCAGGCCTGGAAATGCGCATGCCCGGGGACGGTGGTGCCGCTGTAGGGGCTGTTGTAGAAGATGACGTAGTCCGGGAACTGGACGGCGAGGTCCAGCATGTCCGGATAGCGGTGCCAGATGGTCTGCGGGACGTGGACGTCGCGGGTGATCACGAGGTGGTTCGGGAAGATGGGCGCCCGGTTCACCAGGATGCGGTATTTCCGGCCCTTGCGGCCTTCGAACGGCAGGAAATGCTGCTGGTTCAGGTAGTTCTCCTCGCAAAGCGGGCAGCCGTGGTCGAAGATGGGCATCCGGCCCGGGTTCGACTGGAGGGTGACGAGGATGCCGCCGATGGTCATCTGGCGGGTCTGGGCGCTCTTGAGGGCCCGGTACTTCGCCGCGACGGCCGGCCAGACCGAGAGCTGGTCATGGACGAATTTGTCGATGTCGATTGCCATACCTTGTAAAGATAGGCATTTTTCCGGTGCGAATCGAAAACATTTTCCCAAAAACGATGAAAAAACCGGAAGAATCGCTAAATTTGGGAAACTCCTTACCGATTATGAAAGTCACCTAAACATCGATAGTTATGCAGAATGGATTGAAGAAGCTCCTCAAGCTGGTCATTACCGTGGCCGTCATTTTCCTGGCCGTGCGGTGGTGTTCCAGCCAGTTCGGAAGCGTGATTCCCCTGCCCGGCGGCTCGGGGAACAGCGGCGGAACGGTCGGATCCGGGAAAGGAAGTTCGGAGGAATCCGGCGGCTGGTTCAGCCCGAAAAAGCAGAATGACAAGCCGATCGTCAACGAGGACCTCATCGAGGACGTCGAGGACCTGGAACGGGAACTGGGCATCGGCAAATACAAGGGCCAGAAGCCTTCCACCCAGACGCAGACCACGCAGACACCGTCCACGACCACCCCGGCATCGGCTCCCCTCACCTTCAAGGGCATTCCGATCACCGGCTCGCCGTCGGCCTTCGGGTCGGCCCTGGTCAAGGCCGGCTTCAAGAATGCCGGGAACGGCACGTACACGGGCGATTTCGCCGGTTACAGCGGCTGCAAGGTAACCCCGGCCGGCAATCCCGTGCAGGAAGTCCGGGTCGATTTCCCCGTCATCTCCGACTGGGACGCCTTGGAAAAGGCCTATGACAACCTCCAGGCGGACCTCACCCGGAAATACGGCATCGACCCGGTCGTCAACCGGAACCTCGCCGTTTACAACCTCCCGAACGGCACCATCTCCCTGGACGCCGACGTCTCGAACCAATCCTCCTGGCACGTCATCCTGAAGTATGCGAACGCCGGCACGACTTCCTCCACGGGTACTTTGGGCAGAAATCCGATCGACGATTTGTAGGTTCATGGGCGGATGGACCACCGAGATTCAGTAGGTCACGGGACATACAGACCATGCCGAAGACGAGATATGAATACCTGGACAACCTGAGCGGTGTCCTGATTATCTTTATGATACTATTCTACCACTTGCCTCTCTTCTGTGGCTTGGGGGAAACGTGTCCATTCGTGATATTGAGGAGTTTCTTCGACTTTTTCATGGCTTGTTTTTTTTTCAAGAGCGGCATGTTCTTCAAAGAAAACAGGTCAATCCGTGAAGAGGTCATGAAATGCTGGCATCGTCTCATTGTTCCCTACTTGTTTATCAATGCCCTGTGTATCATCGTACCTTCCATTATCCATTGGGGAGGGCCTGCGACAGTCGGCGCCCAACTGAAGATACTGGTTACCAAGGAATCGGGGGCTTTATGTGCGGCGCTATGGTTCCTGCTCTCCTTGAGTATTGTACGAATCATCTACGCCACCCTTTTGGGGAAATTAGGCATTCATCCCTGGCTTTTGATCACCGGTTTTCTCTTGCTGGCCGTTGGCATGAATATCTATTCTTATCATGTCGCAGACGACAGTCTCATCAAGTCACTGACAGGGTACACGGTCCACAGTTGGATAGGCAATGTATTTCTTGGCGCACTATTCTTTGGATTGGGCGTTACCTTGAAGCAGAAACAATTTGAGAGGAAGGAACTGGTATGGATCTGCCTGATATTATATCTCGTTCACCTGCTCTTCCCATCCTACTTGGACTTCCGATATAATCAATCACCCCATTACCTGCTGTCTATTGCCTATTATTTCACAGGTATCATTCTGTTCAACAATCTATTCTTCAAGACCATGAACAGACGGATACCCATTCTCACGCACATAGGGCAGAACTCGATGGTCTATTACATCACGCACTTTACTTTCTTTAAGTTGCTTTTCGAGGTATATGCCAGGTGCGGAATCAGTAACGTACTCCGTCAATTCGCCATTTCTTTTCCTATAACGATCCTGTTCATGATCCTCATGGACTATCTCTTTCGGATGAAAAGCTTGAAATGGATCGTCGGAGCGAAATAATACCCCAATTTTCATATAAAGCTTGGTAGACAGACTGGACGGCAGCCGAATAGGCTCCGTACGAGGAGTTGTCATCGATGATGAAAAAGAGGCGGATACCGTGGTTCTTCGGTTCTTCTCAGGGGTCTGGCTCCCGATCTTTCGTATACGGCTGATATTCAGCGAGTTATAAATCGTTTGGTTCCCAACCTCCCTTTTTGAGGGTTCTTCGTCAATTTCGGTGCAGGATCTTCTGTGCAACTTTTTGTCAATCAGCTTATTGGGCAAGGTCTGCGTTCATTTTGGGCAAGATCTGTTTTTTACGGACAGGCCTTGCCCATTCATTATGGCCTACGCCGCACTGTGTGGTAGATTCGGCGGGCAAGGTCTGCCCATTGAAATCAGACTTTGCCCAAAAGTATGAATGACCTCGCCCAAAGGCGCCTCAGACCTTGCCCGTCGTGATCCGCTTACTTTTCCATTGCACCGAAAATGACGAAGAACCTTTTTGAGGAGGGGTTGGGAACCAGCCTTATTATAATGCCTTGACACCGAAGCAATTACGATTACCCCAGGTGCCGACACAAAAAATGACGTGCAACTGAGCATTGGATGAAACGAACGGGCGGGTTTCTGCATCTTATAATTGAATATGCTTATCACCATTCTCATCAGTTGTATCATCCTTAGCCGCAGAAACCGGCGAAGGTCTTCCTGATGTCCTTACCGACACACAACTGATTCGCGCGTACTCCCCGGAGGCGCGTTTTTTTGTTTCGGGCACAAAAAAAGGCACCTGCGGTTGCAGATGCCTTTTTGCTCCCCGAAACAGCGAAATGTTGAACCTGTGGCGGGATTTCCTCAAAGTCGTGGATTTCATTGACGACAATCATGAATGGCTGAACCCATTGTTGGCGCAAACCGATAAGATGAAACAGTGATAGCTACACTCATCTATTTTGGAACCCACCAACCTTTTTCCTATCTTTCGCATATGAAAAAGAAATGCTCCATATCGGGACTCTTTTTGTCTGCTTTACTACTTTCATCCTGCCTTCGCTCATACACAGAACAGAATATAAAAGTAGGTAACACAATTGTAGAAAGAATAGAAGAGTATAGAGCCGCAAATGATTCGTTGCCTGATTCTTTGGAAGGTATCGGGTTGGACGAATCAATACGCATCAACATAATGGATGACAAGGATGGAGTGTTGTTTTGCTATGAGAAGGAGGATAGTTTGAATTATATGGTCTGGTTTGGAACAAGGCTCGGTGAAGGGATATATTACTATTCCGATACGAAGCAATGGGAGGACAGGCTTAGAGCAATTCCTAAAGATTCTCAATCATATTGAACCTCTTTCCAAGAACGAGTTCCTCTTTACATACGGCTTGAAATCAGAGAGTTACGGAGAAAAAGGAAGCGGACAAACCGTCGTTTCCGATGATTTGTCCGCTTTGGCTCCCCAGCTAGGACTTGAACCTAGGACCCTCTGATTAACAGTCAGATGCTCTAACCAACTGAGCTACTGAGGAATGTTTTCATCCTTGCGGATGCCCTGTTGTTGTTTCGGGATTGCAAAGGTACAACCTTTTTCGGAAACTCCAAACTTTTTTGCGGTTTTTTTCACTATCTTTGCATCGCGAATCTGAAACTGACCGCGATGGATATCGATCTGCTTGCAAAAATGGTGAAGGAGGCCATCCTGGACCACGACACCGTGACCCTGCCCGGGGTCGGCTGCTTCGTGGCCGAGCTGGTGCCCTCCACCTTTTCCGACAAGGGCTATACGATCAACCCTCCCTACCGCCGGTTGTATTTCTCCCCGAAGCAGGGCGGCGACACGTATCTCGTGGACCTTTACGCGCGGGACAACGAGGAGGTCGATGCCGACATGGCCACCCGCATCCTGACGGAGTTCCTCGCGGAGATGAAGGAGGTCCTGAAGGTCAAGAAGACGGTCGTCTTCCCGGGCCTCGGACGCCTCCGCGCCACGCGCGAGAACCATTTCTTCTTCGTGGCCGACGAGGACCTGGACATCTATCCCGAAGGCCTGGGCCTCGCTCCCCTCTCCCTCAAGACGCACGTCGAGACGCCCGAAGAGGTCGCGACGGCCGTCGCGGGGCTGGCGGAGCTGATCGAGGAGATTCCCGGTCAAGCCGGGAATGAGGAAGAGGAGCCCGAAACCGAGTCGGTCCCTGAGCCTGAACCGATCCCTGAACCGGAGCCGGTCCCTGAGCCTGTCGAAGGGCCGGCGGAGGATGAACCGGTACCTGAAAAGATCGAGGAGATTCCCGATCAGGTCGGGAATGACGAGGAGGAGCAGGTTGCGGAGGAGATTTCTCCACGCGCTGCGCTTGGTCGAAATGACAAGTCTCGCAAGTTCTGGCGGGTGGTTCTGATCGTGCTGTGCGTGCTGGTGGGGTTGCTGCTGATCTTCGTCTTGCTGAACCGGTTGGCGCCGGGGCTGCTGGATCCGCTGCTGTATTCCAAGGAGGAGCTTCAGATTCTGCGATATTAGTGTAGTTATGAGCGAAGTCAGAAGAGAAGGATACAAATTCTGCCAGGATATCTGCGTTCCGTGCTACGACACGGACGCATCGTTCTTCCTGAAGCCGGCCTCCTTTATGGACATGGCCCAGGAAATCGCCTATTGGGCCGCCCAGGGGCTGGGTTTCGGCTATGACGACCTGCATGTCCACCACGTGGCCTGGGTGCTGTCCCGGATGCATTTCCATTTCGAGAATCCCCCCAAGTGGCGGGACAATGTCACGCTGTACACCTGGCACAAGGGGGCGGACGGTCTGTTCTACCTCCGTGATTTCTTCCTGCAGGATGCCGATGGCAACCGCCTCGTGACCTGCACCAGTTCCTGGGTGGTGATCGACGAGCGGACGCGTCGCCTGGTCCGGCCCGAGGAGCTCCAGGACAAGCTGAGCACGGGGGACGTGGACGACGCCATTGCGGAGCGCGCCCCGAAGGTGGCGATGCCCCGCGGGGCGGAGCCCGAGCCCGCCGGCGAGCACACGGTCGTGTACTCCGACGTGGACATCATCGGCCATACGAACAACGCCCGCTACATGGTGTGGGCGATGGATTGCATCGACTATGAGACCGTTTCGGGCCGCCGGGTCCGGGACGCGTACATCAATTTCAACAAAGAGACCACGCCCGGCACCACCGTGCAGCTGTTCCGGCTGCAGACGGAGGAGGACGGGGCGACGGTCTGGTACGTGGAAGGCCGCGTGGACGGCAAGGCCGCCTTCTGTGTCAAACTGGTATTCTAAGCTATGAAAGATCTGTTCCTCGGTCAGGGCGTCGCCCATACGATCATGCTGCTCGCCTTCGTGATCGGCATCGGCACCTATCTGGGCCGGTTCAAGATAAAGGGCGTTTCCATCGGCGCCACCTGGATCCTGTTCATGGGCATCCTGATGAGCCACCTCGGCTTCCGCGCGGATCCCGAGATGCTCCATTTCATCAAGGAGTTCGGCCTCATCCTGTTCGTCTTCTCCATCGGCCTGCAAGTGGGCCCCGGCTTCTTCCATTCCCTCAAGTCCGGGGGCGTGAAGATGAATCTCCTGGCGCTTGTGAACGTCCTGCTTGCCGTGGCCGTGACCTGGGGCATCTCCCTGATCACGGGCGTGGACCTCAAGACGATGGTGGGCGTGATGTCCGGCGCGGTGACCAACACCCCGGGCCTCGGCGCCGCCCAGCAGACTTACATCGACGTCGCCTCGGCCGGCGGCATGGACCCGGTCGCCGCCTCCAAGGCCGCTTCCGAACTGGCTTCCGGCTATGCCGTGACCTATCCGATCGGCGTCATCGGCGTCATCCTGGTCCTGCTCGTCGGGAAGAGCCTCTTCAAGGTCGATCCGGCCAAGGAACTGGCGGAACTGGAAGCCCAGGACGACACCGGCTCCCACCCGCGCCGGATGCACGTGGCCGTCGAGAACCCGGCCATCTTCGGCAAGAAACTGTCCGACATCCTGCACGAATTCAACGGCGAATATGTCGTCTCCCGCATCATGAAGGGGAAGGAAATCCTCTTCGCGACGGGCGACATCGTGCTCGAGGAGGGAGACAAGGTCCTGATCGTCACCTCCCAGCAGGAGGTGGAGAAGCTCCGCATCCTCTTCGGCCAGGAAGTGCCGATGCACGTGGAGGACTGGGACCGGATGGACCATCACCTGGTGACCCGCCGGCTGACGGTCACGAAATCGTCCCTGACCGGCAAGAAACTGAGAGACTTGCACTTCCGCGAGGCATATGAAGTGAGCGTGACCCGCGTCATCCGTTCCGGCGTCGAGCTGGTGGCCCGCCCGGACCTGTACCTGCAGATGGGCGACGCCCTGATCTGCATCGGCGCGGAACAGAACATCAAGCGCGTGGCCGAGCAGGTGGGCAACTCCAGCGGCGCCCTCGACAAACCGAACCTCGTGCCCATCTTCCTGGGCATCGTGGTCGGTATCATCTTCGGCTCCCTGCCCATCCGCTTCCCGGGCATCCCGCAGCCCATCAAGCTGGGCCTGGCCGGCGGCCCGCTCATCATCGCCATCCTCCTGGGCCACTTCGGCCCGAAGCACAAGATCACGACCTTCACCACGATGAGCGCCAACCTGATGATCCGCGAAATCGGCATCTCGCTGTTCCTCGCTGCCGTGGGCCTCGGCGCCGGCGAGAACTTCGTCAGCTCCATCGTGAACGGTGGCTACTGGTGGATCCTGTACGGCGCAATCATCACGATCGTCCCGGTGTTCCTCACCTTCGTCATCGCCCGCCTGCTCGTCCACCTGAATTTCTACCAGGTGTGCGGTCTCATCGCCGGCTCCTGCTGCAATCCGCCGGCCTTGGCCTTTGCCCAGGGCATGTACGGAAGCGACTATACTTCCGTGAATTACGCGACGGTGTACCCGCTGTCGATGTTCCTCCGCGTGCTGGTCGCCCAGCTGCTCATCCTCATCTCCTTCGCCTGATGATCGAGCTGGTATACCCCCTGGAACCCGCGCCGGTCTATCCCCGTCCCACCGTGGACGCGCCCGGACTCCCCGCCGTCTCGTCGGAGGAGATGCTCCCGCTCGTCGAGCCCAGCGGACTGGTGTACGGGCAGGCGACCCGAGCCTGGTGCCACAGCGGCGCCAAGGCCCTCCATCCGGTGGTCCACCTCCACCTGGTGGACCGTATGGGCCGGATCTACCTGCAGAAAAGGTCGATGGAAAAGGACCTCCTCCCGGGCTACTGGGACACGGCCGTCGGCGGGCACGTCACCTACGGCGAGCTGGCGCAGGAGGCCCTGTACCGCGAGGCCGCCGAGGAACTGGGCCTGACGGCCTTCAATCCGGTGTTCCTGGAAACCAATGTCTGGGAGACGGAGCGCGACCGCGAGTTCGTGTTCGTCTTCGCGTGCGTCGGCCATCCCGACCTGACCCCCGACAACGACGAAGTGACCGAAGGCCGCTGGTGGACCCAGCAAGAGCTGACCGCCGCCATCGGCAAGGACCTCCTCACCCCCAACTTCGAAGCCGAATACGCCCGCATCCAGGGCATGCTGCTGGCGCTGCTTTAACCCGTTTTTCCGGCCAAAAAAGAAAATCTTGCTCTTTCATCAGTATTTTACTATATTTGTAAAACAAACAATAACACTGATGAAAAGACTCTTTACCACAGCACTTTTGGCCATTTTCTGCCTGAGCCTCGGCGCCCAGGAGGAGGTCGTGCGCCTGTTCACCGAGAACCCGGACCGGTCGGCGAACAACATGCACTCGTACGAGTTCGATCCCATCGTGGACACGAAGGCTCCGAAGGGCTTCAAGCCTTTCTACATCTCCCATTACGGCCGCCACGGCTCCCGGTATGAGCAGAACGCCACCTTCGCCCGCAACGCGATGAACGCATTCCCCGTCCTGGATTCCCTGGGCCTCCTCACCGAGACCGGCAAGGCCCTGTATGCCGACGTGAGCGCCATCGTCGAGGCCCACAAGGGCATGGAAGGCTCCCTCACGCCCCGCGGCGCCAAGGAGCACCAGATGCTGGCGGCCCGGATGGTGGAACGGTTCCCCGCCGTGTTCAAGAACAAGGACCGCTGGGAGGTGAACAGCTTCTCCAGCACGAACTTCCGCTGCATCGTGTCCATGTGCAACTTCACCAACTCGATGAAGGCGGAAAGCCCCCGGCAGGAATTCACCTACACGAGCGCCGAACGGTTCATGGGCTATATCAACCCGAGCCTCCGCGTCCCGCGTCCCGGCGAGGTGCCGGCCCCGCGTCCGAGCTTCTCGCCGGAGCAGATGGCCCGGATGCGCGGCGGCAACCCGGAGAGCAGCAAATACACGCCTGCGACCGGCACGCCCGGCTATGACTTCACCCGCTTCCTGACCCCGCTGTTCAAGGACTACGACGCCGCCCTCAAGGTCCTCGGCAATCCCGAGCCCTTCGTCAAGGCGTGCTTCTCCGCCGGCGGCCTGTGCCAGGTCATCGACTTCATGGGCATCGACATCCTCCGGAAGTATTTCGTCCCGGAGGAACTGGTCTATCTCTGGGCCGGCGGCAACGACTCCATCTACCGCATGTGGGGCGGTTCCGTCGAGAACGGCGACGTCATCCGCTTCGCGATCCGTCCGCTGATGATGGACTTCATCGAGAAGGCCGACGCCGCCATGCAGCCCGGCAGCCACCGCACCGCCGACCTCCGCTTCGGCCACGACACCTCCATCCTGCCGCTCTTCGCCCTGATGGGTGTCGATGATCCCCAGAACCGTAGGCTCCCCTACAAGGAGGCCCACGCGAAGGGTTGGTACGCCTTCTTCCAGATTCCGATGGCCACCAACTGCCAGATGATCTTCTACCAAAACAAGAAGGGCGAGGTCCTCACGAAGGTCCTCTACAACGAGAAGGAGATCCTCATTCCCGGCATCGAGCCGGTTTCCGGCCCGTACTACCGCTGGGACGAGCTCAAGGCCCATTTCCTGGACCTCTGCAAGCAGGCTTCCGCGCCTTGGGACAACTGGAACAGAACACACGGACATCACAATTAACCTTTTAAACGATGAAAAGATTCTTTTTCTTCCTGGCGGCATCGCTCTGCGTGTGCGCCAACGCCCAGGTGAAGGAGGACTTCGTCCCCTCGCCGAACAACCAGCCCGGCAAGCCGTATCCGATGGTCAATTCCGAGCGCTGCGTCCGCGTGCGCGTGGAAGCGCCCGACGCCCAGTCCGTGAAGCTGGACATCGGCGGTGTCAAGTATGACCTCGTCAAGGGCGAGGACGGCGCCTGGATCGGCGAATCCGCCCCGCAGGACGAAGGATTCCACTACTATCAGCTGAACATCGACGGCGCCAACGTGCCGGATCCGTCCAGCCTGTACTACTACGGCGCCAGCCGCTGGGGCAGCGGCATCGACGTCCCGGCCGCGGACCAGGACTTCTACGCCGTGAAGAACGTTCCCCAGGGCCAGATGCGGGAGATCTATTACTGGTCCGAGGTGAACAAGGCGATGCGCCACATCTTCGTCTACACCCCGGCCGAGTATGACCTGAACGCCAACAAGCGCTACCCGGTGCTGTACCTGCAGCACGGCGGCGGCGAGAACGAGTACGGCTGGCCGCAGCAGGGCCATACCGCCCAGATCATGGACAACCTGATCGCCGAGGGCAAGGCCCTCCCGATGATCATCGTGATGGAGAACGGTTCCTGGACGATGCCGCGTCCGGCCATGGGCCAGGGCGGTCCGCAGGGACAGCGCCCGGCGATGGGCCAGCGTCCTCCGCAGGGTCAGCGTCCGCAGGGACAGGGCCAGCGTCCGCGCGGCGGCTTCGGCATGCCTTCCGGCTGGGCCGACGGCTTCGCGAACACCCTGATCAAGGACTGCATCCCTTACATTGACAGCCACTTCCGCACGATCGCCGACAACAAGCACCGCGCGATGGCGGGCCTGTCGATGGGCGGTATGCAGACGAAGTCCATCACCGTCGCGCACCCGGAGGTATTCTCCTCCCTGGGCATCTTCAGCGGCGGCACCATCACCGTGGACGACACGAAGAACAACCCCGAATTCGCCAAGGGCCTCCAGCTCGTGTTCGTGAGCTTCGGCAGCCGCGAGCTCGAGAACCGCGCCCCCGGCTTCGGCGACGGCACCAATCCCCAGACCGAGACCGAGGAGCTCGCCAAGAGCGGCGTGAACGCGCACTTCTACATCTCGCCGGGCACGGCCCACGAGTGGCAGAGCTGGCGCCGCGCGCTGTATCAGTTCGCGCAGCTGCTGTTCAAGTAGGCTATTTCGGGAAAGACATCAGGGTGTCGATGACTTCCTGAGGGTCGTCCGTCACGGAAATCAGAAGTCCTCTGTACTTCTTGCGGGAGAGCAAGTCTTCCAGCAAGGGGTATATGGGGACTTCCTTCGTGAAGAACTCCTTGTCCAGGAAGATCATCGGGCTGGGGGCGCCGAAGGTCTCGTAATGGTTCTGCGCGGCGTCCTGGAAGATTTCCTGGATGGTGCCGGCCGAGCCCGGAGAATAGATGATGCCGCCCTTGGCGATGGCCAGCAGGACATCCTCGCGCAGGCTGTTGAAGAAGTACTTGGCGATGTGGGTCGCGAACGGCGTGGCGGGCTCGTGCCCGTAGAACCAGGTCGGGATGCCCAGGCTGCGGTACTTATTCTGCGGATACTTGGTCCGGACCTCGAAGGCCGAGCGGAGCCATCCTTCATCCTTGTACGTGGGCGCGACGGACAGGATCTGAAGGGCGTCGTCGAACTCTTCCATCGACCTTCCGGCCATCCAGGCGCCGAGGTGCGTGGCCTCCATCGCGCCGGGGCCGCCGCCGGAGGCCATCAGCTTGCCGCGCTCGGTGAGCGCCTTCGCGATGAGGGCGACGCGGCGGTAGGAAGCGTCGGTGCGCAGCTGCGCGTGACCGCCCATGATGGCGACCACCTGGTGCGGATCGAACCGGCTCAGGAACTCCCGCATCGCGTCGCCGATGGCCCGGTCGTGCATCGTCCGGCCCAGGGTTTCGCGGATGTCGTCGCAGTTCACCCCTTTTTCCTTGTAGTCGGCATAGACCCGGGAGTCGAAGCAGGTCGCATAGGAGTCCTCGTTCTCGGGATCGTAGCCGGCGTACAGGGTTTCCCCGGTGTACAGCTTGCCGCGGAAGGCGTTGTAGATGCGGCCCATCCGGGGAAAGACCAGGCAGGTGCTGCCGATGTGCCCTTCCATCTCGGTGGGAATCTCGCAGCCGAGGAAGCAGCAGTCGGAGAAGCGGTGCCCGGCCGCCACATATTGCGGGACTTCGTTGAAGTCTATGTACTGGAAAGCATAGCGGGAGATGAAGCCCGTCTCGTCCGGGGCCGGCAGCAGGGTGATATCGGAGATTTCCTGGTAAGGTTTGTTCGCCATCGTCTTCAAGGATTCAGGATTTCAAAAATACGAAAAAAACGGGAAATACTATAACAGGATATTGACGCCGAGGCCGATGAGGACGAGTCCCCCGACGATGCGGGCGGAATAGCCGAGCTTCCGGCCGATGAAGCTGCCGGAGAGCATCCCGACCAGGACCGAAAGGGCCGTGAAGACGAAGATGGACACCGAAATGGGCCAGATTTCCGCCCACGGAGCGATGTCCATCGCCATGGAAAGACCCACCACCGCCGCGTCGATGGAGGTGGCGACGCCGCCCAGGACGATGCTCTTGAAGCCGCTGAGGTTCAGGTGCTCCGACTTGCTGCGGACCCCGTCGATGAACATCTCGCCGCCCACGTACAGCAGCAGGAGGAAGCCGATGATGTGGGCCACCTTCTCAAAATGGCCGACATATTCCGAAATCAGTTCCGTCGCGCCCGTACCCAGGCCCCAGCCGGCCATGAAAAGGCCCGTCTGGATGACGGCGAAGACGGCGGCGATGGTCCACACCTTGCGGCGGACCTCCTCGCGGGTGACGGTCACGCTGGAGCAGAGCGCCACCGCGAAGCAGTCGGCGCAGAGGGAAATGCCCAGCAGGATGGCGCTTAAAATCACATTCATGGTTTGAATTCTTGACGGGCCGTGATGGAACGGCCCAGGGTGAGTTCGTCGGCGTATTCGAGGTCGTCGCCGAAGCCGAGTCCGCGGGCCAGCGTGGAGAAGCGCACGCCCGTATGGGACAGCTTGCGATACAGGTAGAAGGCGGTGGACTCCCCTTCCACGTCGCCGCTGAGGGCGAAGATCACCTCCGCATCGGCGGGATTCTCCAGGGCCTCCACGCGCCGGACCAGCTCCGGGATGCTCAAGTCGGACGGGCCGATGCCGGCGATCGGGGAGATGATGCCGCCGAGGACGTGGTACACGCCGTGATACTGGCCTGTATTCTCGATGCTCATCACGTCGCGGACGCTCTCGACCACGCAGATGGCGCTGTGGTCGCGCGAGCGGTCCGCGCAGAAGGAGCAGGTTTCCTCGTCGGAAATCATCCGGCACTCCTTGCAGTAGCGGACGTCGTCCCGGAGGCGGTTGATGGCCTCCGTGAAATGGTGCACGTTCTCCTGCGGCTGCCGGAGCAGGTGCAGGGCCAGCCGGAGCGCGCTGCGACGGCCCACGCCGGGCAGCGTGCCGATGGCCTCGACCGCGTCGGAAAGGAGTTCGGAAGGGTATTTCTCTTTATACGCCATGGTAGTCGACAAGTCCTTCCATCGGGGAAGGGATGAAACGGGAGAAGGTGAGGCCGTATTCGGCGCCGAGGCGCTCCAGCTCCGCGCGGCAGGCGCAGCCGAAGCCGCCGACCACGCCTACGGGGAGGCGGTCGTAGCGCGTCAGGGCGCGCTCGAAAAGGTCGCGGAAGTTCCTTTCCACCAATGCGTTCACATAGGGTTCCCCCCGGTGTTCCAGGATGAAAGGCGCCAGGCTCCCGAGATAACGGGAAGGCGCGGGAGTCTTATAGACATTCCGGACGATGGAAGCGTAATCCGCCTCGTGGAACGCCGAGAAAGCTTCCACCAGGTCGTCCGGGACGAGGTCCTTCACGAGATCCGTCAGGAACAGCCGTCCGAGGGCCGCGGCGCTGCCTTCGTCACCGATGATGAAGCCGCCGCCGTGGATGTTGCGGACAATCTTTTCCCCATCGTAGTGGCAGGTGTTGGAGCCGGTGCCCAGGATGGCGGCGAGGCCCGCCTCGTGGCCGCAGGCGGCGCGGGCGGCCGCCAAGAGGTCGGAGGCGTATTCGCACCGGACGCCCGGGAAACGCTCCTTGAAGATGCGGTCCAGCTCGGTGGGGAACTCCAGCAGGCCGGCCGCATAGAAGTGGACTTCGTCCACGTCCGCGAAGGTCTCGACCGCGTCCGCGAAGACGGACGCGTTGGCCTCCGCCGCGATGGTGGACAGGTTCATACCGGGGGTCTGCAGGCGCTTTTCCACCCGTCCTCCGGGGGCGACGAGGCACCAGTCGGTCTTGGTGGCGCCGCTCTCGACGATCAGGATCATACTTCCACTCCTTTCTTTTTCCAATGGCAATAGCCGTACACCGCCGAGGCGACATAGGCGAGATACAAGAACGCCATCCAGTACTGGCCGTTCACCACGCAGAGCATCGTCGTCAGGGCATCGGCCACCACCCACAGCATCCACTGCTGGATGTAGGAACGCGTGAGCCACCAGGTGGCGATGACGCTGAGCACGGTCGCGGGGGCGTCCAGCTCGGACACGCCGTCTCCCAAGGCGCGGAACACCCAGATCAGGACGAGGGAGCCCAGGACGAAGGCCACGGCGCTCCAAAGGGCCGTTTTCTTCGGGAGGGGCCGCAGGTGGACCACATCCTCCCCCACGGCGGCGCCGTCCTTCCGCCACTGCACGAGGCCGATGACGGACATCACGATGTAATACAGGTTCAGGCCCATCATCCCCCAGCTCCGCTGCACGGCGAAACTGTAGGCGCAGGCCGCGCCGGTGAGGATGCCCACCACCCACATCGCATTCTTCTGGAGGATTTCCAGGACGACGTAGGCGATGCCCGTCACCAGGGCGAAAATCTCAATGATTCGGATCACATCCATCATACACAAATATACGGCTTTTTTCGCTATCTTTGCATCGCAAAATAAGATTCTATGGACAAGAAAAGTTATGCATTCGGCATGAGCCTGGCCGGCAACCTGCTCCAGAACGGAGTGCACGGGCTCAATTTCGACGATTTCGTGGCCGGTCTGAAGGCCATGCTCCAGGGAGAGAAGCTCGCCATCTCGATGGAGGAGGCCGGCGAGGCCCTCGAGCAGTTCTACAAGGAAATGGAGGAAGAGGCTTCCGAGCGGGCCGCCGCAGCCGGCGCCGCCGCGAAGGAGGAAGGCGAGAAGTTCCTCGCCAAGGTCGCCCGCGACCCCGAGGTCCGCGCCACCGGCAGCGGCCTGATGTACAAGGTCCTGAAGGAAGGAACCGGCAAGAAGCCCACGGCCACGAGCCAGGTGAAGTGCCACTACGAGGGCACCTTCGCGGACGGCCAGGTCTTCGACAGCTCCTACAAGCGCGGCGAACCCGCCGTCTTCGGCCTGAACCAGGTCATCAAGGGCTGGACCGAAGGTCTCCAGCTGATGGCCGAGGGCGCCAAGTACGAGCTCTACCTGCCGTACAACCTTGCTTACGGCGAGCACGGAGCCGGCAACGCCATCCCTCCGTACTGCGCCCTGAAGTTCGTCGTCGAACTGATCGAGGTTCTTTAATCCTTACCAGGAATACTCCACCGTCAGCAACAGGTTGCATCCCGGCATCGGATAGCCCTGGACGACCTGATAACGGTGATTGAACAGATTTCTGACCGTCACGCCCGCGTTCAATTCCGGCAACATTGCCCGGTTCTTGAACGCGGGCATTGTCATTTTCCGGAAGAGCGAGACATCGCTGACGGTCCAGGGGGCGATGTAGTAGTCGGGCGTGTTGGCCGTCCGGGACCATCTGGCACCGGTGAACACCGTCTCCCAGGTGAAAGACAAGTCCCCCCATCCGACGCACAAGTCCACCCCGCCGCTGTGCAGGGGGATATAGGGGATCTGGTTGCCGTAGGTGCGGCTGTCCGGATCGCTGTGGTCCAGCGCCCGCTGGAATGAATAGCGGAAAGTCACGTCCACCGACCATCCCTTCCGCCAGAACCGCGCATCGGCCTTCACATCCAACCCCGCCACATCCACTTTCCCGATGTTCAGCATCGTCCAGCGGAATTGCGAGGACGTGGGGATGGCGACAATTTTGTCGTCGATGCGGTTCAGGTAAGGCGAGATCCTTCCCGAGAAAGACCAGGGGCCGGAAGTATGTTCCAGCCGGATGTCGACCCCGGTCTGGGCGGCGGATTCCGGGACGAGGGAGGAGTTGCCCATCAGCGAATAATACAGGTCGTTGAAGGAGGGCAGCCGATAGCTGCGCTTCGCGAAGGCATCCACTTCCAGCCAGCGGAACGGGGCATAATACAGGCTGAAAGACGGCATCCAGGCATCCCGGAACGTGTTTTCGCGGGTCCATCCGCCCGCCTGCGGCGTCAGGAACCGGTCCCAGGCCCCCTGATAGACGCAGTGGGCCGCCACGCGGAAATCCTCCCAGGCCAGCCGGGTCGCCAGGGCGGCCGTGACGACGTTCCGGCGGGGGGTGACGGACTGGCCCGCGTCGGAATCCAGCGCATTCCGCTGG
This sequence comes from uncultured Bacteroidales bacterium, assembly GCA_900316525.1. Taxonomy (GTDB): domain Bacteria; phylum Bacteroidota; class Bacteroidia; order Bacteroidales; family UBA932; genus Cryptobacteroides. The sequence goes on from ONDF01000001.1 coordinate 52,118, forward strand.
AAATCGACGCTCAGGTCCACCGACCACGGGTCGGCCAGGACCAGAGACTGGGCCAGCGAAAGATAGCCGGAGCGCTGGCGGTAGTGCAGGTCATACGGCAACGCCATCGGATTCTTCTCCGGATGGGTGTTGTAATGGATGTAGTCGTCGGCGTATTTGAACTTCAGCGACGTGGCATACCGGGAGGTCCAATCCTGGTTCCAGCCGCCCTGCACGAAGAGATTCCGGTCGGCCTGGCGCTCTGCGCTGAAAGGGAAGCCCGAAGCGCGGCGGATGACCGGACCGGGGAATCCCCGTTCGGAGCCATAGCCATAGACCCGGACGCGCCAGTCGCCGTGGCGAAGCTGTCCGAACAGGGCCGATTCCAGGCGAAGGCTCTTGATGTCCCCGTTTTCCCGGACCAGTGTCGTGTCGAAATAGGGATACTTGTATCGGCCGTTTGAAGTCAGTCCTTCCGCCGATACCCGGAGGGTGACGGGTCCCAGTTGCCGGTCCCATTGAAGGGAAGGCTGGAAGGTCCCGAACGATCCACCCCGGAGCCGGGCCCGTCCGCCGTCCTGGTCGAAGAGCAGGGGCCGCTCGCTGTCCAAATGGACCGCCGCGCCGGATGCGTACTCCTTGGCCGTCTGCAACCGCTTGGTTTTCTGCCCGTTATAGAGGGCGACCATCGCCAGGCCGTCCGTGGAGAACCGGCCCAGGTCCACCTGCATGTTCTGGGCATTGTCCACCTGGACCCCGTCCAGGAAGATGCCCACGTGTTCGCTGCCGAGGCTCCGGACATTGACGGTCTTGAGGCCGCCCACGCCCCCGTAGTCCTTGACCTGGACGCCGGTGAAACGGCGCAGGACGTCGGCTACCTGGGCGGGCGCCGCTTTCGCGCCCGGCAGATACACCGACTCGGCGGGTTTCACCACGGGATAGACCTGCACGGACCAGACCGAAGCGGCCGCCAGCGTGTCCGCCTCCTGGGCCTGCAGGCACCAGGGGGCGGACAAGGCAAAGGCCAGCGCTATGACGGCGCGCTTTCGCAAATCAATACACGGCGAAGTGCCCGGGGCAGACGCCGGCGTCTACGCTCCAGCGCTTGGACCCCTTGTAGTAGCAGGAGACGGTGCCCGGATCGAAATAATTCCCGGCGTCACTCACGAAGAACGTATCGGCATCCAGCGCATACAGGCCGTACAGCGTCTTCGCGGACACATTCAAGGTCCAATCCTTCTTGTTCCCGCCCTGGACGCTCCAGGACTGGTAGACATGGGAGGTGGCATTCCAGTCGAATTCCGTTTCGGTGCCGATGCAATAGACCGTATCCCCGAGCAGGGCGGAAACTTTCACGTAATCCGCCACCTTGGACACGGCGTTTCCCTGTCCGGGCCGGAGCAGATACAGGCCGGAATGGACATCCCAGAAGTTGCCGAGGGTGGTCACATAGATGTTGCCCTTGCCGTCGGAATAGACATTCTTCAGGTTTACCTGCACCGGGACGGTCGCCGTGACCTTGAAGCTCTTCGTGTCGATGATGCTGACCGTGTTGTCATAGGCATAGTCCGGCGGGAGCTGGCTGGAAATGCCGCCGGAATTGGCCACATACAGCTTTCCGTCGTAGCAGGCAACGCCTTCCGGCTGGTACCCCACCTCGACATTTCCGGCGACCTTCCTGGTTTTCAGGTCAATCCGGTACACCTGGCCCTTCGGGTTCTTGGAATCCGTGATCGTATAAATGCCGTTCTCGTCATCGCTTCCATTCGCATAGGCGCCCGCCCAGGAAGTGACATAGGCATATTGGTCGTCGAAGGCCAGGTTCCGCGGGGTGGGAACCGCGATCGCGGCGATTTCCGTCTCGTCCTTGGCGGAGACGACCTCCACGAGGCCGGAATTGTTCACGACCATCCAGAGTTCATCCCCCTGGACCGCGATGTCGTTCCCCACGTCGCCGAGGCCGGCGCCCACGCTCGGATTCATCTTCTTGAAAGCGCCGGTGACATAGTTCCCGTCGGAGAACCGGAGGAAATCCAGGGTCGCGTTGTTGGAGCCCATCTGCCCCTCATTCAGGATGAACAGTTTTTGAATCGATCCCGGGAAACCGGAGACATCGACTTTCTGGCCGGTCAGGTCCGCGTCCTTGGACGGCGGTTCCGGCACAGGATCCTTGCGGCACGCGCAGAACGCCAGCGCACCGCACAGCAAAAGCAGCGTTGCTTTTTTCATTGAAAAACAAAGTTTTACGTTCCCACACGGACTTGTCCCCGAGCCCGATTGTGCAACTGGACGATGGCAGGTCTTCTGACTGGTCCCGGCCCCGGCCTTCTCATCCCCGGAGGGACAATGGCATCGATTCGGAGCCGTTACGGACGACACAGCTGCGGGCACAGTTCCGGATTCCCACCGGCTTCCCTATTGAGCTCGCCGGGAAGACTCCCGGCCGCAGCACCATCCTCTGGTGCAAAGATACGAAAAAACCTGGATTACCAGGTCTTGTACGGTTTGCGGGCGAGATAGCCGTTGTAGTAACGCTCGTCGTCCGTGACTTCCTCCCCCAGCCAGGACGGCCTTTCGAACGGCTCGTCCGGGCTGCCCAGTTCGATCTCGGCCATCACCAGGCCGTCGTTCTCCCCGTGGAATTCGTCCACTTCGAAGAAGCGAGATGGCCGATCGGGGTCGGCCATGACGACTTCCCCGTCATGCCCGGCCTGACCGGGCATCTGGGCCGGGACGATCCAGCGGGTCTTGTCCACGCTGCCCGGCTTGCACAGCGCGAACAGGTCCTCAGCCTCCTGCAGGGAGATTTCCTTCTCCCACTCCGGCCGGCTTCCGGGAATGATGGACGGGCCCTTGATGGTCAGGAACCCCTTGTCGTCGCGGATGCGCACACGCACCGTCCGGCCGCAGTCATGGGCCAGATAACCCTGGCGGATGCGGTACGACTTCACCGCCTGCGCCTTGAATCCGTCGTCCAGGACGAGGAACTTCTTTTCAGTTTCTATATTCATATTCACATAAGCCAGGCCGACATGTCGCGTCCGGCGGCGAGGCCGTCGCGGATTTCGGTGGAAGAAATGTCGATGCGGGGCGCTTTCAGCAGTTCGATGCGATAGTCCGGGCACTCGCGCATGAGCCGCGCCTTCAAGTAGCCGCGGTGATAGCCCTTCCGCGGAAAGACCGCGACGCCGTACTCCTTCAGGATGCGCTCGTGCTCCCGCCAGCGCGGAAAGCTCTCCAGGTTGTCCGCGCCGATGACCAGCGTGAACTCGTTCTCCGGCTCCCGCGCCCGCAGCGCGTCCAGGGTCCGGATTGTATAATGCGGCGGTTCCATCCCGAGCTCGATGTCATCGACCCACACCCGGATCTCCGGATGCCGCTTCACGGCCTCCACTGCCGCCCGGTACCGTTCCTCCCCCGTCAACGCATTCTCCGCCCCCTTGAACGGACTCTGCGGCGACACGATGAGATACACCCAGTCAAACGCCGCATCCAGCGTCAGATACTCCATAATGGCCTGATGGCCGATATGCAACGGGTTGAAAGAGCCCGAGTAAACCGCAATTCTCATTCGGCCAGGAACGCATCGACCATGGCATCGGCCTCCTTGAGCGCGGTGGCGAGGTCGTCGTTGATGAGGACCTTGTCGAACTGGGGGGCGTAGGTCATTTCCTCGGCGGCCTTGGCGACGCGCTTCTCGATGTCCTCGGCGGAATCGGTGCCGCGGCCGACGAGGCGCTGCCGCAGGACCTCCACGGAGGGAGCCTGGATGAAGACGGAAAGGGCCTGGTCGCCGAAGTATTTCTTGAGGTTCACCCCGCCCTTGACGTCCACGTCGAAGATGATGACGTTCCCGCGGGCCCAGATGCGGTTCACTTCCGCCTTGAGCGTGCCGTAGAAGCGGTCGGGATAGACTTCCTCGAACTCGACGAACTTGTCGTCCCGCACCAGGAGGCGGAAGATGTCGGCGGAGTAGAAGAAGTATTCCACCCCGTCCTTCTCCTCGCCGCGCGGCGGCCGGGAAGTGGCCGAAACGGAGAACTCGATGCCCGGATGGCCGCCCAGGATATGGTTCACGACGGTGCTCTTGCCCGACCCGGAGGGCGCGGAGAAAATCAATACTTTGTTCATGGTCCTATTGTGCTGGATGATGATACAAAAATACGAAAAAAATTGCTAAATTTGCGGATGCTTATCCAAGCGATATCGTTTAATACTTTATAACTATGGTTTCTTACAAAGAATTAGGTCTTGTGAACACCCGTGAGATGTTCGCGAAGGCTGTCGCCGGCGGATACGCCATCCCGGCTTTCAACTTCAACAACATGGAGCAGCTCCAGGCCATCGTCCAGGCTGCCGCCGAGACCAAGTCCCCGGTCATCCTCCAGGTTTCCAAGGGCGCCCGCAACTATGCGAACTCCACCCTCCTCCGCTATATGGCCGAAGGTGCCGTCGCTTATGCGAAGGAACTGGGCTGGGAGCACCCCCAGATCTGCCTCCACCTCGATCACGGTGACAGCTTCGAGCTGTGCAAGGACTGCGTCGACATGGGCTTCAGCTCCGTGATGATCGATGCTTCCTCCCTCCCGTACGAGGAGAACATCGCCCTCACCAAGAAGGTCGTGGAATACGCCCACCAGTTCGACGTGACCGTCGAGGCCGAACTCGGCGTGCTCGCCGGTGTCGAGGATGAGGTTTCCGCCGCGGAATCCCATTACACCAAGCCGGAAGAGGTCATCGACTTCGCCACCCGCACCGGCTGCGACTCCCTCGCCATCTCCATCGGCACCTCCCACGGCGCCTACAAGTTCACCCCGGAGCAGTGCACCCGCGACCCGAAGACCGGCCGTCTGATCCCTCCGCCGCTCGCCTTCGACGTCCTCCACGAGATCGAAAAGAAGCTCCCCGGCTTCCCGATTGTCCTCCACGGCTCTTCCTCCGTCCCGCAGGAATATGTCGACATGTGCAACAAGTACGGCGGCAACCTGCCGAACGCGGTCGGCATCCCCGAGGAGCAGCTCCGCGAGGCCGCCAAGAGCGCCGTCTGCAAGATCAACATCGACTCCGACAGCCGTCTGGCGATGACCGGTGCCATCCGCAAGCACCTGGCCGAGAATCCGAGCCACTTCGACCCGCGCCAGTACCTCAAGCCGGCCCGCGAGGAGATGAAGAAGATGTACATCCACAAGATCGTGAACGTCCTCGGTTCCGACGGCAAGGCCGAGTAATCCCCCGGCTGAAAAAGTTCGAGGAACGGCGTCCTTTTCGGGGCGCCGTTCTTTTGTTTTTCCGGTTTATCTCCTATCTTTGCTCTCAGACTGCGAAGGGTGCGGGACGTAGCGTTCAAGCCTTGGTTACAGGCGCCCCCATCTGAACCCTGCGGGTCTGAGCCGCAGGGGCTCTCCGGCCGGAGAGCGCCCGCCCCCGAGTCTTTTCCGGGTTTTTCGTAACTCCGCCGCGGAGGGTCCGCGGTGCGGATTTGTTTTCCTTAAAACCCTGGTCATGCGCACTGCAACAAGATTCTTGATTCCGGCCGTTCTCCTCCTCGTCGCCGCGTGCGGCAAGGAGGCGGGTCCGGATGCCGGCGGGCCGGACGCCGTCCGGGACCGCCGCATCCCCGCCGCCCAGGTGCCACTCTACGGCAACCTGTCTTCGTACAACCTCCTACCCGGGTCCGGCACACGGACGGACAGCCGGTCAGTCACGCTGGGCTCCCTCCTGAACACGGGGAAGGCCCGGACGCTCCACTTCGGAGACATTACTTTCACCCAGATCCCCTTCCTGCCCGACGGGGAACCTTCGCTCGCCGAATATGGCGCGGACCTCGCGCCCGACATCGGCGCCGCCACCGCCATCCGGAAATTCTACGTCGAAACCCTCCAGGAAGGCGTCCGCCACCGCTTCGTCGCCGCGATGGTCGCCGAGGCGCAGTACGCCGCCAACCACCCGGATTTCGACTACCTGGAAATGCCCGGCTTCACGGGCGCCGTCCTCCTGTCCACGCCGGAAGGCGGTGTCTTCCGGGTGGAAATCTACCGGGCCGGCCTCCTCAGGGAGTCCATCCTCGTGCCCAAGAAGGAAATCGCCGGGAAAAGCGGATTGCATTACCTGAAACTGTACCGGCCGGCGGGAATCCGGGCAGGCGGCGATTCGGACGGCTGGGAGCTGGAGAGCGCGGTATGCCTCGCTGAAAAGCCGGAGACGGACCGGTCGGAAAAGAGCGCGCTCCTCATCTCCCATCCGCAGTATACCGTCCGTATCACGACCAACCTGCCGGACTATGTGGACGCAAAAGGGTCCGGAACCTACAGTTCGGGGAGCTGGGCCACCCTCGGCTGCTTCCCCAGGCGCACTTTCTATTCCCTGGATTTCGGCCGGTGGACGGGCGATTTCGCCGGCGAAAAGCGGCCATACTTCCCCTGGAAAGTGACGCACGACATCCAGGCGACCGCCTGGTACGAGGACGCCGGTCCTTGCGTGGACCTGGAGCGGGGCGTTGCGAACCCCCTGAAAAAGATGTCCGTCGCCGCCACCGCCAGCGGGAGCTATGTCAATGGCACTTTCAAGGCGCTGCGGGGGTACTACGAAGACGAAACGCCCCGGTATCACTGGGGCATCGACCTGTACGCGAAGCCCGGGACGCCGGTCTATTCGATGTATTCCGGGTTCGTCATCCGGACGGAAACCGACCATCCGGACCGCTACGAAGAGAAATCCTTCGGGAACGTCATCGTCACCGAGAACGAAGTGAAGGGATACGACGGAAAGGTGTACCTGCAGTATTCGCATCTGCAATACGGGACGCCGGTCGCGGTCAATCCCCGCACCGGGAAGCCCTTCAAGAAGGACGACCCGATCTTCGCCGGAGACCTGATCGGCTACACCGGCAAGACGGGCAATGCCTATGACGACATCGACGTACCCAACAAGCACCTGGACCTGATGGCCGCTTTCGCGGTCGATCCGGTGACCGGAAGACTCAAGCCCGACGCCCTGACGGATCCCGCCCCGTTCCTGAACGGGACGCTGGATGTGAAGAACCTGCAACGGAAGAAGGGGCAGGTCGAGGGAATCCGGTGTGATTAGATTCTCACGTCGGTCTGCGACCTCCTCAGAATGACAGATATTCCTGTTTTTTTCGTATGTTTGTAGAAGAATACCATTAGCACTTGATATGAAGCATTCTTTTACGATCCTTGCGCTGGCGGCGGCTCTTGCCGCGGGCGTATCCGCGCGTGCCGATGAGGCCCGCCTGTTGCGTTTTCCCGCCACGAACGGCACCGAAGTCGCCTTCTCCTATGCGGGCGACCTGTGGACCGTCCCGGTCCAGGGCGGTGTCGCCCGCCGGCTCACCTCGCATATCGGCTACGAGATGTTCGCCCGGTACTCCCCCGACGGAAAGAGCATCGCCTTCACGGGCGAATATGACGGCAACCGCGAAGTGTACCTGATCCCGGCCACGGGCGGCGAGCCCGTGCGGCTCACCTACACCGCCACCAACGGCCGTGACGACCTGGGCGACCGCATGGGCCCGAACAACATCGTGATGGGCTGGTCCCCGGACGGAAAGAAGATCGTATACCGCAACCGCATCGGCGACGGCTTCCCCGGCAAGCTCTGGACGGTGGGTCCCGAGGGCGGGATGCCCGCGGAAATTCCGCTCCCGGAAGGCGGTTTCTGTTCCTATTCCCCGGACGGGAAAAAGCTGGCCTACAACCGCGTGATGCGCGAATTCCGCACCTGGAAGTACTACCGGGGCGGCATGGCGGACGACGTGTGGGTCTATGACCCCAAGGCCGGCAAGGTGGAGAACATCACCGACAACGTCGCCCAGGACATCTTCCCGATGTGGATCGGCGACGAGATTTTCTTCGCCTCCGACCGCGACATGATCATGAACCTCTTCGTGTACAATACGAAGACGAAGAAGACCGAGAAAGTCACGGACTTCAAGGAGTACGACGTGAAGTTCCCCTCCACCGACGGCAAGACCATCGTCTTCGAGAACGGCGGCTGGCTGTACCGGCTGGACCCGAAGACCCGCCAGGCCACGAAGATCACCGTCACGCTCGCTTCCGACGATGTGTACGGCCGCACGGAGCGCAAGGCCGTGGCCGGCAATCGCACGGGCATGAGCCTGTCCCCGGACGGCGCCCGGATGGTCGTGACCGCCCGCGGCGAAGTCTTCGACGTGCCCGTGGAGGCCGGCGTCACCCGCAACATCAGCCGGACGCCCGGCTCCAACGACCGCAGCGCGGTCTGGAGCCCGGACGGCAAGTGGATCGCCTGGATCGGCGACGCCACCGGCGAGACCGAGGTCTACCTGTATGACGCCGTGAAGGGCGGCGATCCCGTCCAGGTGACGAAGGGTACCGACACGTATATCCGCTCCCTCCAGTGGAGCCCGGACAGCAAGCACATCCTGTACGGCGACCGCAAGAACCGCCTCGTGGAGGTCGATCCCTTCGCGAAGACCCGCCGCACCGTGATGGAGAACCCTGAAGCCGAATTCCGCGGCGTGCAGTACTCCCCGGACAGCAAGTGGATCGCCTACACCCGCCCGGCCAAGAACGAGATGAACATCATCTACCTGTACAACCTCGCCGAAGGCAAGGAGTACCCGGTCACCGAGCGCTGGTACAACAGCGGCAGCCCGACCTTCAGCACGGACGGCAAGTACCTGATCTTCACCTCCGACCGCGACCTGAACCCGCAGTACAGCAGCATCGAATGGAACTACGCCTACACCAACATGTCCGGCGTGTATATGGCGATGCTCGCCAAGGATACGCCCTCCCCGCTGATCGCCAAGGATCCGGAAGTGAAGGTCGAGGCCGACGCGCCGAAGGAGGCCCCGAAGGCCGAGCCGGCCAAGGGCGGCAAGCCCGCGCAGGCGAAGGCCGTGAAGATCGACCCGGACGGCATCCTGGACCGTATCGTCAAGCTGCCGGTCAATGGCCGGGGCTTCTATAGCGACGGTTCCAGGCTCTGGTACAGCGGTGGCCGCGGCACCCGCGTCTTCGACTTCGCCACGGGCAAGGACGAGGACTGCGTCGACGCCCGGATGTCGGCCCGGAACGGCGACAAGAAGGCCGTCTTCGTGAAGGGCCGCGACCTGTATGTGGCCGCTCCCGGCCCGAAGGTGGGCCTGAAGGACAAGGTGTCCTTCGACGGCCTCGTCGCGACGGTCGACTACAGCCAGGAATGGCCCCAGCTCTTCGACGAGGTCTGGCGCGCCTTCCGCGACGGCTACTACCTGGAAAATATGCATGGACGCGACTGGAAGGCCGTCAAGGCCAAGTATGAGGTCCTCATCCCGTACGCCAAGACGCGGCTGGACGTGAACTATGTCATCGGCGAGATGATCTCCGAAGTCGCCAGCGGCCACGCCTACGTCACCGCCCCCGACGACTATCCGAAGCCGGCGCGCATCCCGATGGGCCTCCTGGGCGCCGAACTCTCCAAGGTCAAGGACGGCTACCGCATCGACCGCATCCTCCAGGGCGCGACTTACCGTCCTGAACTCCGTTCCCCGCTCCAGGAGCCCGGGCTCGGCGTGAAGGAAGGCGATGTCATCACCGCCATCGACGGTGTGTCCCTCAAGGACGTGGACAACGTGTACAAGCTCCTCGTGGGCAAGGCCGATGTCCTCACCGAACTCACCGTCGGCGGCAAGAAGGTGGTGGTCAAGCCCATCGCCGACGAATACCCGCTCTACCACTACGAGTGGATCCTCAAGAACATCAAGACCGTGGAGGAGAAGTCCGGCGGCAAGGTGGGCTACATCTACATTCCGGACATGAGCCGCGAGGGCCTGAACGAATGGGCCCGGTACTACTATCCGCAGCTGGACAAGGAAGCCCTCATCATCGACGACCGCGAGAACGGCGGCGGCAACATCTCCCCGATGATCATCGAGCGCCTGCAGCGCGAGGTGTACCGGATGACGATGCGCCGCGGCTCCACCCTCACCGGCACCGTCCCGGAGGGCACGCACACCGGCCCGAAGGTGCTCCTGATCAACAAGTACTCCGCCTCCGACGGCGACCTCTTCCCGTGGAGCTTCAAGGCCAACAACCTGGGCACCGTCATCGGCACGCGCACCTGGGGCGGCATCGTGGGCATCAGCGGTTCCCTGCCGTACATGGACGGCACCGACGTCCGCGTCCCGTTCTTCACGAACTATGACGCGAAGACCGGAGAGTGGATTGTGGAGAACCACGGCGTGGATCCGGACATCCTGCTGGACAACGACCCCATCCGCGAGCAGGCCGGCGAGGACCAGCAGCTCCTCAAGGCCATCGAGGTGGCCCTCGAGCAGCTCAAGGACCGCAAGCCCCTCCCGGGCATCCCGGCCCCGAGAACCTTCAAGGACCTGGGACTCGAGCAGCTGCCGTAGCCATTTTGGCCGACAAGGATGACGTTATTTCAAAGGATTTGCGTATTTTTGCAGACCCTAATCGATACGACATGGAAGAATTGCAGAAGAAAAGAATGCTGTCCGGCATCCAGCCCAGCGGCGACCTTCATCTCGGGAACTATCTCGGGGCCATCAAGAACTGGGCGGACCGGGTGAACGACTATGAGTGTTTCTACTTCATGGCCGACCTCCATACCATCACCGTCCGGCAGGATCCGGCCGAACTGCGCAAGCGCTCGATCAACCAGCTGGCCCAGTACATCGCCTGCGGCCTGGACCCGGAGCAGAACGTGCTCTTCCTCCAATCGCACGTGCCCGCCCACAGCCAGCTCGCCTGGGTGCTGAACTGCTACACGATGTTCGGGGAACTGTCCCGCATGACCCAGTTCAAGGACAAGTCGGCCAAATACGAGAACAACATCAACGCCGGCCTGTTCACCTACCCGGTCCTGATGGCGGCGGACATCCTGCTCTACCAGCCCGATTACGTGCCGGTCGGAGAAGACCAGAAGCAGCACGTGGAGATCTGCCGCGACATCGCCCAGCGTTTCAACAGCATCTACGGTGACGTGTTCAAGATTCCCGAGCCGCTGATCGCCAAGACCGGCGCCCGGATCTACGGCCTGTCCACCCCGGGCGACAAGATGAGCAAATCCGTTCCCGACGGCTGCGTCTTCCTGATGGACTCCCCCGACGACATCCGCCGGAAGTTCAAGCGCGCCGTCACCGATTCGGACCGCGAGAACTGTGTCCGGTATGACAAGGAGAACAAGCCCGGCGTCGCCAACCTGATGAACATCTACGCCACCCTCACCGGCAAGACCATCCCCGAGATCGAGGCGGAATTCGACGGGCAGGGCTACGGCGTCTTCAAACCCGCCGTCGGCGAAGCCGTGGTGGAGGCCCTCCGCCCCATCCGCGAAGAAGCCGAACGCCTGATGAAGGACAAGGCCTACCTCAACGAAGTATACCTGAAGGGGGCCGAAAAGGCTTCCTACGTGGCCAACAAGACCCTTCGCAAGGTGTACAAGAAGGTAGGATTCTACCAGATCTAAGTTTAAAAGCGGCGCTCGGATGAGCGCCGCTTTTTGTCATTTCCTGAGCCGCAGCGAGTTCGTCACCACGCAGACGCTCGAGAGCGCCATGCAGGCCGCGGCGACCATCGGGTTCAGGAGGAAACCGTTGACCGGATACAGGATGCCGGCGGCCAGGGGAACGGCCAGCAGGTTGTAGATAAACGCCCAGAAAAGGTTTTCCCGGATAATCGTGACCGTACGCCTGGAAAGGCGCACGAGGTCGCTGAGTTTCGAAAGGTCGGAGGAGACGATGGTCACCTGCGCTGTGTCGATGGCGATGTCGCTTCCCTGTCCCATCGCGATGCCCAGGTCGGCCTGCGCCAGGGCGGCGCTGTCGTTGATGCCGTCGCCCACCATCGCGACCCGCTTGCCGGAGGCCTGCAGCCGCTTGACGTATTCGGCCTTGTCCTGCGGGAGAACGTGGGCCTTCACGTGGGAAATGCCGGTTTCCTCGGCTATGTGGCGGGCGGCCACCTCGTTGTCACCGGTAAGCATATGGATTTCGATGCCTTGGGCCTGGAGGGCCTTGACGGCCTGGACGGAGGTATCCTTGAGTTCGTCCGAAAGGGCCAGGACGGCATAGACCTTCACCTTGTCGAAAAGGAGCGTCACCGTGTGGCCGGCGTCCATCCAGGGACCGATGCTGTCGCCCACCATCGGGTTCGTCGCCTCGGGCAGGTCGCCGCACACGTCCCGGAGCAGGTCCATATTGCCCACATAGTAGCGCCGGCCGCGGACCGTACCGGCGATGCCCTTGCCCAGGACCGCCTCGAAATCCTCCACCGGAAGGTCCTCGCAGCCCCGCAGGGACTCGCAGACGGCGAGGGCGAGCGGATGCTCGGAGCGGTGTTCCAGCGCATACAGGACATCGCGGAGGTTCAGGGCCGACGGATCGTCTTCCGTCGTGATGGAAGGATCCCAGACGGACTCCGCCACGGAGGGCTTCCCTTCCGTCAGGGTGCCGGTCTTGTCCATCACCATCGCCTGGACCTTCCGGGCGACCTGCAGGCTCTCCGCATCCTTGATGAGGATGCCCTTGGAGGCTCCGTTGCCGATGCCGGCGATGATGGCGGTCGGCGTCGCCAGGCCCAGCGAGCACGGGCAGGCGATGACGAGGACCGTCACCATCGACAGAAGTCCGAGGGTGACTTCCCCGCACAGGATCCAGATGAGGAGCGTCAGGACGGAGATGCCGATGATGACGGGGACGAAGACCGCCGCGATGCGGTCCACCGTCTTCTGGATCGGCGCCTTGGACCCCTGGGCGTCCCTCACCATCCGGATGATGCCGGAAAGAAGGGTGTTCTCCCCCACTTTCTCCACCTTCACGGTCAGGGCGCCGTTCTGGTTGATGGTACCGGCATAGACGTGGGAGCCGGCCTGCTTGAGGGCCGGAACCGGTTCGCCGGTCAGCGTACTTTCATCCACATAGGAGGAGCCGTCCGTGACCAGGCCGTCCACGGCGAGACGCTCGCCCGGTTTCACCAGAACCGTTTCCCCGGGACGGGCCGTGGAGCCCTTCTCCTGCAGGCCGATCAGTTTGCGGATGGCGGCGGTGGTGCTGTGCTTCGCCCGCTCCTCCAGCAACCGTCCGATCAGGATGAAGGCGACGATCATCGTCGCCGATTCGAAATACAGATGGGCCTCCAGTCCCTGCGAGGTCCACACCTGCGGGAACAGGAGGTTGAAGACGCTGAAAAGGTAGGAGATGGACACCGAAAGCGCCACGAGCGTGTCCATGTTCGCGCTGCCATGGCGGACGGCGCTGAATCCGGCCTTGAAGAACCGGCGTCCGCACCAGAAAACGACCGGGGTCGCGAGGGCCCACAGAACGAATCCTTTCCCCGGGAAATCCTCGAAACCCATGCCGAGCAGCATCACGAGAGCGGCCACGACGCAGGCGAGGAGCGTATCTTTTCTCAGGGCGCTGAAGGCGTCCTGGCGGGCTATCTCGGCTTCCGAATCGGCTTCGTCGTCGGAACCGTCCACCAGCAAGTCGTAACCGGCATCCTGGACGGCCTTCTTCAGCTCACCCGGCGTCACCACCGCCGGGTCATAATCGACCTGGGCGGAATTGGAGGCCAGTGACACATTCGCCCCGCTCACGCCCTTGCAGGCCTTGAGGGTGTTCTCCACGCGCGCCACGCAGGCTGCGCATCCCATTCCCTGAACCGGGAAGTTTCTTCTCTTGACTCCCATCGTCCGATAATCTTTCAAAATAACATTCAAAGATAAGCAATTTTATGCGTATTTTTGTGGAAACAACCGGCTGCATCCATGAAAAAGTTCGTCCTCGCCACCCTGGCGGCCCTCGTTTCCGCCGCCCTGTCCGCCCAAGTCTATACCGAGGCCTCCGACCTCACCCTCATCGGCAAGATCATCGACACGCCCAATCCCTATCACCGCGTGGACACGGTGCGGTACAAGGGATTCACCAAGGGAGAGAACCTGCAGGTCCGCTGCCCCGCCGGCATCGCCGTCCTGTTCCGGACGGACTCCCCTTCCATCACGGTCAAGGCCACCGGCGACTTCTCCTACCAGGCGAACAACACGATGCGTCTGGCCTCCCACGGCTTCGACCTGTACATCCGGAAGGACGGGAAATGGCTCTGGGCCGCCGCGTGCTGCCCCGCGCCCCGGAACCCGCAGGCGCCCATGGACCTCATCAAGAACATGGCCCCGGGCGTCAAGGAATGTCTCCTGTACCTGCCCATCTACAGCGAACTGACCTCCCTCCAGATCGGCGTGGAGGAAGGCCGGATGCTGACCCCGATGGAATCGCCCTTCCGCCACCGCGTGGCCATCTTCGGGTCCAGCTACACGCACGGCATCTCCACAAGCCGGGCCGGCATGTCCTACCCCGACCAGTTCACCCGCCACACGGGCATCCAGCTGCTCTCCCTGGGCTGCAGCGGCAACTGCAAGATGCAGCCGTACTTCGCCGCCGTCCTCGAGGACGTGGAGGCCGACGCCTTCGTGTTCGACGCCTTCTCCAACCCGAACGCGAAGATGATCGAGGAGCGCCTCTTCCCCTTCATCGAACGCCTGCAGGCCGCCCATCCGGGCAAGCCCCTGATCTTCCAGCAGACCATCCGCCGCGAAAAGCGCAACTTCGACACGGCCGTCGAGGCCTCGGAAGCCGCCAAGCAGCATATGGCCGACAGCCTGATGAAGATTGCCGTCAAACGGTACAAGGACGTCTATTACATCAAACCGTCCGCCTCGACCCCTTTGCAAGAATCGTCGGTGGACGGTACACATCCCGATGATTACGGGTATTACCAGTGGTCGCGCTCCATCGAGAAGCCGCTGCTGCGGATCCTGAGGAAATACGGACTTCGTTAGGTCAACGGACCTCTACGGAGGCTTGTGAACGGATGTCGGCGGAAGAGGCGCCGACCCCCAGGGTGAAGGTACCCGGAGTCACCACCCAGCCGTGCTCTGCTGTCTCATAATGGGCGAAATCGCCCCTTGACAGGTGGAGGGTCACTTCGATAGTTGCGCCCTTCCGCAGGAACACTTTCCGATAGGCTTTGAGTTCCCGGACAGGCCGGGGAACGGCCGGATGGTCCTCTCCCACATACAGCTGGACGGTCTCAGCGGCATCGGCCTTCCCTGTATTGGAAAGCCCCAGGGTTACATCGAATCCGTCTCCGGAGGGAGTCACCGTAAGGGGGCCGTACCGGAACTCGGAATAGGTCAGGCCGAAGCCGAAAGGAAACAGTCCCTCATAGCCCCGGTAACCCACGAAAACGCCCTCACCATACACGGAAGGACTGACGGTATGTCCCCGCTTGGTCAACGGTGCGGCCGGCAGATAGTAGGGCTGAGAAGGATTGTCTTCCAGATGCAGCGGGAAGCTGACCGGAAGCCGTCCCGAAGGGGATATCTTTCCGTAGAGAATCTCCGCCAGCGCCTTTCCACCTTCCTGTCCCGGATACCAGGCCCAGAGAAGGGCATCCACCCGGTCGATCCAACGGGAGACGTCTGCTGCACCGCCGGCGTTCACGACGACAATCACTTTCCGGCCGCTTTGCAACGCTGCCTCAATCAGGTCGTCCTGCCCCTCGGGAAGGGTGAAAGTACGGTCGTGGTCTTCCTTCTCCGTCGTCTTATCAAAGCCCACGGCAACAATCTCCACATCAGACTTCTCGGAAAGCCGGCCGGCGAGGGCCTCCTGCAGGGAGACGGAATAGAGCGGACTCACCGCCCCACTGCCGCCCCCACAAGGGATTACATCGGCCTGGGGACCGGTCAGGAGCACTTTCTGCTTCTTCCGTAGCGGAAGTACACCGTCATTCTTCAGCAGGACGACGCTTTCGCAGGCCGTCCGATACGCAACCTCCCGGGAGTAAGGGTTATCCTCCGGAATGCTGGAGTCCAGCTGGGGACGGTCCAGGAACCCGAAGGCGATGAGCGTCCGGAGGATCCGGACCACCTTCGCATCCAGCTCGGCCTCCGTGACGATTCCCTTCTCGAACAGAGGTTTCAGCGTCTCTTCATTCATGCAGAAACCGCGGGGCATCTCCAAGTCCACACCGTCCTGCATCACCAGCACAGGTGAATACGTCGATGTCCAGTCCGACATCGTGAACCCCTTGAAATGCCAGTCTTCGCGGAGCGTCTTCCCGATCAGGTAGGGATTCTCCGCAGAATGAACGCCGTTGACCAGGTTGTAGCTCGTCATAACGGAACCGACGCCGGCTTCGACGGCCGCCTTGAAGGCCGGGAAATAGATTTCGTTGATGGTCCGTTCGTCCGCGACGGAATTCGTATGATGCCGGTTATACTCCTGGTTGTTCAGGGCGAAATGCTTTACCGTCGCCATCACGCCCTGCGACTGGACGCCCTCGATGTAGGCAGCGGCCGTCCGGGCGGCAAGAAGCGGGTCCTCCCCGAAATACTCGAAGTTCCTCCCGCAGAGCGGACTCCGGCAGATGTTCACGCCGGGACCCAGCAGGACGTGAACCCCGCGAGCGCGGGCATCCTGTCCCAGGGCGGTGCCCATCTCCCTGACCAGCGCGGGATTCCAGGTCGCCGCCGCGGCCACCCCGGAAGCATACAGGGTGCTCCGGGTGTCGTTCCGGACCCCCTGCGGTCCGTCCGCCAGCCGGATTTCCGGGATGCCCAGCCGCCGGACTGGGCCCAGATGGAAACCGTCCCGGGAACCGCCCACGAAGGCGATCTTTTCTTCCAGGGTCATTTCCCTCACGAGTGCCTCCGCCCGCTCCTGGCAAGCATCGGTGATTTCATGCGCACCCAGCGGCAGGGCGGCCAGCAAAGCCAGCAGACAGCATTTTCCTTTCATCGGATTCCGTACTTTTTCAGGATTCTCAAAACAGGTTTCTTGATGGAACGGGCCCACAGGGTATACCCATAGTCACCCGGATGCGTACCGTCCACGGACGTGTAGTGGTCCGGAGAGGTCGCGTTGGTCGTCGTGATGAAATACACGTCCTTGTACTTCCGGCAGGCCTCCTTCATCAACCGGGCCGCCAGTTCCATGCGCTCCTGCTCATACTTGTCGGCGGCGGTGTTGAAGTTCCGCCTTTCGCGGTAGATCGTCTGTTGGAAGATCAGCGGCTTCCCCGGATGGGCGGCCTGGATGGCCTCGATGAACGGAAACAGCCGCTGCCGGATCTCCTCCGGTGACGGATTGGAGAACGTGTCAAAAAGGAACGCATCCACTTCCGGCGCTTCCGCCAGGGCGGCGGCGAAATAGTCCTGCAGCCGGCAGCGGCCGCTCACGCCCAGGTTGAGGAACTGGATGCCCGTCTCGCGGGACAGGATGGACGCATAGGCCATCCCGGCCTTGGACGTGGACGCTCCCTGGGTGAAGCTGGACCCGAAGACGGCCACCCGGTGCCGGAACGGCCGTTCCAGCGCTTCCAACATCCTGCCTTCCTCCACGCCGACCTGGATGGAAGCCACCTCGCTCCGCAGGGGCAGATACAGGAGACACTCCTTCATGGTTCCGTCCATATCCTGGATCAGATTGACCGGCTTGTCCAGGCTGTTGTCGTTCTGCAGGCCGGCTGCGGCCCAGAGCCACTTGCCGTCCTTCTTGATGTACAGGTCGAACCCCCTGCCGGCAAATCCGGTGGTGCCACCGCCGAAATAGGGACGAACATACTTCGGCAGCACCCGGATGGACGGGCTGTCCGTCCGGAACGCGATGGCGATGCCGGACGCCTCCATCAGGAGATTGACCTCCCCCGGCGTAAACCCGTGATAACGTGCCGTATCCATCCGGTGATAGGGATTCGGCGTATCCGGGAACACCTTCCCGGTGACGGTCAGTTCCGTCGCCTCCACGTAACGGTATTCCTGCCCCTGGAGGCTTATCGCCCCCAGGAGGCAGGACACCGTCAGGATTATTCTGAGGCTTATTCTTTCAACCATCATTTATTCGATGGTCACTTTGCGGAGCGTGTATCTCCAGTCGAAGAAATAGAAGACCTTGCTGTTCTGCGGATCGAAGATGATGTCCTGTGGCGTATTGGTAATCTGCACCATTGCACCACTCGCCGTGGTATAGGACGATCCGCCGCCCAAAATCGTCGTGACGGTCGCATCCGACCATCCGGAACTGCCCTTCGTAATCCGCCGGATTGCATAGGAATCAAGCATATAAATGGCGCCGTCGGGGCCGAATACCAGGCCATTCATATTGGCGGAGAAGGTCGCCTTGGCGGGCGAGCCATCCACCAGGTTGGAATAATCGGCAGCCTTGGTTCCCGCACCGATGGACGCGATGACGATCCCTTCCTGTGATATCACATATACCTTGAAGGCCGATGTGGACGAACCCTTGGCCGATCCGACTGTAACGATGACATTCCCATCACCGTCAAAATCAAGCGCGATGGGCCAGTTGGTATCCTCCCCGTGATCGAGCGTCGAGAAATCGAAGAACACGGACTTCGTCCCGGTCGCACCACCTGCGAACTTATAGATCTTGGAATCATTCCGGCTGGCGACAAAGGCATCATTCCCCCAGAAACGCACACACATCGGGCTGTTTCCGACAGATGAAGTGACAGTCGCGACCGCATCGGTATTGGTCGAAGGATTCCAAGTCCTGATTTGCGCATTCCCCTTGTCGATGAAATAGAACAAGCCATCCTTCATCCGTCCCTGCCAAGGAGCGTTCCCTCCCAGGGTCTCTGCATTGGAAACGGCCTTCGTATTCTTGTTGAACTTCCGGAGGACCTTGTTGCCATTCGATTCCGTGAGCAGCAGATTGTCGTTGTCAAGCCAGCAAAGGCCACGGACCTGATTGAATTTGGCCGCGGTCCCAGTCCCTTCAACCGTTCCGTTGGAGCCATCCGTCCCTGCGACGACTTCGGCACTGTACCTAGTCAGGGTAATTGCCGGCATCGGCTTGATGTGGGCACGCTCGATGACGATGTTGCTGGCATTGCGCTCCGTACCGGGAACGGTCGTGTTGTCGGCAAAAGTCATCTTCACGTTCAGTTTCGGATAGGAATGGTCATCCATCGGACCGACCGGGAGCGGAATATAGGCAACCAGCCCACCTTCAGCAGTACGCTGGGCGGCCGTCGCGTTTGCGATATTCACCGTAACCTTATAAGTTCCGGTGTGAGAATACGCCTGCACGTACGGTGCATCGGCGACAAAGCCTCCTTGGGCAGTCTCCCAGCCGATGGTCTTGTTCATCGTGGACGTGATCTTGTAAGTGACCTTGCCATCCGCCAGTTCCGCGGCATCGACGACCGGGGCGGTAACCACGATTCGGGCCGCCTTGGGAGGGACATTCTTGTAGGTCACCTTGAGCACGCCGCCCAAATGCTTGAACTCCAACGGTTCTCCTGCTTCGACCTGGGCCAGCATCGGAGCTTCCACATTGCCTTCAAACCACGTATACGTATCCTTCAGGACCACTTTCAGCGATCCGTCCTCCTCCTTGGGATAGGCGCTGGCGCCGGTTCCGGAAATTTTGGCGGGATAGATGGCGAACGAGTTCTGGCCATACACGAGCACGTCCTCCGAAGCGTTTTCAAATTCCACTTCCCCGGCCGAATCGTCACCCGTATATTTGAAAGTGGAATAGCCGTTGGCATTGTTCGAACGGACGACCAGATTGTCATTCTTCTTCCACATGTAGACACCGTCCACGAAGGCGGTCCTGGTATCGGCTTCCGAGAAACGGGCGACCAGCGTCCGGGTCCCTTCCGAAGCGTTCTCATCTGCCGTCCGGGGTTCTTTCCCGCAGGAAACGAAAAGGATGGTGACGGCGGCCATCATGAATAATGCAGTCTGTTTCATAAGCTTCCAATTATTGTTCATCATCCCACTCTCCCTCCGTATCGTTCGTCCATGACTCCAAACCCCGCGAGGAATCGGTAGTCAATGTCGTCGCACAGAAGTTGCCTTCGTGCGTCAGTTCCATGCATTCCGCAAGGGGCTGCTCATACTGTTTTGCTTTCATCATATCGGTTACTGTTTTATGTGATTTTCAATCCAGGGCCAGGTCGACGACCACAGGCCAGTGGTCCGAAACAAAGTATCCATTATACTTGTCGTCGATCACCCGGTAATACGTCGCATCCAGGGCGCCTTTGTAATAGACGTAATCCACGCGGTGATACCACTTGCTCCGCTGATCCGCTTCATAGCTGTATGCGTTGTAAGTCGCGACAGGATCGTGCTTGAACCCCAGCTCCGCCGTACGGTAATAGGCGTCCGTAAACTGCACCTTGAAGTACTCCGTATGGGCGCTCTCGGTCGTCGCGCTGTTCATGTCACCGGTCAGGATGACCGGGTCTCCGGACGGATTCAGCGAAACGGCCCGGTTGCAGATCAGTTCGGCGGACTTGGTCCGGATGGTGACCGCCTCCTCCTCGGAGATGGACGTCCCGGAGCTGGTCACTTCCAGATGGGTGTTGAAATGATAGAACTTCCGTCCCGTCTCCCGGTCCTCCAGACGCACCCAAACACAGACCCGTACCCGGCCCGGATTCGTCGAGACCCATCCGGGATAGGGTGTACTCCATATGTCCGGAGTCGGGGAAAGATAGAACGATCCTTCATCCAGAAGGACATACTTGTCGGTCTTCCAGGCCATGCAGGTTCCTTCCGGGCTGGAATAGAACGTGTATCCGGGAAGCTGCGCCTTCAGATAGTTCTGCTGCGTGGTCGTGCTCTCCTGGAAACCGATGATGTCGAAACCATAGTCCTTTATCAGCTGGACGACGCCGGTTTTCCGGAAATCCCAGCTGCGTTCATCCGTATCCTTGTCCGTGATGAAACGGATGTTGAAAGTACCCACTCTGAGGACCGGTTTGGAGACAACGGGGCCGTTGTCCTCGCCCAGGTACAGTTTGCGGATCTGGCCGGTTCCCTGGTCGGTGATATAGAGAATGGTTCCATTGCCGTTCAAGAGAAGGCCTCCCAACTGACGGAACGTTGCAGACGAGCCCGTTCCGTCCTTGATGGCGCTGATATTCGCAGCCTGAGAGCTGCCGGCGATGGTGGAGACCACCGCGTTCTCATACCCGGCTGAACCTTTCCGGACCCTGCGGATCCGATACCAGTCCGCCACATAGATATCCCCGTTCGGGGCGATGGCGATGTCGGCCAGGTTGGCAGAGAATTTCGCGGTCAGCGGACTTCCTTCGGTGCCGTCGTCAAAGGCTTTTGCATCCAGGATACCGGCAATGGCAGAATAGCTGCCGGTAACAGGGTTCACTTTGAGAAGCTGGCACCCGTTGGTGGCCACGATGAGATTTCCATCGGCATCGAAAGCCATCGCATTCGGCCATTTGCCCAGGTTGATTGTGAGGGAAGGGCTCGCCGTCACATCGCCCCCGGCGTATTTGTAGATGGTGTTCCTATCACGGACAGCCACATAAGCATTGCCGTCGTCATCGAATAAAATGTCCATCACACTCTTGCCATCCCAGTCACTCTGTGCGGCAATCTGGGTAACAGCGTTCGTCCCGGGATCGTAAGTATACACCTTGGCCTTGGCCTTTTCAGCAAACCAGACTTTTCCGTCGTGCTCATTTCCCAGCCAGGGGACGTGGTTGCTGTCGCCGTAGGTGATGGGATCGGACACCGTACCGGAGGCAAGGTCCCAGATGCGGAGCGTCTGGCTCTGCTCCAAGAGGAGCGCCCGCTTGTCAGCCTCCAGCCATACCATGCCACGGAGGGCGCCGAAAACGGCCATGCTCTTGTCTCCGCCCACTTTTTTGGCCACCGCATTCTGGAGGGGTCCGGTGCCAAAGAGGGTGGAAACGGTATATGGGGCATCGAGGTCAGGATAGGTGATGGCGGCCATAGGTTTGATGTGGCCCCGCTCGATGACGACCCCGCTCGCTGTTCGGGTGGAACCGGAAATCGTGTTGCCGTCACCGTCCACCAGGTAAATGACCACCTTGGGATAGGCGTGCGTGGTGCCCGGGCCCACAGGCAGAGGCACGTAGAACACCCTTTCCGTTTCCGCTCCGGCCGGGAATGTCTGGCCCAGCAGCCCATCTTCACTCTCATAGGCCTGCACATAGGGTTTATCCTCCGCAAAATAGCCTTCCCATCCCTGAACCGGCATTTGCTTGTTGATGGCATACCCCGGCGTCCGCACCATCAACTTGCAGGCCGAAACCGGAATGTTCGACAAGGTCACCTTCAACAGTCCGCCCAGATGCGTGAAGGAAAGGACTTCCCCTTCCCTCACCCGGGCGATCATCGGCGCCTCCACATTGCCTTCCGACCAAGAATAGTTATTCTTCAGATTCAGTGTCAATGTGTTGCCGTCCAACATACAGTTGGAGGCGGCCAGGGAAGGATAGATGGCGAAACCGCCCTCTCCAAACAGGACGGAAGATGTGGACTGGGAGGTCGGTGTAAAAGCCGCCTCACCCGCCGTATCTTCTCCCGCGTACCGGTAATCGATCGTGCTGCCGTCAACGGCAGCCACGCGGATCCGGTCCCCCGTCCGCCAGACATAGGTATCTCCGTCAAAGCCCGTCCTGGTATCCGCAGTGGAAAAGGCTGCATATAGGACAGGACCTTCCGGAGCAGGGACCATCTCCTTTTCCCGGGCACAGGCAGCCAGTAGAAAAAGTACAGAAAGGAAAACAACGCGTTTCATTCCCACTCGCCCTCCTCGTCAATGATGAACCCCTCCGGGCCATTTCCCGCAAGCGGGGACGTACAGAACCCTTCGTCGAAATGGACAGGGATAATCCTGAGCTCAGGTACTTGATAATAACTCTTCTTGTTCATATGCTGTTAAAAATTGAAATCCACGATGATCGGAAGATGGTCCGACGGATGGCAGAAGCCCTTGACCTTGTCATCCCGGACCGGATCCGTATAGCTGTCACGGACGATGCGGGCGTCCGTGATGGAAGAATAGAGATCCGGCGTGCAGAACACGTAGTCATAGCGGGTGTTCTCGATGGTGGACACGATGACCTCTTCCGGGTTCTTGCGCTTGATGATGTCCCAGTAAGGCGTATGCTCATGCATGTAGTCCTGGGCCTGGAACTTGGGGTCGTCTGCCGGCAGTCCGTACAAGGCGTTATCGGTCCGGGAGAGGGAATTGAAATCACCCATCATCAACCAATTCCCTTCCTGGGCGGAGCCGATGGTATGCTTGCAGACGTATTCCACTTCCATCTTGCGGTAGGCGTCTCCGCCGTGGGCCGCCTTGGAGGCCGCCTCGTCTTCTGCGCCGAACGCATACGGGTGAGGCCAGGTATGGAGCGCGACGAAGTTCAGCGTCTTTCCTTCCGCCTCCACCTGTGCCCAGAGAGCGCCGTGGGAGACGACGCTGTCCGGCTCGGCTCCGATAATCTGCGCCATCCCATGGATGGGCGTTCTGGAAGTGATGACCTGCGGATAATTGTCCCGCATACCGCCCACATAGACATAGGAATGGCCGTAACGGGCGGCCAGTTCCGGCCAATGCTCCACCAGGTATTTCTCCTCCAGGGGAAGTTTATCACGTGTTCCGGTATAATAGATGGACCGGGCTTCGCACCAGACGCACACGTCGGGGTGCTGTTCCTTGACCCATTTGACGAAGGCATCGTAATGGTCAACCTGTCCCGACCACATTCCATTCTGGATGTTCCAGAACAAGAGACGGAAAGGCTCCCCGGACGCAGTCCGGGGACCTTTCGGAGCGCAGGCCACCGCCAACAGGATGACCGGCAGCAGCAGATACTTTCTCATCGGATGGAGACTTTTCGGATCAGACAGTTCTGCGCATCGCAGATGTACAGGGTACTCTCGTCATAGACCAGGATACCGTCCACCTCGTTGAACTTCGCATTGAGCCCCTTGCCGTCGGCATAGCCCTTGGTTCCGCCGAGGATGGTCTCCACAGTGCCCTTGGAATAGTCCCCGTTGCCGTCAGGGACCAGTTTCCGGACGCAGTGGTAGGCGGCGTCGCCGACATACAGCGTCCCGTCGGGTGCGAAATCGAATCCCTGACAAGAACGGATGGTCGCCTTCAGGGGGTCGCCATCCCCGTCCTCGCGGGTATCGGATTTCTCTCCGGTGCCCATGATGACGGTCTGCGTGCCGTCCGCGGCGATGGAAATGAGTTTGTACCCATGCTGGACCGAGACAACCAGGTTCCCCTTGGGGTCGAAGCCGATGAAAGCCGGTCCCTCGTCGGGAATCTCCGCGAACACGGTCTTGTCCAGGGTGACCGGATTGAACTTGTACACGATCTTCGCATTGCGGCACGGCACATAGATGTTGCCGTCCTTGTCGATCGCCACGTTCATCGGATTGTTCAGCCCGGTAGCCATGACCTCGTTTTTCTTGTTCGTAGGATTGAAACGGTACAGTTTGCCTTTCGCCTTATCGTTGTACCAGTAGTTGCCGGCGGTGTCGAAGGCACCCTGCCAGACGGCGGCACCAGCTTCGTCGACGGAAGCCTCGGAAGTGACCGTCATGTCCTGGGCGATATGGCGGATCTTGTTGCCGCCACGGTCCGTGAACCAGAGCGTCCCGTCGGCCGCCTTGTTGATGCCGGTCGGCATATAGGTCGCCGCCCCGGTACCGACCCCGTCTATGCACTTGCGGACACCCTGCTGGCCCACGATTGTGGACACAAGATATTCGTGGTCAGGAACTTTCAGATAGTTGAACGGAAGGCCTTCGGCCGAACCGGCCGGCGATTCAACCGCAATGGGATAGGTGCCGGGCTCATGTTCCGGAAGGATGATCAGCAGCCGGTCCTTGTAGGCCTCCAGCACGCGGGCGCGTTCGCCGCCCACCGTCACGATGTTTTCCAGCGGCTCGGCGGAGAAATTCCGGCCCAGGACGGTGACCAGGTCGCCCGGATAACCGTATTTGGGATCCACGGACACCAGGCGGACATCCGTCACGCGGGCCACGTAGGTGTCCTGCTGGCACCCTGTCAACAGGAGCAGCGGGACGAGGATATGGAATATCTTTTTCATACTAGTCAATTTCATACTAGTCAATCAGGATTTCACGAATCGTAAAATGGTTGTACTCAGTAACGATCAGGCGGTTGCCGGAGGGATCCATCCGGAGTTCGCCTGGCGATCCGAAGCGGGCCTCGGAACCCACACCGTCCGTCTTCCCGCTTGCACCGGAAGTGCCGGCGACGGTGCTGATCACCGCATCCTCATACCCCTTCTCGCCCCTGGCGATGAGTTTGATAACCTTGAAGGAATCGTCTGCCAAGTAGATGTTGCCCTCCTTGTCCAGGGTCAGAGCGAAAAGGTTGGAGCCGAACTTGGCCGTCAGCGGCTGGCCGGGTTCGCCCGGGTCGTCGGCCTTTCCGGCGCGGATACCGGCGATGACGAACTTCTCTCCGTCAGGCTTGACGCCGATGATCTGGCAGCCGTTGGTGGTCACGATGAGGTTCCCTTCCGGATCGAACTCCATGGCCAGCGGCCCGTCATCGAAGGTAACGAAAGGTTGCAGGGTGGAGAAATCGTCCCCGGTGGCTTTGAAGATGGCTTTGGAGCCGTCACGCACGAGTACGTAGGCATTGCCGGCCGCATCGAAGGCGACATCCATCGGGGATGTGCCAGTGAAGGAAGCGGTTACGACCTCCGCCGCATCGGTCTTGTAGTTGTAGCGGATGATCTTGTTGTTGCCCTTGCTGGCATAGTAGAACCAGTCTCCGTGGACGGAACCGCGCCAACCTGCGTTCGAGATGGACTTGGTTGCGGTGCTGGACGTGACGTTCCAGCTGCCCAGGTCCAGGAAGCGGACGCAGTTGTTGCCGTTGTCCAGGATGAGCAGGCGGCCGTCCGGCAGGAAGCCGACGCCGCGCGGCTGGCGGAACTTCGCCTCCGCCGGACCGCCGTCCACCAGCGTCGTGGCGTCGGCGGCACGTCCGGCCGAACCGGAGAGGGTCTTCACGGTATAAACCTTTTTCTTGGCCACATACAGGAAGGACGGGCCTTCGAAGGTCTTGTCCCCGACCGTCACTACGACCGGATACGCGCCCTTCGGATTCTCCGGGATACGGATGGTCAGTTCGGTGGAAGTCGCACCGATCACATCGGCCTTTGCACCGTTCAGGGTGACGGTGTTTTCCTCGGCAACCGGGCTGAAACACTGGCCGGCCAACACGACGACGTCGCCCGCAGAGCCGGAATTGGGCGTTACGGAGAACACCTCCAACTCGGGTTTCTTGTTGTAGGTGAACATCGGGCCGGTCACTGTCTCCCCGTCCACCGTCACGACGAACGGATACTGTCCCTCCGGATTGTCCGGGAGGATGACCAGGAGCCGGGAATCGTTGGCGGCGACGATTTCCGCCGTCAGGCCGTTGATGGTCACGCTGTTGCGTTCTTTCTTGTTGGAGAACAGGCGGCCGTTGATGGCGATCTGGTCCCCTTCGATACCCGAATTGGGACTGTAGGAGAAGATGGCCATCTTCTCTTCCTCGACGGGTTCAGCATAGCGGAAGCCCAACCCCTCCAGGAGCACGTCGCCGGTCTTCACGGAAACGGGCACTTCACCCAGTTCATGATCGGGCATGACGATATGGATGCGGTCGATGGTGACAGACTTGACCGTCGCCGCGACCCCGTCCACGGACACCGTCACCGGATCTTCGAAACCATAGCCGGAAATGACGGCCTCCGTACCGGGATAGCCCGCCTTAGGAAGCAGGGAAAGGACCTTGGGTGTCGGCTTTACGGGCTCCGATTCCCCCTTGGGCTGGCAGGCGGCGGACAGAAGGGCCGCCCCGGCCAGAAGGATATATGCAAGCGACTTTTTCATAGCTACGGTTCATTGACAGTTACCATCCAAGTGTTTACCACGGGACGTTGGGCCCCATCGGAAGCCCGGTTTCGGAGCTGGTAGATGTTCGCCGAAGGATGTCGGATCACCAGCTGCGCGCTGCCGCCGCCGTCCAGGTTGGAGGCCCAGCTGCAGCCCAAGCTCTTCATAATCTCACCCATCTCCCAGTACAGCATACCGTCGGACCAGAGAGGCTGGCGGCCATCCACAATCATAAAGAAGACGGTGTTCCCGTCGGTGGAATAGCCCACGACATTGCGGGGATGGCGGTTGGTGGAATAGCCGGAGAAATCTCCCGGGACCTCGCCGTTCTGCAGGACGATGACACCGCTTCCGGTGACATCGCGCAGGTCGGGAGCCAGGGTTCGGTAGGTGACCGTATCCCGGATGACGGGTTTCCCGTCGAAGTCCAGTCCGAAGAAGCTGATGGCCTGGTCCGTCAAGGTCGACGAATACACAAAGGTATCCTTGAGCACTCGCCCGTTCCGGTGAATCGGGCCGCGGACCTTATTGTTGGAGGTATCCCAGAAATCGGCGTTCACCACCGCGACGACCCGCTGGCCGGGCTTGTCCACGTACTCGATCATATCGGAAGGGGTTTGGCGGCTTCCGATGACATAGGAATCCAGGTCATAGGGCATCCCCACCTTCATCTTCAGGCCGGGCGTCGTCAGGTCGATCCGGAGGATGAACACGTGCTCCACCTTGGCCAGGGAGGTCTGCAGGTGGATGTCCGTCTCGTCCACGCCGGCGGCGATCAGGAAGGTGGTGTCGTTGTACACGTGGCCGACGGAAGCGGCCTCCGCCACCAGCTTGCCCAGTTCAGTCCTGGGGACATAGCTGGTATCCGGAATGTCCTCCGGTCCGGTCGGAAGCTTCTTGCACCCGCAGACCGCGGTCACCAGCATCAGTACGAATAAATATTTCTTCATAAGGCTGTCCTCCTATTCATCTTGGCCGGAAGCGACCCAAAGCGGGTGCTGCTTCAGCAGTTTGTTCAACGTGAGTTCGCGGGAAGGGATTGGCAGCACCGTGTACTTGTGGTCCACGCCCACCATCTGCTCATACTTGCCGGTCCGCACCAGGTCGAACCAGCGGAAGCCCTCTCCGAACAGTTCCAGGCGGCGCTCCTTCAGCACCGCATCCAGGAAAGCGTCCTCCGTGGAGGGAGCCACATCCCCGAGGCCGCGGAATCGGCGGAGCTCATTGAGCCGGTCGATGCCCCGGGCCAGGCCCTTACCTTCGGCACTGATCAGGTACATCTCCGCCAGGCGGGTAATGTAGATCGGATCGTGGCCCGCATCGCCCTTGCAGTACTTGTTTACGACATTGTTGCTGCCCTGGATGTCCACAGACACCGTCCGGCGCTTGTCAATGTGCTCGAACATATCCATCGCCTCCTGGGTGGGGCAGAACGTGTAGCTGCCGCCCACCGGAGACTCCTTGGTGTAGTAATACGAACCGATGTTGTAGCTCCCCTCCTCCAGCAGATTGGAGAAGGTGAAAATCTCCTCCCGGTTGGCATTGCCCCGAAAGATGTCCGAGAAGTCGGCGAGTGCGAAACGGCCGCAGGTGATAAGCTGCTCCGCGAGATCGGCCGCCTCTTCCTTTCGGCCCATCGCCAGGTAGGTCCGTGCGAGCAGCGCCTTCGCCGCATCCTTTGACACATAATTCTTCGTCTTGAAGTCCGGAGCCATCTTCATCGCGAGCTGGAACTCGGAGGCGACGAACTCCCAGGCCTGCGCCTCGGGCGTCTGTGCGATGTCCTCGGAGATGATATGGTCCACGATGGGGACGTCCCGCCAGCGGGCGACGATGTTGTAGTAGTACAGGCCGCGGAAGAAGTGGCCGACGCCCAGCATCTCGTCCTTCTTCACGGAATCCGGGAGCTTCTCCACAGACTGGATGAAGTTGTTGATCTGGTACATGCCGGCATAGAAGCCGTTCCAGGGGCCGCCCACGATGGAGAAATCCGGGCCGATTGCGCCCTGGACCACAAGGGCGGGCGTATTGGTGGAAGTGGCGCCCGGACGGATCAGGTCCCCGCCGATGATGTCGAACAGGGCCCAGCCGTTGAACGTCGGCTTGTACTGGGCGATGTTGTATACACCCGTCATCAGCATCTCCGCGTCATCCTCCGTCAGGTTGTCGCTGGCGACGGCGTTATGGGGATACTGGTTCAGATATTTGTCACAGGAGACCAGCGCAAGGGCGGCCGCTGCATACAGGATAATCTTTTTCATCTCGTTCAGAATTTGAGGTTGATACCGAAGGAGAAGGAACGCGGCTGGGGGATCCACATGCAGTCCAGGCCCATCTTGGTCGCGTTCAAGGAAGTGTTCACTTCCGGGTCGAGGAAGCGGAACGGGCTCATCAGCAAGACGTTGTCACCCTGGACATAGACGCGGAGCTTGTCCACGCCAATCCGGCGCGTAAGCGTTTTCGGAAGCGTGTAGCCCAGAGAGACATTCCGCAGACGCAGATAGGAGGCGTCGTGCAGGAAACGCGTGTTCTTGAACATCGTGGAGTTCCAGGTATAGCCATAGATGGCACGAGGCGTGGTGTTCGTCGTGCCAGGGCCGGTCCAACGGGCCAGGGCCTCCGACTCTTGCGCGGGCCAGTTGCCGTTTCCGAGCCGCAGGCCGCCTGTCCAGTACTCGTACAGCTTGGCGCCGTAGGAGAAAGTGAAGAACACGTTGAAATCGAAGCCCTTGTACGTGAATGAATTGTTCAAGCCGCCCGTGAGCTTCGGGTTCGGCGAACCAACGAACTGGCTGTCATAGGCGGAACTGATATCCCCGTCCGGCTCCCCGGCCGGACCGCCCACATCCTCGTAGATACAGTCGCCGGCGCGGACGCCGTAGTTTTCATACAGATAGGTCGGGACCTCCTCGTCGTTCTGGTAGATGCCCGTCATCTTGATCATATAGAAACTGCCGACTTCCTCCCCCACTTTCAGGGCGTGGTAGTCATCGGTCCGCAGGATCTCATCATCGCCGATGAGGGACGTGAGCCGGTTCCGTACGAAGGAGATGTTGAAGTCGCCCTTCCAGTGGAAATCGTGCTTGCCCAGGTTGCCGCCCACCGCAAACTCGAGACCCCGGTTCCGCATCGATCCGATGTTACAGGTATAGTTGGTAAAGCCCGTCGTGGCCGCCACCGGCTTGGAATAGAGCAGGTTGCGGGTATCCTTCAAGAAGGCGTCAGCCGTGAATGTGAGCGCTCCGTCGAAGAAGGAGAGGTCGGTACCCACGTCATACTGGTCAGCCTTCTCCCATTCGAGGTCCGGGTTGCCCTGGGTCATCACGGCCAAGCCGTTCTGGTTCATATAGTTGTAACCGCCGTTTGCCAGAGACTGGTATGCGTAGCTGCCGATGCCGCCCTGGTTGCCTGTGGCGCCATAGCTGGCGCGAATCTTCGCATTCGTGCGGTCCCATGTCCAGAAGGGCTCCTCCGAGAGGTTCCAGCCCAGAGAAACCGAAGGGAAGAAGCCGTACCGGTGCTCCGGCGCGAATTTCGACGAGCCGTCTGCGCGGGCATTGACCGTGACCAGATAACGGTTCTTCCAGTTCAGGGTCGTCCGGAACATGAAGGACTGAAGGCCCCAGGTGGACAGGCCGCTGGTCACGTCGGTGAATTCAGCCGCGACCGAGTTCACGTCGAAGGACTTGGACGGAAAACCCTGGCCCTTCTGGTAGGCCGTAGAGTTGTTGTCCAACTGGAAGGATTGGCCCAACATCGCATCCACGGTCAGACCGCCGAAGGCGTGCTTGTAGTCCAGGATGTTGTCCACCACGATGGACGTGAAGTTTTTCCGGGAGTCGATGAGCACGCCTACGGAATTGCCGTACATATGTTGCGCGGAATACTGGACATGGTCCTCCGCCGCCATAAAGTCACCGCCGAAGCTGGTCTTGAAGTGCAGGTCTTTGGTGAAGTTCAGGCGCAGGAAGGCCGTACCGTACATCCGGTAGCTCTTGTTGTACACGTTCTGCTCATTGATGGCCTGCACCAGGTTGTAGTGGAGCAGCTCCGCGTTGATGATGGTGTAGGAACCGTCCGGCTTGAAGGGAGTGTCCCAAGGCCGGTGCTCCAGGCCGTGGGTCAACATCGACGTGCCGATGCTGCCGTCCGGGACGCGGTTGGCGTTGGTATAGCTGAAATTGACCGTCGCGCCGACGGAAAGCCAGGAGCGCACGTCGGAATTCACATTGGCCTTCAAGGAATACTTCTCATACAGGCTGCCGATGCCCACGCCCTCGTTCTGCCGGGCGTTGGCGGAGACATAATAATTGCTGTTCTCGGAGCCGCCCGACACGGAGACGGAGGCGTTCCAGCTCTTGGCGACACGGAACACCATGTCCAGCCAACTGAACTGCGGCTTGCCGGGATATGGGTTTTCCAGGCGGGGAATGGAACTTCCTGTCTGCTGGTTGTAATTGTCAATGGCTTCGTTCTGCACCTCCAGGTACAGGTCGGCATCCGCCACCTTTAGCTTGGACAGGTTGGGCAGATAGCTCAGGCCGAAAGAAGCGTCGGCGGAAAGCTTCGGCGCACCCTTGGCCCCTTTCTTTGTCGTGATGATGATGACGCCGTTCGTTCCGCGGGACCCGTAAATGGCGGCGGAGGCTGCATCCTTGAGGACCTGGACGGACTCGATGTCGGACGGATTGATGTCCGACAGACCGGTGAGGGACTCGCCGCCCCAGGCGCCGGTGTCCCCGGAGGTATTGCTCATAGGAATGCCGTCAATCACGTACAGCGGCTCGTTTCCCGCCGTCAAGGAGCCGATACCGCGGATGCTCACGCGGCTCTTGCCGCCCGGAGTACCGGAAGCGGCCGTCACGTTGACGCCGGGGACCCGGCCCTGCAGCATCGCTTCCGGGCTGATGACCTGGCGTTCCCCTTCCTCGGCCGGCCGATAGGTGGCGATGGCCGACGTGATGTCACGGCGCTGCATGGATCCATAACCCACGACGACGGATTCCTCCAACAGGGTGATATCATCTGAAAGGGTGATTACAAGCCCTTCCGTCCGGGCGCCGAGGGGAAACCGTACATCCTTGTATCCCAGCATATTCACGACCAGGACATCGCCCTTCTCAGCGACGACGGAAAAGGTTCCGCCAAGGCCGCTGGTCGCCGCAGTCGGGGTTCCCTCGACCTGGATGACGGCTCCGATGACAGGGCCGTCCTTGTCCCGGACGACGCCCGAGTAGGTCACGGCCTTCACAGCCGCTTCCTTCCGCACGATCAGGATCATCTTGTCCTTGATCCGGGCTTCGCAGCCCGTCCCATCCAGCAGGAGGAGCAACGCCTGGGAGAGCTTCCTGCCGCTGGGGGTCCGGACCGTCTTCCTGACATCCAGCAGGCTCTCATTGTATGCGATGGAATAGCCGCTCTGCTGTTCCACGACGGCCAGCGCTTCGGAGAGGATCATCCTTTCCCGGGGGAACGTGATGACCGGCTCGTCCTGCGCAGACAATGCGGCCGGGGACAGCAGGCCTACCAGCATACACAGAAGAATGGTAGCTTGTTTCATGTTAATTTTGTTAGAATAGGTTAATGCAAGGGTCTGTCAAGGTCAGCGGATGCGGATTCCCTCATCAGTCCGCTCGTATTTCATACCGGGGATAACCGAGCAGATAGCGTCCAGCAGTTCGTCCACAGTCTCACCGTGCACGAAACGGGCTGTGATTTTCTCCCGGTCATACCGGGATGTTGTCAGATAGACGTGAACCCCGTAGCGACGTTGGATCACGCGGATGATCTCATAAATGGATTCCGAGCGAAAACACAGGTTTCCCCCTTCCCAGGACATTGCCTCGGCGGAGTTCACCTTCCCCCGGATGACGGAGCCCGTGGCCCGGTCAAACGCGAAAAACTGCTCCGGCTGCAGTTCGACCCGCCGCTCCGGGGACTGGTTCGGCCAGACCGCGATGGAACCCCGGTTCAGGGTCGCGGTAACCTGCGGGTCGTCGAAATAGGCCTTGACGTTGAAGCGGGTGCCGTGGACACGGACCGTCATATCGGATGTCCGGACCAGGAACGGCTCCGTCTCGCTGGCCGTCACGTCGAAGATGGCCTCACCGCTGAGGTACACGCTGCGCTCCGCCCCGAAACGGTCGGGGCAGATCAGGACGGATTCCGCATTGAGGACGACCTTCGAGCCGTCCGGAAGAAGGACCTCCCGGACTTCTCCCTGCGCCGTCGTATATTCCTGGAGGGCAGCAAGGACGGGTTCTGGCTGTTGGGTCTGGACATACCTGTAAGCGGAATAGGGAACGGCGAATAGGAACAAGGCCGCCGCGACTCCGACCAGCGCCGCTAGCCAACGTGCCTTCCGACGGCGACGCAGGGACAATGAAGCGGCCTCCAACCGGAGGGCATGGTCCATCACGGCCTGAAAGGCCTCTTCTATCTCAGTCTCGGAAACGGAGGAACCGTCCACGCGGTCCCAGCCGGGGAATTTATCTGTGGTCAGCATACACTATTGCGGTTAGTATACACTGTATAGACGCCGGAATGACCGGTCACACCCAAGCCGAATAATAAAAATCGCTCCTACAGGAAGAGCGACAGGCAAGAAGTAAGTTTCCGGAGCTCGCGAAGTGCGGCGTTCAGGTGGTTCTCCACCGTTTTCTTGGTAATGCCCAAGAGCTGGGCAATTTCGGCATTCGAGCGGCCTTCCACCCGGGACATCAGGAAGACCTGGCGCCGTTTCTCGGGCATCTTCTCCACCTGACGGGAGTACTGCCAACTCATTTCCCGGGCGAAGTAATCCTCGTCCAGCGGAGCGGTCTCCTCCTCATACCGGTCGGTCAGCGGAATCTTGACTTGATGGCGTCTCCCATAATCGATAGCGGCATTCCGGCACATCCGGTAAAGGTAGGGTCCAAAGGAGCGGATGTCACACAGGACGCTGCGCATCAGCCAGATCTTGACGAAAATGTTCTGTGAGAGGTCTTTCACATCATCCTCATTTTCGATGAAACCCGCGAGGAAGCATCTGACCTTGGGATAATAATAGCCGAAGAGCTCCCGGAAGGCGTTCTGGTCACCTTCCGAAATGCGTTGGAGCAGTATCGGTTCATCGGTCAGCATCTTCGCAAATGTAGCATAAAAACGGTCGCTCAGTTCCGCCCTTCCGGATGAAGACGCGAAAAAAGTCGACCACCCCCAAGATTTTCCCGATGAACAAATAAACAATCCGGCCGCACGTCCACTCCTTCGGGCAGACTTGCGGCCGGAAAACCGGTGCAGGAATACTCCTTTACTCCGTACGCTCGACGGCTTCAGATGTTTCAGCCGTCTTGTTTTCAGCCTCCCCGACGGCTTCGCGGACCTCCTGGAGGTTCTGCTCGACCTGCGTGGCGTTCTTCAGCTCCTTCTGGGAGGCCTTCACGTCTTTCTTGGCATCGCGAACATCCTGCCGAGTCGCTTTCTCGGCCTTCTTGGACTCGCGAATCTGCTTCTTGGCCGAGCTGATGGCCTTCTGGGAAGCCTTCATCCGGCTTTCTTCCTCTTTTTGAAGCTGCTTGGCATCCTTGAGGCTGCGCTCCAGCCCCTTGATCTCATTCTCGGCGAGCTTGAGCTGGGCCTTGTCGGCCGCATCCAGCTTTCCGTCCAGCTTGAGGGATTCCTTCTCGAGCTTCAGGGCCTGCTTCTTGATCTTGATCTCGGCCTCGCGGGCCTTGATGTCCTCCTTCATCGCCTGGATGCGCTTCTTGCTCTGCTCGACATTGGCCTTGCCGGCGTCGATCTGCCGCTCCGCGGCGTTGATGTTGCGGCGGCTTTCCTGCTGCTGCTGCCGATGGGCGCGTTCGGCGTCGTCCAGTACGCCCTGCTTTTCCTGGACCTGCTGACGGGCCTGCTCGAGAACCTCGGTGTTCTGCGCGAAGGCAGAGATGGAAGCGGCCACGAAGGCCAGGGAGATAAGGGTAATAATCCGTTTCATAATCTGCATCTTGTTAGCAAGGACAAAAATAGGAATAATTCCTGGAAAACAAAAACGGTGCCTTGCGGGGCACCGTCTTGTTGTCAGGACCGGCTTACTGCTCGTCCGGGCCCTGGTCGCCGCCCGGGTTTCCGCCGCCCGGCTGGCCGCCGAACGGACCGCCCGGATTGCCGCCGCCGAAGGGACCGCCCTGCGGGCCGCCCTGGAACGGACCCTGAGGACCGCCCTGCTGCTGGGCGCCGGCGCTGGCCTGGTACATCTTCTCGAAGGCCTTGTTCAGCGCGTCGGAGTAGCGCTCGATGTCGGCCATGTTCTGGCTCTTGACGGCCTCCTTGAGGAGGTTGCAGTTGCTCTCGACCTCGCCCTTGATGTCGGCGGGGATCTTGTCGCCGTTCTCCTTCAGGAACTTCTCGGCCTGGAAGGTGAGGGCGTCGGCGTTGTTGATCTTGTCCACGCGCTCCTTCTCGGCCTTGTCGGCGGCCTCGTTGGCCTTCGCCTCATCCCGCATGCGCTGGATCTCGGCGTCGGACAGGCCGGAGGAGGCCTCGATGCGGATGTGCTGCTCCTTGCCCGTGGCCTTGTCGGTCGCGGAGACGTTCAGGATGCCGTTGGCGTCGATGTCGAAGGCGACCTCGATCTGCGGGATGCCGCGCGGGGCCGGGGCGATGCCGTCCAGGTGGAAGACACCGATCTGCTTGTTGTCGCGGGCCATCGGACGCTCGCCCTGCAGGACGCGGATCTCGACGGAAGGCTGGTTGTCGGCCGCCGTGGAGAAGATCTGGGCCTTGCGGGCCGGGATCGTGGTGTTCGCGTCGATGAGCTTGGTCATCACGCCGCCGAGGGTCTCGATACCCAGGGAAAGCGGGGTGACATCCAGCAGGAGGATGTTCTGGTCGTGGAGTTCGCCGGT
Source organism: uncultured Bacteroidales bacterium (assembly GCA_900316525.1). Classification (GTDB taxonomy): domain Bacteria; phylum Bacteroidota; class Bacteroidia; order Bacteroidales; family UBA932; genus Cryptobacteroides. The sequence goes on from ONDF01000001.1 coordinate 87,730, forward strand.
GAGGATGCCGCCCTGGATGGAGGCGCCGATCGCGACGACCTCGTCCGGGTTCACGCTCTTGTTGGGCTCCTTGCCGAAGAAGTTCTTCACGAGCTCCTGCACGTACGGGATACGGGTGGAACCGCCCACGAGGAGGACCTCGTCAATGTCGGACGGGCTCAGGTGCGCATCGGCCAGGGCCTTGCGGCACGGCTCGATGGAGCGCTGGAACAGGTTGTCGGAGAGCTGCTCGAACTTCGCGCGGGTGAGGGTCTTCACCAGGTGCTTGGGGATACCGTCCACCGGCATGATGTACGGGAGGTTGATCTCCGTGGAAGTCTGGCTGGAGAGTTCGATCTTCGCCTTCTCCGCGGCTTCCTTCAGACGCTGGAGGGCCATCGGGTCCTTCTTCAGGTCGATGCCGCCGTTCTCCGCGGCGAACTCGCCGGCGAGCCAGTCGATGATGACCTGGTCGAAGTCGTCGCCGCCCAGGTGGGTGTCACCGTTGGTGGAGAGCACCTCGAAGACGCCGCCGCCGAGCTGCAGGATGGAGATATCGAAAGTACCGCCGCCGAGGTCGTAGACCGCCACCTTCATGTCCTTGTCCTTCTTGTCCAGGCCATAGGCGAGGGCCGCGGCCGTCGGCTCGTTGATGATACGCTTCACGTCGAGACCCGCGATGCGGCCGGCCTCCTTGGTGGCCTGGCGCTGGGAGTCGGAGAAGTACGCAGGGACGGTGATGACCGCCTCGGTGACATCCTGGCGGAGGTATTCCTCCGCGGTCTTCTTCATCTTCTGGAGGATCATCGCGGAGATCTCCTGCGGCGTGTAGAGCTTGCCGTTGATATCCACGCGGGTGGTGTTGTTCTCGCCACGGACCACCTTGTAAGGCATCCGCTCGATTTCCTTCGTCACCACATCGTAGGGTTCGCCCATGAACCGCTTGATGGAGAAGATGGTGTTGTTCGGATTGGTGATCGCCTGGCGCTTGGCCGGGTTGCCGATCTTGCGCTCGCCGCCGTCGGTGAAAGCGACGACGGACGGGGTGGTGCGCTGTCCCTCGTTATTGATGATGACGGTAGGCTGGTTGCCTTCCATCACGGCCACGCACGAGTTCGTGGTTCCAAGGTCGATGCCGATAATTTTACCCATGATATTGTTCGATTTAAATTTCCGTTTCACGCCGCCCACCGCGGGCGGCAATCCACTTTCATCGAACATTGTGCCAAAAGCGCCCCTGCTGACAAATTGGCAGGGGCGCTGGCATAAGGCGGATCACCAGGACCAGTCGTCGGTCCGGAAGGGCGGGATGGGGATGCCCGGTGTCTTTTCCAGGTTGGCGCCCATCCAGTTGCGGAAACTGTACCGGACGGCGACGGGCTTCGGGACGTCGGCGCATTGCACGTAGATGGTGCCGCCGTCGAAGTCGACCTCGGCGTCCGCGAGGTGGAACACCCGGTCCTCGCCCGCGAGTTCGAAGCCCACGATCTTCCGGTGGGAGATGGACTGGAGGTTGGACCATACGTGCGTGAGCGTCACCTTCACGCGCCCGTCCTCCAGGTAATCGACGGTCTTCAGCTCCGGAAGCTCGATGTCGAAGCCCAGGTTCTGCCCATACACGGACTGCAGGGCGCGGAGGGCCATCATGTCGCCCACTTCCTTCTTCTGCGCGGGATGGACCGTCACCTCGTTGCCGAGGGTCTCGGTCGAGACGGCGAAGCTGTTCGGGATCGTCTTCAGGCTGCGGAGCTGGACTTCCAGGAAATGCGCCCGCCAGCGGCCTTCGGCATTGCCGTGGTCGTAGGGAGCCAGGAGGGCGAAGATAAACGGCATGTCTCCCCGGCCCCAGCTGTCGCGCCAGAGCTTCACCATGGACGTCTGCAGCTTGTCATAGCATTCCTGGCCGATGTTGGAGCAGCCCTGGTACCAGATGAAGCCCCGGGCGCCGTAGCCCGCGATAGGAGCCATGCGGCCGTTCCAGATGAGTTCCGGCGTCTCGGGCCAGCGGTCCAGCTTCTCCTCGACGGCGTCGATGGCGGCCCGTTCCTCGGCGGTGATGCCCGCCGCGTCGATGGCCTCGTTGGTCATCCACGCCTCGATCCGGCTGCCGCCCCAGGGATTCACGATGATGCCCACGGGGACGTCCAGGTTGTCGGCAAGGGCCGTGGCGAAGAACCAGCCCACCGCGGACGTGCCGGCGCAGGACGCCGCAGAAGCGCGTTTCCACGCCGCCTCGATATCGTCGATGGGTTCCTGGCACCGGGGGGTCTTGATGTCGATGATCCGGACCTTGCCGGCGTACGTGGCCGCCTTGATGATGGCGTCACGGGCGCCGGCGACTTCCTGGAAGCCGAAGCCGGAAACGGGCATTTCCATGTTGGACTGGCCGGCGCAGATCCAGACCTCGCCCAGCATGACATCGACGAAGTGGAGGCTTTCCTTCCCGGACTTGACGGTCAGGACATAGGGGCCGCCGGCCTCGCCGGTATCGACATTCACGCGCCAGGTGCCGTCCTTGGCCACCTTCGCCGTCACGGGGGCGGCGCCATACCAGGAGGGGGTCACCGTCACGGTCTTGCCGGGATCGCCCCAGCCCCAGACCGGGACCGTGGACTCCCGCTGGAGCACCATGTGGTCGGAGAAAATGTGCGCGACCCGGAGGTCTTCGGCGCTGAGCGTCACGGGCAGCAGCAGCGCCAGGAAAAGGAGTACTCGCTTCATCATCCGTTCATTCTAAAGGTTGAAACCGGTCACTTCCAGGCCGGCCTTGCCGCACAGGTCTTCGGGCGCGGCTTCGATCCCGATTTCCCGGGTCTCCCCCGGCATCAGCGAGAAGTAGTTGTCGGTGTACAGGACCGGCAGGACCATCTCGCCTGTGGACTTGGACACCAGCTTCAGCCGCAGCATCAGCGCGGGAACATCCCCATGGTTGGTCAGCTTGGCCTTCCAAGGGCCCTTTCCGGAGAAGGAAACCTTCACGGAAGCCTTTCCGAGGCCGTTCAGGGCCTGGAGGTTGCCCTCTTCCTTCCCCTGGACGTAGAAGTTAGTGGAGACCGGGGAGCCGGAGGCGTCGGCCAGTTCCAGCTTCACGTAGTAGACCGGGGTCACGTCCTCCGGGACCGGCAGCTTGCCGACGACGGCCGTGCTGTCCTCCGGGAGGTCCAGCTGCCCGGTGAAACCGTCCAGGGCCTTCCCCTCCATGTCCAGCACGGACACCTTGGCAGTCAGGCCCGTCCGGTCGCCGGCGTGGTAATTCACCACCTCCACGTCGCGGGTGAGCAGGTTCAACTGGATGTGCAGCGGCTCGCAGGCCTTCTTGCAGCCGAAATACGCGCCGATGGGCTCGAAGTAGTAGTCATACGTCTGCCAGACCATGGACGGCCACGCTGGGTGGCTCATCCACAGCAGCAGGCCGCGGCGGTACTGCCCGCGGGACTCGAACATCGCCCGGTAGCCGTCGTAGTTGATCCACTGGGCCAGCTCCGCGAACTGCTTCGCGTCGGCCGGCTCCCCGAAGGCCTGGGCCAGGAGCTCGTTGAAGCTCTCCGCCTGCTGGGCGCTGTTCGCGAGGCGGCCCAGGGTATAGTCATGCAGGCCGTACATCGCGTTGGGATGCGCGATCGTGTTCACGGGCTCGAGGGCCTCCTCGCCCATCGCCCGGACCATGTTCTCGTAATTCATCACGGCCGGCATGCCCATTTCGCTGTGGAACTTGTCCCGGCCGCGGACACGGAAGTACTGCGCAGGCTTCAAGGCGTTGTAAGGGCCGCCGCCGCTCACGCCGTCCGTCGCGGAATGCGGGATGTAGCACATGCCCGGATGCTCCCGGACGATCATTTCCTTCAGGAAGGAGTCGATCACCTCCGGCGGATAGCCCTCGTTCCGGCCCACGTACAGGCCGATGGAAGGGTGGTTGCGGATCCGGCGCACATACTCCTCGGCGACCGCGTTGAAGCGGTCCGGATCGATCGGGTCGGGACCGTCCCAGGGGTTCGCGAGCCAGAAGTCCTGCCAGACCATCACGCCGTGCCGGTCGCAGGCCTCGTAGAAAGCGCGCTGGCCGGTCATGCCCACCCAGTTGCGGATCATCGTGAAGTGCATGTCGGCGTGGTACTTCACGGCCGCGTCGAATTCGCGGGCGCGATAGTTCAGCAGATGCTCCGGGAAGCCCCAGTTGCCGCCGAAGCCGATGAAGCGCCGTCCGTTCACGTACAGGCTCAGGCGCTGCCGTTCGTTCCGGCTCTCGAAAGAGTTCGTGAAGCCCCGGAGCGGGATGTAGGATTCCATCGTGAAATCCATCTGGCGCACGCCGGACTGGAATTCCTTGGCATCGGATACCACGCCGTCCGCCGTGAAGCGGAAGGACACGGGATAGAGGTTCTGCTCGCCGTAGCCCTTCGGCCACCACAGGCGGGGGTTCTGCAAGGTCTGCGGGTCAAAGACGACATCCCGCTTCTCGCCGGCCTGCAGGTCGACGGGTTCGGAAACCGCCAGGTCGCCGAACGTCCATTCCAGCGTGCCGGAGACCGGCTTGTCGCCGTGGTTCACCAGCACGGCCTGCGCAAAGAGGTTGGCCTTCGTGGTGTCCGGCAGCGGAAGCTCCGTCCGCACGAACGGATCCTCCACGGTGACGGGGCCCGTATAGGCCAGCCAGATATCGTCATAAAGGCCGATGTCACGCCCGCGGACGGTCGGGATCCAGTCCCAGCCGATGGTGGCGTGCATCGTGGGGTTGTCCCCGCCCAGGACGCCGCCGTTGGACTGCGGCGTGTAGGCCGTCTGCTCCTTGATCGTTCCGTAGGAAGGATTGTGGACCACCTGCACGGCCAGGACATTGTCCCCGTCCTGCAGGACGCCGGTCACGTCGAAGTCCGCCGTGCGGAACGCGCCGTCCACGATGCCCAGGAAACGGCCGTTCAGGTACACGAGCGCCTGGTAGTTGATCCCCTCGAAATGGAGGAACTGCCGGGGCGTGGACGGATGGGCCTGGAACACATCCCGGTACCAGAAGTCGCTGCGGAAGTAGGAGTCGGAAATGAACAGCTGGTTGTCCGCGAAGTTGGGATGGGCCACGGCCCCGTTGTCCACGTACGTCGCGAGGACCGTTCCCGGAACGGTGGCGACCAGCCAGCCCTTGTCGTCGAAGCCGGCCGTCGAGATTTCCTCGCCGGAGAAGGGCGCCTGCGGGGCGCGCTGCAGCTTCCAGGCGCCGCCGGAAAGTAGCTGGCGGGCGCCTTCGCGGGCGGGCGCCGGCTTCGGCACCGCCTGCGTGCCGCCCTGGCCGTACACTTCCCACTCGCTCAGTTCGAAAGGCTGACCGTTTTCGGTTCCGGCCAGGCACAGGCGGACATAGCGGCCCTTCGCCTGGGAGAACTGGACCTCGGACTCCGCCCCTTCGAAGGAGGCGACATCCTTCCACGCTTTCCCGTCCCGGGAAGCCTGGACCGTCGCTTTCTTAGGGCCGTTAATCCAGGCAAAGCGCATCTTGTCGAAAGTGGAAGGCTCGCCCAGGTCGATGGAAACCCATTCCTCCTCCGCGCCGGCGCTCTTCCAGGTGCTGACGAAGCGCGCGTTCGTGAGCACGTCCACAAGCGCGTCGTCCTTGAAGAAGAGCACCTCGTTCACCGGGAAGTAGTCGGGAGCGCCCTCGAAGTGCAGCTTGTACGCGCTGAAAGCGCCGTTGACGGGCACGGAGAACTCGCAAGGATGGATGAACATCTTGTTCTCCGCCGGCCGGACACGGGCGGTGCCCACCGGCTTCCAGGTGCCGTCTTCCGCCTTTCCTTCCACCGTCAGGACCGTCTTCTGGCTCCGGTCTCCGCCCGTGGCGACCAGGATCCGGTCGGCCACGGGCACGAAGCCGTGGAAGACCAGTTCGAACTCAACCTCGGGGCCGGCACAGTTGATGCCGGCATGGTTCTGGTCGGTCAGGAAACCGCCTTCGAAGCCGGGCACCGGCTCTCCGCCGCGGAAGACCTCCACCCAGGTGGCAGGCCCGTCAGCGATCAATCCATCCGTCAGGAGCTGCGCCGTCTGGTTATAGTCGGCGCTGGAGGAATGCCGGGCGGCGCGCAGCAGCGCGATGTTCCGGTATCCGTCGCCCTTCCGGAGGGTCGGGGAGAAATTCTCGGCCGGATCGCCGGGATAGACGCCGATACCAAGCGTCTTGGTCCCTTCGTTCCTTCCGCAGGCCGCCGCCAGCAGCAGCGCCAGGAGAGCAAGTGTCTTTTTCATTTGTCCTATCTGTTCAAGTTCTTGTCGATCAGGCGGTTCAAGGTTTCCACGGAAAGGCCGGTCCTGAGTCCGTCCGGGGCCGTGTGGAGGCAATAGTCGACGAGACGGTCCACCGTGGAGGTGGCCACGTGCATCCGGGTGTCGGAAGAGGCGTAATAGATGAACACCTTGCCGTCCTCGTCGCAGATCCAGCCGTTGGAGAACAGCACGTTCATCACGTCGCCGATGTATTCGCCGCCCTCCGGCGCCATGAAGAATCCGGCCGGCTCCGCGATGACCTTCGTAGGCTCGTCCAGCGCCGTCATATACATATACAGCACGTAGCGGAGGCCGCTGGCACAGCCGCGCACGCCGTGCGCCAGGTGCAGCCAGCCCTGCGGCGTCTTGATGGGCGCCGGGCCTTCCCCGTTCTTGACTTCCTTGATGGTGTGGTAGTGGCGGAAATTGAGAATCCGCTCGTTGTCCGTGATGACCGCGTGCTCCATCGAATCCACCAGCGCGCCGCCGATGCCGCCGCCGTTGCCGGCGTCGATGAAACCGTCCTGCGGACGGGTGTACAAGGCATATTTCCCCTTCACGAACTCCGGATGGAGCACCACGTTCCGCTGCTGGGTCGAGCTCACCAGGTCCGGCAGCCGCTCCCAGTTCACGAGATCCTTCGTCCGGGCGATGCCCGCGGCCGCGACGGCCGACGACAAGTCGCCGGGGGCGGCCGCCGGGTCCTTCCGCTCCACGCAGAAGATGCCGTAGATCCAGCCGTCCTCGTGCGCCGTCAGGCGCATGTCGTACACGTTGGTCGCGGGTTCGCCATACTCCGGCATCGTGATCGGACGGTCCCAGAAGCGGAAGTTGTCCACGCCGTTCGGGCTCTCCGCGACGGCGAAGAAGCTCTTCCGGTCGGCTCCTTCGACCCGGCATATCAGGACATACTTCCCGTTCCACTTGATGGCGCCGCTGTTCATCACGGCGTGGATGCCGAAGCGTTCCATCAGGTACGGGTTCGTCTTCTCGTCCAGGTCATACCGCCAGAAAAGCGGGGCGTGCTCTCCCGTCAGGATGGGATACTTGTAGCGCTCGAACACGCCGTTGCCCTCGATGGGCTCGTTCTTCCGGGAAAGGAGGGCGGCGTGGCTCTCCTCGAGCCACGCCAGCCTTTGCTTGAAATCCATCATAGACTTACTGTTTCTCGAACATGATCACATACTCCAGCGGCGCGTTCACGAAGCGGTCCACATCGGTCCAGCGCTGCGAAGTGGCGGGAATCGGATCCATCAGGTGGAAGGCCAGGGCGAAGCAGTCGTCGCGGACTTCGAAGGTCTTGCCATAGGCGAACGAATGGACACCCGGAATGAGGAACTTCGCCACGCGGCCGTTGTCGTAGGTGACCGTCATCGTCTTCATGTCCAGGGTGAACTCGTGCTTGCCCTTCGGGATCATGTTGTAGAACCGGGACAGGTCCTCGCCGGTGCTCTTCCAGGTATAGTTCCAGAAACCGCCGTCGTTGCCGGCCCACCAGTTGGTCGTACCCGTGACGGTCGTGCCCGCCATGGACGTGACGGCGATCACGAAGCCGTTGTCGGACTCCTTCCAGATGGTGTCGTCCCAGTCCCAGCTCTTGTCGATCGGGCTCACGAAGGCCGGGTCGTCGCCGGAGCCGCCCAGCACCCAGATGCCGAACGGAGACGCATTGCCGCCGAAGACATTCCAGCTGCCCGGCAGGCTGGCCCAGTCGAAGGTGCTGCCCGGTTCCACGTACTCGAAGTCGGCGTCCGTCGTCTGGGAAGCCGCCGGAACGAGGAAGCCGTCCGGCATCGCTTCCAGCTCGATGAACAGGGCGCGCGGACGGGCCGCAATCACGTCGTAGTCCTTGTAAATGTTGTTCCAGTCGTCCTTGCCGCCCGTGATGGTGAAGGCCAAGGCCTGGCGCGTGATGGTCACGGACTTGCCGCCCGTACCCGGAACCTCATAGGTGCCCGGGCCCACGAACAAAGCCTGCGTCGTGCTGCCGTCGGCCTTCGTGAAGGTCACGGTGTTCCCGTCCAGGGCGTACCGGCCGTTGGAGAGCGGCAGGACATCGTAGAACTTCCGGAGATCCGCGTCTTTCCCGTTCGCGGGATTCACGCTGCCGGAATAGACGAACCACCAGTTGCGGCCGTCCTCGCCGGCGTAGTTCACGAACGTGCCGTCCGGACGGAGCTGGTAGTAGTTGTCCAGGAGCGCCGTGATGCCGCGGCCGTCCTCGGTGTTCCAGTAATTCGTCTTGGTGAGGATGTCGATGACCTTGCAGCCTCCATAGTCGGGACCGGTGCCGCCGACCACCCACATGTTCGTGATGCGGTAGGTCGGAATGTCCTGCTGCAGGGCGGAAAGGTCCACGGAGAGGCCTTTCTTCAGGTCGACCGCCCCGACGCTGACGTGGGCCGTCGCCTTGTCGCCGGAATAGGCGACAATGGTGATGCCTTCGTAAGTGCCGGGAAGCGCGGAGAACGTGTAGGTCTCACCGGGCTGGAACGCGCCGGTCACCTCCACGAAGTCCTCCGTGGCGGAAACGGTCGGGGTCTCCCCCGCGTAATCCGCCGTCACGGCGCCGGCGATGTTACCGCCGGTGGTCTGGAAACGGACCTTGGTCACGCCTTCGTACCCGACGGAGAAATTGACCACGGACACCAGGCTGCGGAAGTACAGCTGGGTGCCGGAAGCCTTGGCCACCTTGTAGGCGGGGCCGGCCGCGGTCTGGGCGGTCGGGATCTCGAAGGAGACGGTCGTTCCGTCGATGGACACGCCGTCCGCCGCGGGATACACGGCGACGAAAGCGGTCTTGCCTTCCGTCACCTTGCCCGGGAACTCGGCCACCTGGCCGGCGGCGGCCCGGTTGGTCAGGGTCTGGAGGGAGGCCCCGTCAGAAAGGAGAATGGACTCTCCCTGCGCCCAGACGGCCTGGGAGCCGTCCGGAAGGTCCTCGATGGTGGCCGTGAAGACGACATCGCCGGAAAGCGGGACATCCGGATCGACCACCGGGACGTTGCCGGACCCGGAGACATCGGGAATCTCGATTGCATCGCCGCAGGACGCCAGGAGCGCCAGCGCGGGAACCAGAAGAATCAATGCTTTTTTCATATCGTGTAAATTTAATCCTTATTTCTTGAAAATATGAGAGGCGAAGGCGTAGAGTTGTTCCCGCCAAAACTGCCACTGGTGGGCGTAGGGAGCGGAATCGAAGACATGCTTGATGCCCAGCGAATCGAGTTTCGCGGAGAAGGCCTGATGGCCCTCCCAGCGCTCGTCCTCCGTCCCGCAGGAAACCCACAGGAGGCGGAGGGATGCGTTGATGGCGGAAGCGTCCATCGGCACGCCATACGGCCCGAGGTCCAGTTCCGTGTCGCTGAGCAGGCCGGCGCTGAATTCTCCGACCCAGGCGAACTTGTCCAGGTTGCGGAGGCCTATCACGAAGGCCTGCCCGCCGCCCATCGACAAACCCGCGATGGCGCGGGACAGCCGGTCCTTGCGCACCCGGTAGCGTTTTTCCACCAACGGGATGACATCGCTGAGCAGTTCCTGCTCCAGCAGGGCCATCCCTTCCGGGGTGCTGCCGCCGGCCCAGGAGCCGTCCGTGAGACCGTTCGTCATCACGACCAGCATCGGTTCGGCGCCGGCCGCCAGGGCGTGGTCCAGGATCGCGTCGGCATGGGCGCTCTCCCACCAGCTGCGCTCGTGGTCGCCGCCGCCGTGCCGCAGGTACAGCACCGGGAAAGACCGTTTCGGCTGCTCGAAATAGACGGCGGGGACATAGACGCACACGCGCCGGTAGGTACCCAGGACGGAACTCCGGTAACTGATGACGTCCACCTCGCTGCCGGTCAGGTCCCGCGTGTCGATGCGGTCGCCGGGAACGTCCACCGTATTGCAGTAAATCTCGGTGCCGGCCTTGACGGAAGGATTCCCGTAGTCGAGCACCTTCAGGCCGTCCACCTCGAACTTGTATTCATACTCGCCCGGGGCGACCGGGCCGATGGTGGTCTCCCAGACGCCGTCGGGGCGCTGTTTCATCTCCTGGACGAGGATCTTTCCCTCGCCGAAGGCCAGCTTGACCACCCGGGCCTTCGGGGCCTTGAGGCGGAACGTGATCATTCCGTCCGCGCCGACCACCGGCGAGAAAGGCGGCTCCGCGGGCTTCCACCACCCGGAGGTGGAGAAAGTCTGCGCCTGCAGGGCCACGGCCACGAAAAGGGCGATGGCAGTCAACATCTTTCTCATAAGGTCCACGTATAAGTGCCGACCGCGCCCGCAGGGAGCGAAACGTCGGCGAATTGCCCATGGTATTGGATCTTCACCCGCTGGGCGGAGGATGAAGTATTGGTCACGATGAGGACGACGCGGCCGTCCGGCGTGCGGTAGGCGACGTTCGGAAGAACGCCTGCCTTGTCGTAGCGCATGAAGCGCATCACGCCCGGCGCCTGCTCGTCCTCGAAGAGGAAGCCGGCGGGGTCGTCCGGGGCCGTGGAACGGATCCGCAGGGATCCGGCGGGAACGGCCGCGGAGGCGTGGGCCACCACGTAATAGGCCAGGTTGCGCGTGACGGTGCTGCCGTCCAGGGTGATGGCGCCGAAGCAGAACGGGCAGCCGCCGTTTCCGGTGTGGGGATTCGCCTCCGGGTCGGCGGCGAGGTTCCACAGGATGACGTCACGGCTCCAGTTGCGCGGGATGTCCACCAGCATCCGCTTGGCGGAAGGCGCAATCTGGCGGGTCACAGGACCGCCGCTGCGGTCCACGACCATCTGCTCGGTGAAATAGATGTCCTTGTCGGGCCGGAAATCGTGCATCTGCGTCATCGCCGACAGGTCGCCCATATAGTGATGGAAGGCGCTGCCGGCCGCATAGGAGGCCGCTTTCGGATCCTCGAGGATGGCGAGCGGATAGTCCGGCCGGTCGCAGTTGTGGTCGAACAGGAGGATGTCCGTCGCGATTCCCTGCCGGTCGAACTGCGGGCCCAGGTAGTCCCGGATGAAGACCTTCTGGTCCTCCGGGCTCCAGGGCATCGACGGCGTATTGCGGGAATTCAGGGGCTCGTTCTGGATGGTCAGGGCGTCGATGTGGATGCCTTTCTTCCCCATCTCCACGATGTATTTCGCCAGATAGCGGGCGTACACGTCGTAGCAGTCGCGGCGGAGCTTGGGACCGCGCACGTCATACTCCTCCTTCATCCAGGCGGGCGCCGACCAGGGCGAGGCCATCACCCAGATGTCGGGGTGGATGGACAGGATCTCCTGCATCACGGGGACGACATCCTTCAGGTCCTGGGACAGGGAGAAATGCTTCAGGTCCCAATCGGTCTTCCCTTCCGGCATGTCGTCGTAGGAGAAGACGAAGCTGTTCATGTCGGAGGCGCCCACCGTGAGCCGCACCACGCTGATGTCCAGCTGGCCGGGGTCCTGGCCGAAGAGCTCGGTCAGGATCCGGGTGCGGGCGGAAGCGTCCATCTTCATCAGGAGCTCCGCGCTGCCGCCGGTCAGGGAGAAGCCGAAGCCCAGCATCTCCTGATAGGACTGGCGCTCGTCCACGATGATGGGGACGGAACGGTCTCCGCGCGCGTCCGAAAAGACGGCGTCGGCGCCCGGGGCGTACAGGGAAGCCCCGTCCGCCGTCGTCACCCACTGGCGCAGCGTCCGCTGGCCGAAGGCGGTCAGCGCGGCGAGAAGGCCGAGGGATATGAGGATGAGTTTTCTCATTCTTTGCTATTTGATTTCAAACAGGATTTCGCTCCGGGGGGCCAGATTCGTTGAAACAACCAGTTGGCCGTCACGGGCCCTGACCTTCTTTCCGCCCCGGAAAACGGCCTTTCCAAAGTCGAAAGGAACGACCTTGCGGCGGCCTTCCATGGGCACGGAGACCTCGTTCACCGGCTTGTCGGTGCCATTGTAGGCATAGACATACACCTTCTTGCCGCAACGGACGGCATAAGCGTCGGCACCTCCGGCCTTCACGGGAACCACTTCAAAAGCGCCCTTTCCTTCCTTGAGCATCCGGTCATTGACATACCGCACGTTCCGGAAATACGGGACCATCCCGCGGTTCTCGAAATACTCCCACCACCAGCTCATCGGGGTGATCGGCGTCGGCGAGAAGAGGCCGTACCAGAGGCCGCGCTTGAAGTCCAGGTCCATATCCTCGCCGAAATCGTCGAAGTTCTTGGACCAGTCCCACTCATAGCTGAACTCGCCGATGACATAGGGCTTCCCGTGCGCTTCCTCGTACCGGACGATGGTCTCCGGAATCGAGGCCGTCGCCCGATAGATGTGCTTCTGGTTGATGTCCATGTCCTTCACGTCGTTCAGTCCTTCCAGGTCGCGGTGCGAGATGGAGGTCGTGACGAGATGGCCGAACGGGTCGATGGACTTCAGGTAGGAAGCCATCTCCGCGTGCCAGGCGACGATATCCGCCGCCGGAATCGGATTCCGCTGGTCGCGGAACTGGATGTTGTCGATCTCGTTGAAGAATTCCCACAGGCCGATGGCCGGGCTGTAGCCCCAGCGGGCCACGATGTAGCGGAGGTAGTTGCGGTGCCGCGCCTTCGCCTCGGGCGAGACGAAGAAGGAATGGTCCGTCCGGGCGTCGCCGGGGCCCATGCACAGCATGAAGTACACGCCCAGGTTCTCCCCCAACTCGACCGTATGGTCCAGGCGGGCCACGGCGCTGGGATTGAAATACTCGTCCGAAGGCTGGTAGCGGCGGTTGTTGAACCGGTCGTGCCGGTCGATCGGGAAGTTCCAGGAGCACATCCACAGGCGGCAGAAATTGCCGCCCGCGCCCGCGAACTGCGGCAGCATCACGTCGTAGTTATACCGGTCCGCCTGCTCGTGCAGGTCGCTGAAAAACTTGGAGTCGTCACTGTCGCGGGACTCCCAGCAGATGTTCTCCGCGACACCCCGGAACGGGGTGCCGTCGTCGAACGCGAGGGTCCAGTAGTCCCGTGCGTGCAGGATGCCGTGGCCGGCCGGCTTCCCGGCCTCGAAGCCCCCCTTCGGGGACTCCGAGACGGGACGGCCGCGCTCGGCATAGCGGAATACGTAGCTGTACCGCCCTTGCTCCTGGGGCGTGAAACGGGCCGCCCAGCGGCTCTGGGCGCCGCTCTTCCCCTCCACGAAGAAGCACGGGAGGGTGAGCGTCTTACCGGAGGGAGCCGTCAGGACCATGTCCAGGGTCACCTCCTCCTGCAAGTACGGATTGCTCCACGTACCTTGCAGGACGATGCTGAAGTCGGCCCGCCCATACTGCGGGACCCGGGTCCGGGGACCCTCCACCGAGAGCACCTGGGCTCCGGCGGCCGCGGCGGTGGTCACCGCCAGGATGAAGGACAGCAAGCGTTTCATATCAATAGCCGGGATTCTGCTGCAGGGTGCCGCCGGCGTTCACGATCTCGGAATGCATCAGCGGGAGGTAATAGTTGCGCGCGCCGAAGGTGCGGTCCGCCACGTCCACCACCTTGTAGGTGTAGGCGCTGCCGGAGCGGGAAATCTTCACGCCCTGCACCGGGCTGTTCAGCACGGTCATCGCGTCCTTCCAGCGGAGGAGATCCCAGTAGCGGTGATCCTCGAAGGCGAGTTCCACCTGGCGCTCGTGCTTGACGGCGGCCCGGAAGGAATCGACGGTCGCGGCGTCCACGTCCGGGAGGCTCACGCTGGCGCGGTTACGGACCGCCTGCAGGGCCTGGGCGGCGCTGATCGGGTAGCCGGCGGGCACCATGGACGGGCCCCAGGCCTCGTTCACGGCCTCGGCGTAGTTCAGGAGGACCTCCGCGAAGCGGTAGGCGACCCAGTTGTGCTGCGCGGTCTGGCCCTGGGTGAGGTTCAGCCCGTCGGTGAGGAACTTCTTCAGGTAGTAGCCGGTCCGGCTGGCGTTGGCGCGGGCCTGGTCGTCGGTCTCGCCGGCGGCCTGGGCGATCACGCGGCCGTTCCAGCTGCTCCCGTTCGTGACGATGGATGCGGCGAGGCGCGGATCACGGTTCGCATAGGGATTCTCCGGGTCGGGCGTGCCGATGTACTCGTACGCGGAAACCAGGTTCTCGGTCGGGCACACGCCGCTCTTGCCGCCGGAAGTGGCGATCGGGTAGTTGTTCGTCTCCATCGTGTTGTTCGCGTCGCGGCGCACCACATAGATGGTCTCCTTGCTGGAAAGCGAGTTGCTTCCCTGGAAGTAGCTGCCGTAATCGCCGGCCAGCGTGTAGCCGAGGTCCGTATTCACGAGGATGTCCTTCGCGGCCTCGGCGGCGCGGACCCACTTGGCGCGGTCCCCGGAGGGATTGTGCAGCGGGGAGGCGGCATACAGCAGGACGCGAGCCTTGATGGCCAGGGCGGCGCCCAGGGTGAAGCGGCCCTCGCGGGTGTTGTCGTCATTCCAGTTCAGGGCGAGCTGGTCCTTCCAGTTGTCGATCTCGTTGACGATGTACTCGACGCAGGCCTCGTAGGAGGATCGCTCCACGAAGGCGCCGCCACTCTGCTGCTGGGTCTTCTCCACGATCGGAACGCCGCCGTACATCTTGATCAGCTCGGCATAGTAGTAGGCGCGGGCCACGTGGGCCTCGGCGATGTAGAAGTTCAGGGAACGGACGTCACGGGCGTAGCTCGCCGCGTCGGTGATGAGGTTCCGGTTCTTCTCCAGCAGGGCGATGCCCTTGCCGTCCGCCACGTAGTCCAGGAAGAAATTGGCCGCGCGGATGCCCTCGTAGCAGTTGTTGTAGTAGGTCCACAGCGGGTTCAGGCTCTCGTTGAGCATCCCCTTGTTGAAATACAGGGCGTTGGAGGACGCGGCCGTCTGCTGCGCCTCGTCGGAGGCGGCGGCGAACAGGTTGCCGTCGATGACCGAGTACCCGTAGATGATCGGGGAATAGAACGCGTTCGCGAAGCTCCAGATGGTTCCGCGGTTGGTCTCCACGGTCTCGCCGCTGGCGTTCAGGTCCAGGCTGGTGTCCAGGAACTTGTCGCAGGAAACGGTGAGGGTTGCCGCCAGGATGGTCAGGAAAATGTATCTTGTTTTCATCTCAGGTGCGCTTTAGAAGGTGATGGAAATACCGGCATTCACCGATTTCAGGGTAGGATAGCCGCCGGAGAGGTTCTCCGGGTCGCGGCCCCATTCCTTGAGGAGCGGGCTGAAAGTGAACAGGTTCTGGCCGTTCACGAAGCAGCGGAGCGCCTTGACGCGGTCGTTGTCCGCATCCTTGGGCTGGAAGGTGTAGCCCAGCTCCAGGTTCCGCAGTTTCAGGAAGGAGGCGTCCTTGATCCACAGGGAACTCGTCCGGTAGTTGTTGGAGTTGCCCTGGGTGGTCAGGCGCGGGTAGGTGGCGTTCGCGCGGTTATCGATGCCTTCCGTAGGATAGTAGGCCCAGGCGCCCTTGGCGATGGCGTAGGCGTTGCCGTTGTCCACGAAGGCGACCGTCTGGTCCCAGTTGTCCAGGAGGTTCGCGCTCACGCCGGCGAGGCCCTGGAACAGGCATTCGAGGTCGAAGTGCTTCCAGGCGAGGCGTCCGCCGAAGGCGAAGCTCCACTCGGGCACCCAGCTGCGGCCGATCTTGGTGACGTCGTTCTGGTCCACGGCTCCGTTCTTGTCCAGGTCGAGGTACTTCACGTCACCGGGCTGCACGGCGCCGAAGGCCGGCAGCGGCAGGCCGGCGCGGAGGTTCCCGGCGTCGTCGAAATCGTCGACGCCGTAGAAACCGTCGGCCACCAGGCCGATGTACGTGCCGTAGGGACGGCCCGTCGCGGCGCTGAAGGCGTTGGCCGTCGCGACCTCCGCCATGTAGTCCACGGTATTGTGGGCATAGGCGACAGAACCGTTGATCCGGTATCCGAAGTTCCCGCATCCGCCTTCATAGGCGAGGTCCACCTCGAAGCCCTTGTTGGTCATCTTCCCGATGTTGGAGAAGCTGTACTGCTTGCCGTAGTAGCCCATCAGGGAGTTGTCCAGGGTGAGGATGTCGGAGCGCTTGTCCAGGAAGGCGTCCGCGGTGAGCGAGAAGCCGCCGATGCGGGCGTCCAGGCCCACGTTGAACTTCAGGCTCTTCTCGGCGTGGGCGTTCTCGTTCGGGACGAACATCGGCACGAGCGTGCTCTGCCAGGACGGGCTGGAAGCGCCGGTATAGAACGAACCGATGTAGCTGTAGGTGTAGTAGTCCTTGAACAGGTAGCGGCCGTTGGAGGAATAATCGGCGAGAACCGAAGTCGCGCTGGAATCCGAGAATCCGGAGAGGCCCGCGGAAGCGCGGAGCTTCAAGAGGCTCACGGCGGTTCCCTTCAGGAATTCCTCGTTGGAAATCACCCACGCGGCGGAACCCGTCGGGTAGAAGGCCCAGCGGTGGCCCGGCGCGAAAGCGTCGTTTCCGAACTCGGAGAACGCCGCCTCCAGGATGTACCGGTGGTCGTAGTCGTACTTCAGGTAGCCGTTGAGATTCAGCGTATTGTATTTGTAGGAGAAGTAGCCGTCGCCCTTGTAGGCCGACACGTAGCCGTTCACGGCCGCGTTGAAGTAGTGCGGCCCGGTCTCCTTGTCGTAGCCCAGCGTCACCCGGCCCTGCTTCCAGTCCTGCATGCCGCCGGAGCCGTAGCCGCTCGCGGTGATGGTCGTGGTCTGGTTGGTGGTGGTGTTGACGCCGTTATGCCAGCGGGCGTAGTCCTTCGTCTTGGAGTAGGTGCTGAGGGTGTAGCTGTAGAGCGACACCGCCTCCTCCAGGTACAGGCCCTTGGCGATCATGTCCAGG
Organism: uncultured Bacteroidales bacterium; assembly: GCA_900316525.1. GTDB lineage: Bacteria > Bacteroidota > Bacteroidia > Bacteroidales > UBA932 > Cryptobacteroides. The sequence goes on from ONDF01000001.1 coordinate 104,690, forward strand.
CGCTCCCGGATGGCGAGGTTCGTCTGCAGGCTGCGGCCCTTGTAGGAATACCAGCCCAGCTCGTTGACGGAACCGAACGGGTTGTTCGGGAACACGGCCGTACCGCTGAGGTGCTCCTTCATCGCGTCGTCGAAGATGTCGTAGACGTTGGACGGATACTTCCGGAGGTTGCCGAACAGGCTGGAAATCTCGTAGTTCGGCCGGTGCAGCATCTCGATGCGGCCGCCCATGTCGAAGCGGACCTCGAAGATCTTCAGGACGTTGAAGTCCAGGTTCGCGCGGACGTTGAACCGGTTGTATCCCAGGTTCTTCGTCTGGTCGGTGTTCCGAGTGCCCAGGATGCCTTCACTGCCCAGGTAATCCAGATTGATATTGTAGCGGGCGTCCTTGGAGCCGCCGTTCAGGATGAGGTCGGCGTCCCGGAACATCCCGAAGCGCTGGAGCGCCGTGTCGTACCAGTCGACATTCACACCGGTGCCGTCCTTGTACGCATTCAACTGCTCCGGCGTATAGGCGGGCGTCCACACCATACCGTTGTCGTTGGACACGGCCTGGTTGTACAGGGAGGCGAATTCGTAGGAGCCGAGCGGCTTGTTCAGGAAAGTGGGCGTCTGGAGGCCGGACCGCACGCGGGCGGTCACGGTCGGACGGCCTTCCCGGCCGCGCCGGGTCGTGATCCGGATGACCCCGTTGGCGCCCCGCTCGCCGTAGAGCGCGAGGGCGGCGGCGTCCTTGAGGACCTCCACCTTCTCGATTTCGGCCGGGGTGATGGCGGACATGTACTCCTTGTTCACCTCGAAACCGTCCACGAAGATCTTGGCGGTGGACCAGGAGCCTACACCGTAGGTTCCCATGCCGCGGACCAGCCACTTGGCCATGTTGTTGCCCAGCTCGCCGCTCCCCTGCATCACGGCCATTCCGGAGAAGGCTCCGGCGAAGGTGTTCGACAGGTTGGCGTCCTCGGTCTTGTAAAGCCGGTCGCCGGAAGCGGTGGAAATGGCGCCCGTGCCGTACTCCTGGGCCGAGAGGGTCACGGCCGCGAGGAAGGCGCAAAGGAGCGCGGAATATCTTGCAATCTTACGTTTCATAGCAATCGTCCTTTAAATCAATAACCGGGGTTCTGCGTGATGGTTCCCTTGTTGATTTCGGTCTGCGGGAACGGTTCCAGGTACATCGCGTCGCTCCAGTAGGAGTTGTAGGCGACGGCATCCCAGTAAGTCTCGACATTGCTCGCCGCGTACGGCCAGACCACACTGTCGTCGTTCTTGATGTTGAACTGGAGCATGCGCATCGCGCCGCCGCAGACGCCGTCTGCGATGTCGGCGAGCTTCCAGTGCTTCGCGTCGTAGTAGCGGTGGTTCTCCTGGAAGAACTCCACGGCGAACTCGCGCTGGATGATGGCGCGGAGCTTGGCCTGGTCGGTCTCGGTGATGGCCGGGAGACCGGCGCGGTTGTGGACCTTGTTCAGGTTCTCCAGGGCCTTGGCGCTGTTGCCGTACTCGTTGTAGGCCTCCGCCAGATAGAGGTAGGTCTCGGCCAGGCGGAAGAGCGGCGGTTCGAACCAGAGACGGCCGCCCGCATGGTAGAAGAACTTGGTGCGCTCGCCGCAGCCCTTGTCGCTGTCGATGGCGTTGGGGAACACGTCGCCCTTGCCCTTGTCGGCCGCATAGCCGCCGCGGTTCCAGCCGGCGTTCTGCCAGTTGTAGTCGCCGGGGTTGTTCGCCGAGTCGTGGCCGCCGAACTTGATGTCGGCCTTCGCGCGCGGCTCGATCTTCGCGACGTTGGCCACCCAGTCGGAACCGGCCCGGGGCATCGCGTCCCCGACCTTCGGCCAGGAGATCTCGGAGCCGTCGGCCGCCCAGTACTTCTCCAGATGATTCGTCAGGACGCCGCTGCAGTCGGTGTCGTAGCGGTTGTTGCCCTGGTAGCGGGAGCAGTTGATGAAGTTCACGAGCGGATCCCAGCCGCCGGTGTCGTCGAACTTGTAGGCGAGGATCAGCTCCGCATTGGCGGGAACCGAGGTGGCCTTGCCGTAGTCGTCGAAGGCGTTCGGATTGGGCTGGCCCACGCCGGCGCCGCCGGAGTTCAGGAGGGCCACGCCGTTCGCGGCGGCCCAGCTGAGGACGGCCTCGTTGGCGTCGATGGCCGCCTTCCAGCGCTCCTTGTCCACGTTGCCGAAGCAGATGACGTCGTTATGCTCACCGTTGTCCAGGTAAGGCGTCGCGCTGTTGAACAGCGGACGGGCGGCGAACTGCAGCGTCCGGGCCTTGATGGCGAGGACGGCGCCCTTGGTCATGCGGCCGGTGTTCGCGGCATCCCACTTCGCCGGCAGGACGGCCGCCGCCTCGTCGCACAGACGGGTGATGAATGCGACCATTTCCGTCAGCGAGGCGCGCGGAGCGCTCAGGTCGTCGGTGGACGCGAAAGACTTCTCCACGATGGGCACGCCGCCGTAGCGGTAGAACATGCCCATATAGCGGTAGGCGATGAGGGCCGTCGCTTCGGCCTTGAACACCGCCTTGTCGGCCTCGGACATGTCCGCGACGTTGTCCACGTTCTCGATCAGGATATAGCACTGGCGGATGAAGCGCCAGTTGTTGCCGTAGTTCTCGGCGCCCGCGTCGGAGCCGTCCGTGCCGTTCACGGTCAGGCCCTGCTGGGTGATGTGGTAGCTGCCGTGCCAATTGTAGCCGCGGCCCACCTCGCCGGAGATGGCGCCGTAGGTGGAGTGTCCGATGCCCATGCCACCCGGCCAGCCGTGGCGGAGGACATTGCGGTAGCAGGACATCAGGGCGGCGCGGGCGTTCTTCGTCGTGGAGAACACCGCCTCCTGGTCCACGGTACCCGTGGTGTCCGGCTTCTCAAGGAACAGGCTGCACGAGGTGACGGCGAGAAGCGCCGTCGTCAAGAGTATGTTGACAATCTTTTTCATATCGCGCAAGGTTTAGAAACGGAAGCTGATACCGGCCATGATGATCCGGGTGAGCGGATAGACATAGGTGCTGCCGTCCGTGGTCTCGGGGTCGATGCCGTAACGGCTCAGCTTGTTCGGGAAGGTGTAGATGTTGTTCGCGTTGACATACACGCGCACACCCTGCAGGATGACGTCGCGGCCGCCCTTGCCCAGGTCGAACGTGTAGCCGAGCTCCACGTTCTTGAGCTTGAAGTGGTCGGAGGAGACCATCCAGTAGTCGCTGGTCAGGAAGTTGTTGTGGGAGGTGTCGCCGGAGTAGACCGCGCGGGGATAGGTGATCTCCTCGCCCGCGAGGTACTTCGCCTCGGTCCAGCGGCCGTCATACTGCCACTTCCAGGCGTTGCCCGCGTTCTTGTAGAACGGGATGGTGTAGCCGCTGGGCAGGTAGTAGGAGCCGTCCTTGCTGCCCGTGAAGAGCAGTTTCAGGTCGAAGCCCTTGTAGCCCAGCTGGATCTTGAAGTTATAGTGGTACATCGCGTACCGCGGGAAACCGATGGGGCCCACGTCGTTCTGGTTGATCTTGCCGTCGCCGTCCAGGTCCTTGTAGCGGACATCGCCCAGGGTGGCCTTGTTGCCGGTGTAGGTATTCTCGGGACGAGCATCCAGCTCGGCCTGCGTGTTGAACAGGCCGTCGCTCTGGAGACCGAAGCGCTGGCCGATCATGTGGCCGGTCTTGTTCATCCACTCGTACGGGTTGTTGGCCTCGGCCATGTAGATGATCTTGTTCCGGGAGTAACTCAGGTCGGCGCCCAGGGTGTAGATCAGTTCCCCGATCTTGTCCGTCCAGTTCACGACCACCTCGTAACCCTTGTTCATCGTGACACCCACGTTGGCCGGCGGGACCTCGCTCTGGCTCACGCCGTAGATGGCCGGGATGATGCCCAGGGTGGTGAGGATGTTGTTGCGCTTCTCGTAGAACCAGTCATAGTCGATGGAGAGCCGGTTGCGGAAGAACTTGGACTCCACGCCGGCGTCGAACTTGCGGGCGCGCTCCCAGGTGATGTCCGGATTGCCCAGGCTGCCCTCGGTGGCGCCTTCGAAGTAGGTGTTCGGCGCGGAACCGTCGCCGTTGCCGAGCCAGTAGCCGCCCTGGTTGAGGTTCCAGGTGTTGGGCAGGTAGTAGAACCGGCGGTTGGCGCCCAGCTGGTCGTTACCGACCTCGCCGTAGGAGGCGCGGAGCTTCAGGAAGCTGAGGAAGTCGTTCTTGGGATACCAGGGCTCCAGGGTCGGGACCCAGCCCACGGACACGGCCGGGAAGAGGCCGAACCGATGGCCTTCCGCAAACTGCTCGGTGCCGTTGTAACCCACGTTCACCTCGGCCATGTAGCGGTCGGCGTAGTTGTAGGTGAGACGGCCGACGAAACCCATGATGCCGGAAGGCACGTGGTAGGAGTCGGACGGCATCGTGTACTTGGAAGCCTTGCCCAGGAGGAGGGCCGACACGTTGTGGTCCCCGAAGGAGCCGTTCCAGTCGAAGCCGGCGTCCACATAGAACTTGTTCCAGTTGGAATAGCCGTAGGAGTTGAAGGAGCCGCCGCCCATCGAACCGCCGAAGAAATCGTACACGAGCGGGTTCTCCGCGTTGCGCTGGATGCTGTAGGCCGGGAGGGACGGGGTGTACCGCACATAGCGGTTGTAGTTGTCCTGATAGGAGACCGTCACGTGCGAGGAGAGGTTCTTCAGGAGGTAGTCCATCTTGTGGTTCAGCTTCAGGGTGTTGTCCAGGAGGCTGTTGTAGACGGTGGCCGTGCCGCTCATCAGGAGGTTGTACACGGCGTTCTGGAAGCCGATGTTGCTGTTGGTCTTCGTGGCCAGGGGGTTCTGGGCGGAGCCGGCGATGCCGGCGAAGCCGCTGATCAGGTGGCCGTCCACGATGCCCGGGCTGATGAACGGGTTGCAGTCGTAGATGTACTGCATGATGATCTTGTAACGGCCGGACAGGTCATAGGCGTCCGCGCCGTTGCCGGGGCCCGTGGTCTCGCCGAACTGGCCGGCGGAATTGACCGTGAGGGTGGTCCGGTCCGTGATCTTGATGTCGAAGTTCGAACGGAAGTTGTACCGGTTGAACAGGGAGCGGGTGTCGGCTCCGTAGTACTGGACGGAGTTGGTGATACCCTCCTGCCGGAAGTAACCGAAGGAGACGAAGTACTTGACCCGCTCGGTACCGCCGGAGACGTTCAGGTTCGCCTGGTACTGCGGAGCGACCTTGTTGAACTGCTCCTTGTACAGGTTGTGGTCGGCATAGTAGAGGGCCGGGGTGTTCTTGAGCTGCTCCTTCTGGGAGGGGGTGAGGTTCGTCATCGCATCCACTTCCTGCGGGGTGAAGTCGCGGTTGTTCTTGAACTTCCACAGGTCATAGTCATCATAGATGTAGGAGGACAGGCCCTCGTTGCCGGGATAGGCCTTCTGCTCGTTGCGGATGGCCTCGTTGCGGAACAGCGCGTATTCGTAGGCCGTCACGCCCTCCTGCAGCTGGGTGGCCTGGGTGAGGCCGTAGTTGGCGGAGAAGTTGATGACCGGCTTGCCCTGGGCGCCGCGCTTGGTCGTCACGATGATGACGCCGTTCGCGCCGCGGACGCCGTACACGGCCGTGGAGGCCGCATCCTTGAGGACGCTGATGCCCTGGATTTCGTTCGGGTCCATCGCGTTGAACTCCGCGAACGCCTGCTCGGAGGACTGCTCGACGCCGTCGATGACGATGAGCGGCGTGGAGGAACCGTACGTGGAGACGCCGCGGACGTAGATGTTCGCCGCGTTGCGGCCCGGCTCACCGGAAGTCTGCAGGCCCGCCACGCCCGGCGTGTTGCCGATGAGGGCGTTGGAGATGTTGGAGACCGGCGCCGACAGGATGTCGCTTCCGTTCACGGACGAGATGGCGCCCGTCACATTGACCTTCTTCTGCGTGGCGAAGGCCGTCACGACGACTTCGTCCATCAGGTTGGTGTCGGGATTGAGCGTCACGTTCAGCACGGACTGGCCCGGCGCCACGGTCAGCGCCTGGGTCGCATACCCGATGAACTGGAACTCGAGGACGACTTCGCCGGCAGGCACCCGGAGGGAGTACTTGCCGTCCAAGCCGGTGGAGACGCCGTTGGAAGTGCCCTGCTCGATGACGAAAGCCCCGTACAGGGGTTCCCCTCGCTCATCCAGCACCGTACCTCCGACGGTCCGCGTCCCCTGCGCGTAAAGCGCGGGGCCGGCGGTTCCCAGCAGCGCGGCGAAAGCGCATGCGAGGATCGTTTTCAGTGTCTTAGTCATTATCGTTGGGTTTTATTTGATTTCATAGCCTTCGGGCAGGGTGTACATGTCGGGGAGGTCCCGGCTGAACAGGCTGCGCGGGTCGGCGTACATCTTCCGGAAGTCATCCTCGGAGGGATGGCCGGGATATACGCTGTAATAATGCTTGTCGGATTCGTTGTTCCCGACATACTTGTTCCGCCACATCGTCACCAGCGAGATGCGCTTGGCGCCGAGCGGTCCCACCAGGAACTGCGACCAGAAATTGGTCTCCGTGAAGGATTCCTTGCCGTCCTCGGTGACGCCGCAGGGCTTGCGCTTCTCCTGGGAGAGGGCCTCCAGGGCCTTCAGGTTGGACTCGAACGCCTTGTTGTTGGTGCCGTGGTAGCAGTCCATGCCGATGAAGTCCACCCATTCGTCGCCGGGCCAGCGGAACAGGAGCCGGCCCTTCGTGTTCCCCTGATAGTCTTCGTCCATCTGCGGGGAAATGGCGTACAGGAAGTTGTGGACCCCCTTGGTATCGCGGAGATACTTGACGGTGAACTGCCAGAGCGCCACGAACTGGGAGTCGTTGGCGCAGGACGTGCCCCACCAGGACCAACCCTGCGTGTGCTCGTGGAAGGGACGGAGAATCACCGGAACCAGGTTTCCGCGGGCGTCCTTCAGGTTCAGGGCGAAGTCGGCCAGGCGGTCCAGGTACTCCAGGAACGTTTTCCGCGCGGCCGTACCGTCCGTCAGGATTTCGGTCACGGCCTTCTTGGCCGCCTCCTGGTCATTCTCGTACTGAAGCCAGGCGGAAACGCCCGTCTTGGGGTTGTTCAGGTGCATGCAGGCCAGGATGACCTCTCCTCTTTCGCGGGCTTCCAGGATGACCCGGCGCCGGATGGCGTTGGAGGAATCGCCATGGCGGTTGTCCATGAGCTCGGCGAAATCGACGCTGAACACGGCGGGATAGTCGCCGCAGACGGCCTTGGTGTCGGAGTTGCCAGCCTCATTGTACCAGTAACGGCCATACCAGAGGTCGTCGTGATGGCCGAACATCCAGCCTTTCTCCGCGACGGCCCACAGGTTGGCGAACAGCGCCTTGGTCTCAGGCGTCGCGTTCTTGTCCACGATGGTGAGGGTCACCTTCTCCACCGGGTTCGCCGCCTGGGTCACCTTGACTTCCTTGGCGTAGTAGCGGTCAGCCTGGTCCACGAAGCGAAGGGTCGCCGTCCGGGGCGAGGCCGCCTCGTTCTTGCGTGCGATAAAGTATTGGGTCGCGGCGGTGGAGGTCCGGTTCGGGTCGGAAACGACCCAGTCGTCCTGGATGTCCACCCGGTAGGCGAAGTTCGCGTCCACCTGGACGGAGAACGCGGTTTCCGTGTAGTCCACGTCGATCTGGTCCTTGGCGAAGCTCAGGTGACGGGTGTCCGTGGGAACGGGTTCCACCGGCGCGGGTTTCACACACGACGAAACCAGCGCGCCCGAGAAGGCGAGCAGGGCTAGGAGCGTATGCATTCCGGTCCGCATCGTTTAATCCGCAAGGTAGTCGGAGTGGTTGGGAAGGGGCGTGTCGGCGTCCTTCTTGACCAGCCAAGTGGTCAGACGGACATTGTCCGTGTACCAGCGGGTGTCCGGCCAGTTCCAGTCGATTTTGTCGAAGGGGCCCGGGAAGGTGCGGGCGAAAGCCAGGCTGGGGACGGCGAACGTCTTCCCCGCATAGGTCTGGTCGCCCGCTCCGGCCTGGATGACCGTATAGAGCGGATTCGCATATTCCTCGTCGGCATAATCGTACACGACGATGCTGCCGTCGCCGGGCTTGGCCCAGCGGCTCTTGCCGGCCGGGAAGATCCGGTACTTGTCGTTGACGTCGATGGAATTGTTATACATATAATTGGCATACAGCCCGTTCTCGCCGGGGGTGTTCACCAGGGTGCCGAAGGTGGCGCCCGTCTCGGCGTCGGCCTTTTCCAGCCGGAAGCTCAGGGTGTTGTCATCCTCGTCGGTGGGCATGTAGCCGCCGCCCCAGTGCCACCACTTGTCCATCACCGTGGAGCAGACGACCGCGTCGTCCCAGCCGCCGACCAGGATGAGCGCGCACGCCGGCGCATTGGCGGCATCCAGGATACCCGGAACCGGCGTGAAAGTATACGTTCCCTCCAGCGGATCCTTGAACTGCGTGTAAGTGACCGTGTAGGTGCGGGTTTCCCCGTTGTGGGCGGTCACCACGAAAGAAGCCGAGCCGGAGCTGAGATCCAGCGTGCTGCCGGGCCCGATGCTGGCCGTGGGGCAGAACTCGCTGTCCGGGAACTTGAAGTCCAGGGCCTGGACTTTCACGGCGGACATGTCCAGTCCGCCCGTGATCAGGTTCACCACGACGGAGCCCACCCCGTCGTTCCGCCAGTCGTCGGAAATGACGGCGGCGCCGATCTGGGACTCCAGACGGAGATTGACCGGCGTCCTCTCGCGGAGCCAGGGATCGACCAGCGGCTCCGTGTTGCGGGGTTCCTCGGTGCAGGCGAAAAGGGCCGGCATGAGGAGCGCCGCAAGGGCTGTGCGTAAAACGAATTTCTTCATGATACTATAAAATGATTGTGACTAGTTTCAGTTGGGCTTATGCAGCACTACAAAGGTACGGGGAGAAATGGGCTAATACAAATATTACTTTCTCAATTTATGATACTATTTTGCAAATCTGCATCATTTTACGAAAAACGAGGAGCACACCCGCATAAAAAAACGCGCTCAGGGGTTTAATCTCCCTTGAGCGCGTTTCGGACAAGACGGCGGACCGTATCAGTTACGGTGCCGCGTCATAAATGCTTTGCAACGTGTAGGACGGGTCCTTCGTCGTCACGGCCTTGACCATAAGCCCCACCAGCGTCCGGGCGTCCTCGCCCGCGAACTGGCCGGTTCCGTGATCAATGTAGGCGTGTGTTTCGGCCCCCGTTCCTTGGGCGCCGTTGTCCCAGAGGTACATCGGCAGCAGGCGGTCCGCCGCGGCCTTGCAGAAATACTCCATATAATACTTCTGGTACGGGAAATCCGCCGCTTCGTGGCGGGAACAGCCCATTTCGCCGAGATAGACCGGAACGCCCTTGTCCAGGTAGGCGGCCTTGAGTTTGTCGAACACGTCGACGACCGCCTTTTCATTGTCTCCGCTCGGGCGGAGACCCGATTGCGCCGTATGGCCCCACTGGCGCACCAGCGGGTCCTTGAGCGTATAATCATAGGGATCATAGTCGTGGACGGCCACCATCAGGCGGTTCGCGGAGGTGCAGTCCTGCGGAAGGACGAGGCCGGTGATCGTGAATCCCGGATTCGCGGCATAGCCCGGCACGCCGAGCCAGCGGGTGGCGTTGTTGCCGCCGGTGGCGCGGACGGCGTTCACGAAAATCTGGTTCCACTCGTTGAGGATCCGGTACTGGGTGTCCGGATCCTTCTTGAAGGCATCGCTCCAGCCCCAGCCGCCGTCCTGGATTTCGTTCAGCGACTCGAAGACGAGCCACTCTCCCTTGTCCTTGAAACGGTCCGCGATCTGGGTCCATACCCGGAAGAGCATCCGCATCGTGGTCTCGTTCTGGGCGGGATCGCCATAGCACTTGGCGATGTCCTGCCAGGAGCTTTCGTCGTGGTGCGTGTTCACGATGGCCACGAGGCCGGCCTTCTCCGCATAGCCGACGATCTCCGCCACCCGGTCGATCCACGCCTTTTCCAGGGTGTAGTCTGGTGCCGAACCGATATGGCCCGCCCAGGTGGTGCAGATGCGCACGGCCTTGAAGCCGGCGGCCTTGACGCCGTCCATCGTCGCCTGTGTGCATTTGGGATTCCCCCAGACGGTCTCGTTCGCCACACCGTTGCTGACGGCGTCCATCTGGTTGCCCATGTTCCAGCCGGGGGCCATCGCGTCGAACACAATTTGCGGGGTGATCGCCGTCGCCGTGGCGGACGGAATGACGAGGGCTTCCTCGGTCACCGCCACGGTCGCGCTCTCACTCCCGCAGGTGATGGTGACGGTCCCGCTGCCCGCAGCCGTCGTACGGCGCGGGCCCACGGAAATCTTCACCGGCGTATGGTGGTCCTTGTCCATCCAGCCGGTTTCCAGGCCGATCCACGAGGCATCGGCCTTCACCGTGGGCTGGTTGGCGGAAGTGACGGTCAATGTCACTTCCCCGCCCTTGCGGTCGAAGGAAACGGAAGTCTTGTCCACCGCCAGCGCGATGACGGGATGGGTCTGCAGGACGGAAATCAGCACGCTTTGCTTGTCCGACTGGACGCGGACGGTGGCGGAACGATCCAGGAGGCCGCTGTAAGCCGCCGCCGTGACGCTGTACTGATAGGTGTTCCCGGACACGGAGCCCGGCTTGACCGTGACCCAGTCGTTCTGGCAGGTGACCGCCGGCTGGATGCCGCTGGTGACGGACACCTGCCGCGTGCCGCCTTCCGGCCCGAACGTCAGTTCGGACGGGCTGGCGGCGAGTTTCACGGGATCGGGTTCGGGCGTCTTCCCGCCGCAGGCGCAGAAGGCCAGGGCGGACAGGAACGCCAGGATCGGTTTCAGGCTTTTCATTACTTCTTGATGGGATAGAAACGCATCAGCACGACAATCAGCAGGGCGATGGCCGCCGGGAACAGCGAGAACAGCATCCAGATCATCCGCTGGACAGCCGGTTCGTTCGTGATGGTGACGACCGTCTGGCCGGTGGCGTCCGTACCGGAAACGAAGCCCGCGATGCCGAGGAGGAGGGCCACCAGGGCGCCGGAAATGGCCGATCCGAACTTCTGGGCCATCGTACCGGAGGAGAAGATGAGGCCCGTCGAGGAGGTGCCGTTCTTCTCGGTGGCGTAGTCGGCCACATCGGCATACATCGACCACAGGAGCGGCGAGTAGAAGCCGATGCCGATGGAGGTGAGGATCACCATCGCGATCATCAGCCAGATGTACTTCGGGTCCATCGGGATGAAGAAGAAGGCGATGGAGGTCACGGCGCAGATGATCGCCGCCCAGTTGAAGGCCTTGCGCTTGGAGCCCACCCACTTGGTGAACGCCGGGGAAAGGCCGCCGAAGATCATGCAGGTCACCTCGCCGAAGGTCATGAACACCGTGTAGTTGATGATGAGGCCCGAGACGGTGACATTCCCGTGCAGGCAGTATTCCAGCAGGTAGCCGGCCACCGCATAGCGGAATCCGTTGAAGAAATTCGTGCAGATGCCGATGAGCGTCAGGATGATCCACGGCTTGTTGCGGAACAGGTCCGCGAACGGCTTGAAAGAGAACTTCTCCGCCCGGATGGGCTTCAGGCGCTCCTTCGTCAGGAGGCCGCAGGCCAGCGTGCCCAGCGCGGCGAGCGCGCCCAGGATCACGCCCAGGACGGCGTATTGGTGCGCCGGCGTGCCGCCCACCATCTTCTGCAGGTACGGGAAGGAGAGCAGGGTGACAAAGCCCATCGCATAGGCGCCGACCATCCGGTAGGACGAGAACTCGTTCTTCTCGTTGTCATCGGCGGTCATCACGCCCAGCAGGGAGCCGTACGGCACGTTCACGGCCGTATAGACCGCCATCATCAGCAGGTACATCGAGTACGCGTAGATGCGCTTGCCCACGGGGCCGAGGTCCGGCGTGTACAGCAGCAGGGCGAAGACGAGGCCCAGCGGAATGGCGCCGAAGATGAGCCAGGGGCGGTAGGTGCCCCACTTGGACTGCGTCCGGTCGGCGAGCGCGCCCATAATCGGGTCCGTGACGACGTCGAACAAGCGGGCCACCAGCATCAGGGTGGCGGTGTCGGCCACCGTCAGACCGAAGATGTTCGTGAAGAACAGCGGGAAAGCGATGGACATGACCTTCCAAGTAATGCCGCCGGCGGCGGCGTCACCCAGGGCATAGCCGATTTTTTCGGAGAATTTTGCCATAAAAGTATCAGTTTTTCAAAATATCGTATCTGTCAGTTGTCATTTCGCCTCCAGGAACGCGATGGGGTCCAGTTCGCTGAACGCCTTGAAATCCGGGGCGTTCGCGAAACCGTCCCACCCCGCATAGAAGTGACCGGGCTTGTCCCACGCATTGCGCCAGGTCAGGACGTACGCAATCGGGAAGTCCTTGATGGCGGGATACAGGACGCCCGTCCACCACTGCGGGTCCGGAATCCCCTCCAGACCGGTCTCGGACAGGCACATCAGCTTGTTATGGCCGATGGAGAGGGCGTGCACGAAGCCGAGCGACCGGATGATCTCCGCCGCAAACCGTTCGCCGGAAGGCCCGAAGCCGTCCGGGCCGATGAACTCGTACTGGTCCAGGCCCATCAGGTCGATGACGTCGTCCCCGGGATAGCGTTCCAGATACTCGTCCGCATCGATACCGCCGTTGGGCGAATAGCACCAGAGGAGGTTCTTCAAGCCGCGGGTTTCAGTCAGATAGGACCAAGTAGTGCGGAAAAGCGCCTTGTACTCATCGGCCGAGCAAAGCTTGCTCCCCCACCAGAACCAGCTCTCGCTGCACTCGTGCCAGGGGCGGAAGATGACCGGGGTCTCCCCCAGGCTCTCAAGGAAATCTCCGAGGCGCGGCAGCCACGTATCCATGAACAAATCATGCAGTTCACCGCCTTCCAGCAGGGATTTCACCACCTGGTCGGAAGAGACGTCCCAGGCGTCGCCGCCCGTGAGCGGATTCCGGGGATGCCAGGAGACGGTGACGACCCCGCCGCGCTCCGCGTGCAGCTTCGCCGCCTTGCGGATCAGGCCGAAATCGACACTGTCGAGGCTTGCCTTGTCCCCCATTTCGATGCCGCCGAGCTCGACGCCCATCACGGCGGGATACTTCCCCGTCACGGCCTTCACGTCCGAGCGGTCGAGGGGATCGGCCTCCCAGTCCTCCACCTTCCAGGCGTGCCCGTAGGCAAGGTCGTCCTGGTGGCCGTACAGGATCTTTCCGTCCTTCACGCTTTGGCTGAGTTTCGCATGGAGTTTCTGCGCCGGGGTTTCCACCGGCTTGGGGCCTCCGCAGGAGACGGCGGCGAGGGCCGCGAGTATGATCGGCAAATATTTCATCATAGATAGGGTTTCAAGATAGCGTCCTTCACTCGGGGCGTCGTCCAGGTGGGGACGGCGCGGTCCGCCCCGTCCGACAGGCACATCCAATACAGGGCGGCCATGCCGGCGTCCTTTGCCTTCTGCGAGAAATAGCCGGCGAAGCGGATCATCGCTGCGGAATCCTCGTTGGATCCGCCGCCCCACTCGCCGATGATCACCGGCACGCCCAGCCGACGGACGATGTACTGGTCCAGGTCCGTGAACTGACGGTCGATGTCCGCCTTCTGCGCGTCGAACTTGTCGGCCTCCCAGTAGCTGTGGATCTGCACGGCGATGTGGCCGGGGGCTTCCGGAAGAACGAGCTGGGAAAGAGGGTCTTTCAAGTGCGGGTTCCAATTCCCGGCGCCGCTGCAGGCGCCGTATGTGTTCACGACCAGGTTCCGCGACGTGTTGTTGCCGCCGGTGGCGCGCACGGTCTCCACGAAGGTCCTTGCATAGTTGTTGATGCCGGCATAAGCGGCGGCCGCCACCTCCGCGTCATAGCGGTCCGGCGAAGCGAAGGTCGCGTAGCACCAGGAATCGTAGGAGTCCAGCATCTCGTTGTAGGACTCGAAAAGAAGTTTGTCCCCGTAGTCCCTGAAGGTCTCGGCGATTTGCTGCCAAAGCGCGGCGTAGCGGTCTTTCGCCGCATCGAACTTGTCCGCCACCAGCCAGGCGGCGCCGTTCTTTTTCTCGCCGTGGTCCCCCGTGTCGTGATGGACATTGAGGATGCAGTACATTCCTTCGTCGAGGACGTAACCGACGACTTCCCGGACGCGGGCCATCCAGGCGGGATCCACGCGGTAGTCCGTGGATTCCAGCCATTTGTCCATGTTCCAGCGGCCTCCATTCACCTCCAGCGTGCCCATATGCGGGTACCAGGTGACAGGGACCCGGATGGCGTTGAAGCCTGCTTCCTTGAACATATGGATGAGCGCCCGGGTGGTGACGGGCTGGCCCCAGCCGGTCTCATAGGCGGTCGGCGTCCGGTCGGAATAGGCCTCGAACCACATATTGGTGACATCCCCGCTGTTGGTATCGAGCGTGTTTCCGAGGTTCCATCCGGCGCCCATATTCTTCACGGCGGAAGCGGCCGATTCCCAGCTTCCCGGATCCGGCGCCGGGTCCGGCTCCTTCGTCGAGAAACGGAAGGTGATGGCCGGGGACGCTTTCTGGTCCTGCTTGAACCCCCGGGCCGTCCCGGCCGGCAGGGTGACTGTATACTGCCTGCCCCGCGCCAGGCCCGATACGACGACGGTCAGCGCCGCGCCCGCAGGGCTGGCTTTTTCGATGAAAGCGCCCCCGTCCACCGAGACGCCGGCCAGGCTGGCGGACGTGCAAAGGATGTTCTGGTCGAAAGTGAAGACAACGGACAGGGAAGAGCCTTCGATACCGCCCGTGCCGTCAGGCGGGGAGATGGAGACCAGCGCAGGGCCGGGCGTCTCCAACGGCTCCGGTTGCACAGGCTCTCCGCAGGAGAAGGCCAGGAGGGCGAGGGCAAGAATAATCAGGGCGTTCTTCATCGGTACAAATATAATAAACCTTTTACCCACCAACAAATGCAATTCCGTACAAAACCGATACTATTTTTTCGCTATCTTTGCAAGGTGGAACAACAGCAAGACGAAAGATTCATGCGGGAGGCGCTGCGGGAGGCGCAGGCCGCCCTGGCCGCCGGGGAGATCCCCATCGGCGCCGTCATCGTGTCCCGGGGCCGGGTGATCGGCCGGGGGCACAACATGACCGAGCGGCTCATCGACACCACCGCCCACGCGGAGATGGTGGCCATCACGGCCGCCACCGAGGCCATCGGCGGCAAGTACTTGACCGACTGCACTTTGTATGTCACGGTCGAGCCCTGCCCGATGTGCGCCGGCGCCCTGAACTGGGCCCAGGTGGGCCGCATCGTGTACGGGGCCATCGACCCGCGCCGCGGCTACACGCTCTTCTCCCCTTCCCTCCTCCACCCGCGCACGCAGGTCACGGCCGGCGTCCTGGGCGAGGAATGCACGGCCCTGATGCAGGATTTCTTCCGCTCGAAACGCTGATTTGAAAGGTTTTTGCTATCTTTGCAACCGATGGCCAGAAAACGCAAGATCCCGGGCGTGGACCCCGCCTATCTCGAGAAACAGAAAGCGTCGCTCCTCCGCAAGAACCGCTACGTCCTCTATTTCAACGACAAGGAAATGGAGGCCGTGGACGAATACTGCAGCCGTTTCAAGGTCCATGCGAAAGCGGCCCTGTTCCGCGAGGCCATCATGTCCAAAGTCCTTTCGGAGCTGGACGAGAACCATCCTACCCTTTTCTAACATGCCTGAAGACATCCAGATCCTGCGCGACGTCACGGTCGACGGCGTCCGCCACATCACGGCCGTTCCCTCGGCCCTCGTCTGTTCCCGCCAGATCGACTTCGACCTCGTGGACGGAACCATCCGCAATCTCCGCTACACCGCCGGCTGCCACGGCAACCTCCAGGCGCTGGGCGCCCTGCTGGAGGGCCAGCCCGTGGAATTCGCCCTGGACCGCCTTACCGGCATCAACTGCAAGGGACGCGGCACCTCTTGCTCCGACCAGCTCACGCGCGTGCTGCGGGCGGTGCTGTAGCCGCTTGTCACATTTGGAAAATTATACTAACTTTGCACCCCGGAATTGAGATGTGGTGTAATGGTAGCACTAGGGATTTTGGTTCCCTCAGTTAGAGTTCGAATCTCTACATCTCAACGAAATAGGCAGCTGCAGGAAGCAGCTGCCTATTTCGTTGAAAATACGGCGCAAGCACACGTCTACTGACTGATCAGCACGATGCGGCCGCCGTAGGCCTTGTTGAGAGCCCGGACGAAGGTGCGGAAACTGTCGTATTCCTCGGGAGGCTCCCGGAAGGACTTGGAATGGAATTCGTGGAGGACGGTGACCTCGTCGCCTTCGACCCGGACCGCCGCCGTGAAGGAGCCCCATTCCGCGTCCAGGGAAACTGGAGCGGGAAGGCTTTCCACCTTATATCCTTCCGGGATATGGATCCGGATCAGGCTGCGGGAGACAGCGCCGCGCTTGTGGACGAGGTCGTTCTGGCGCTTGGTGCGCTGAAGGGTGGCCCCCATCGGATAGGGATTGGCGGGGACGAAGAGGCGGGCGTTTCCGGTAGTGGCATACTGGCGCGTGTCGAAGGTATAATCGACCTGCATCCAGGGGCAGTAGTCCGGACCGTCATAGTCCCGGAAATTGTCCTTCACCCCGGTCAGGGTGACGGACTGCGGCTGGACGGTCAGGCCGGCGGTCAGCCGGGTGCGCCGGGTTTCGGGCTTCCAGTCGCGGATGAGCAGCCAGTCTTCCGTCTCGTCCAGCCAGAAGCTCCGACGGACGGTCGCTTTCGCGGAGCCGTCGGCGGAAAGGTCGATGTCCATCTCGCATTCATCGCGGCTCAGCGTGTCGGCATAGGACGGCACCCGAACCGGGATACCGCCTTCCGCGGTGACCAGGACGACATCGTGACCGGCCACGTCCTCGTGGCGGTACCCCAGTGGGACGGAAGGATTGGTGCACTCCAGCCAGAGGGTATCCTTCTTTTCCGGAAGCGGGACGCACAGCATCGCGTGGTTCATCTGCCCGATGCCGGAATAGCCGGGCAGGAAACGGTCGCGGTCCGTGTTCACGAGCGTGTAATCGGAAGCGACACCCACCGCCCCGAGCATCGCCTTCATATAGTTGGATAGGCCCTTGCAGTCTCCGAAACCGGAACGCTGCACCTGGCTGGCCGGGAAGGGCTTGTAGCCGCCGATACCCAGCTGGATGCTCACGTAACGCGTCTGCTCCCGGAGATAGTCATACAGTATCCGCACTTTTTCCAGGTCGGAACCGGCGGAGGCGGTCATCTCCTTCAGCCGGGCGACGAAGTCTTCCGGCAGGTCGTCCGTCCCCTCGTTGAGCCCGTAACACCAGGCGCCTACGTCTTTCCACGTACTCTGGTTTCCGGGGACGCCGGCAAAGACAAAATCGACGGGAGAAGCCATCACGAAGGGGACGATCTCCCGCCAGGAAGGCATCAGGGATTCCTCCGCATAGCCCTCGAACACGGGGAGATTCCATTGGTAAGTATCGACTTTTCCCGTTTCCTTCCGTACCTCTCCGGCCTTCTCCGACAGGGTGTTGATGTGCGTCCCGGACGGGACTTGCAAGGTGTAGGAGGCCTTTTCCAACTTGACCTTCTCCCCGGAAACCGGGATGAAGGAAGGGAAGGAGGCGAATCCCTTCCGGAAGGACATCGTGTACTCGTAAGTGACGGTGAAGGGGTAGGAGGCGGAGGGCTGATAGCCGTTGAAGAATCCGTCCTCGGCCAGGCCGGAGGCGATGGACACCCGCACCAGGTCGTCCTTCTTGATTTTCACGGGACTGCCGCCCTCTTTCACCACCGTTCCCTTGAAGGAAGTGATGCTGCGGAACTGGTCCGTGTATTCCTGGAAGACGGCATCCTCCAGGCCGGCATCGTTGAAGACACGGACGCTCCGGCGCACTTCCAGGCTGCCGGAAGTGGGAGATGACATCGTGAATGTTTCCACGTCTTCCAAGACGATGGCGTTGTACTTCTCCTGGGCGGCCAGGAGACCGGCCCACAGGAGCAGAAGGACGGTCAGGCGGTATTTCATTGCTTCTTCAGGACGATGGTGCTCTTCTCCAGCCCGACGGCCGTCTCCCAGAAGAGGCGGAGGTCGGCGTAATGGTCCGGGAGGACCAGCATCTGGTCCAGATTGACCCGGTAGACGACCGAGACGGTGTTCCCCACCTGCTGGGCGATGAACTGGATGCGTCCGCCGATGGTCGGGAAATTCTTTACCGTCCGCTCGGGGAGCTCTTCCACGGCATAGCCGTCCGGAATGTCCAGACGGAACGAATAGGAGAGGGACTCGGGATACGGGAAGTCCACGGGCAGTTCCCGTTCCTCCTTCCGGAAGGCCGAGGTGGAATGGAACCCGCTCAGGACGGGCCGGATATACTCCAGCCCACCCGCTTCATTCTCCCGCTCGAACGAATATTTGATCTCCACGGAGGGACCGTAGTCCTTCTGGATGTCGAATTCCGTGATCTGGATGTTCTCGTCCGACTCGATGTCTTCCAGGTAGGCATCCTCCGAGTCGAAATCGTTGTAATGCGACTTGACGGCATAGGAGTCCTCGTCCTTGGCGACGATCTGGGCGGTTCCCACCAGGGTTCCGTCCGCCTCCATCCGCATCGTCACGATCTCGGAGACGCGGGAGCGCGTCAGGTTCCGCAGGTCCACCCATTCGCCGGAGCCGTCGAACGGGATCACGCGCGCCTTCTCTACCAGGAAGAGCGGATTCAGGACATTCAGGTAACCTTCGTCACGCGCTGCATCCAGGAACCAGGACTGGCCGTCCGGGGCGGTCACGCGCAGGATAAAGGTGTCGAAGGAGCGGAGCGAGATGTGGTAGTCGATCAGCATGCCGCTCGTGCGGCGCCGGACCATGACCGGCTCGGCGGTGTATCCCACGCTGTTCAGCGCGCTGGCCGTCAAGGCATTGATATCCACGTCGGATCCGGAGCCCCGCCGGAGGATCTCCCGCGCCTCGTCGGGAACGAGGTTGCTTTCCTTGTCCCATTTCACCTTCCCGACGACATAATTCCGGACGGCGACGATGCGTGCCTCGTCCCCTTCCACACCCGCAAGCGCGGCTTCCAGTTCCTTGGCGTCCCGGAATCGGCCCTTGCATACGTTGAAGATGTCCGACTCCTTGATGGCCTTGTCCACATCGGGCCATTTCATGCTGATGCTCTCATAGACCG
This sequence comes from uncultured Bacteroidales bacterium, assembly GCA_900316525.1. Classification (GTDB taxonomy): domain Bacteria; phylum Bacteroidota; class Bacteroidia; order Bacteroidales; family UBA932; genus Cryptobacteroides. Next base: position 123,744 of record ONDF01000001.1, read on the forward strand.
ACCCCGGAATGATCAGGCCGGACATGTCATAGGAAACCGCGGCGCGATACTGGTCGGGGCAGAAGGAATGGGACTCGTCAGGCAGGGCGGGCACGTCCACGGCGTCGAAGACATCCGTGTCCACCTGATAGGATACCGCGCCCGACAGATTGGCCATGCGCTCCTTCTTCTGATAAGTGGTCGGGATGGAACCGCGCTGGGTGCGGTTGATCGTGAAATACTCCGCGTGCCCCACCTCGATGTGCGTCTGGTTGACGGGGATCGACAGCTGGATGTCGATGTCGTCGATGGCGAAGTAGCGGGGGGAGCTGAACTTGTAGGACACCTCGATGACCGAACCGACCTTCACGTTCTCGGCGGAGAAGGAGCGGCGGCGGACGTCCTCGGCGTAGACTTCGTCGAAGTCGAACTTCTTGGACATCACCGTCCGGACGACCTTCCCGTTTTCGCGGTTGTATGTCTCCACCTTGATGCCTGAGTAGGCCTCCTTCATCCTATTGTCGCTGACATACAGGAAACTGTAGTCGCCGAATTTCTTCCCCTCCTCCTTGAGCACCTTGATGCGCTCGTGGACGGTGATTTCCTTGCTGATGTCCCCGGTGACGTTGCTGATGATCAGCTCCATCGTATATTCCCGGTACAGCATCACGGCCACCGCCGCCGTGTCGGGCTCATAGACCGTCAGGTCGATCTCGGCGTCCGAGACCTTGCCGAACTTGGGATTGACGGGAATGGTCTGGGCCGCCGCCAGGAATGAAACCGTCAAGGCGGCGAGGATGGCTACCGTCTTTTTCATAATCAATATCAATAGGTTACAACCTTCTTACAACATCAGGCCGGCGCGCACGCGGTCGGCCGTTTCTTTTCCTTTCAGAAGTTCCACGAGGGCGAGGCCGAAGTTCACGGCATGGCCGGCGCCGCGGCCGGTGACGAGGCGGCCGTCCACGACGGCGCTCTCGGGCGTGAAGACGGCGCCTTTCGCGATCATCGGGTCCTGGAAGCCGTCGAAGCAGGTGAAGCGCTTGCCGGCGACGTCGTCCAGCTGGGCGGCGACGAGGCCGGGCGCGGCGCAGATGGCGGCCACGACGCCGCCGGCGTCGTAGCACTTGCGCATCAGCGCCATCAGGGCCTTGTCGGCCGCGAGGTTCTTGGAGCCGGGCATGCCGCCCGGGAAGATCATCACCGCGGGACAGTCGTCGTTGAAATCGTCGCGGGTGAGGTCCACGCTCACGGTGATGCCGTGGGAGCTGGTCACGAACGGGTCCTCGTTGATGGATACGGTCTGGACATCCACTCCTCCGCGGAGGAGGACGTCGCGGGTGGCGATGGCTTCCATGTCTTCGAAGCCGTCGGCGAGGAAAATGTAAACGCCTTCCATGGGTTTATCTTCTTCTGGCGATGGAAATGTAGTACAAAAGGGTGGCGAGCGAGCCGAGGGCCGCGATCACGTAGGTGTAGGCCGCCCATTTGAGGGCGTCCTGCGCCATGGGCTTGGTCTCGTAGCTCACCACGCCGGCGCTGTCCAGCCACTGGACGGCGCGGGCGCTGGCGTTGACCTCCACCGGGAGGGTGATGAAACTGAACGCCGTCGTGAGGCCGAACATGGCGATGGCGATCCACAGCAGCTGCGGGAACGCCTGGTAGAAGATGAGGCCGGCCAGCAGGACCCAGGAGATCCAGCTGTTGGTGAACGTCAGGACGGGCACCATCGCGGTGCGCAGCTTCAGGGGGCCGTAGCCCACCGCGTGCTGGACGACGTGGCCGCATTCGTGCGCGGCGACGGCAGCCGCGGCGACGTTGCGTCCGTAGTAGACGTCGTGGCTCAGGTTCACGGTCTTGGTCTGGGGGTTGTAGTGGTCCGTCAGGGTTCCTTCGATGGAGACGATGTTCACGTCGTGGATGCCGTGGGCCTGCAGCATCCGCTGGGCCACCTCCGCGCCGCTGAGGCCCGTGGGAACCTCGGAATACTTCTCGAAACGGCCCTTCAGCCGGGCCTGGATGATCATCGAAAGGACCATCACCGCGATCATCACGATCCAAATCATCGAACTGGTCATAGCGCGCGCTCTTTTTTACAAAAATACACATTTTTGTGAGATTATGTCGGCCGTTATTGCTAAATTTGCCCGGCAATTGACTGAAAGCATGATGCGAGAGGATGATTTTTCCCGGCTGGAGCTGGACCTGCGAGGCTGCGTGGGCAACTACCGCTATTTCCGTTCCCTGCTGGAGCCGTCGACGAAACTACTGGTTCTCGTCAAGGCGAACGCGTACGGCCACGGCGCCGTGGAGTTCGCCGCGATGATGCAGCGGGCGGGCGCCGACTACCTCGCCGTCGCCTACCCGGTCGAAGGCCTGGAGCTCCGCCAGAACGGTATCAGCCTCCCGATCATCGTCCTCACCGCCGGCACGGACTTCTACCCGGAGATCGTCCAGACCCGGATGGAACCCAGCATCCCCAACCTGGAATCCCTCGACGCTTTCTGCACGTACCTGATCAGCCAGGGACTGCGTGATTATCCGATCCACATCAAGCTGGACACCGGCATGCACCGCCTGGGCTTCATGACCTCGGAGATCCCCGCCCTGGTCGAATACCTCAACGCCCATCCCGAGGTGAAGGTCAAATCGATCTTCTCGCACCTCTGCGTCGCGGAGGACCCGGAGGAGGACGCCTTCACCCAGGCCCAGTTCGACCTCTTCGAACAGAACTCGAAAACGATCATCGACGGGATCGGGTACCGGCCCATGCGCCACATCCTCAACTCCGCCGGCATCGAGCGTTTCCCGGAGCATCAGTACGACATGGTGCGCCTGGGCATCGGCATCTACGGCATCAGCGCCCTTCCGGGCGTGCAGCTCGCCCCGGTCGCCTCTCTCAAGTGCAAAGTCTTGCAAGTCAAGCATCTGCGCTCGGGTGACACCGTCGGCTACGGCCGCTGGGGCAAGGCCGCCGCGGGCACCGTCATCGCCACCATCCCCGTGGGCTACGCCGACGGCATCGACCGTCACCTCGGCCGCGGCAAGGCCTCCTTCTCGGTGAACGGCCACCGCGCCCCCACCATCGGCAACATCTGCATGGACATGTGCATGCTGGACGTCACCGGCATCGACGTGAAGGTGGGCGACACCGTCACCGTCTTCGGCGCAGACCCCACCGTCACCGAACTCGCAGACATCCTGGGCACCATCCCCTACGAGATCCTCGCCTCCATCCCCCGCCGCATCGAACGGATCGTCATCCGATAAAAAAGGTGCCCGGACGGGGCGCCTGATCAGTTACAACTCCAGATACTTGTGCTGCACGACCCCGCCGGGGCCGAGCTGCATCACGTACGGAAGACCGGAAAGGTCGAAGGCGTCCAGCAGTTGACGGGCTTCCTCCGGATGATTCTCAAGGAGGGTGTCCATGTTCACGAGGAGGACCTTGGCCTTGTTGTCGGCCAAGGAAAGGGCGGCGGCGAGGGTTTCCTCACAGCGGCCGCAGCCTTTCGTATAGAACACCAGATAATCGGCCTTGCGGAGGGAGAAGACGCCGTCCTTCGAGCCCTTGCGGAAGAGGCAGGGCTTGCGCAGGAGGGTGCCGTGTACCTTCAGGTCCGGGACGGTGGAGCCGACCGGGGTCCGGGCCAGCAACTCCTTCATCATCAAGGCCATGGACATGACCTGGGAGACGTCCTCGTCCCGGTTCCAGAGACCGGGTTCGTTCAGGATATACTTGTCGATGAACAGGCGGGTCCCTTCCTTGTACACCTCCCCCGTCTGCGAGGAAAGCCAGTACAGCAGGTCTCCCTCCATGTGCCTGTAGGAGTCCGTGTTGCCCTCGCCGTAAGTGCGTTCCGCCACGTAGGCGGCGACGTCCAGGACGTCCTCGGGCTTCAGGTCATCCCCATAGCCGGCGAACACCTTCTCATAGAGGGCCGTACCTTCCTGGGTGCCATAGACATAGCCTTCCTTCCCGGAAAGCTGCTCCGTGAGCATCCGGAGGGCCGGCGTGTCCAGCCCGCGGCCGAGGACCGTCCCGTCCGGGCCGATGAGGAACATCCGGGGCGTCTGGAGGACGCCATATTTCCGCTGGAAGTCGGATTCCAGGTCCGGGTCCCAGGCATGGACAAGACCGGGGACGTTCAGGGATGTGGCCCGGTAGCGGGCCCATTCCTCCTCCTTGTTCCCCGTGTAGAAGGCGACCGCCTGCAGCGGGAAGTCGGTTTCTTTCAGGAAACTGCACAGGCGCGGCGTCTCGATCCGGCAGGTCGAGCAGGACGTATCGTAAAAGTACAGGACCGTGTACTCCCCTTTCACGGGCAGGGAGACCGCTTCGCCGGCGTCGTCCCGGGCCACCAGGGCCGGGGCCGCCGCGCCCAGCTGCGCCTGGCGGTTGAACTCCGCGAACACCTTGGCGTTCAACAGGTCCATCTCGTCCTTCATCGCCACCTTGCCCGGGATGAGCCAGGTGTCGGCGACGTGGACGGCCACGCCGTCGTCGCCCATGATCTTGGAGTTCAGGTAGTGGTCGTAGATCTTCAGCGCGACGAACTGCCGCGTGAGGGAATCCTTGCAGGACTCGATGAGGAAGTCGCACTCGGCGTTCTGCACGGGGATCGGGTCCCCGGCCAGGGCGGCGAAATACTCTTCCAGCTTGGCGCCCAGGGCCGCGAAGCGGTCCTCCTGCGCCTGGAGCGAGAAAACGAAGAATACGGCCAGGAGAGCCGTCAGGAGCCGTTTCATAGCTCGACGCCTTCCGGGATGAAGGCGGAATAGTCGCCGTGGTGCTTGAGGATGTCGCGGACGGCGCTGGACGAGATGTGCGCGAACTCCTGGGCCGTCGGGATGATGATGGTCTCGATGTCCGGGGCCAGGCGGCGGTTCGCGTCGGCGATGGACCGCTCGGTCTCGAAGTCGATCATGTTCCGCACGCCGCGGACGATGTGGTGGATCCCCAGCTCGCGGCAGGTGTCGATCGTGAGGTTGCCGTACTGGATGACCGACACGCCTTCCAGCCCTTCGGTGGCCCTCCGGATGATGCTCAGCCGCTTGTCCATGTCGAAGAAGCCGCGCTTGTCCTGGTTGATACCCACGGCGACGACCACTTCGTCGAACATCGTGAGCGCGCGTTTGAGGATATTCAGATGGCCGGCCGTGAACGGGTCGAACGAGCCGGGAAACAGGGCTTTCGTTTTCATAACTGCCAATTGATCGGAGTCTTTCCTTCGGCCTGAAGGATCAGGTTGGTCTGGGAGAAATGGCGGCAGCCGAAGAAGGCGCCGCCCGCCAGCGGCGAGGGGTGCGCCGCCGTCAGTACGTGATGCCTGGACGTGTCCACGAGCGCGGCCTTCCCCTGCGCGAACCGGCCCCAGAGCAGGAAGACGACGCCTTCGCAGCGGTCGGAGACCGTGCGGATCACGGCGTCAGTGAATTCCTGCCAGCCGATGCGACTGTGGGAGGTGGGCGTGCCCGCCTGCACCGTCAGGACGGAGTTCAGCAGGAGCACGCCCTGCCGAGCCCAGGGTTCCAGGTCCGGGCTGCCGCTCATCGGCAGGCCCAGGTCGTCGTGGATTTCCTTGAAGATGTTCTTCAGCGAAGGCGGGGCCGGGACGCCCTCCGGCACGGAGAAGCAAAGGCCCATCGCCTGGCCGGGCCCGTGGTACGGGTCCTGGCCCAGGATGACGACCTTCACCTCAGGGAGGGGCGTCAGTTCGAAGGCCTTGAAGATCTGGCGGCCGGGCGGGTAAATCACCTTTCCGGCTGCCTTTTCCTCGTGGAGGAAGCGGACGAGGGAGGCGAAATACGGCTTTTCGAATTCGTCCCGCAGGGCTTCCTTCCAGGTTTGTTCAATTTTAACGTCCATTTAAAAGATGGCCTCGATGACTTCCGCGATGTCTTTCACGTAGACAAAGGTAAGACCTTTTACGTAAATTTCCTTGATATCCTCGATATCTTTGCGGTTTTCCTCGGAAATGACGATGGTCTTGACCCCGGCGCGCTTGGCGGCCAGGATCTTCTCCTTGATGCCGCCCACGGGCAGCACGCGGCCGCGGAGGGTCATCTCGCCCGTCATCGCGATGCCGCTCCTCAGGACCTGGCCGCGGAGGGCGGAGACCATCGAACTGACCATCGTGATGCCGGCGGAAGGGCCGTCCTTGGGCACCGCGCCCTCGGGGACATGGACATGGATGTCCTTGCCCATGAACTGGTCCGTGTCCATCTGCGCCAGCTCCGGATGGGCCTTGATGTACTGCCAGGCGATCTGCGCGGACTCCTTCATGACGTCGCCCAGGTTGCCGGTCATCGACAGGACCCCCTTGCCCTTGGAGACGGAACTCTCCACGAAGAGGATCTCGCCGCCGAGCTCGGTCCAGGCGAGGCCGGTCACCACGCCCGGGGCCTCGTTGCCCTGCTGCTTGTCGTGGAAGGCCGTCGGCAGGCCCAGGTATTCGCGGAGGTTCTCCTTCTTCACCACCTTCGGGTACTCCTCCTCCAGGGCGATCTTCTTCGCCGTCACGCGGGCGATCTTCGCAATCTGCTTCTCCAGGCCGCGGACGCCGGACTCGTGGGTGTACTCGTCGATGATGTCCTCGAGGCACTCCTTGTCGATCTCCAGGCCGTCCTTCGCGAGGCCGTGCTCCTCCAGCTGCTTGGGAATCAGGTAATTCCTCGCAATCTCGAGCTTCTCCTCGGCCAGGTAGCCGGTCACGTTGATCATCTCCATACGGTCCTTCAGGGCCGGCTGGATGGTGGAGATGCCGTTCGCGGTGGTGATGAACAGGACGTTCGACAGGTCATAGTCGATGTCCAGGTAGTTGTCGTGGAAGGTGCTGTTCTGCTCCGGGTCCAGGGCCTCCAGCAGCGCGCTGGACGGGTCGCCCTTGAAGTCGGAGGAGAGCTTGTCGATCTCGTCCAGGACGATGACCGGGTTGGAGGTGCCGGCCCGGAGGATGCCGTTCAGGATCCGGCCCGGGAGGGCGCCCACGTAGGTTTTCCGGTGGCCGCGGATCTCCGCCTCGTCGTGCATGCCGCCGAGGGAGATGCGCACGTACTTGCGCCCGAGGGCCCGCGCCACGCTTTTGCCGAGGCTGGTCTTGCCCACGCCCGGAGGGCCGTACAGGCACAGGATCGGGGACTTCATGTTCCCCTTCAGCTTGAGGACGGCGAGGTACTCGACGATGCGCTCCTTCACCTGGTCCAGCCCGTAGTGGTCCTCGTCCAGCACCTGCTGGGCGTGCTTGAGGTCCAGGTTGTCCTCCGACATCTCGCCCCAAGGGAGGTCCAGCATGAACTGGATGTAGTTGTACTGGATGCTGTAGTCCGGGGTGGACGGGTTGTACTTCTCCAGGCGCGCCATCTCCTTGTCGAAGATGGCCCGCACTTCCTTGGACCATTTCTTTCCTTCCGCGCGCTCGCGGAGCTTCGCGAACTCCTCGCCTTCGTCCATACCGAGCTCCTCCTGGATGGTGCGGAGCTGGTTGTTCAGGTAGTACTCGCGCTGCTGCTGGTCGATGTCGCTCTTGACCTTCTGGTTGATCTCCTGCTTGATGTGCAGGAGCTGCACCTGCGTGTCCAGCACCTTCAGCAGGGCCATGCCCCGCTCGTGCACGTCGGCATACGCGAGCAGGTCCACGCGGTCCTCGAAGTTCTCCACCTCGATCGTGGTGGCGATGAAATTCACGAGGAACTGGAAATTGTCGATGGCCTTGAGGGCCCCGACGGCCTCCTTCGGCGCGAAGGCGGAGGAGCGGATGATCTCGCCGGCGCGCTCCTTGAGCGCATCGGCCAGGACCTTCATCTCCTGCTCGTCCTGCTGCGGGAGGAAATCCTCCTCGTAGGTGACCCGGGCGACGAGATAGGGCTCGGTCGCGATGACCGCGTCCACATGGACCCGCTTGAATCCCTGCAGGATGGCGGTCAGGGAGCCGTCCGGCATCTCCAGGGTCTTGACGACCTTACACACGGTGCCGTACGCCGCGAGGTCGCCCTCGGCGGGGTCCTCGACGGTGACGTCCGTCTGCGGCACGGCGCCCAGGACGCCTTCGCGCGACTCCGCGTCGCGGATCAGGCGGATGGACTTCTCCCGGCCGATGGTCACGGGGAACACCGTCCCCGGAAAGACGACGGCGTTGCGCAGGGCCAGGACAGGGATGGCGTCGGGGAGCTGGGACTCGTCCAGCTTGAGGAGGGAGGAGTCGCCGACCACCGGCATGATATTCACTTCGACGCCCGGCTGGGCGTTCATCTCAAAGAATTCTTCTTTCATCTGCTCACTACGTAAAAAGTACAGGATGTGACAATTTGTCATACCCGATGCTTGCATTCATTCGGTTTCCCCATAGGGGCAATCTCCGTGCCACGGGCCAAAATCGGCAAAAAAAGAGCGAACCATTGTAAATGTGAAAAATATACCCTATTTTTGCAAATCCAACTTAAACGTGTGAAAAACAGTTTACTTTAAACCAATTTAACTATGACAAAGGCAGAAATCGTCAATGAGGTTGCCAAATCGACCGGCATTGAGAAAGTTCAGGTTCAGAGTGTTATCGAGGAATTCACCAAGGTGGTGAAGGACTCCATCATCGCTGGTCAGCCCGTGTACCTCCGTGGTTTCGGCAGCTTCATCATCAAGCACCGCGCCGAGAAGGCCGCCCGCAACATCACCAAGAAGCAGACGATGACCATTCCCGCGCACAACATCCCGGCTTTCAAGCCTGCGAAGGTCTTCGTGAATGCCGTGAAGGAAAAATAATCCATTCACAATAAATTAATCTTTTAGTATTATGCCTAGCGGTAAGAAAAGAAAGAGACATAAAATGGCGACGCACAAGCGTAAAAAGCGCTTGCGCAAGAACAGACACAAGAAGAAGTAAGCTTACTTCTTTGCCGCGTCTGCCATTTTAGCAGTCTGCTGAAAGCAAAGGGCTCGCCGGAGGTTCCGGAAGCCCTTTTGTCTTAGTCCAACAAACCAATTTCCTGATGGAGTCTGAAAAACCCGACAAGGACCTGATCGTCGATGTCACATCGACGGAAGTACACATCGCCCTGATGGAGAATCACCGGCTGATCGAGTACAACACGGAGTCCAGCACTGGGAACAAGTTTTCGGTGGGTGACGTTTACCTGGGAAAGGTGAAGAAAATCCTCCCGAACCTCAATGCTGCCTTCGTCGATATCGGGGACAAGAAGGAAGCCTTCATCCACTATCTGGACCTGGGACTGTACTTCCACGCGTTCGACCAGTTCGTGCGGGAGTCCAACCAGAACACGAATCTGACGGACCTCTATGCGAGGATCGAGGTCGGTAAACCCCTCCCCAAGGAGGGCAAGATCGAGGAAATCCTCAAGCCGGGCCAGATGATCGTCTCCCAGATCGTGAAAGAGCCGATATCCACGAAGGGATCACGACTGACTGCGGAAATTTCGTTGGCGGGACGCAACATTGTCCTTCTCCCGTTCACCGAAAAGGTGAGCATCTCGCAGAAGATTGCGTCGAAAGAGGAGAAGCGTAGACTCGAGACGCTTGTCAAGAGCATCCTCCCCAAGAATTACGGGGCCATTATCCGCACGGCGGCCGAAGGAAAGAACGCGGCCACGCTCGTGGGAGAGACCAAGGCCCTCATCGAAAAGTGGGAGAGCTCCTGGAAGAAGATCGCCCGGAACAAGAATGTCCAACTGCTCTTCACGGAGTACAGCAAGACGACCACCGTCCTCAGGGACCTGCTGAACGACTCGTTCTCCAACATCTGGATCAACGACGAGAAAATCTGCGACGAAGCCCGGAAATACATCTCCCTCATTTCCCCCGAGCAAGAGAAGATCGTACACCTGTACGAGGGCAAGCAGCCGATCTACGACCATTTCGAGGTCACGCGGCAGATCAAGAGTTCCTTCGGGAAGGTGGTGCCCATGCGGCAGGGGGCCTATCTTGTAATCGAGACGACGGAAGCGCTGAATGTGATCGACGTGAACAGCGGCATCCGCACCAAGACCGCCGACCAGGAAGAGAATTCCTTCGAGGTCAACAAGCTCGCCGCGGAAGAGATCGCACGCCAGCTGCGGCTCCGGGACATGGGAGGGATCGTCATCGTGGACTTCATCGACATGGAGTCGAACGACCACAAGAACGCCCTCTACAAGTACATGCAGGAGCTGATGGAAAATGACAGGGCCAAGCACAACGTGCTGCCGCTGACCAAGTTCGGGCTGATGCAGATCACCCGCCAGCGGATCCGCCCGGTGACGGAAATCAACACCATGGAGCAATGCCCGCTGTGCCACGGCACCGGCAAGATTCACTCCACCGTGGTGATCGACGAGGAAATCGAACGCAAGATCGCCTACTATGTCATCGAGAAGGGACACAAGGTCCTGACCCTGAAAACCAGTCCGATCCTGGGCGCCTACCTGCGGAGGGGTTGGCTCAACTCCTACCTGAGCAAGTGGCGGAAGCACTACAAAGTCAAGTTGGACCTCGAGGAAGTCACCGACTTCACCGTCCTGCAGAACGAATTGTTCAATGAAAAAGGGGAGAAGCTCGATTGAGCTCCTCCCTTTTTCTTTTTTTATTTTTCAAGTCTGGCGACGCCCTCCATCAGGGAGGCGCCGCTCGTTTGGGCGCCCATGGAGGCGGTGCCGTCCTTGAAGGTCGTGCCCCAGAAGTAGTCGCAGTACATCCGCGGATACATCGTGCGGTCCAGGTGCCGGTCCAGCTGCTTGGCGCAGAGCAGCAGCTTTTCCCGGATGGTCTGCGCGGTGTAGCCGTCGGCCTTGTCGTCCAGGACGTAATTCACCGCGTACGGGATTAGGACCGCCTTGAAGAGGCTCTGGTCCATGTCCGTACCCTCGTGCCGGAGGATGCCGGTGGCGGCGTCCGTGCAGCGGTTGCTTGTGAAGGCGTACTTCAGGACGGCGCCGGCCTTGGCCAGATAGGCCGTCTCGCCCGTGATGTGGTACAGGCGGCGGCAGGCCTCGCCGAACGTGCCCTGGGTATAGGTGAGCGGCGGCTCTTCCACGCGCTCCGCATCGGGCATGTTCGCGATGTTGTAGGCATACAGCGTCTTGGCGATGTCCAGGTAGGAATTCTCCTTGTACGCTTCGTACAGCTTCGCGGCCACCAGGCAGGACGGGGAGTTGGTGCAGGCGTTCAGGTTCTTCTGGTCCTCGGCGTGGTTCGTCCAGGGAAGGCCCGTGCCCTTGTCCACCTTGACCCTGCGGGGCCAGATGTACCGGTCGAAGACTTCCCGGGCGGTGTCGCGGTACTTCGCGTTCCCGGAGACCTCCGTGATCCGGATGAGCGTCAGGCAGATCCAGGCCATATCGTCCGTATAGTCGTTGAAGAACCCGCCGTACTCCCCTTCCCCGCGGTAGGTGCGGTTGTAGTTGTTGGCGTAGTTCCGGTACCACTTGTCGGCATACTCCAGGTAGAGGGCGGCGCGGTTGGGATCGGACTCCTTCACCCGCTCCGCGCAGTTCAGGAGGACGTCCAGGGCGTGGGCCTGCTGCCAGTAGATGTAGGTCGTCGAATGCTCGATGTCATTCGGCGTGGACCAGAAGGTGCCCGTGGACTTGTCCAGGAAGTTCGTCACCAGCACGTTCGTACAAGAGTCGGCCAAGGCGGCCCAGTGGTCCTCGGCGGGCTGGGGCGTGGGCGTCACCGGAACGGTGCCCCCGCCGCCCCCGCCCGGGACGGGGTCGTATTTCTCCACGGCCGGGTCCCCGCAGGACAGGGCCACGAGGGCGATCAGACTGAAAAGCATCTGTTTCATTCGTTTGGATTCTTTTTACCGGGACACGGGCGGACGGGAGGCGTTCCAGCAGTCGGAAGGTTCGGCGCCCATCTTGAGCGTCAGCTTTCCGCCGGCGAGGATGTCCTTCCGGTACAGCCAGTTCTCCTCCAGGGGCTTCCCGTTGAAGGTCGCGCCCTGCACATAGTAGGATTCCGGGCCGTTCCCCTGCGTTTCGATGACCAGCTTGCGGCCGGTGGCGTTGAGCGGGTTCAGATGGACGACGACCTTGTCGAAGGCCGGGCTTCCCAGCTGGAAAGTCGGCTCCGCCGGAGCGCCGCCCTGGACGTCGAACAGGCCCATCGTGCTCATCACGTACCAGGCGCCGAGCTGGCCCTGGTCCTCGTCCTGGCCATAGCCGTAGCCGTGCTCGCCGTCCGTTCCGTAGAACTCGTCACAGATCAGGCGGACCCATTTCTGGGTGAGGTACGGCTTGCCGGAGAAGTTGAACAGCCAGGGCTCGTGCAGGCACGGCTGGTTGCCGTGGTTGTACGGGCTGTTGATGCCGGAGAAGGCGTAGGTGGTCTTGCCGCCGCCGAAGATGCTCTTGCGGGCCTCGGTGAAGATACCGTCCAGCCGCTCGTTGAACACGTCCTCGCCCAGCCGGGCGATGAGCGAATCCGGATGCTGCGGGACGAAGAAGGTGTACTGCACGGCATTGCCTTCCTGGAAACCGCGCCAGGACTCCAGCGGGTCGAAGCGGTCGATGAACGCGCCGCCGGGGACCCGGGGACGGACCAGCTTGAGGCTGTCGTCGAAGACCTTGGCCCAGCCGTCGGAGAGGTCCATCAGCTGCCGGTAGTCTTCCTCGTGCCCGAGCTGCTTGGCAAGCTGGGCCGTCGCATAGGCGCTGAAGCCGTACTCGAGCGTATGGGACACGGAGAAGGTGGCGCCGCCGCTGTGGGCGACGAAGCCCGGATCGTCCACGTACGGGACATACCCGTTCCGGACGAACTGCTCCACGTCCATCTTGCCGGCGCCCTCGATCCGGCCTTCCCACTCGAGGTTGTCCTTGCGGGCGGCCGCATACATCTTGTCAATATCGAAGTTCCGGATACCGCTGTTGTAGGCCCCTGCGAAGGCGATGCTCACCATATTGGTGCCCACGCCCGAGACGTACTTGCTGCAGGCGATGCCGTCGCCGAGCCAGCCGGCGTCCTGGTACACGAGCAACTGGCTGGAGACCCAGTCGGCATAATACTCGGGATAGGCCAGGGCCCACAGCTGCGTGAGGTTCCAGTAGCCGCCCCAGATGGCGTCCGTGTTGTAATGGTTGTGCAGCGGCTTGCCGTCAGCCCCGAGGGGAATCTGGCCCACGCTGCCGTCGTTGCGGGGATAGGCGCCGTTCACGTCGCTCGCCAGGCCGCGGCCCAGCAGGGCATGATACAGGCCCGTGTAGAACTTGATGCGGCTCGCCTCGGACCCGCCGGAGACTTCCAGCCGGCCGAGCGCCTCCTTCCACAGGCGGAACGCCTGCTTCCTGGCGCCGTCGAAGTCCAGCCGGGCGGCCTCCGCCTCGAGATTGGCCCGCGCATTGTCGATGGAAGTGTAGGAGAGACCGACCTTGACGACCACCTCGTCCCCTTCCTTCGCGTCATAGTCCAGGCTCAGCACGGCACCGGGGCCCAGGACCGAAGCCTCCGGGGTGCGCTCCCCGCCCACATGGAAGGCGGAAACGCCGTCCGGGACGCGGGAAAGCTCCCCGTAGAAGAACATCTCCACGGTGGCGCCGGCCTGGTACTTCTTGACATACTCCGGCTCCGTGACGATGTATCCCTTGATGACGTTGCCGTCCAGTTCGGCGAAAGCGTTGCGGATGGCGCCGCTCTCCCCTTCCCGGGTGCCCACGTTCACCAGGATGTGGTTGTCGCCGGCCTGTCCGAACGTGAAGCGCTGGAAGCCAACGCGAGGCGTGGCCGTCAGTTCCGCCCGGATTCCGTAGTCTTTCAGGAGCACGGAATAGTAGCCGGGACGGGCCGTTTCGTCGGCCTTGTCGAAGCTGGAGCGCCAGCCGGCGGCGGGATCCTCCAGCATGCCGGGAACGGTCAAGGGCTCGCCGGCGACCGGCATGAAGGCCAGGCCGCCCACCTGGAACTCGTGGAAGCACGGGAATCCGTCGATGGAGGTATGGGTATCCTCATAGCCGACGGCCTCCCAGCCCTGGTTGTTCCCGTAGGTACCGTTCGTGGACGCGCCCAGCTTGGCCATGCCGAAAGGAACGGCGGCGGGAGTGTACACGAACCAGCGGCTGTGGACCGTGCCGATGTTGGGGTTCACATACGCGGAATAATCCTCATTCGTGCCGCAGGATGCCAGGCAAAGCAGGGCTGCCAGCGCGGCGGTCAGTCTCTTCCTCATTTCTTTTCTCCTTTATACAGGGCGATGGTCCCGAGGGATTCCAGGACGGCGTCCTGCATCAGCAGGGACTTGTCCCGGTCGGGATTCTTGTTCTTGCCGCTCCAGTCCTCGCTGAACAGGCCGCGGTCGTTGCGGGCGTCCTTCCAGGCGCGCTCAAGGTCGGCCACGAAAACCTCGATGTAGCGGGTGCAGGCCTTGTGGTACGGCTCCAGCTCGATGTAGGAACGTACGAGCTTGATCGTGAACCAGGGATCGTTGAGCGGATAGCACAGGTTGATCCCGTTACGGCTGCGGACGAAGTAGTTGTAGGCGCCGTCGGCCGTGGCCTGGGCCTCCTTGAGGTAGTGGTCCTCGCCCGTGATCCTGTACAGGCGCACGCCGGCGGCGATCATCGCCCCGGAGTTGTAGGTCCACTTGGTCTTGTTGATCACGCCGTCGGCGCCCTTGGAGTTCCAGTACACGTTGTCCTCGGGATCGCGGAGGTTCGCATACTCCCACTGGTACAGGCGCTTGGCGAGAGCCAGCACGCCGGCCTTCTCCCCGTCGGGGCAGACGTCATAGTAGCTGGTCAGGAACCACTGGGCATAGCCGTTGGCGCAGGCGGGCTTGTTGGAATCGTCGACGCCCGGCTTGTTCTTCTGGCCTTCGCACCACCACAGGGCGCCGCCCAGGGTGTTGTCCTCGCCGGAGAGCAGGAACTGGACGATCGCGGCGCAGCGCTGCAGGTACACCGGGTCCTTCAGCTGCCGGTAGGCCTCCACCAGGTTCAGGCCCACGATGGAGTTGTCGTCATAGAAACGGTCTCCACCGCCGACGGTGCCGTTGGTCTGGGAGCCGTAGCCGCCCACGCCCACCAGGCCGCTGGTGCGCCAGTAGGCCTGGAAGCGGTCCACCTTGGCCTTGTAGTCCACGTCATAGCCCAGCTTGTTCAGGAGGGCGACGCCGGACATCAGGCCGTCGTAGGGCCACAGATAGGAGGCGGAAAGGTCTCCGCTCCCCTTGGGGTAGTTCTCGTTGTAGAAACCGGCCGTGGCGCCGGAAGACACCCGGTAGGACCGGTCGATGGCGCCGAACGTCTCGTACGCCCGTTCGTGCCAGACCACCTTCTCGGCGGGGGTGGTTCCGCCGGAACCGCCGCCGTCGACAGGCTTGAACTCCTCCTTGGCCCCGTCCGAGCAGGCGCAGGAAACAGCCAGGAGGCAAATGATGGGCACGAAGGCCCGTAACTGGGTATGCTTCATCGGATTCATCGGTTAAAGATAGGTATTCCGCCCTGCTTGTGCAACAAGGCGGAATACCGCTTTCGATTCTTACAGTTTGGTGATGGTGTGGGTCATCACACCGTCCTTGTTGGTGTAGAGCTTGACTTCGATGTCGCTGCCGTCCATCGCGGTCGCCATCTTCCAGAGATGGTCCCACTGGCTCCAGCCGAACTCGCCGCAGTCATAGAAGGTCGGGGAGACCTCGCCGTCCGGGCGGTTCTCGGCGTCTTCGCTGTCCAGGCGGCCCCAGCAGATGCTCTCGTTGCCATCGACGGTCACGGTGAAGTAGTAGCGCTCCTCCACCCAGCTCAGCCAGCTGCAGCGCGGATCGCCCGGCTGGACGAACTCGCACTTGCCGCTGCCGCTCCAGACGCCGGCGCCCTCGTAGGACATCGTGACGATGTCGCCGAAGCAGCAGCCCCAGATCATCCGGACCTTGTCGATGGACTCGGCCTTCACGGTGAGGTCCTTGAAGTTGACGGTGAGCTTGGTCGCGGCGCCCTCGGCGGAAGCCGTGCTGGCACCTTCGCCGTCGCCCTGGAGGAGACCCTTCTCCGCATCGAAGAAGTAGTTCTTGCCGTCGCCCTGGAAGGAGATGTTGCCATCCTTCAGGCGGGCGAAGAGGACGAACTCGCCGTCGGCCACCTTGCGGAAGGCCTGGCCTTCGACCTCGGCGCCGGAGCCGCTCAGGGTCAGCGCGGACGGAGCCACGGTCGGCGGGAACGGATCCTCGCTCTGCTTGGTGAAGCTGTGCTTGAAGTGGCCCTCGTCATTGGTGTTGATGACGGCGGACACGTTGCTGTTGTCGAAGATGGAGCCCATCTTCCAGAGGTGGTCCCACTGGCTCCACGCGAACTCGCCGATGTCGTAGAAGGTCGCGGAGACCTCGCCGTCGGGACGGTTCTCGGCGTCCTCGCCGTCGAGACGGCCCCAGCACACCTCTTCGCCATTGACGGTCGCGATGAAGTAGTAGCGCTCCTCGGTCCAGCCCAGCCATCCCGGAGGATTGGTCTCCGGACGGGAAGCGTCCACGAAGACGACGCGGCCTTCGCCGGCGAACTTGCCGCCGCCCTGGTAGCTCAGGGCGATGACGGTCTCGTAGTTGCAGCCCCAGATCATGCGGACGTCGGCGCCGATCTCGTCGAAGGTGACCTTGTTGGTGGAGAAGTCCACCGTCACGCGGGTCACGCCCTCGGAGGCGGCCACGTCATAGGAACGCTTGCCGATGTACAGGTCGTTGTCGTTCTGGATGAAGTACTTGACTCCCTCGCCGTCCACGAAGGACAGGGCGCCGGCGTTCAGCTTCGCATAGGCGACGAACTTGTCGCCGTCCTTGCGGAAGGCCTGTCCGTCGGTCTCGGCGGCGGCGCCGGTGAGGAACAGCTCGGCCGGGGTGGACGTCGGCTGGTCGTACACGATCGGGCCGGCTTCCTCCACCATATGGGTGAAGTGGTTGTCCTTGTTGGTCCAGACGGTCACGCGGACGTTCTTGAGGTCGAGGGCGTGGTCCATCTTCCAGAGGGCGTCCCAGTCGGCCTTGTCGAACTCGTAGATGTAGTAGAAAGACTCGGTGCCGTCCGGCGTGAAGGAGTTGCCGCCGAAGCTGGAACCCCAGCGCTTCTGGACACCGTCGATCTCCACGAGGAAGGAATAGCGTTCCTCCACCCAGGAGCACCAGCTCGGCGTGCCGTCGCGGCCGGGGCCGTAGAACACGGCCTCGCCCTCGCCGGAGAACACGCCGTTCCCCTCGTACTCGAGGACGGCGAAATCGATGCCGGTCGCCTCCCAGGCTGCGTGCAGCTGGGCCTCGACGGACTCGATCTTCAGGCTCAGGGTGTTGAAGTTCACCGTGATGCGGGCCAGGCCGGTCGCCGGGGCCTCCTGGACGGTGTAGTCGCCTTCGCCCTCGATGAGCTTGCCGGCCGCGCTGGCGTGGAACACCAGGCCGCCGCCCTTCTCGGAGGTGAAGCGGAGGGAACCGGCGCCCAGGCGGGTGACGATGGAATACAGGCCCTCTTCCACGACGCGGAATTCCTGTCCCGCCTCCTTGGCGGCGGAACCGGCCACGTACAGGCGCTCGGGCATGTTGTCGATGCCCTCGCCGCGGGTGACGTTCAGGGTCTCATAGCCGTTGAACACCTTGGAGACGCCGCCCCTGGAACCGCGGACGGTCCAGATGAAGGAACCGGACTGGTTCGGGAGGACACCCGCCTTGCGGGCGATGGTGTTCAGGGTGGCGTGGCTCAGAGTCAGGGTCTTGCCGGCGCCGAGGTCGCTCGGCATCACGGTCAGGGGCTCGGAGAAGTTGCCGCCGGCCCGGTCGAAGAGGACTTCGTACAGGACGATGCCGCCGTCCGCCGCGCCGCCGCCGGTCCAGGAAAGCTCGACCGTGGCGGTGGAGGTGACGTCCAGCACCACCGAGGACGGGGAGGACAGGGCTGTCGGCATCTCGAAAGAGGTGTTCAGCTCGTAATGCTTCTGGCAGGCCGTCGCGACGGCCAGCAGGGCAGAGAATATGGCGATGATCTTTTTCATAATCGATTACCAGTTAGGGTTCTGATCCAGGTTGTTGTTCAGGTCACGCTCCTTCTGCGGAATCGGCCAGAGATAGTGCTTCTCGGCGTTGAACTGGCGGTTCTCGATGCGGGCGAAGCCGTTGTCGGTACCCACCGTCTCGCCGGTGTAGAGGCCGTGGCACCAGCCGTTCAGGACCTGGTCGGCGATCTTCCAGCGGATGATGTCGGCCCGGCGGGCGCCTTCGAAGGCCAGCTCGCTGCGGCGTTCGCGGCGGACGATGGCCTTGAGGTCGCCGGAGGCCGGGAACTCGAGGGCGCTGGCATCGGTGAAGCCGGCCCGCTCGCGGATGGGACGGATGGTCTTGTTCCAGACGGCGGCGTCCAGGGTGCCCAGCTCCGCGTTGGCCTCGGCATTCATCAGGAGGATGTCGGCGTAGCGGATCAGGATCGGGTTCAGGCCGGACTGGAGGGTCAGGCGGTAGGTGTTGTCCCACCACTTGCGGACGTAGTAGCCGGTCGGCGTGACGTCGGAGGTGGAGTTGTAGGCGTCCTGGCCGTTCCAGGCGGGCTCCTGCGAGCCGCCGCCGGCGAGCGGATAGGAATTGCCGGGATACATCACCGTGGCGGCCAGGCGCGGGTCGCGGCCCGTCCAGGGATTCGCGGGATCATAGCCGGAGCCGGCCTCGTCGATGGCCTTGCCGTTCAGCATGATATAGCTGTCCACCAGGGACTTCAGCGGGGCGAGGTTGGAGTAGCCGCCCATGGACGGCGGGATGATGTTGTACATGATGTTCTGCTCGCGGATGACCGGGGTATACTGGGTGGAGAGGATGATCTCGGAGCAGTACTCGTTGGCAATCTCGAACAGGCCGGCGTAGCTCGGGAAGAGGCTGGCGCCGCTGTTGGAGATGATGTCGTCGGTCACGTTCTTGACCTCCGCGTAGTTGCCTTCGAACAGGTACACCTTCGCGAGGAGGGCGCGGGCGGCCCAGCGGGTCACGCGGCCGCGGTCGGCGCCGGAATAGGAAGCCGGAAGCGCGTCGCCGGAGATGACCTCCTTCAGTTCGGAGATGATGCTGGAGACCACGAACTCGCGGCTGTCGCGGGCCACGGTGCGGCTGTCCTCGATGGAGATGGGCTCCTTCAAGTACGGCACGCCGCCGAAACGGGTGTAGAGCTCATAGTAGTGGAAGGCGCGCAGGGTGCGGGCCTCGGCGACGTAGCGGGCCTTCAGGGCCGCGTCCAGGCCGGTGACCCGGTCGATGTTCAGCAGCAGCTCGTTGCAGGCGCGGATGCCGCTGTAATGACGGTTCCACACGTCGTAGACATAGCCTTCGGAGGTGCCGTAGGTACCGTTGCCGATGGCCTTGTTCTGTCCGCCCTTGACATAGGCGTTGTCCGTCATGCCGTCGCTGTACACCAGCTCGTACATGTCAGTCAGGGTGGTATAGCAGGTATTCAGGGCGCTCAAGGCGGCGTCCGGGTCCTCCTCCCAGTAGTTCAGGTCGGTCTCGCGGTCATACGGGGGCGTATCCAGCGGAACGCAGGAAATGACGGAACCGAAGGCCACAGCGGCCAGGGCGAGGGTGAAGAGTATCTTTTTCATAACGGTCTCTCCTTTAGAATTTGACATTGACACCGAGAGAGAAGACGCGGGCGACCGGATAGGCGCGGCCGCTGCCGTCGGCATTGTATTCCGGGTCCCAGCCGCCGCGCATGCGGGACAGGGTCAGGGCGTTCTCCACGCTCAGGTAGGTCCTGAGCTCCGTCAGGCGCAGCTTGCGCATCCAGTCACCCTGGAAGCTGTAGCCGGCCTGGACGTTCTTCAGGCGCAGGTAGGAAGCGTCCTGGATCCAGAAGTCGGACTTCGTGGCGTTGTTGGTGGACTCGGAGCCCATCGTCAGACGCGGATAGGAAGCGTTCGGGTTGAGCGGGGTCCAGCGGTCCATGTGGAAATCGTGGACCGGACCCTCGTTGTTGTTGTGGAAAGCCTCGACGGCCTCGCCGCGCATCCAGCGGCTGCGACGGCCGACGCCCTGCGCGAAGACCGAGAAGAAGAAGCCCTTCCACTGCATGTTGTAAGAAAGACCGAAGGTGTAGCGCGGGAAGTCGTTGCCCACGACGAAGCGGTCGTCGTCGTTGATGACGCCGTTGCCGTCCTTGTCGATGTAGCGGATGTCGCCGGCGCGCGGGACGATGCCCTCGAGATGCGGGCTGGAAGCGGCTTCCTCGTCGCTCTGGAACAGGCCGGCGTTGCGCAGCGCATAGTAGGAATACAGCGGGAAGCCTTCCTTGATGATGGACACGACGTCGTAGCCGAAGAAGAGGTCCTCACCCTTGGTGTCGATGACCTTGTTCCAGCTGTCGGAGACGTTGCCGGCGATGTTGTGGTTCACGGCGCCGGTGCGGAAGTGGTAGTTCAGGGAGAACTCCCAGCCGTAGCTGTCCACGGTGGCCGCGTTGGAGGTCGGGGCGCCGTTGCCGAACAGGCCCGGGACCGGCAGGCCGACAAGGATGTCACGCGTGCGGTTCTGGAAGAAGTCAAAGCTGAGGTTCAGGTCGTTCTTCAGCAGGCCCATGTCCAGGCCGAGGTCGGCCATCCGGGTGGTCTCCCACTTGATGGCGGGATCCACGGAGGCGAAGTAGGCGGTCGGAGCGAGCTCGTCGCCGAAGGTGATGCCCTGCGTGACGGTGACCGTCTGCATGTAGCGGTAGGCGCCGATGCGGTTGTTACCCACCAGACCCCAGGAGCCGCGGAGCTTCAGGGACGGGATGACCGGGCGGATGGGCTCCCACCAGGGCTCCTGCGACACGCGCCAGCCCAGGGAGAAGGACGGGAAGATACCGGAACGGTTGCCCTTCGCGAAATAGGAGGAGTAGTCGTTACGGACGTTGGCCTCGAAGAGATACTTCTCGTCGTAGTTGTAGGTCAGGCGGCCGAAGCCGGAATAGAGGGACCAGTCGGAGGCGCCGCCGTTGTTGGAGACGTCGTCGCCCTTGAGGTCGCCGACGAAGATGTCGTACTTGGAATTGTCGGTCAGGCGCTGGGTGCTGAAGTTCTTGGCGCTCTCGCCTTCATAGGCATAGCCGAGGAGGAGGGCGAAGTTGTGCTTGTCCGCGAACGTATGCTCATAGGAAAGGGTCGTGGTGGCCGTGAGCTTGGTCGCCCGGTAGAAGGACTCGGAGATGTGGTTCTCCTTGTCGCCGGAAGCGGCGGCGAGGGAGGCCATCCGGTTCTCGTGGGTGGCGTTGTTCAGGGCGCGGCCGCCCACGGTGGCGCCGAGGCGGAGCCCCTCGACGATCTTGAAGTCGGCGCTGAGGGTGCCGCTCAGGTCGTCGTTGACGCTCTGGCGGTAGCCGCCCGCCTCCAGGCGCTCCAGGGAGTTGGAGTTGGAGCCGGAAGGATAGGTGTAGGTCCCGTCGGGATTCTTGATCTCATAGATGGCGGGCATGCGGTTCGCCTGCTCGATGATCCACTCCGTCCAGTAGGCGTGGTCCTTGATCTTGTTGCGGGTGAACTGGCCGGTGGCGGTCAGGGTGAGGCGGTCGGAGACCTTGTGGCTCACGTTCAGGCGGCCGTTGTAGCGGTCGAAACCGTAACCGGGGCCCTTGAAGAGGCTGTTCTGGTCCAGATAGCCCACGGAAGCCATGTAGGACAGGTTCTTGGCGCCGCCCGTCATCGACAGGTTGTGGGACATCATCGGCGCATAGTCCTTGTACAGCTCGCGGATCCACTTGACGTTGGTGCCGCCGTTGCGGAAGTCGGCGATCTGCTCGGCCGTGAACTTGGTGGAACGGCCGGAATTGACCGCGGCCTCGTTGTAGAGCTCGGCATAGATCCAGGAATCGACGACCGTCGGAAGGGCCGTCGGCTGCTGCATGCCGTAGGTGAAGTCATAATTGACGGAAACCTGTCCCTCGGAACCCTTCTTCGTGGTCACGAGGATGACGCCGTTGGAAGCGCGGGATCCGTAGATGGCCGTGGAGGAGGCGTCCTTCAGGACGGAGATCTGGTCGATGTCGTTGGGATTCAGGTTCGCGAGCGAGCCCTCGATGCCGTCGATGATCACGAGCGGGTTGTTGTCGTTCATGGTGTTGAAACCACGGATGTTCATCGAAGGGGTGCCGCCCGGGGTGGACGAGCCCTGCTGGATGACGAGGCCCGGCGTGGTGCCCTGGAGGCCTTCCAGGACGTTGGCGATGGGCTTGCCCTCGAGTTCCTGGGTGGAGACGGAGGCCACGGCGCCGGTCAGGTTGACCTTTTTCTGGACACCGTAACCGACGACGACCGCGTCGTTCAGGAGGAGGTTCTCCTCCGCGAGTTCGATGTTGAGGTTCGAACGGCCTTCGACGGGGACCTCTTTCGTCTCATAGCCGATGGCCGACACGACGAGGATGTCCTGCGGAGCCGTCTGCAGGGTAAAGAGGCCGTCCACGTCGGTCACCGTCCCGATGGACGTGCCCTGGATGAGGACCGAGGCGCCGATCACGGATTCGCCGTTGGAGACGACCTGGCCGGAGACCCGGTGCGTCCTGCTCTGGGCGGACGCCGTCGGCGCCGCGCCCAGGCCGAGGAAGAGCACGGCGACGGCGAGGAACATCTTCCCGAGGGAAATGCTCCGCCGCGCGCGGCCGCGTCCTTCACAGATCTGGTTAGGAATCATAATGAGATTGGTTTGGTTATTTATAGGTTGTTTCTGTCGATTTCGGAAAGGGCGTAGGCGTAGGCGCCCAGGGCGACGGCCCGGCCGGTCCCGATCCGGGACACGGCGACGCCCGTCTTCTTCTCGCTGCAGTAGCGGACCTCCCGGCCGGTTCCCGGGACGCGGACCAGGGTGGAGCGGTCCTCGAGGAAGGCCTGCATCCCCTCCGGGGAGGTCAGGTCCTCCACCTGCATCTGGAGGCAGGGAATCGAGACGCCGGACAGCGTCAGGCGGTTCTTGCCCATCGCGCCGACCATGGCCGGCACGATGTACTTCGCCGCGCCCGACAGGCCGCCGCCGATCACGACGATGCCGTCCACGATGTCCAGGGCGTGGATCACCGCTTCGGCCGCGGCGACGCCCAGGCGCTCGAAGGCGGTGCGGGCCGCGTCGGCGTTCCCTTCCAGCTTCCCTTCGGCAATGTCGAAGATCTCCTTCGGGGAGAGTCCGCGCCCATCGGCGGGAGCCTCTTCGTGGTACACCCGCTTGACGGCCCGGATGCTGACGCTTTCCTCCGCGATGAGGGCGGGATTGTGGACATTCCGCATCAGCCAGACATCGCCGCCGCAGCCGTTGTCGCCGCGCAGGAGCCGCCCGTCCAGGACCACGCCGCCGCCGAAGCCGGTTCCGAGCGTGATGCCCAGCAGGTTATGGCAGCGCTTCGAGCTTCCGGCCGCTTCCAGGGCGGCGTTCAGTTCCGGCAGGATGCCCGAGAGGGCCTCGCCGTAGGCGAACAGGTTGCCGTCGTTGTTGATGAAGACCGGCAGGCCGAAGACATCCTCCAGGTAGGGGCCCATCGCCACGCCGTCCTTGAAACAAGGGAAATTGGGCAGGTCGCCGATGATGCCGTTCTCATAGTCCGCGGGACCGGGGAAGGCGAAACTGATGGCGACGGCCGGGGTGTCCAGCCGGGCCTGCACCCGGTCGAAACCTTCCACCAGCACATCCAGGCAGCGCCGCACGTCGTCGGTGACCGCGTCCATCCGGACCGGTTCCACGACTTCCTCGCCGCCGCGGATGGCGGAGAACACGAAGTTCGTGCCGCCGGCGTCCAGGGTCAGGACTGTTCTTTTGTCGTTCTCGTACATAAGCTTATGCGTTGAACCGGACGGAAGCCCGGATGGTCATACAGGTTTTGCCTTCGGACAGTCCGCAGGGACGGACCGTGTATTCCTCCACGCTGGCGGGGATGATAAAGGTCTCCGCGTAGTGGACCACGAACGGCTCGAAACGCCCGTCCGGGCTTTCCACGACGGCTTCCTCCCCTTCCACCAGGTTCAGCACGTGCACGCTGTTCTCCGTCCGGAAAGTGACCGGCACCGAGAAGGAGGTGCGGCGCGTCTCGATGAACTCGTTCGGATGGAGGCCGGTCTTGATTTCCTTCCAGCCTTCCCCTTCCGCCACGTCGCTGAAATGGTTGGCGAGATGGGCCTTCACATAGTCGGTGTCACGCTCCCACTGGATGACGCGGCTGCCGCGTTCCACATTGATCGGGCGGGGTTTTCCGTCCAGGCCCAGCCGGCCCCAGTCCCAGAGCTTGAAGGTGAAGATGTTGGGGGTGGAGCTGATCTCGAGGACCATGCTGCCCGCGCCGGAGCAGTGGATGGTGCCGCCGGGAATCAGGTAGTGGTCGTGCTTCTTCGCAGGAATCTTGTTCACGTATTTCTCGGCGTCGAAAACAAGCTCGCCGCGCTGGGCGGCCCGGAGGTCTTCGATCATCCGCACCCGGTCGACGCCCTTCTTGAGGCCCAGGTAGACGACCGCGTCGGGCTGGGCGTCCAGCAGGTAGTAGCTCTCGTCCTGCGTGTAGGGCATGCCGAACTGCTCGCGGATGAACTGCGTGGTCGGATGGACCTGCAGGCTCAGGTTGCCGCCGCCCATCGTGTCCAGGAAATCGAAGCGGATCGGGAAATCCTTGCCGAAGCGCGCCTCGACGGGCGCTCCGAGGACTTCGCGGGCGCGGAGGAGAATCAAGTCATTGGAGGGAAGCTCGAACTTGACCCCTTCCACCTCCAGCAGGAGGCTGTTCTCCTCGGGGACGCAGTCGAAGCACCAGCCGAAGTTCGGCACCTCGCGGTCCAGGTCGCACACGTCCTTCATCCACTGGCCTCCCCAGGGAGCGGGATCGAAGAAGGGCACGACGCGGAAAGGCTTGCGGGCGGTCTTGTCGATGCCGCGGAAGAAGGTCTCGCGGGAGATCATCTTCGGGTCGCCGGCCGCATTGGTGTCGATCCACCAGTCCACGCGCGCGAACAATGTATCTTTATAATAGTCCAGCACCCGCCAGTCGATGAACAGGCCGCGCTTGTACTGGATGGACACCGGGTCTTCGCGGTTGTCCACGCCCAGGCCGCACACCTCGTGGCGGCGGAAGCGCTGCTGGATTTCCCAGCGGGCCATGTCGGCATAGGCCAGGACGGCGTGCTGCGGGGCGACGAGCGCGGCGCCGGTGCCGAGGATGAGGACATCCTCCCCCGCCGTCTCCAGCTCGGCGCGGACGGCGGCGAGCTTCTCCGCGTCGAAGAAATCCGGCATCCGCAGGTTCGTGACGTAGCCGAATAGGACGTCGTCCGTCATGAACGGATCCGTCATCCGGCGGATCTCCGCCTCGGGCTTCATCAGGTCCCGCATCCGGATGATCCGGCTGAAACCGGGCAGCAGGCCTTCGGTGATCTCCGCTTCGTGCACGCCGGCGTACCAGTCTACCGCCAGCGGTCCCCTCCGCTCCCGGTCCAGCGCTTCACGGATGGCCTCCCAACCATGAAAAAGCGCGCCTTCGGTGCGTGTAGCGGGGTATTTGTCGTAATTCGGGCTCCTCATATATGTATGAACATAGTTTTAGTTTGTGCAAATATATGAAAGATTTTCATAAAACATAGAATTTTTCTACTTTTGTGCAGAAATATCCGTACTATGACCATCGACCACCACAGCACCGTCCCCCTGCACATCCAGGCGCAGCATCTCCTGCGGGAACTCATCGAGTCGGAGGAATACAAGAACGGGAAGATGCTCCCGAAGGAAATCGAGCTGGCCGAGCAGCTCCACATCTCCCGAAACACGCTTCGGCAGGCCATCAACCAGCTGGTCTTCGAAGGCCTGCTGGTCCGCAAGAAAGGCGTCGGCACGAAAGTGGCCCGGAAGAGCATCAGCGGCGGGGTCAAGAACTGGCTGAGCTTCTCCCAGGAGATGAAGATGCTGGGCATCGAGGTGCGGAACTTCGAGCTTCACATCAGCCGGAAGCGGGCGAATCCGGAGATCGCCGGCTTCTTCGAGGTCGAGGAAGAAGCCCGCTGCGTGGTGATGGAACGGGTGCGCGGCAATCCGTCCTTCCCGTTCGTCTATTTCATCTCCTATTTCAATCCGAAACTGCCCATCACGGGCGAAGAGAACTACAACATGCCGCTCTACGAGATGCTGGAGACCAACTACGGCATCGTCGTAAAGACTTCAAAGGAAGCGGTTTCCGCCCGGCTGGCGGGAGACATGGTCGCGGAGAAGCTGGAAATCTCCCCGAACGACCCGATCCTCATCCGGAAGCGGTTCGTCTATGACGAGAAGGGGGTTCCCGTGGAATACAACATCGGCTACTATCGCGCCGACAGCTTCACCTACACGATCGAGGCTTCCCGCTGACGGCGGCCGGCCGCGAACGCGCACCACACCAGATACGCAAGGCATAGGGTGATCACCAGGAGCGATCCGCGCTGGTTGCCCACCCATTCCGTCGCGAGGCCCATCAGCGGCGGGATGACGGCGCCGCCGCACACGCCGGTGATCATGAAGCCGGAGATCTCGTTCGCCTTCTCCGGACGGGCCTTCAGGGCCTGGGAGAACAGGACGGAGAAGACGCTGGAGCAGAAGAAGCCTATGCCGCCGATGCCGGCGAGGATGGCCCAGGCGGGACGGACGAAAAACAGGAACGCCATCGAGGCGACCGCCAGGAACAGATTAATCTTCAGATACTTGATATCGTCCATCCGGGCGAGCAGGAAGGTGCCGAGGAAGGCGCCGATGGTCCTGCAGATGAAGTAGACGCTGGCGCCGAGGGAGGCCTTTTCCACGTCCATGCCGCAGCGCTCGATCAGGAGCTTCGGGGACACGGTGTTCGTCCCCACATCCACCCCCACGATGAAGAAAATGCCCAGGAAGAACAGCAGGACGGTCTTGTCGCCCAGCAGGCCGAAGGCCTCTTTCAGGGACGTGGCCTTTCCGCTCTCGGCCTCCTTGGGGATCTCAGTCACCTCCAGCAGGAGGAAAGAGAGCAGCGTGATGGCCGCATAGATCGTGAACAGGTACTTCCAGTTGCCGAAGGCCGCCGTGGCCGCCAGGGCCAGGAACGGGGCGCAGAAGGAAGAGACCGCCTTCACCACCTGGCCGCCGGTGAGGCAGCTGGTGAGCCGCTCCCCTTTCACCACGTTGGTCAGCAGCGGGTTCAGGGACACCTGGAGCAGGGTGTTGCCGATGCCCAGGAGGATGAAGGCCACCATCGCGGAGGCGAACGTATACGAGAAGAAAGGAATGAGCATGCCCACGAACGTGACGGCGTTACTCACCTGCACCATGGCCTTGCGGCCGATCCGGTTCATCAGGATGGCCGCCGGCACCGACAGGAACAGGAACCAGATGAACACCATCGAGGGAATGAAGCCCGCCAGGGACTCGCTCAGGGCGAAATCCTGCTTGAGATAGCTGGTGGCGATGCCCACGACATCGCAGAATCCCATCACGAAGAACGTCGCGAGGACGGGGATGAAATTGAATTTCCGGATCAGAGGTCGCATAGTTTGTTCAAACATTTTCGCAAAGATAAGAATCACCTGCGAATAATCAAACTTTATGTATGAACAAATAAGCCTATTTCCGGCGAATGATTGCGGCGGCGAAAAGGAGGACGAAAAGGAACACGCAAAGGCGTCCGACGATGTCTCCGGCGCGGACGAAGAAAGTCTGGCGGGAGGACAGGTTCACCGTTCCCTTCAGCACGGCCGGTTCCCACCAGGCGGTCCGCTCGAGGATGCGTCCCTGCTGGTCGATGAAGGCCGAGATGCCGGTATTCCCGCAGCGGGCGATGTCCCGCCGGGTCTCGATGGCCCGCAGCCGGGCATAGTTCAGATGCTGCCGATAGCCGGGCGTATCCCCCCACCACGCGTCATTCGTGATGATGGTCAGGAGTTGGGCGCCCGCCCGCACATAGGAAGCGCAGTGCTCCCCGTACACGGATTCATAGCACACGGCGCACCCGACGGGCACTTCCTGCCGGAACATCAGGTTGGAGACGGCAGGCTGGCCGACGCAGCGGCCGGCCACGCCGCCGAGGAGTTTGTCGTCGATGCGCCCCAGCACCTTCACATAGGGCAGCATCTCCACCCCGGGCACGAGCTTGGACTTCTGGTACAGGCCGTACCGCCCCAGGGAATCCACGATCAGGGCCGAATTGTGTGTCTCGTACCACGCGTCGTCCCCCAGCTTCCGCGCATTCGCGGAAGGGCAGGCCGCCTGGACGTATTGTGTCCAGGATGACGCCCCGAACAGGATTTCCGCGCCCGGATGCTGGCGGAGGAACGAGACGAACCGCCGGAACGTCCGGCTGGAAGGCACGTCGTTGCACATGATATCCGACGTGAACGTCTCCGGCGCCAGCAACAGGACGGTCGACGAATCGTCCGGATGTTCTTTCCGGAAATCTTTCAGCCCGTGGGCAAACTCGTCCAGCAGCACGGCGTTCTGCTCGTCCTGCGTCATCGACTGGAACTTATGGTACGGGTCGAAGTTGGGCTGCGCGATCACCACAGGCAGCGTCCCTTCCGAGACCTCCAGATACCGGTTCCAGAGGACCAGGGACCAGACCATCGGCCCGAAAAGCGCCAGCGCGGTCCCGGCCACCGCCGCGACGCGGGCTTTTCCGTTCCAGACGGCGGAGAACCGTCCGTCGGAGAACGCCACCATCAGCCCGAACACCGACAGCGACGAGGCCCAGACCCACAGCGAACCGCCGAGGGTCCCGGTGAACTCATACCATTGAACCAGGGAAGTAGTACCGGCAAACGCATTTCCCAACACCAGCCACGGCCACGAAATCTCCGCGACCGTGAGATAATACTTCTCCCAGGCGATCCAGGCCGCGGCTAGGAACAGATACGGCAAAGCCGACCCGCGGCCGCGGAACCGGCGCTTCGCCCAACGGAACAGGCCGAAAACCAGCGACATCTGCAACGCATTGGCCAGCACGGCGAAAATCCCGCCGCCGACCGTCGCGTTGCACACCCAGAACGTCGTGACCGCATTCCACGCGACAAACGTCCCGTAATGCCACCACCAGAAATGCTTCAATCCCTGCGTGTCCGCCACCCGCTCCATGCACAGCAGCGGCACGAACCCCAGCAGCGCCAGCCAGCCGAACCCCTCCACCAGGAAAGGCACGCTCATCAGCAGCACGAACAACGCCGCCAGGCACAACAACAAAACCGTCCGGTTCTTCTTCATAACTGGACAAAGTTACTCCCTTTCCACCGGAATTCCAAAGAATTGCCCCCTCAGCGGATGAGGTCCAGGTACCGCCTGGCCTTGGGGACGGGCAGCCGGCGGATCCGGTCCACCAGGCGTTTCTTCCAGGTATGGACCGTACTGTCCTTTCCGGTGTCCATCAAGGCGGAGATGAGCGGGGCGTCATAGCCGATGACCAGATAGCAGAAAAGGCGGATGTCCTTGTCGCTGAGCGTGGGCAGGTCTTTCTGCAAGGAGGCGATCGGATGGTCCAGGCGGTCCTCGATATAGTCCCGCAGGCGCTGGAAGCCCTTGCTGTCGCCGTCAATGTCCTTGAGCGTCTCGCAGACCCGGCGGTACAGGACCGATTCCGACATGGTCTGCGTCTCGGCGAACTGCTTGTCCTCGAACAGCCGCCCGAGCCGCCGGTATCCGTCCCGGAGCATGTCCAGGTAGTTGGCGCGGATCGTCTCCAGGGACGATTCCCGGGTGCGGACATTCCGCTCCAGCGATTCGATCTTGTTGATATGCCGATGCTCCGCTTCCGAAAGCCGCTTCGCCATCCGCTGCGACTCCTCCAGCGCCAGCCGGACCGTAACCAGCCGCTCCCGCTGTTCCTGCCAGACGGCAAAACCGGCCAGCAAGAGCAGGACGACGACCAGGGCCGAGATGATCCACGCCGCCCGTTCGCGGTCCCGTTCCCGGGCGGCCGCGAGCCGCTCCCCTTCCGCCACGGCCTCCAGATAATCCCGCTGCGCCCGGCTCACCGCCTCGGAAGCCTGGGTGGTCAGGATGGAATCCTGCCGCAGCGCGCTTCTCTCCAGCAAGGCCAGCGCCTTCTCCGCGTCCCCTTCCAGGCGATAGCGGTTGTACTGCCGGTACTGCAGCTGCACCAGTCCTTCGGGATGCTGCCGGTCCAGGCTGTCCCAGAGACGGAGCGCCCGGTCTTTCTCGCCGGTCAGATACAGGGCATATCCCCAGTCGCAAAGCCGGTCGTCGTCCTGCGGGAACCCGGCGGCCGCCATCGCCTCGAAGCAGCGGGCGGCGAGCGCCGGTTCGCCGGACGGGGCGGTCAGCTGGTAGGACGCGTAGACGTTCATTCCGTGACCGACCAGGGCGCCGTTCCGCAGGCAGACCGGAAGGACCTCCTGCAGCAGCCTGTCCGCCTTGTCCCACTGCCGGGCATTCATGTAGGCGCCGACCAGGCGGAGCGCCGTTTCCGCCCGGTACAAGGAATCCTCCTCCGCGTCAAACGCCTGCCAGGCCTTCCGCATATAGACGGTATCCTCGCGGATGTTGTAGGTCCGGTTGTACATATCGGCCATGGCGCGGCAGATCAGGCCTTCAAGGTGGCGGTTCCCCACGGCCCGCGCATGCAGCAGCGCCCTTTCGAACGATACGATCGCCTGGTCATACTCTCCCCGGTAATACGTGATCAGTCCCCACTGATACCAGAGCCGGGCGTTGGTGGCGGCATCCCCCTTCGACGGGAAATAGGCCAGGGCTGGGGCGAGCAGGTCGGCATCGATAGTGTCGGCGCCGGCCTCATACAGCCGGACGACCGTGTCCAGGGACTCGTAGGCCCGTCGCTTCAGCGAATCCCGGCGCTGGCAGCAGACCAGTGCGAGCAGCAGGCAGCAGAAAAAAGGGATCTTGGCTTTCATTGCGTCCTCTCTTTAGGCAAGAGAGCACAGCAACCAGCATCTAAGGGCGGCACCGGACCGGACCGCACGGGAAATGAGGCTACTGTGCTCAAGCACATAGCCTCCTGAATACTTCCTGTTCCCTTTTATCCCTAAAGAAAATGTCCGGTTTTCCCTATGCAGGAGTTTTACAGGAAGCAATCGATTTCTATGTCACAAATATAAACATTTTCTTCCAAAAACGGATTCCCCGCCCCAAAAGTAGTGGAACCGCCCGAAAAGTCCAAAGAATTCGCCCGAAAAAATCTTGCACCATAAATCATTCTTTATCAGCATTTTAGAC
The DNA here is from genome assembly GCA_900316525.1 of uncultured Bacteroidales bacterium. Taxonomy (GTDB): domain Bacteria; phylum Bacteroidota; class Bacteroidia; order Bacteroidales; family UBA932; genus Cryptobacteroides. Next base: position 154,826 of record ONDF01000001.1, read on the forward strand.
AAAAACACCGCACCCAAGCCAAGAAAACGGGCGTTGATTGCCATTCGGAGAATTATTTATAACTTTGTAACTTGACAAGTAGAAAGCATTTTTGCCATGGCAAAGAAAGATAGCAAGAACAAGGAGGCGGGAAAGGCCAAGGGGATCCTGGGCAACTGGATCGTGCGGAATCTGCTCCTGGCGGCCCTACTGGTCGTGGGACTGCTCCTGTTTGCGCAGGTGGGGCTGGGCCTCATCACGCGGCATAACCGGACGGTGACTGTGCCGGACTTCACGAACATGACGGTCGCGGAAGCGCACGAAGCGGCCCGCGCGGGTCACGTGGGCGTGAAAGTGACGGATTCCGTGTTCGTGCGGAGGCTCGGCGCCGGCGTCGTGTACCGCCAGTCGCCCAAGGCCGGGGCCACGGTGAAGAAGGGGCGCAGCATCTTCCTGACCATCAATTCCATCGTCCCCCGGAAGGTGGTCATGCCCAACCTGATCGGCTATTCGCTGAACGAAGCGCGCGCGGAGCTGAACAACCGCGGCCTGTCGCTCGGGAAACTGAACTATACGCAAGATATCGCCACGAACAATGTGCTCCGGCAAACGGTCCGGGGACGCAATGTGCGCGCCGGCGACCTCGTGGTCAGCGGCTCCGACGTGGACCTGACTTTGGGCCTCTCCAGCGACGAGCGCCCGACGGTGGTGCCGCGCGTGATCGGCCAGAAATATGTCAGCGCCGTGGACGCCCTGCATGACCGGTACCTGAACGTGGGCCGTGTCCGCTTCGACAGCGGCATCCGCACCTATGCCGATTCCGTCAACGCCGTCGTCTACCAGCAGGACGGCCTGGGCCAGACCCGCACGTACGGATCGTCCATCAACCTGTACCTGACCCTCGACCCCGAGAAGATCCCCACCGAATAATGTCCCCCCTCGACGACGAGACCCTTCTCCCGCAGGAGGACGAACAGGAGATGTTCGAGCATTTCCGCCTGGTGGCCGACAAGGGCCAGGCGCCGCTGCGCGTGGACAAGTTCATCACCACGCACCAGGAGGACACCTCCCGCAACCGCGTCCAGCAGGCCATCAAGCTGGGCTATGTCCTCGTGAACGACAAGCCCGCGAAGGCCAACACCATCATCCGCCCCTGCGACGTCATCAAGTTCGTGATGCCGTACCAGCGGCGCGGCGTGGAAATCCTGCCGGAGAACATCCCCCTGAACATCGCCTACGAGGATGACGACGTGCTCGTCATCAACAAACCCGCCGGGATGGTGGTCCATCCCGGGCACGGGAACTACACCGGGACGCTCGTGAACGCGCTGGCCTACTACCTGGGCATCTCCCAGGGACCGGACGGCGAAGACGAGCGTCTCGGCGTGCTCGTGCACCGCATCGACAAGGATACGAGCGGCCTGCTGGTGGTTGCCAAGAACCCGACGGCGCAGGCACACCTGGCGGACCAGTTCTTCGTCCATTCCATCGACCGCGTCTACACCGCCGTCGTCTGGGGCAACATCGCCGAGGACGAGGGTACCATCCAGGGCACCATCGGCCGGGACCCGAACGACCGCCTGCGTTTCCGCGTGTACGACGATCCGGAGAAGGGGAAATGGGCTGTGACCCATTGGAAAGTGCTGGAGCGCTACGGCTTCATCACCGTCGTGGAATGCCGTCTGGAGACCGGACGCACGCACCAGATCCGCGTCCACATGTCCTCCATCGGCCATCCCCTCTTCAATGACGAACGGTATGGCGGTTCCGAAATCCGCCAGGGCACCATCTACACCAAATACCGCCAGTTCATCCAGAACTGCTTCGCCATCTGCCCGCGGCAGGCCCTTCATGCCCGCACGCTGGGCTTCACCCATCCCCGCACCGGGCAGCGCATCTTCCTCGAGGCTCCCCTGCCCGAGGACATGACCGCATTGATTGCCAAATGGCGCAACTATGTGGCTGGGCTGAATTCGTAACTTCTTGACAAACAAACAGATAAAAGTAGAGAGGTGCACCTGACGGTGCACCTCTCTGGTATTATTGTGTTGTGAATCAGTGAGTTAGATTCCGGGTCATCCTTCGACAAGCTCAGGAATCGCCCGGAATGAGGGGCTGCTAGAAGCCGCCGCGGAAACCGCCGCCCATCATGCCGCCACCCATCGGCATGCCGCCGCCCATGCCGCCACGGCCTCCACGGCCGCCGCCCCAGCCGCCACGACCGCCGCCGAAGCCGCCCATGCGGCCGTTGCGGCCGCCGAAGGTGCCGAAGCGCCAGGTGAAAGACAGGATGACATAACGGCCGATGGAGAGGGAACGGGACTCGGAGTAGAGGTTCTCGTTCTGCGTCGTGCTCAGGTTCTTGCGCTGGCCCAGGATGTCATAGGCATTCAGGGAGATCGTCGCGGAGTTGTAGATGATCGGGCAGGAGAGGCCGGCGTTCCAGATCAGGCGGGAAGGCTGTTCGGTCTTGTAGCCGTTGTACCAGTTGTAATTCGCATCGGTCGTGAACTGCAGGCCGGTGTAGCCGATGGTCCAGTTGATGGAACCGCCCACGGAGTTGTTCCAGGTGATGTCCTCGGTGTTGTTGGTGGTCTTCACGCTGTACCAGGGCTTGTTGAAGCGAGTGCCGCCGTTGACGCGGAGTTCCAGGTCGTCGCTGCGGTAGGTCAGGTTCAGCCGCTCCATCACGCTCAGGGTCTGGGTGGCGTTGACGATGAAGTCGGGGGTGTTGTTCAGGTCGGGATAGGCATCGTGGAACTTCTCGTAGTCGAACTCCGTCTTCTTGTCGTTCCAGAAGCGGTCGGTGTCCAGCTTGGAAGCGCCCACATAGCTGGTGGACATCGAGTAGTTGATGTTGGCGTTGTTGGAAATGGAGAAGTTGGACTTCGCGATCGGGGCGTTGACCATGATCCGGACGCTGCCGTTGTAGGTATTCCGGCCATTCACCGGGAAGGTGTAACGACGGCCGCTCGCGTCATTCCAGGACGCATTGACGATCGGGTTCTGGTTCATGCCGCCCTGCAGGTTCAGGCGGGCGGTGAAGAAGGTGGCGCGGTTGGAGAACTCGAGCTCCATCCGGCCGTTGTGGTTGAAGTACGGCGTCAGGTAAGGGTTACCCAGCGACATGGACATCGGGTTGGAGTTGTCCAGCACAGGCATCAACTGGGAGGTGGAAGGCTGGCCGCTGCGGCCGTTGTAGTTGAGGCGGATGTTCGCGTTGTCGTTGAAGTCGTAGAAGAGCATCGCGCGCGGAGACCAGTTCAGGACCTTGTTGTCATACATCTTGCCGTTGGTCTCGTTGTGCTGGTTCTGCGGGTTCGCGGTGACACCCAGCTGGGCGCGGACGTCGCCTTCCTGATACATGAAGGCGAGACCGGCGCTCTGGTTGATGTTCCGGTTCAGGATCTTGCTGGAGTAGTCTTCGTCCCGGCCGCCATCGCCCAGATACTTCATCGTATGCGTATCATAGTCGATCACGAAATCACCGGCCTTGCTGTTGTAGACGTCCTTGTCGGTGTTGGAGAGGTTGTAGCTGTACTGATAGCTTCCTTCCACATAGAAACCGCCGCCCAACGGCTCCGTATACACGAGACGGGCGCTGGCGTTCTGCGTCTTGGAGGCCTGGTCCACGCGCTGGTTGACAATTTGCGGAGCCAAGCCGGCGTACGTGTTGGTAATGGACTGGTTGTACCCGTCGGAATGGTTGTTGGAGAGGGTCCAGTTCAGGTTCACGGACAGGGTGCGGCCGGGGATGCCCAGGCGCTGGCGGAAGAGCAGGAAGCCGTTCGCCTGCCAGTTGCTGTTGAGACCGTTGTTCGTGGAGAAACCGTCGTTCAGCTTGTTGCCGTCGGCCTTCGATTCCAGCCAGGTGTCGAACACCTGGGTCTGGTTGTAACCGCCCTGGCTGTAGTTGAACTGCGGCTGGAACAGGATGGAGGTGTTGTCCGAGAACTTATGGTCGATGCGCACGCCCACCCGATGGCCGTTGTTGCGCTGATAGCTCGAATTCGAGGTCTCCTGGATCTGGGTGGGAGCATCCTTGAAATAGTTCTCCTGATAGGACTCCTGCATGGACTCGGTGTTGGAACCGCTGTACATGTAGTTGCCGGAGAATTCCATCTTGTCGTCCAGGAGGTCCGCCGCCGCATTGACGCCGCCCATCCAGGAGGTGGTGATGCCGCCGCCGAAGCCGCCCATGCCGCCACCGAAGCCGCCCATGCCGCGGCCGCCGCCCATCATCTGGCCCATCATGTTGCCGCCCATGTTGGTGAAGCCCATGCCGCCGGCGCCGTTGTTGCCGTTGCCGATGATGCTGATCTGGTTGCTGTCCGTGAAGCGACCGATCATGCCGTTGCCGTTGAAACGCCAGTCGTTCATGTCGTTCTCCTTGGAGGGGATGTCGTGGCCGACGCCGCCGGTGACGTTGCCGAAGACACCGTTCATCATGCTCTTCTGCACGGAGAGGTCGATGATGGTCTCGTCGTTGCCGTCGTCGATGCCGGTGAACTCGGCCTGCTCGGACTTCTTCTTCACGACCTTGACCTTCTCGATCATCTTCGCAGGAAGGTTCTGGGAAGCGATGGAGGGATCGTCCAGGAAGAAGGTCTTGCCGTCGATGGTGATCTTCGTGATGGTCTCGCCGTTCGCGGTGATGGAACCGTTGTCATCGACCTCGATGCCCGGGAGCTTCTTGAGGAGGTTGATGAGCATGTCGGTGTCCGTGGTCTTGAACGAGGAGGCGTTGTACTCGACCGTATCCTTCTTGATGATGATCGGGTTGCCCGTCGCGGTCACGGAAGCGGCGTCCAACACCCGTTGGTCCAGTTCCATCTTCACCACCCCGAGGTCAGTCGCCTCCTTGGTGACTTCCACGGCCTTCTCATAGGACTTGTAGCCCATGATTTCGGCCTTGAAAGTGTACTTACCCACCTTGACTTTCTCGATGGTACCCTTACCATTGTTGTCGGTCAGCGAATACTTGGCGCTCCCTTTTTCGGGGGTGAGGGACACGGTGGCGAAGCCGATCGGCTCGTCATTCGACGCATCCTGAAGTTTCACAGTGACGTTCACATTCTGGGCCATCATCGCCAACGAGGCGAACAGGCTGACCAGGCTAAGCAGAATCCTTCTTGTAGACATAAAAAAACACAATTCGCCCTTTCTTGGGCCATACAGTGCAGTTAGACGCCTCGCGTACGCGTAGGTTTAACCGCCTGATACAAAATTTTAAAAAAATTATTTGACGCGGTCGGGATGGTCTTTCAGGAACTGCTCCCAGCCCCCCTTGCCCTTCACGGACGCGATCGGGTTCGACGTCTCGTAATGGTGGCAGAGGGCGATGGCCAGGGCGTCCGTCGCGTCCAGGTGCTCGGCGGCTAACCTCACGCCGAGGGTCTTTTCCAGCATCAGCTGGACCTGTTCCTTGGAGGCGGCGCCGTTGCCGACGATGGCCTCCTTGGCCTTGCGGGGCGCGTATTCCGTCACGGAGGCGACCCCGTTCTCGAGGGCGGCGATGATCGCGGCCCCCTGTGCGCGGCCGAGCTTCAGCACGACCTGCGCGTTCTTGCCGTAGAACGGCGATTCGATGGCGAGCTCGTCCGGATGGTAGGACTTGCACACCTCGGAAATGCAGTCAAAGATGGCCTGCAGCTTCGTGTAGGCGTCCTTTTCCTTTCGAAGGTCCAGGATGCCCATATCCACGTACTCGGCCTTCTTGCCCACGGCACGGACAACCCCGAAACCCAGCAGCTGGGTTCCGGGGTCGATGCCGAGTATGATGCGCGGCTTATCCAATGCGGTCGAAGCCGGTGTAGGGACGGAGGACTTCCGGAATCTCGATGTAGCCTTCCTTCTGGTTGTCTTCCAGCAGCGCGGCGACGACTCTCGGGAGCGCCAGGGAGCTGCCGTTCAGGGTGTGCACGAGCTGGGTCTTGCCGTTCTCGTCCTTGTAGCGGCACTTCAGGCGGTTCGCCTGGTAGCTCTCGAAGTTGGAGACGGAAGAGATCTCGAGCCAGCGGCCCTGGGCGGCGGACCAGAGTTCGAAGTCGTAGGTGATGGCGGAGGTGAAGCTCAGGTCACCGCCGCACAGGCGGAGGATCCGGTAGCGGAGACCGAGGTCCTGGACGAGCTTCTCCACGTGGGCAATCATTTCGTCGAGGGCGGCGTAGCTGTTCTCGGGCTTCTCGATGCGCACGATCTCCACCTTGTCGAACTGGTGCAGGCGGTTCAGGCCGCGCACGTCCTTGCCGTAGGAACCGGCCTCGCGGCGGAAGCAGGGCGTGTAGGCCGTCAGCTTCTGCGGGAACTGGTCGGCGCCGAGGATGACGTCGCGGAAGATGTTCGTCACGGGGACTTCGGCGGTCGGGACCATGTAGAAGTCGTCCACGGTGGCGTGGTACATCTGGCCTTCCTTGTCGGGAAGCTGGCCGGTGCCGAAGCCGGAGGCGGCGTTGACCATCACCGGAGGCTCCACCTCCTGGTAGCCCGCGGCGGTGTTGCGGTCCAGGAAGAAGTTGATCAGGGCGCGCTGGAGCTTGGCTCCCTTGCCCTTGTACACCGGGAAACCGGCGCCGGTGATCTTCACGCCGAGGTCGAAGTCGATGATGTCGTATTTCTTGGCGAGCTCCCAGTGCGGGAGGGCGTTCTCGGGGAGCACGGGCTCCTCGCCGCCCATCTTCACGACCAGGTTGTCCTCCGCGCCCTTCCCTTCGGGAACGAGGTCGCAGGGGATGTTCGGCAGGAGGACGAGCTGGGCCTGGAGCTCGTTGTTGTTGTCGTCGGCCTGCTTGAGGAGGTCGTTGGAACGGGCCTTGAGGGCGGCGACCTCGGCCTTGGCGGCCTCGGCCTCAGCCTTCTTGCCTTGCTTCATCAGGGCGCCGATCTCGGCCGCGGCCTTCTTCTGCTGGGAGAGGAGGGCGTCGGACTCGGTCTGGAGGGCCTTGCGGTTGTCGTCCAAGGCGATCACCTTTTCCACGATCGCGCGGGCGTCGAAATTCTTGACGGCGAGTTTCCGGATCACGTATTCGGGATCGTCGCGGAGGAGTTTGAGAGTAAGCATGTTTGAGGTTTTAGATTTCTCGACAAGCTCGAAATGACAATTATTTATGACAAAGGAGGACTGCACCGGGATGCGGCACAAGTCCTCCAATTAAAATCTGTGTCCTCCGGGATTAGTTCTCGAGGGGGAGAACGGAAACGTAGGACTTGTCGTTACGCTTGCGGGTGAACTTGACAGTTCCGTCCACGAGGGCGTAGAGGGTGTGGTCCTTGCCCATACCGACGTTCAGGCCGGGATTGTGGGCGGTACCGCGCTGACGGACGATGATGTTGCCGGCTTTCACGACTTCCTCACCGAACTTCTTGATGCCGAGTCGCTTGGAATGGGACTCACGACCGTTCTTGGAACTGGACTGACCTTTTTTGTGTGCCATAGTTGATTCCTCCTGAATTAAGCGATAGCGTCAATGTGGATCTTGGTGAGCTTCTGGCGGTGGCCGTTCAGCGTCTGGAATCCCTTACGACGGATCTTCTTGAAAACAAGCACTTTCTTCGCCTTGGCGTCGTCATCGACGACGGTAGCCTTGACGACCGCGCCTTCCACATACGGAGTTCCGACCTTGACGGCGCCGGCCTCGTCGATGAGGAGCACCTTGTCGAACTCGACAGACTCACCGTTGTGAGCCGCGAGGCGGTTCACAAAGATGTCCATTCCAGCTTCTACCTTGAACTGCTGGCTTGCAATGTCAACGATTGCGTACATTATCAAAAACTTTGTTAGAGTTTCGGACCGTAAGCGGACGGGCACCGTGCCTGTCTCTTCTGGAGCTCATCGGCCATTTCATAAAATTGGACGGCAAAGATACGGATTTTTCCGTCAATTGCAAAACTTTTTGTCCCTTTCATTTTTTTTTGCGAATTTTGTTCATTCGGAAACACCAAAACACACTGATAATGGATAAGTACAACTGGACCTTCACCTCGGTCGGCGGGACCGTCCGGGTGAAAATCACCTCCGGGGCCGACATCGCCCACCTGGGCGAGCTGGACCGCAAGCTGTGGACCGTCCTCAGCTGCCCGGCCAAGAACCTGGAATTCGACCAGAAAACCCTCGAGCTCATCGACGCGGACCACGACGGGAACATCCGCGTGGACGAGGTCATCGCCACCGCCCAGTGGCTCACCACGGTCCTGAAGGACCACGACCTGCTCCTCACCCGCGGCACCGAAATCCCCTTCACCGCCTTCAACGAGGAGAATCCGGAAGGCGCGAAGCTCCTCGCCTCGGCGAAGCAGATCCTCGCGAACCTCAAGCTCGAGAAGGATTCCATCGCCCTCGAGGACACGGCGGACATGACGAAGATCTTCGCCGACACGAAGTTCAACGGCGACGGCGTCATCACCCCCGCCAGCGCGGATGACGAGAAGCTCGCCGCGCTCATCACCACGATCACCGAGAAGATCGGCAAGGCCGCGGACCGCAGCGGCGCCGACGGCGTCACCGCCGACCATATCGAAGCGTTCTACACCGCCCTCGCGGACTACGCGGCCTGGCAGGCGGCCGGCACGAAGGAGGTCTTCCCCTTCGGGGACAAGACCGCCGACGCCCTCGCCGCCGTCAATGCGCTGAAGGACAAGGTCGCGGACTTCTTCATGCGCTGCAAGCTCATCGGCTTCGACCAGGCCATCGCCCCGGCCGTGGACGTCTCCGTCGACAAGATCGGCGCCATCGACGGCAACCTCGCCGAGGCAGGTTCGGCGATCGCCGACGAGCCCCTGGCCAAGCCCGCCGCCGACGGCATCCTCCCGCTCGATGCCGTGAACCCGGCCTGGAAGGCCGCCATCGAAGGCATGCGCGCCCTCGTGCTGGACGCGGACAAGAAGACCCTCACCGAGGCCGAATGGGCCGACATCTGCGGCAAGTTCGCCCCGTACACCGCCTGGATGGGCGAGAAGAAGGGCGCCGAGGTCGAAGCCCTGGGCATCGACGAGGTCAAGGCCCTCCTGAAGGCGGACCAGAAGGAGGCCCTCCTGAAGCTCGTCGAGGCCGACAAGGCCCTCGAGGAGGAGGCCCTCTCCATCGAGGCCGTGGACAAGCTTCTCCGCCTGTTCCACAACTTCTACGACTTCCTGAACAACTACGTGGTGTTCGCGGACTTCTACGATCCCGACCGGAAGGCCATCTTCCAGGCCGGCCGCCTGTACATCGACCAGCGTTCCACCGACCTGTGCGTCCGCGTGGACGGCCCGCATCCGGAGATTTCCTCCCTCAGCGGCATGTACATCCTCTACTGCGCGTGCAAGAGCGACAAGATGGGCAAGACGATGAACATCGCCGCCGTCCTCACCGACGGGGACACGGACGACCTCCGTCCCGGCAAGAACGCCGTGTTCTACGACCGCGACGGCAACGACTGGAGCGCCGTCGTCACGAGCATCGTGGAGAACCCGCTCAGCATCCGCCAGGCCTTCTGGGCCCCGTACAAGAAGGCGGGCCGCTGGATCAATGACAAGGTGAACAAGTTCGCCGCCGACAAGAACGCCAAGGGCGAAGGCACGCTGTCCACCATCACGGAGAAAGCCACCGACAAGCCGGCCGCCGGCGCGGACGCCGCGCAGAAGGCCGCCCCGTTCGACGTGAGCAAGTTCGCCGTCATCACCATCGCCATCAGCGCCGTGCTCGGCGTCTTCGCCGCGATCGTGTCCGTCGTCAAGGGCCTGTCCTGGTGGCAGTGGCTCGTCCTGATCGCCGCCCTGATGCTCATCATCTCCCTGCCGTCCGTGTTCATCGCCTGGCGGAAGCTCCGCAAGCGCGACCTGGGCCCGGTCCTCAACGCCAACGGATGGGCCATCAACGCCGCCTCCTATGTCCGCGGCAAGTTCGCCAAGAACATGACCGAAGTCGCCAAGTTCCCGAAGCTCACCGCCGTGGATCCCATCGCCCGCCGCAAGGCCGCCTGGCGCAAGTTCTGGTGCTGGCTCGTCGTAATCCTGCTCGCGGCCTTCTTCTTCCTGTTCTTCACCAACCGCCTCGCAAAATACGGCTTCCCCTTCTGCAAGGAGAAGCCTGCTGAAGAGGAAGTCGTCGAAGAATGCTGTGACGCCCCGGCGGCAGAGCCTACACTCGAAGAGGCCGCCGATGCGGCCGCCGAGGAAGCGCCGGCCGAGTAATTATCCCAGCGGCAACATCTTTTTCCGGGCGATCAGCCTGTTGTAACGATCCAGGACCTCCCCTACCACGTCCTCCCAGGAGCGGACGATGGTTCGGGAGGCCTGAACGCCTATACGGTGCACCCGCTCCGGATCGTGGATGAGTTCGCGGAGCCGGGCGGCGAAGACGTCCAGGTCGTTCGGGATGAGGAAGCCGTTCTCGCCATCCTTCAGAATGGTGGCGGCGGTGGATCCTTCCACCATGACGGAAGGCGTGTTCAGCGCCGCGGCCTCGCGGACCACGAGCGGCGCGTTGTCGTACAGCGACGGGAACAGGAAGAGGTCCGCCGCAGCATAGTACTTGACGATATCGGCCCTTTCCGTGAGCATGCCAACGAAAGTAACCTGGCGGTCCAGGCCTTTCTCGGCGACAAGGTCCTTCATCGCATCGGCCGCATAGCCGGTGCCCACGAAGTACATCCGGAACGGGACGTCCTTGATCTTCTCGAGGGCGTCGATGACAAAGCGAGGGTTCTTCTCCCAGATGTGCTGGCCTACGAACAGGAACACGAATTCGTCCGGACCGATGCCCAGCTCCTTGCGCGCATCAGCGAAGAAGGCCTCGGGATAGTCGGCGACGAGGTCGCTGCCGTTGTCCACGACCTCCACGGGGCCCTTGAAGCCATACTCCCGGATCACCTCCTCCACGGAGGCCTGCGGGACCCAGACCTCGTCGGCCCGGTCATAAAAGTCGATGATGCGCTTGACGATCCGGTTCACGACGAAATCCGACTTGATGACGCGGGAGAAGTCGTCGCGGTACTTGGAGTGGAAGGTCGCCACCATCGGGATGTTGCGGAGCTTGGCGACGTGCGCCGCCGCCAGGCCCGACGTGAAGGGGCTGTGCGCGTGGACAATCTTGAAGGGGCGGTTCACGATCTTCTTCAGGAAGGCCGGGTCGATCTCCGCGAGGCCCGTCACATAGGGCTTGCGGAAAGGGACCGGAACGGAGAAGTAAGGAAGCACCTCGTATTCATAGACGCTGTAGTCCGCGCCCGGGACATTAGGGGTGATGACGGACACGCCGCCCACCTTCTTCTGCATCCAGTACGCATAGTTCTGGACGCAAACGGCCACCCCGTCCATCACGGGCGGGAAGCAGTCGTTGAAAAGACCGATATTAGATTCCATAGTCCAAGTCAGGCGCGACGGTTTACAGGGCCCCCAGCAGGCTGGTGATGGCCTTCACCGTCGCATTCACATTTGCGTCGTTCTGCGGGACTTGCTGCGTGCCGTTCGCATAGGCCTTGGTCGCGGACTCGCTGAAGGCGGACGTGTCGATGTTGTTGAGCGCCTTCAGCCCCGACAGCACCTTGGCCACGTTGCCGTTGTTCACCAGGTTGTTGGAGCCGTTGATCAGGGCCTGGGAGAACTCGTCGGTGAAGGCCTGCGTGGCGTTCGACAGGGCGCCGGCGCCGGTGAGGATCTTGCCGATGTTGATGATGTTCGTCAGGTTGGACAGGTCGATGCCGCCGGCCGCCTTGAGCACGTTGTAGATGGCGGAGATGGCGGAGCCGGTGTTGCCGCCCAGGGAAGTGGCGCTGGCCGCTTTCTGCAGGATGCTGCAGGAGGTGAGGAGGAGCAGGGAGGCGAGGCCCACCGCGATGCGTTTCATCAGTTTCATGGTAGCAGATGTTAAGGTTGTTCTGTGCGAAGATACGATTTTTTCCTATATTTGTGTACTTAAAAACGAAAACACATGTCCCTCGAACAGCAAATCCAGGAAGCCATCAAGGAAGCGATGAAGGCGAAGGACGCGGTGGCCCTGAGCGCCAACCGCGCCATCAAAGGCGAAATCCTCCTCTTCAAGACCGCCGAAGGCGGCGCGAAGGAGGTCACCGACGGCGACATCCTCAAAATGATCCAGAAACTCGTCAAGCAGCGCAAGGAAGCCGCCGAGCAGTTCGTCGCCGGCGCCCGTCAGGACCTCGCCGACAACGAACTCGCCGAGGCAGCCGCGCTCGAGAAATACCTTCCCAAGCAGCTCTCCCCCGACGAGGTCAAGGCGAAAATCCAGGAAATCATCGCGCAGGTGGGCGCCAGCTCCATCCGCGACATGGGCAAGGTGATGGGCGTCGCCAACAAGGCCCTCGCGGGCCTCTCCGACGGCCGCACCATCTCCGGCATCGTCAAGGAGCTCCTGAGCCAGGCATAGCCCGTTTTCCGCGGCTTACTTTCCCTTCAGCCTTCCGCTGCGGCGGAGGGCTTCATTGATGATCCATTGCAATTGGCCGTTGGTGCTGCGGAACTCGTCCGCAGCCCAACGTTCAATCGCTTCCATCGTCGCAGGGTCCACCCGGAGGACGAAGCTTTTCACCGCTTCTTTCTCCTTGGCCATCCTAGTACAGGCTTCCGGAGTTCACCACCGGCTGCGCCGGCTCGTCGCCGCACAGGACCACAAGCAGGTTGCTCACCATCGCGGCCTTGCGCTCCTCGTCCAGGTCCACGACGCCCTCGGCCTTGAGCTTGTCCAGGGCCATCTTGACCATGGACACGGCGCCGTCGACAATCTTTTCGCGGGCGGCGATGATGGCGTCGGCCTGCTGGCGGCGCAGCATCACGGCCGCGATTTCGGGCGCATAGGCCAGGTAGTTGATGCGGGCCTCGGTCACGTGGATGCCGGCCATCGCCAGGCGCTCGTTCAGCGTGGCGACCAGCTTCTCGTTGATTTCGTCGGCATTGCTGCGGAGGGTGAGCTCGTCGGCCGTGTCCGGATTGTCATAGGCATAGCAGCCCGCGACCAGGCGCAGGGCCGCGTCGCTCTGCACGCGGACGAAGTTCTCGAAGGCCTGGGACAGGTACCGGGCGTTCGAGCCCTTGCCCACATTGCCCACCGGCGCCAGGGACTGGCTGTCGATCTCGAAGAGGGCCTTGTAGGTGTCCTCGAGCTTCCACACCAGGACCATACCGATGAGGACGGGGTTGCCCACCTTGTCATTGACCTTGATCGGCTCGGGGTTCAGGTTGCGGGCGCGCAGGCTCACTTTCTTCTTGCTCAGCAGCGGATTGACCCAGTAGAAACCGTCCCGGGTGAAGGTCCCGCGGTACTTGCCGAAGAACAGGAGCACCATCGCCTCGTTCGGCTCCAGCTTCACGAAGCCGTTCGTGCAGAGGGCGAACAAGGCCATCGACAGCACGCCGAGGATGGCGAACTCGCCGTCGCTGTCCGCGCGGACGAAGAAATAGATGGCCGCCGCGATCAGGGCGAGCGCCAGGATCAGGGCCAGGAAGCCGTTCAGCACAAAGCCTTTGTAGGCCGTTTCCTTGTTGTTTTCCATGACAAATGGGTTCTATAGTTCTACAATAATATCATTTTGATATCACAAAGATACAACAAAAAACCGGTTCTCCAAGAGAAACCGGCTTTTTTTTCGCAAACCCGTGATGACAGGCTATTCGTACGCGAACCGGAGGTCCACCGGGATGTTCGCCTTCTCGAGGACCCGCTTGTCCGACTGGCTCTCCAGGCCGGCGACACCGTACTTCGCGACGCAGGCGCGGGCGGCGTCGATGTCGCCGTGCGCCTGGATGCGGAGGATCTCGGCGCCGAGGGTCTCGAGCGCGGCCCAGGTCTTGTCATAGTCGATGCTGTAGCGGCCGGAAGGGTTCCAGATGATCGCCTTGTTCTGCAGCAGGTAATTGTAGACGAGGATGTTGGCGACGCCGGTCGGGTCCGCCGCGCCGAAGCGCGTGGAACGGATCGTGTTGGCGACGAAAGTGGCCAGCACGTCCTCCTTGTGGAAGATGGCGGAAATGTGGTAGGCCTCGGCCTCCTGCGCGCAGAGCAGGGTGCCCAGCACGTTGGATTTCGCTTTTTCCATCACCAGGGCCTCGTTGCCGAGCGCCTCGGCCACCGTTCCCCTCCCATTGACGGTTTCCTTCACGCCCAGGCCCTTTGCGACCTCGCGGAACACGATGATCCAGTAGAAGGCGCTCGCGTCTACGTGGGGCTGCTCCGCATCCTCCAGGAGGGACTTGCCCACCGGGTACACGGTGCGGTTGAACTTCTCCCGGATGATGTTGTCGAAGATGATGGTACGGGTTCCCAGTTCCTCCTGGATCTTGGCGTCATACGGGAAGTTGATGCCGATGACCTTGAAGCCCGCATTGGTGTAACCGCTGCAGTAGAGCACGTTGCAGGAGAAGATGTCGGACTCGGCGCCGGGGACGAAATCGTGGTCGGCCGGGTCGCCGGGGAGCATCTGCTGGAATTCCGGCATCCGGGCGGACAGGGCGTTGAGTTCCTCGGTCCGCTTGAGGTTCTTCAGGAGCACATAGGCGCCATAGGAAGCCTTCGTGCCGTACAAAGCGTCATCGACCGCCTCGATCGGGCCGATCACGAGGTCCATCTTGCTGTCGTTCATCTCCAGCCAGGCCTTGTAGCTGTCGTAATAGTTGTCCGTCTTGAGACCTTCGATCATCTGCAGGAGATAGTTCCGGACGCTCTCCTTGATGGTGACGTCGGCCGCCCGGTGCAGGTACTCCTCGATCTTGCCGATAGGTTCGGCATAGGCGTCGTGATACCAGACGGTCTTCAGGGAGCCGTCACCGGCACGCTGGATGAGCGTGTAGGGGCTGTTCTTGTCGGGATCGGCGAAGGCGCTGAACTCTTCCGCGGTCATGTCGGCCGGATAGAAGCAGGCGCCGGCGGGCTTGTCGCCATACCCGGGCAGGAAGGGCTTTCCGTCGATGCGGTCCCAGGGGCCGTAGTTGATGCCGGCGTAGAGCTTCTCCGCCGGATCCGTGAGCGAGCCCAGGAAGGACTCCCCTTCCGCGAAATTCTGCCGCCAGTAGATCTTGTCCACCTCGTCGGCGGCCTGGCGGTACAGTCTCAGTACTTCCTTTCCATTGTCGGTGATGCCGGTCAGGTCCGGCGCGGGAATCGTCACCAGGGCGTAATTCTCCACGAGGCGGTCCACATGGACCTCATCCCGGTCCGTGCAGGAGACGGCCAGGGCGAGAACGGCGAAGGACAGGATAATATTCTTTTTCATAACGGATTCCAACTTAATCGATTACACAATATGCAGCGCGCGGGCGGCGATCAGCGCCAGATAGCCGAGCAGGATGCTCAGGACGCCCACGATGACACCCATCCGGGCCATGTCCTTCTGCTGGACCAGGTTGGTCGCATAGGCCAGGGCGTTCGGCGGCGTGGAGATGGGCAGGATCATCGCGCTGCTGGAGGCGATGGCGACACCGATGAGGACGGTGGTCGGACCGCCGATGGCGGCGAGCTTGTCGCCCATCGCGGTGCAGACCACCACCAGGATAGGCATCAGCAGGGCCGCGGTGGCGGAGTGGGAAATCAGGTTGGAAAGCACGTAGCAGATCAGGCCGGAGAGGACCACGATCAGCACCGGCGAGAAGTCGCCGAAAGGAATGGCGCGGATGACGAGGGCCGCGAGGCCGGACCCGTTCATGGCGTAGCCCAGCGCGAAACCGCCGGCGACCATCCAGATGACCGACCAGTTGATCTCCTCCAGGTCATATTTCGTGATGATGCCGGCCATCGCGAAGACCGCGAACGGGATCAGGGCGACCGTATAGGTGTTGATCCCGGTCAGGGTATCCATCATCCACAGGAGGATGGTGACGACGAGGGTCACGATCACCAGGGTGGTCCGCCGGCCCCGCTTCATCTCGCCGTCGATCTGGAGCTCGATGGTCTTCTGGGAGAACGGGAACACCTTCTTCAGGATGATCCAGGCGATCAGGACCAGGACGATCACGAGCGGGACCATGAACAGCATCCATTGACCGAAACCGATGCCGAGGTTCAGGCCCTCGGGATCGTTCAGGTACTTGAGCGCGATGGTGTTGGGCGGCGTGCCGATGGGCGTGCCCATGCCGCCCAGGTTCGCGGCGACCGGGATGCTGAGCGCCATGGCGATCCTCCCCTTCCCCGCCTCCGGGAGCTGCTTGAACACGGGCGTGAGGAACGTGAGCATCATCGCCGTGGTGGCCGTGTTGCTGATGAACATCGAGAAGAGGGCCGTCACCAGCATGAAGCCCAGCAGGATGTTCTCGCTCTTCTTACCGAAGGGCGTGAGCAGCACGCGGGCCAGGTGCACGTCCAGGCCGGACTTCGTGGTCGCGATGGCCAGGATGAAACCGCCGATGAACAGCATCACCACCGGATCGGCGAAACTGGCCATCACCTGCTTGTAGCTGAGCAGCTGGCCGGCCGTCTCCGGATTGCAGAGCCATTTGACCCCGGAATCGGAGGTGAACAGCAGCAGGAGGACGATGATCGACACGGAGGTGGACCAGGCGGGGACCAGTTCCATCACCCACATCAGCGTGGCATAGACGAAAATGGCGATGATCCGCTGCTGCACCTGGGTGAGGCCGTCCAGTCCGAAGCTCTCCGTGGGCAGGAACCACAGCACGAGGAAGACGATGGCGACGAAAAGCAGGCCGAGGGATTTCCGCTTGAGCTTGAGGGGGTTGAACCGCTTCGCATGACGCAGCCTGTGCATCTGCTCGACGAGGTTGAACCCGGTGAAATTCTTGAACATAACGTTAAGTCTAATGTAAAACCTCGCCCGAAACGCGGCAAGGCGGTACAAAAGTACGAAAAAAAGCCAAGGTTGCCAATACGGATTATTTTAGTATCTTTGATTATTGGAATTGACACGAAGCATAATAACATGATTATGAACAAAAAAACAATGACCGCAGCGACTTCGCTGCTGATTGCGCTGGCGGCCTTTGCCCAGCAGTCAAACGTCAACCTCAGCTATAACCCGCAGAAAGACACCGAAGGGCTCGTCCCCTTCAGCGCCAACCTGAATTCGCCCCAGGTGAACGACGACCATACCGTCGTATTCCGGCTCCGGGCCCCGAAAGCGGAGTCCGTCGCCCTCTCGGGCGCGATGACCACCGTGATGGGCGTCCGGGGGAACATCCCGTTCACCAAAGGGGAAGACGGCATCTGGACCCTCACCATCGGCCCGCTCCCGGTCGACATGTACCAGTACAATCTCGTGGTCGACGGCGTCAGCATGGCGGATCCCAACAATACCTACGCCGCCTTTACGGCCATGCCGCCCTACAGCGAGCTCATCGTCCATGGCGACGGCCCCTCCTGGTGGGACGCGAAGGATGTGCCCCACGGAGCCGTCACCCGGCATATCTACTACAGCCCCGTCACCCAGGGACAGCGCGAGATCTACGTCTATACCCCTCCGCAGTACAATCCCAAGAAGAAATATCCCGTCCTCTATCTCATGGGCGGCAGCGGCGAGCTCCCCTCCAACTGGATGTATGACGGACGCGTGAACTTCATCATGGACAACCTGCTCGCGGAAGGAAAGGCGGAGCCCATGCTGATCGCCCTGGTGAACAACCAGGTCATCCATCGCAATCATCCCCGGCACGCCGACCTTACCTTCGACATCATGGAGCGGGAGTATCGGGAGGCCATCATCCCCTTCGTCGACAGCCACTACAAGACCATCGCCAATCCCCACGGACGCGCCATTTCCGGACTGTCGATGGGCGGCCGCCACACGATGTTCGTCGGCCTGAAGTCTCTCGACCTGTTCGCGAATTTCGGCGTCCTCAGCGCCGGTGACAACAAGCCCGAGGAGACCCTGGGCGAATTCCTCAATGACCCGAAGGCCAACGACAAGGTAGATTACCTGTTCATCGGCCAGGGCGGCGCCGAGGAGAAGGGCTTTTTCAACATGCGGGTCAAGGGCTTCCGGGATGCGCTGGACAAGCACGGAATCGAATACGAGTACTTCTGCATCGGCGAAACCGGGCACGACTGGTCCACCTGGCGGCACCTCCTCTACTACGGATTCCTCCCCAATCTCTGGAAGAAATAGTCTTCATCCTATCCAATACAGGTCATAGCCATGAAAAAATCAATCGCATTTTTCGCATTTCTGTGCCTCGCGGTGGGGACCGCCGGCGCCAAGGACTTTCCGGACACCCCGGAAGGGGGTAATGCCAAGATCGATACCCGAAAGCTCGAGTACGCCATTCCCTATCTTCCGGTGGAGAAGCGCGCCGCCATCCTGCCGAAGCACAATATCTGCTCCATCGCCCCCGCGGGAGAACCTTCGGACTATTTCATCACCGGCAACGGTTTCCTGCGCATCCAGGCTTCCGGCCAGCCCTACAACGAGGTGATGACCTACACCCAGGAGCTGCTCTATGAACCGCAATGGGCGGAGACTCCCCTGCCTCCGGACATGCGCCCCTACCTGCCCCGAATCCGCCAACTGCTGCTGGAGGGCAAGCCGGATGAGGCGAACGCCCTGGTGGACGAGGCCCAGAAAAAGGCCGGCTTCGAAAAGTACATGAATTTCGACAACAAGATTCTGTACCCCGTCGGCGGGCCGCGGAGGCACACCGCCTTCACGCTCACCTTCCGCCGGCCGGAGCAGCCCGATACCCGGGACTATCTGCGCTTCCTGGACATGCAGAACGGCATGATCACCTCCATGTGGACGGATGCGCGCGGTTCTTTCCGGAACGAAAGCTTCTGCGCCTATGACGGGGACGTCACCGTGAACCGCTTCACTGCGCCGAAGGGACAGCTGGACCTGGACGTGGAGATGCAGTTGCCCAGATTGGTCGGCAGCACCCCTAAGCTGGATATCGGCGACGGCGTGATCACGCTGGCCACAGCGTACAATCCGGACTTCGGTCAGAAGGGTTACGCCGTGGTCATCCGCTTCCTGCCCAAAGGCGGCACCATGAAAAAGACCGAAAAAGGCATGCGCATTTCCGGTGCGGACGGCCTTACGGTCATTGCGAAGATCGAGCGCTTCGAAAGCGATTTCACCTTTGACTGCGCCAAGCCCGTCCGGGACGGACTGCTGGCCATGAAGGTCGATTTCGACAAGCTGCTCAAGGGGAACGAAAAGTATATCGGCGAGCGGATGGACCGTTCCCGGATCCATCTGAGCTCCGACGAAGACCTGCTGCTTTCCGGCGAGGAACTGCTCCGTCGCGCCCACAGCAGGAACGAGTTGGATCCCACGCTGCTGGAGAAGCTCTATGACATGGGCCGCTTCTTCCAGATCTACGAGACGGGCAAGACTATTCCTCCGTTTACGGGCCAGCACAACATCAACACGAACCTGCAGGTCTGCGCGGGCAACAACACGGGCCTCTTCGACGAGATGGACGTGTATTTCAAGTATTACGAGACGAAATTCGATGACTTCCGCACCAACGCGAAGCTGCTCTACGGCGCCCGCGGCCTGCTGGCCAGCGTCCACTGCGACCCGGATTCCGGCCTGTACTATCATTTCTCCCGCACCTATCCGCATTACGCCTGGACGGGCTGCCTGGGTTGGGTCTATAACGAGTTGTGGGGCTACTACCTCGTCACGGGAGACAAGGAATTCCTGCGGACCCGCCTGATTCCGGCCTACAAGGAAATGGCTTTGTTCTACGAGGATTACGCGTGCGACCGCGGTCCGGACGGCAAGGTCATCTTCTATCCGTCCTTCTCCCCGGAGAACCCGACCCCGAATCCCGGCTATGAGACGGTCACCAGCCGGGACATCAATCCCACGAGGATCAACTCCGTCATGGACATCGCCATCTGCCGCGAGATCCTGATGAACCTGATCGAAGGCTGCAAGACCCTCGGCATCGAGAAGGAGAACATTCCCCACTGGGAGGCCCAGCTCGCATCCCTTCCGACCTATCTCCTGGACTTGGATGGCGGCCTCAAGGAATGGGCCTGGCCCACGATTGAGGAAAACTACAACCACCGCCACGTGTCCCACCATTATGACGTATGGCCCGGCCGCGCGGTCACGCCCGAAAAGGATCCCGCGCTGACGGAAGCCATCATCATCTCCAACCGCAAGCGCGCCCAGCAGGACGACTCCGCCCATGGCATCATCCACCGCGCCTTCACGGCCATCCGCCTGAAGGACATGGAAGAAGCCGAGCAGAACCTGAGCCAGCTGCTCAACCACGGCTTCGTCCGCCGCACGCTGCAGACCAGCCACTTCCCCTACAGGGGCGTGTTTCCGGACCTGACGGGCGCCGTCCCGGCGTTCCTGGTGGAGATGTGCGCCTTCAGCGAGCCCGGTACGGTGGAATTCCTGCCGTTGATGCCTGACAACTTGATGCATGGCGCCATCGACGGCGTCTGGCTGTATACCTTCGCCAAGCTCAATCATATGGACTGGGACGAGAAGGGCATCCGCGCCTCCATCACCTCCCGTCAGGCCCAGACCCTGACGCTTCGCAACCGCCGGGAAGGCTGCCGCATCCTGGTGAATGGCAAGGAACTGGCCAAGGACGGCGACCATGTCCGGTACACGTTCAAGGCCAACGAGACCGCCCAGGTCGAAATCATCCTCTGATCAAAGCTTTCAATGATAGTTTTATTGTCTGCAGACAAGGGAAATTTGGTTTTCACCACTTTCTTGTCTGTAGACAATAAATCTTTTTATCCAAGTCAAGTACCCTGGGAAGTCCCCGGGCGAGCTCTCCGCCATTCGTCGCCTTCCTTCAACCCGAAATACCTTCAACCCGAAATTCGCATAGCGGCTCAACCCCCATTCTACGCGCCTGCGTGGCTCATCACGCCGCTCCGCAAGCCAAAATCGTCGCGCTTAGCGGCGCGATGTGGCTTGCAAGGCATCCGGGAGCACATCGACCCGCTCCGCGATTTTCGGGTTGGGCTTCGGGGGTGCCGATGACATCGGTCTTTGACCTCGATATCGGCCAACTGGAGACTCGGCAGGTTGCGCAAGCCTCGCTTGTACAAGTCTCTAACGCCGTAGTACCTGTTCTTTGTTCAAGTCTCCGAGCAAGAGCCGGTTCATGCCCCTTTTGGAAAAGACTTGTACACGGAATAGTGCCTCGAGGGCGGTTCTATGTACAAGTCGGACTTGTACACGCGCGAGACGCCCGAAAACGCCAGGCACAGCCGGACGGAAACAAAAAAGCGGCACAACCGACCGGATTGTGCCACTTATTGTAAATCATTGACAATCAATATTCCTCCTCGTTAAAGATGCTGTTTTATATTGATTATCAATGAATTAAATATTATAAATGCTTGTTTAGACAAACAAACATTGTTTTATAGGGTACTAAAACGACTGTTTGTTAGGCTACTTCGCTTTGTCTAACATTCGTATAACGAGGTGTTGTTGCAATCATAATGCATTTTTCTGACCATAAGGTCTGGGGTTACTCTGCTATCAATTTGTAGCCAGTCCCCCTGACATTCAAGATCCGGATACGGGGGTCGCGATAGAAACGGTGGCGGAGGCGGGTGATGAGGACCTGGAGGCTGCGGGCGTTGAAGAAGTCATCGTCGCCCCAGAGGGATAAGAGTATGTTCTGGGTGGGGATGATACTTCCGCTGCCTTTGCATAGGAGCTGGAGAATATCGGCTTCGCGGCGTGGGATGAGTGTTGAATCGCCGGTGGGTCTGTGAAGCAGCGTTGCCGACTCGGGAGTGAACTGGTATTCACCGATGCTATAGGATGCTTGGCCTTTCTCCTGGTCGGGGGCCTCTTTCCCGCTTCTTCCCAGGAGGGTTTTCATCCGGACTACCAGCTCGGGAATGGCGAAGGGCTTCTTGAGGTAGTCATCGGCCCCAAGGTTGAATCCGGTGACAACATCGTCCACGGTGGTCTTTGCGGTCAGGAACAGGATGGGCGTTTCCTTGTCGCTCTGTCGGATGGCTTTCACCATATCGAAACCGGACATCTTGGGCATCATCACGTCCACCACCAGGATGTCGGGACGGATTTCAAAGTATCGGCGCAGGCCTTCCGATCCGTCATAGGCCAGCTCGACGGAGAAGTCCATCGTCTCCAGGGCGTCTCTCACGATGCCGGAGAGCGTCCTTTCGTCCTCTACCAATAGTACCTTGCTGCTCATAGTTCGATGGTGAATGTGCTTCCCTTACCGGGTTCGCTATCGACGGATATATGGCCTCCGTGCTTCTCTACGATGGTTTTCGCGAAGAAAAGGCCGATACCGTA
>ONDF01000010.1 GCA_900316525.1 uncultured Bacteroidales bacterium
CATCTTCCGCGGCCTGCAAGGCGTCGGGAAGGGCTTCGACCGCGTGGACGGCGACAAGATGGGCATGCTCGCCACGGTCATCAACTCCCTCGCCCTCTCGATGTTCATCAAGGAAGAAGGCGTCGATGCCCAGGTCTTTACGGCTACGCCGATGGAGCCCGTCGCGAAGTACTATATGCGTGACGACGCGGTGAAGGTGCTCGAGCGCGGCGGCGTCGCCCTCATCGCAGGCGGCACCGGCAACCCCTTCTTCACCACCGACTCCGGCGCCGCCCTGCGCGCCCTCGAGATCGGCGCGGACGCCCTCCTCAAGGGCACCCGCGTGGACCGCCGCCCTGCGCGCCCTCGAGATCGGCGCGGACGCCCTCCTCAAGGGCACCCGCGTGGACGGCGTCTACACCGCCGACCCGGAAAAGGACCCCACCGCCGTCAAGTACGACGAGCTCACCTTCGACGAAGCCATCTCCAAGCACCTCAAAGTGATGGACCAGACCGCCTACGCCCTCTGCTCCGACGGCAATATGCCCATCATCGTCTTCGACATGAACGCCACCGGCAACCTCACCAAGCTCATCAAAGGCGAGAAGGTCGGCACCCTCGTGCATCCGTAACCGTCTATATCACAACGCATTATACATCAAGAGGTGCACCGTTTGGCGCACCTCTTGATCGTTATAGCGCTATGTATCAAGCCTTTAGATCGCCCGGGTCTTCTCGCGGAGCCAGGCGGCGATGTCGGCGGGGAGGCGCGGGGAGAGGGTGCGGTAGACGCGCTCGTTGTAGGCGTTGAGCCAGGCGATTTCGTCGGGGGTGAGGAGGTCGCGCACGAGCACCGAGGTGTCGTAGTGGCAGAGGGTCAGGGTCTCGAAGGAGTACCAGGTGCCGAAGTCGTTCGTTCCGTCCTCGCGCACGAGGACCACGTTCTCGTGCCGGACGCCGTGCATGCCTTCCCGATAGAGGCCCGGTTCGATGGTGTTGATGATGCCCGGGACGTAGGGGTAGGCGTTGAAGTTCTGGCGGAACTCCTGCGGGCCTTCATGGACATTGAGGAAGAAACCGATGCCGTGGCCGGTGCCGTGGCCGAAGTTGCGCTTGGTCTGCCAGAGGGGGTTGCGGGCCAGGATGTCCAGGTGGCAGCCGCAGGTGCCCACCGGGAACACGGCCATGGACAGGTCGATATGGCACTTCATCACGAGCGTGTAATCCTCCTTCTCCAGGGCCGTGCAGGGGCCGAGGGGAATCGTGCGCGTGATGTCCGTCGTACCGAAGAGGTACTGGCCGCCGGAGTCCAGGAGATACAGCCCGCGCGGCTCCAGGACCGGCGCGCCGGTGCGCGGCGTCACGTAGTGCGGCAGCGCGGCGCCGGGCCCGTAGGCCGATATGGTTTCGAAGCTGTCGCCCCGGTAGCCGGGGATCTTCGCCCGGAAGGACTGCAGCTTGCACGCGGCTTCCCATTCGTCCACTTGCCCCACCTGGCCTTCCAGCCAGTACAGGAACTGCTCCATGGCGAGGCCGTCCTCCAGGTGCGCCTCCCGCATACCTTCGATCTCCACGCGGTTCTTGACCGACTTGCGGAGCGGCACGGGCGACAGGCCTTCCACCACGTCGTAGCCATTCTCGTCCAGGGCGTCGCGGACCTGGAGGTTGAGCGTGCCCGGATCCACGAAAACGCGGTCCACGTCATTGTGCGCATAGGTGGCCAGCGCAAGGATTGCCTCGCTGTAGTCGCAGACAGTCACCTCGTCGGCCGCTAGCTCGTCGAAGCTCGCCTGGGTTTCTTCGTCGACGTCCTCGAGCGTATCCTTCCGGACAAACCAGTAGACCTGGTCCATCGTGACGAGCAGGTAGGAGATGACGACCGGGTTGTATTCCACGTCGGAGCCGCGCACGTTCAGCAGCCAGGCGATCTCGTCGAGGGCGGTCAGGAAGATGGCGTCGACCTCCTGCCGCATCATCCAGATGCGGAGCCAGTGGATCTTCGATTCGCGGGATTCGCCCGTCAGGTCGTCGCCCAGCGTGATGATCGGGGTCGACGGGATGGAGGGCCGGTCCGTCCACAGGCAGGAAAGGAGGTCCGGGACCGGGACGATGGTCACGGGAACGTCGAAAGGCTTGCGCAGCGCTTCCGCGGCGGCCACCGTCTGGCACAGGCCGTCCACCGCCACGACCGGCTCCTCGAAGCCGCGGGAGGCGAGCCACTGCGGGATAGGCACCTGCTCCGGCACGCGCATCTTGTGCAGTTCGATGCCCGTTCCGGCGAGCTGCTTCACCGCCTGGATGAAATACCGCGTGTCCGTCCACAGGCCGGCGTGGTCCAGGGTGATGCACAAGTCACCCGCCTCGCCGGTGAAGCCGGACACCCATTCCACCTGTTTCCAGCGCCGGGCCGGATACTCGCTCGCATGGGGGTCGCTGCCCGTCAGGATGACGGCGTCCCAGCCGTTCGCGCGCATCAGGTCACGGATGGCCTCCACGCGCTGTGCAAAGACGTTTTCCATGGTATGATTCTTGACAGTTTTCACAAATATAGATATATTTGCAGATATTTAAAACGAAAAGCACCATGACTGAAGATCCCCTCGAGAGAATCGAACGCGAAGAGCGTGAGAAGAAAAACCGCAACGGATCCCTGAAGACCGCCACCATCATCCTCGCCGTCGCCGCCCTGGCCCTCGGCGGTGCCCTGGCCTGGATCTGGAGCCAGAAGAGCAGCCTCGTGAACGAGCTCGAAGGCGAAAAAGCCGAACTGACCCAGCAGCTCCTCAACCTGCAGTCCGACTTTGAAACCCTGAATTCCGACTACGAAAGCATCAACAGCCAGCTGGACACCTCCCGCGAGCAGGTGGCCCTCCTCATCGACAAGCTGTCCAAGACCGAGGCCACGAACCGCGCGAAGATCCGCCAGTATGAGAAGGAACTGGGCACCCTCCGTTCCATCATGCGCGGCTACATCGTCCAGATCGACTCCCTGAATACCCTGAACAAGCGCCTCACGGCCGACGCCGCCGCCGCGCGGAAGGAAGCCGCCGAGAGCCGCCAGGCCAACGAGAACCTGACCCGCCAGGTGGAGAACCTCTCCGGCCAGGTGGCCGCCGGTTCCGTCGTGAAGGCCCGCGGCCTGCATCTGGAAGCCTACAACGGCTCCGACCGGGCGACCGACCGCTCCAGCCGCGTCACGTACTTCGTCGCGACGCTCTCCCTCGTGGCGAACGAGATCGCCGAGCACGGTCCCATCCGCGTGTATGTCCGCGTCAAGGACCCGAACGGAAACGTCATCGTGAACAGTTCCTCCACGGACTTCACCGTGGGCGGCGAAACGCTGACCGCCTCCGCGTCCCGTGAGGTCGACTACGAAGGCCAGGATGTGGAGCTGAGCATCTACATCAAGGAAGTGGGCGAACTCGGCAAGGGTATCTACACCGCCGAAGCCTACACGACGAAGACCGCCCTCGGCCGCGCCGAACTGATGCTGCGCTAACCCTATGATCTACGTCCACGTCCCCTTCTGCAAGAAGTTCTGCACCTACTGCGACTTCTACTCCGAGATCGCCGAGGAAGGCTGCTTCAAGGCCTACGGCGACGGCGTCTGCGCGGAAATCCGCCGGCGGGCGAAGGAAATGGACGACGATCCCAAGACCTTGTATTTCGGTGGCGGCACCCCTTCGGTGCTGCCGCTTTCCGTCCTGACCCGCATCCTCATCACCCTGGACGAGGTCGGACACGGCGGCCCCTACCGCGAGTTCACGATGGAAGTGAACCCGGAGGACATCGTCGAGAAGGGGAAGAGCTATGTGGAAAGCCTCCTCTCCCTGGGCGTGAACCGGCTGAGCATCGGCGTCCAGTCCTTCGACGACGGGATGCTGCAGTGGATGAACCGCCGGCACGACGCCGCGCGGGCGAAGGAAGCCTTCCGCCTCGCGCGGGAAGCCGGGGCCGAGAACATCAGCCTGGACCTCATCTTCGGCATCACGCACCTGGAGGACGCCGTCTGGGCCGACACCATCGACCAGGCCATCGCCCTCGGGCCGGAGCACATCTCCTGCTACCAGCTCTCCGTCGAAGGCGAGAGCGCCCTGGCGGAGATGGTCGCCGAAGGCCGCTACACCGAGGCTGACGACGCCCTCTGCCGCCGACAATATGACATGCTCTGTCAGAAGCTCGGCGCCGCGGGCTATCACCATTACGAGATCTCCAATTTCGCCAAGGAAGGCTTCGAAGCGGTCCACAACGGCGGCTACTGGGCACGCCGCCCGTACGTCGGAATCGGCCCTGGAGCGCATTCTTTCCAGGGAAATTCCCGCTCGTGGAACAGCAAGGCCCTCCGGGGCTGGACGTCCACGAAGGAGATCCTCTCCCCCGAGGATTCCCTCGTCGAGACCCTCATGCTGTCCCTCAGGACTGACAAGGGTGTCGACGCGGACTTCCTGCACGGTAATTGCAGCAAGGAAGACATCGGACGACTCCTGGAAGCCGGAGCCCTGGTCCGCACGGGCGACCGCTACCGGATCCCCGAGGACCACTTCTTCGTTTCCGACGAAATCATCCGCGAACTGATTTAAAACCACATCGTTATGGCAAGCACAAAATCTTTCTTCACCCTCCTCGCGGGCCTCGCCGCAGGCGCCGCATTCGGTATCCTCTACGCGCCGGACAAAGGCTGGAAAACCCGCGCCCGCGTGAAAAAGGCCGCGGAGAACGGCTACGAGGACCTCAAGGAGAACCTCGGCGACCTGGGCACCAAGGTCGATGAGAAGACCGCCGAAGCGAAGGCCACCCTCAAGGACCTCCGCGAAACCCTCCGCACGAAGGGCGCCGAAATCAAGGAAGGCACCCGCGACCTGCTCATCAAGCAGCTGGAGCGCCTGGAGAACGCCCTCAAGCAGGCCGAGGAAACCGCCGAGGAAACCGTCGGCGAGCAGCCGGACGAGCAGGCTCCCGAGGCATGACGCACTTCACCGAGCCGGCGGAAAACCTCTCCCGGAAAGCCAAGGACTACATCGACCTCCGCCTGGACGACATCAAGCTCCGGACGGCGAAGGGGTTGTCCGTCACCGCGTCCAAACTGGTGGCGTTCTTCCTCATCGCCGGGGTGGGGACGAGCCTCATCCTGGCGCTGTCCTTCGGCCTGATCCTGCTGATCGGCGAGCTCATCGGCAGTTACGCCTGGTCGGCCTTCGGCGTGTCCGTCCTGCTGGCCCTCGGCCTGTGGATCCTCATCCGCCGGCGCGACCGCCTGTTCAAGGACACCTTCGTCCCCTTGTTCGTCAATCTCCTCTTCAACGACGACGACGATGAGCAAGAAGAGT
This sequence comes from uncultured Bacteroidales bacterium, assembly GCA_900316525.1. GTDB lineage: Bacteria > Bacteroidota > Bacteroidia > Bacteroidales > UBA932 > Cryptobacteroides. Next base: position 5,307 of record ONDF01000010.1, read on the forward strand.
AAATATCTGGACATCAAGACGCTGGACGAACTCAGCGCCGCCATCCACGGCAACCGCGCGCTGATCGAGGCGAAGGGCGAGTCCGTCCAGACCGGCCTGACCCAGGTCCAGGATTTCTACACCCCGCGGAACCTCGCGCTGAACGGCGTGCGGAAGTTCGCCCTGGACCATCACCTGTACACCATCGGCATCAATGCCGTCCGTTCCCTCCGTAGACTTCTCGAAAAATGACCTACATCCGCCGCGCCCTCAAGTATTTCATCCAGACCTGCCTCCTGCTCGCCATCATCATCGGCATCCTGATGCTTTCCGGGATGGTGTCCAAGGACATCTCCGTCGCCTTCACCCACGGCTGGAAATCCGTCTGGTGGATCCTCGCCATCTTCGCCGTGATGGCGCTCGTCTATCCGTTCTTCGGCTATCAGAAGCGGAAGATCCACGTCAACGGCGACCCGGCCCTGGCGCGGGACGGCATCGTGGAGGCCCTGAAGATCCGGGGTTATGTGCCGGAAAGCGAGGCGGACGGCGTCCTGAAGTTCCACCTTTCCTCCCCCGTGAACCGGGCCTTCCGTTTCTGGGAGGACACCATCACCCTGACGCCCGTCCTGGGCGGCTGGGAGGTCGAAGGCCTCTCCCGCGACCTGGTCCAGGTCGTGAGTTCCATCGAACAGTATTTCAGAAACCGGGAGAAAGACTGATTCTCCGTCCCCCTATTGCTGCTGACTCCCGCCCGCAAGATCCAGGATTTCCGACGTGATCTTCTGCTGGCGGGATTTGTTGTACTGCAGGGTGAGCTCCTGCAGGAGGTCCTCGCCGTTGTCCGTGGCCGTCTGCATCGCCACCGTGCGGGCTGCGTGCTCGGACGCGTTGCTGTCCAGGAGGGCGGTGTAGAATTTCAGGCGCAGGGACTTCGGAAGGAGGTCCGCCAGGAGGGCGGAGGCGGAGGGTTCGAGGATGTAGTCGACTTCAGATTCCTTCGCTTCGCTCGGAATGACATCGCCCATCGGCAGGAGGGTTTCCCGCACGGGGACCTGCTTGCCGGAGGAGACGAAGTGGTTGTACACCAGGTCGATGCGGTCCAGGCGGCCGGCCAGGAAATCGGCCATCAGCTTTTCCGCCAGTTCGGCGGCGGGGGCGTAAGAGGGCTTGTCGGCGAGCTTCTGGTAATCCGCCGGCGAGGGATGCCCGGCCTTCCGCATCGAATCGGCCATCTTGCGGCCGATGCTGTAGACGGTGACGTCGGCCTCGCCGTAGGAACGGATCGTTTCCTGCGTGAGGCGCACCGCATTGGCATTGAACGCGCCGCAGAGGGAGGAATTGGAGGCGAAGGCGACGAGGGCGACACGCAGCTTGCCGGCGCCTTCGGCCGGCGTCCGGGTGTACTCGCCGCTCACCTTCGCGCCGGAGGCCACGAGGTGGTCCAGCATCCCTTGCAGCTTCCGCTCATAGGGGCGCATCCCCTCGATGGTCTGCTGCGCCTTGCGGAGCTTGGCGGAGGCCACGAGCTTCATCGCGGAAGTGATCTTCAGCGTGCTCTGGACGGAGCCGATGCGGCCCTTGATTTCCTTTAATGACGGCATATATCAGATTTCTCGACTTCGCTCGAAATGACAAAGGAATTACAACATTCCGGCGATGATGGAGGTGGCTTCGACACGGATGATGTCACCGATCTCGTCGGTCATCTGGCCGGCGGCGAGCGGCGCGAGGACATCGTCCTTGTGCAGGGCGCGGATGCGGTCCAGGAACAGGTCCTGGAACTCGCGGACGCGGTCCACGGGGATGTCGCGCATCAGGGCGTTCGTGCCGCAGTACAGGACGGCGATCTGCTCGCCGACGGGCATCGGGCTGTACTGGGGCTGGATGAGGAGCTGGTTGTTCTTGCGGCCCTTGTCCAGGGCCATCGCCGTGACCTTGTCCATGTCCGAAGAGAACTTGGAGAAGGCCTCGAGCTCGGCGTACTGGGCCTGGTCGATCTTCAGGGTGCCGGCGACCTTCTTCATGGACTTCACCTGCGCGCTGCCGCCCACACGGGAGACGCTGATACCCACGTTGATGGCCGGGCGGATGCCCTGGTTGAAGAGGCCGGACTCCAGGTAGATCTGGCCGTCGGTGATGGAGATCACGTTGGTCGGGATGTAGGCCGATACGTCGCCGGCCTGCGTCTCGATGATCGGGAGGGCGGTGAGGGAACCGCCGCCCCGGACCTTGCCCTTGAGGGCTTCCGGGAGGTCGTTCATCTGCTCGGCCACTTCCTGCTGACCGATGATCTTCGCGGCCCGCTCGAGGAGGCGGGAATGCAGGTAGAAGATATCGCCCGGATACGCCTCGCGGCCGGAAGGACGGCGGAGGATCAGGGAAACCTCACGATAGGCGACGGCCTGCTTCGAAAGGTCGTCATACACGACGAGGGCGTGGCGGCCCGTGTCGCGGAAGTATTCGCCGATGGCCGCGCCGGCGAAAGGCGCATAGTACTGCAGGGCGGCCGGGTCCGCGGCGGTAGCGGCGACGACGATGGTGTAGTCCATCGCGCCGTGGTCGCGGAGGGTCTTGACGATGCTCGCGACGGTGGAGCCCTTCTGGCCCACGGCCACATAGATGCAGTAGACCGGATCCCCCTTCAGGAAATTGTCCCGCTGGTTGATGATGGTGTCGATCGCGACGGCCGTCTTGCCGGTCTGGCGGTCGCCGATGATGAGCTCGCGCTGGCCGCGGCCGATCGGAATCATCGCGTCGATAGCCTTGAGACCCGTCTGCAGCGGCTCGTTCACGGGCTGGCGGTAGATGACGCCCGGCGCCTTGCGCTCCAGGGGCATATCGACCTTCTCCCCGCCGATGTTGCCCATGCCGTCCAGGGGATTGCCGAGCGGGTCCACGACGCGGCCCACCAGGGCCTCGCCCACCGGGATGGAGGCGATGCGGCGGGTGCGCCGGACCACGGCCCCTTCCTTCAGCAGGTCCGTCGGACCCATCAGGACGGCGCCCACGTTGTCGGGCTCCAGGTTCATCACGACGGCCATCACGCCGTTGCCGCAGTCCAGCAGTTCGCCGGCTTCGGCATGGTCCAGTCCGTAGATACGGACGACGCCGTCGCTGACTTGCAGGACTTTGCCGATCTCCTCGAACTGGAGATCGCTCTTGATATCCCGGAGCTGGCTGAGCAGCACTTCGGAAATCTCGCTGGGTTTTATCGCATTGGGCATAAGCTACACGATTCTTCTGTTTTTCTCAATGAACTGGAGCTTGATCAGTTCCAGCTTGCGGGCGACGCTCTTGTCGATGATCGCGTCGTCGATGTCGAAGACGAATCCGCCGATGAGGTCCGGGTCCACCACGACCTCGATGTCGGCCTCGTCTCCCGTACGCTCCTTGACAAGGGCCTTGAGCCGCGTCACGAGCTCGTCCGGCGGCGGTACGGCCACCTTCAGGGACGCTTTCCGGAGTCCGAGGCTCCGGCGGTACCGGTCCTTGAAATCCAGCAGGACCATCCGGAGGGCGCCGATCCGGCCGTTCGCGATCAGCAGGTCCACAAAACGCGCGAGCTCCGGCGCCATCGGCTCACCGAGGGCCGCCTGGAGCAGCTCGCGCTTCTTCGCGTCGGACACCACGTCCTTCGCGGCCATCATCCGGGACAGGTCAGGCACTTCGCCGAGGACACGGGCCAGCTTCTCCGCCTGCTGGCAGACGGAATCGCCGTTCCCGGTCTCCCGGACGTATTTCACCAGGGCGTCGGCATACCTGGTCCGGATGATGCTGTCGTTCACGACTGGGCTTGTTCGCGGACGGTCTCGTCGACCATCCTGTCAATGTATTCCCGCTGCTCCTTGTCCTCGGAGAGCTCTTTGCGGAGAATCTTCTCGGCGATGGACACGGAGAGCACGGCGACTTCCTTGCGGACGTCGCGCAGGGCGGCCTCCTTCTCGGCCTCGATCTCGGCGCGGGCGTCGGCGAGGATCTTGGCGGCCTCCTCGCGGGCCTGGTCCTTCGCATCCGCAATCAGCTTGCTGCGGGTGTCGGCGGCTTCCCGGAGGATCTGCGCCTGCTCCTTGCGGGCGTCTTCCAGCATCTGGGCGTGTTCTGCAACCATAGCCGACATCTGCGCCTCCACCTCCTTGGCGTCCTTCAGCGACTTCTCGATGGTACGGTTCCGCTTCTCGACCATCGAGGTGATGATCGGGAAACCGAACTTCCACAGCAGGAGAAAGACCAGGCCGAAGATGACGACCATCCAGAACAGGAGGCCAGTATCGGGCGTAACCAGGTTCATGGTTTACAGGACAAGGGCCAGGAGACAGACGATGATGGCGAACAGGGCGGCGCCCTCAATCATACCGGCCGCGATGATCATCGCAGTACGGAGGTTGCCGGCGGATTCAGGCTGACGCGCGATGGATTCCATCGTGGACTTACCGATCTTGGCGATACCGTAAGCGCCTGCGAGAGCGGCGATTGCGGCGGCGATCGCGGCACCCGCCTTACCGAGGGCGGCACCGGCCGCAGCCTGGAGAATCATGGTAACAAGTAACATAATCTTATGGTTTTAAATGTTTGTCATTGCAAGTTTTCCGGGAAACCTCATTCCCCATGGGCCCTGGCGAGCCCGATATAAATCGACGACAGGGTCGTGAACACATAGGCCTGGATGAAAGCCACCAGACATTCCAGGGCATCCAGGAAGATGCCGAACAGGACCGAGACCACCGTCATGGACCCGGTCAAAACCGCCCCGTACTTGGCCATGATGAAGATGATGCACACCATGCACAGGATCATGATATGGCCCGCGAGCATGTTCGCGAACAAACGGACAGTCAGGGAGACCGGTTTCATGAAGGCGCTGAAGACCTCGATGATGGGCATGATGGGCTTCAGGAACCCCGGCACATCCGGCCAGAAAATGTCTTTGTAATAGTGTTTCGTGCCCGTGAGGTTCACCGTGAAGAAAGTGCACAGGGCGAGCACCAGGGTGATGGCGATGTTCCCCGTCAAATTCGCCCCGCCCGGGAAGAACGGCATGATACCCAGGAAGTTGTTAAACAGGATCCACAGGAACGCCATGCACAGGTAAGGGGAATACCGGCGGTAATCCTCCTCGCCGATGTTCTCGCGGGCGATGTCATGGACCATCATCACGAGCGGTTCCATCAAGGCGGCGATGCCTGTCGGGGCCTCGTTCAGCACGTCGTGCTTCTTGTACCACCGGGCCGTGAGCAGGACGACGACGAGCAGCAGCAGGCTGGACATCATCAGCGAGAGCACGTTCTTGGTGATGGAGATGTCGAACGGCCGCTTGCCGCTGTCCACCTCCACGATTTTCCCCTTTTCCGGGTCGATCACTAGGCCTTCATAGGACTCCCCGTGCTCCAAATGCTTGGACGAGAAAACATGCCAGCCTGTGGAGCCGTGTACGATAACCGGCAGATGCAGGATCACGTGCTTGTCGCCCCAGGTGAGGATATGCCACTCATATTCATCGCCGATATGCTCGAAGATAATGCCGGCAACGTCGACGTCCTCCTCCGCCTGCGGCGCAGGGGCAGGTGCGGCAAACAGCAGCAGCGATATGAGCCAGGTCAGGATCATACTTCCACGCAAACGTCCACTTGGTTGTCAAGCACTTCCACGAAGCCTTCGCGGATGGGAAGGCGGGATTCCTTGCCGCCGGAAACGTACACGATATCGCCCTTCTCCAGGGAGGAGATGATGGGCGCGTGGTTCTTCAGGACCATGAACGGGCCGATGGTCCCCGGCAGCGTCACGGAGGACACCGCCTGTTCCACGAGCGTCCGCTCGGGCGATACGATATGCAGCTTGATCACGTCTGTCATTTCGAGCTTGCCGAGAAATCTCTATTCCTTGGCGGCCGCCAGCAGTTTCTCACCCTTGGCGATCGCGTCCTCGATCGTGCCCACGTTCAGGAAGGCCTGCTCCGGGAGGTAGTCCACCTCGCCGTCCAGGATCATGTTGAAGCCCTTGATGGTGTCCTCGATGGAGACCATTACGCCCGGGACGCCGGTGAACTGGCCGGCGACGTGGAACGGCTGCGACAGGAAGCGCTGGACGCGGCGGGCGCGGTTGACCGTGGTCTTGTCCTCGTCCGAGAGTTCGTCCATGCCGAGGATGGCGATGATGTCCTGGAGCTCCTGGAAGCGCTGGAGGATCTGCTTCACGCGCTGGGCCGTGTTGTAATGGGCCTCGCCCACGATGTTCGGGTCCAGGATGCGGGAGGTGGATTCCAGCGGGTCCACGGCCGGGTAGATGCCGAGGGCCGTGATCTTACGGCTGAGGACCGTCGTGGCATCCAGGTGCGAGAAGGTGGTCGCCGGGGCCGGGTCCGTCAGGTCATCGGCCGGGACGTAAACGGCCTGCACCGAGGTGATGGAGCCGTTCTTGGTGGAGGTGATGCGCTCCTGCATCTGGCCCATTTCCGTGGCGAGCGTAGGCTGGTAGCCCACGGCGGACGGCATCCGGCCGAGCAGGGCGGACACCTCGGAGCCCGCCTGGGTGAAACGGAAGATGTTGTCGATGAAGAAGAGGATGTCCCGCGGGCCTTCGCCGGAGTCGCTGTCGCGGAAGGATTCCGCGAGCGTCAGGCCGCTCAGGGCCACGCTGGAACGGGCGCCCGGGGGTTCGTTCATCTGGCCGAAGACCATGGACACCTGGGATTTCTTGAGTTCCTCCTTGTCCACGAGGGACAGGTCCCACTTGCCCTCCTCCATCGCCTTGTTGAAGGCCTCGCCGTAGCGGATGACGTTGGATTCGATCATCTCGCGGAGGAGGTCGTTGCCCTCGCGGGTGCGCTCGCCCACGCCGGCGAAGATGGAGAAGCCGTTATGGGCCTTCGCGATGTTGTTGATGAGTTCCTTGATGAGGACGGTCTTGCCCACGCCGGCGCCGCCGAACAGGCCGATCTTGCCACCCTTGAGGTAGGGCTCCAGCAGGTCGATGACCTTGATGCCCGTGAACAGGACTTCCTGCGAAGTGGTGAGGTCCTCGAACTTCGGGGGTTCGCGGTGGATCGGGAGGGCTTCCGAGCGGGAGAGGGGGTCCAGGCCGTCGATGGTTTCGCCGACGACATTCATCACGCGGCCGCGGATCTGCGCGCCGACCGGCATCGCGATGGGCTGGCCCGTGGGGACCGCCACCATGCCGCGGCTCAGGCCGTCGGTGGAGTCCATCGCCACGCAGCGGACCGTGTCCTCGCCGATGTGCTGCTGCACCTCGACGACGAGCGTCCGACCGTTTTCCCGCTTGATTTCCAGCGCTTCATGGATGCGGGGCAGGTCCCCGTCCTCGACGCTGAAGTGCACATCCACCACCGGTCCCACGACCTGGGTGATAATTCCTGTTCCGTTTGCCATGCGGTTCGTGTTTTGTCAATCCACAAATATAGCGATTTTATTTCAGATACTGGCGGAAAAACGCCCACATTTCCTCACAGGTGTCCATATCGGCCAGGTGCCAGCTATGCTTGGCGCCCTGCACTTCGTACAGCCGGACCTCGATACCGTCGTCCCCGCCCAGGTAGCGGTGCAGGACGACGGGATGCTCGCCCTTCTGAGGCAGCGTCGTCGTTTCCTCGTGCGTGCAGCGGGCCTGTGCGGCCCAATAGCCCACGGCGGCGGGCACGGCGATGTAAGCGCCCCAGCCGCCCGTGTCCGTGGGATCGCCTTCCCACATGGAAGTCTTGTCGGCAGTGCCGTGGACCTCCATCAGCGGAACGGGCTTCTTCGCCTTCCATTCCTTGTAGGCCCACTGCATCGTCAGGCCGGCGATGGTGGCGTAGGCCCGGAACAGGTCGGGGTACTTGTATGCCATGAAATATGTCATCTCTCCCCCGTTGGACATGCCGGACATGAAGACATTGTCCTTGCCGATGTGATGCGTCTTGCGGAGATGCTTGACCAGGGCCTTGACAAAGCCGACGTCATCGCGCTCCAGGCCCTGCTGGACGTCGTAACCGACGTTCCAGCCGGTCTTTCCCTTCGCGTCCTTCTCGCCCTGCGGGTAGCATACGGCAAAGCCTTCGCGCTCGGCGACTTCAAGCATCGACGGGCAGTAGCCCTCGGCGTTGCCGCCGTAGCCGTGAAGGACCAGGACCAGCGGCGTGGCCGGACCGGCCCCCTCCGGGACATAGAGCCAATAGGTGCGGACTTCGCCCTTGTATTTCATCGTGTAGCGTACGGTTTCCGCCGCCCGGGCGTGGACGATGAAACAAAAGAGAACGACTAAGAAGGCTAAGTATCTGTTTTTCATAAGACTGTTTTGTGCACGGAAATCCTATAGCCCGGCCAGGTGCTTCTCCCAGGCCCAGGCGGAGGCGAGGGTCTGCTCGACGGTGCGGGTGGCTTTCCAGCCCATCTCCGTATTGGCGAGGGTGGGATCGGCCCAGATGGCGGTGACGTCGCCGGGGCGGCGCGGCGCGAACTTGTGCGGGACCGGGACGCCGTTGACCTTCTCGAACGCATAGACCAGCTCCAGCACGGAGACGGGCCGGCCGGTGCCGATGTTGAAGACCTCGCAGTCCTCCTTCATCTTCCCTTCGATCATCCTGGTGACCGCGTACACATGGGCCTTGGCGAGGTCCACGATGTCGATGTAGTCGCGGAGGCAGGTGCCGTCCGGGGTGGGATAGTCGTTGCCGAAAATGCTGAGGCACTCGCGCTTGCCGATGGCGGTCTGGGTGATGTACGGCACCAAGTTGTTCGGGACGCCGCGCGGGAGCTCGCCGATGAGGGCGCTCGGGTGCGCGCCGATGGGGTTGAAGTAGCGCAGAAGGATGCCCTTGACAGCGCCGCCATTGGCCTTCACCGTGTCGCGGAGGATGTCCTCGCACATCGTCTTGGTGTTGCCATACGGCGACATCGCCGGCTTGCGCGGCGTCTTCTCCGTGACGGGAACGACCTCGGGCTCGCCGTACACGGTGGCGGAAGAGGAGAACAGCACGTTGCAACCCCCCTTGTCCTGGGCGGCCTGGAGCACGTTCATAAAGCTCAGAAGGTTGTTCTGATAGTACATCAGCGGCTTCGCGACGGACTCGCCCACGGCCTTGAAGGCCGCGAAATGGATGACCGCGTCGATGGGATAGTCGGCGAAGATCTTCTTCACGGCCTCCGCGTCGCAGAAGTCCATCTCCACCAGCGGGATATCCTCCCGGCCGGTGATCTTCTTCACGCCCTCGAAGCAAGTCAGGTCACAATTGGAGAAATTGTCGGCGACCACCACGTCGTAGCCCGCCTCGATGAGTTCCACGGTGACGTGGCTCCCGATGAACCCCGCCCCGCCGGACACAAGCACTGTCTTTTTCATATCGTTCAGAATAGCAGATAGCAAAGATACGAAAAAAACCTATCTTTGCAGTATGCGGAAGATGATGTTTGTCGGGGCGCTGGCGATGTGCCTCGGGCTGCAGGCGCAGACGCTGCAGCAGAAAGTGGACCAGGCCGTCGGCAAGGAGCCGCTCAAGGGGGCGGTCGTGGGGGTGATGGTGCAGGACGCCGCCGGGCATGTGCTGGCGAGCCGGGAGCCCGGACGCCGGATGGTGCCGGCGTCCAACCTCAAGCTCGTCACCACGGGGACGGCGTTGCACGCCCTCGGGCCGGACTTCCGGTTCGAGACGGGCATCGGCTACACCGGCACCGTGGAGGACGGCACCCTGCACGGGGACGTGTACGTCATCGGCGGAGGCGACCCCACCCTCGGCGTCACGGACACCGTCGCCGTGAAGCCGGACGCCCTGTTCTGGCGCTGGAAGTCGATGCTCAAGGACGCCGGAATCAGCCGCATCGACGGACGCATCATCGGCGACGGACGGGCCTACGAGGGCCATCTGGAGAACACGACCTGGGGCTATGACGACACCGGCACCTATTACGGCGCCGGCTGCAACGCCCTCAGCTACTATGAGAACGCGATCGACTATCTCGTCTCGGCCGGAGCCGCGGACGAGCCCGTCAAGGTGACCCAGCGCTTCCCCGACACGCCCTGGATGCACTTCAGCAACCGCACGTCGACCGGGCCCAAGGGCACCGGCAACAGCCTGTACCTGTACACCACCGACCTGGCGCCCTACGCGGAGATGCGCGGCACCTATTCCATCGACCGCAAGCCCAAGCTGGAGCATTTCGCGAACAAGTACGGCGCCCTCACCTGCGCCTATTACTTCTGGCAGAACCTCCGCGACACGGGCTGGGACATCTCCGGCGGGTATGCCGACATCGACCGCGGCGGCTACGTCCGGGGCGCGGACTTCGTCCCCGCGTACAAGGCCGGCGCCCCGCAGGTGCTCGGCCAGTCCGCCTCGCCCGTCCTCTCCAAGATCGTCCGCCAGACGAACGTCCTGAGCGACAACTTCTACGCGGAAGCCATTTTCCGCCAGATGGGCGAAAAGGCCTCCGGCATCGCCGTGTACGACAGCTGCCGCGTGGCGGTGTACGACGTGCTCGAAGGGCTGATGGACAGCGACCTGGCCGGCATCCGCCTCGAAGACGGCAGCGGCCTGTCGCGCCTGAACACCGCCTCGCCCGCCTTCCTGGTCTCGTTCCTGCGGTCGATGACCCGCTCCCGCGGCTTCGACGCCTTCCTCGCCAGCCTCCCGCAGCCGGGCGAAGGCACGCTGAACACGCTCCTTCCCAAGCTCACGCCCGCCCAGAAAGCCCGCATCCGCGTCAAGAGCGGGTCGATGGACGGCGTCCTCTGCTACAGCGGCTACATCCTGGACGAGCAGGGCAAGCCCACCCGCATCTTCTCCCTGATGGTGAACGGGGCCACCGCGAAAACGGCCGCCCTGCGCGAGACGCTGGGCGGCCTGATCGAAGCGATGCTGTAACGCTTTATTTCCCCGAAAGAACGGCGGTGAGCGCCGGACGGTAAATGTCCCCCACAGGCAAGGTGGGGCCGCCGTCCAGCGTGACGGAAGAGCGCGTGTATTCGCGGATTTCCGAAAGGTTCACGAGATAGGAGCGATGGATGCGCAGGAAGCGGTCCTCCGGCAGCTGCTCCGCGAGCCGCTTCAGGCTGTACAGGACCACCAGCGGCGCCTGCTCGTCCCGGAGCCATATTTTCAGGTATTCGCTCATGCTTTCCACGTACCGGATGCGCGCCGGATCCACCCGAACGGTCTTGTAGTCCAGCTTGAAGGTCAATGCCTCCGGCCGGGATTCCGCCCGGGGGCGGGCCGCCTCGATCCGGTCCCGCAGGTGCGCCGCCGACGCCTCGAACTCCTGGAAACTGAAAGGTTTCAGGAGGTAGTCGGCTGCATGGACCTTGAAGCCCTCCAGGGCGTATTCGGAATAGGCCGTCGTGAAGACGACGAGTGGCGGATGCTCCAGCGAACGCACGAAATCCATCCCCGACAAGTCCGGCATGTTGATGTCCACATACAGGATGTCCGCCTGCTCCACAAAGGGCCTCGCCGCGGCAGCCGACGGGCAGGCGGCGACGAGTTCCAGGAAGGGGATCTTCCCGATGTACATCTCCAGCTGCCGGAGCGCCAGCGGCTCGTCATCGATGGTCACGACCCGGATCATACGCCCTCCTTGTCCATTTTGACGGTCGCCGGCAGCAGCAGGAGAACGTCGTACACTTCCCCGCCCTGGTCGATATGCAGCGTATACCGGTCGCCGTACAGCAGGTCCAGCCGCCCCCGGACATTCGCGAGGCCGACGCCGTGCTGCGCCGCCTGCGCGGAGTCCTGCCGGCTGTTCGCGCACCGGAAAACGATCTTCCCGTCCTCCACCGACACGGTAACATGCACGAATGACGGCTTCTCGTAACTGATGCCGTGCTTGAACGCATTCTCCACGAAGGAGGCCAGCATCAGCGGCGGAATCTCGGCGCCTTCGTCCTTTTCCGGCAGGGAAAGGTCGATCCGGACGGTGTCGGCATACCGCAGTTTCATCAGGGACACGTAATGGCGGAGGAACTCCGTCTCCTTGGCCAGGGGAATGGTGGGCCGGTCGCCCTCGTACAAGACGTGCCGCATCAGCTTCGAGAACTCCTCGATGCTCGCCTTCGCCTGTTCCGGGTCGATGTCCACGAGCGCGTGGATGTTGTTGAGGGTGTTCATGAAGAAGTGCGGGTTGATCTGGTAGCGGAGCGTTTCCAGCTGCCGGCTCAGGTTCTCCGCCTGCAGTTCCTGCATCCGGCGCTCCCCGCGGGCCGATTTCAGATAATACTTCACGCCCAGGTTCACTCCCAGGAGCAGCATCCCCAGGAGGAACTTCATCAAATCGGGGGACAAGGGCATGCGTCCGTCCATCGGCGGCCGGGGACCGGGCATCTCCTCGTGCGGGGGCGGGGGTTCGCCCATCCATTCCATCGGAGGGCTGTCAGGGCGCCTCGGGCCGGGATCCTGCCGGACCGTCCACAGGTATCCGCCGAACACCGCCAGGAGCGCCACCGTCACGGCCAGATAGGCCCAGGGCTTTCCTTTCTCCACCCAGAGCGGGGCGGCGAGGAGGTCGTGCAAGAGGAACAGCACGAAGAAGGGAAGAATGCCCATCCAGACGCGCAGGACATCCCCGATCCGGAGCGCATGCCCCATGGAATGCCCCTGGAAGTACATCACCACGGGCACCAGGGCGAGGACGAGAAACCAGAGGATGCCATAGATGACAACCTCCTGCTTTTTCTCTGTTTCCATCCGTCTCATACCTTTCGCAAAATTACGAAACATTTCCGACTGCCGCATCCCGTTCGCTGAAAGAATCCGCCCGTTCGCTGAAAACTTTTCCGGAAGGCCGGGTTCTTGATTATCTTGCCGACGAACCGATTTGTTTTGACGTGTAACTAAAACCTGAAGAAGTCATGAAAACCGCAGTATCCCTCCTCCTGGCCTTCGCCGCCCTGTCGATGCAGGGCTGCACGAAGGACCCCATCGACATAGTCCTTCCCGACGACAACACCGAAACACCGGTCAACGCCGACGATTCCGCCGGCGCGGGCATCGAGACCGACAAGGACGACGACAATGTCGCCAACACCACCTTCGCCCGCACCGTGAAGGTGACGTTCAGCGGCGGAAGCGCCACCGTGAGCGGCGCGACCGCCGACTTCGCCGTCACCACCGACGGGGCCGGCGTGACCATCACGAACAACGGCAGCGAGGCCGTGATCTACGAGCTGTCCGGCACCTCCACCGACGGCTATTTCAAGCTGTACAGCACCAAGAAACAGGAAATCCTCCTCAACGGGCTGACGCTGACGAACAAGCAAGGCGCGGCCATCAACAACCAGAGCCACAAGCGCACGTTCGTGGTCGTGAAGGGCGCGAACACCCTCGCCGACGGCGCTTCCTACACCCAGACGCCCTCCGACGAGGACGAGAAGGCCGCCTTCTTCTCCGAAGGCCAGCTCGTGTTCAGCGGCGACGGCACCTTGACCGTCAACGCCACCGGCAAGGCGGGCATCACCTCCGACGACTATGTCCGCTTCATGGCCGCGCCCACGGTGAAAGTCACCTCCAGCGCCGGCCACGGCGTCCGCGGCAAGGAATCCATCATCGTCAGTGACGGAAACGTCGACGTGAACGTCTCCGGCACCGGCAAGAAGGGCTTCTCCTCCGATACGCTCGTGTACATCGGCGGCGGCGTGACCACGATCAAGACCACCGGCTCCGCGGGTGAGGTGGACGGCGAGCTCACCGGCGTCGCCGGCATCAAGGCCGACCTCCGCTTCGAGATGGTGGACGGCGTCCTGACCGTCACCAGCACCGGCACGGGCGCCAAGGGCATCAGCGGGGACAATGTCGCCTACTTCAAGGGCGGCACGGTCACGGTCGATGTCTCCGGCGCCAACTACGGCACCAGTTCCTCCGGCGGCTTCGGTCCCGGCGGCTGGCCCGGTGGCGGCGGCTGGGGCGGCGGCCAAGGCAGCAGTTCCTCCTCCGACAACTCCGTCGCGTCCAAGGGCGTCAAGTTCGACGGCAACCTGTACATTTCCGGCGGCAGGATTACCGTCAAGAGCGCCCGGCACGAGGCCATCGAAGCCAAGGGCGTCCTCCAGGTCACCGGCGGCGAAGTGAACGCCTATTCCAGCGACGACGCCATCAACGCCGGCGGCGACTTCACCATCGACGGCGGGGCGGTCTATGCCCAGTCCACCGGCAACGACGGCCTGGACGCCAACGGCAACCTCTATATCAAGGGCGGCATCGTGTTCTCCCTCGGCTCCGGCGGCGCGGAACTCGCCGTGGACGCGAACTCCGAGGCGCAGAAGAAGCTCTACCTCACCGGCGGCACCGTCATCGCCGTGGGCGGCCTCGAAAGCGGCGCCTCCCTCTCCCAAGCCTGCTGGTCGGCCGGGACCGTGAAGGCCAATACGGCCTACGCCCTCTACGATAAGGACGGGAAGGTCCTCGGCGCCTTCAAGACCCCGTCGACCGGAAATCTCACCCTGGTGCTGTCCGCGCCTTCCCTGGATTCCGTGAAGTACGGCGTCACCGTCAGCGGCGGAACGACCTTGTTCAACGGCGCTTACACCGATGGCGCCACCGTGAGCGGCGGCAGCGGATGCAACCTGTCCACCTACACCGGCGGCGGTGGACACGGCGGTCCCGGTGGCTGGTGATGGATTTTTTCGTATCTTTGTATGATTATGAAAAAGATCCTGACCATCCTCGCCTTGGCCTTTGCGCTCGCCGCGCCGGCCCTGGCCCAGAATACCACCCAGAAAATCAACAAGAAGAATCTGGTCATCAAGGAGTGGAACACCGAGCCCCGGAGCGGGAAGAAGGTGCTGGACCACGTGACTACCTTCGACGCCGACGGCAAGAAGATCGAGGAGATCGAGTACGGCTCCGAGGGCCAGAAGTGGCGCAAGCGCTTCGAGTACGGCGCGGACGGCAAGTGCGTGAAGGAGATGGTGTACAACGACCGCAACAAGCTGGAAACCGTGAAGAAATACGAGTACAACGAGTTCGGTCGCAAGAAGACCCAGTACAACTACAACGCAAAGGGAAAGCTCCTCACGATCAAGGTCTTCGAATACATCGCCGAAGATGCCTGATTCCGCGTTCCTATCGCTCGCCGGGCCCTTGGACGGGTTCGCGCCCATCTCCCTCGCCGAGATGGACGCCGTCAAGCTGATGAACCGGGTGGACACGAAGTACCTGACGGACCGGGCGACGCTCGCGGACGTGCTCCGCGACGCGGCCGCCGCCGGCTACCGCGTCCTCGTCGCCGACGGATCCCGCATCAGCCCCTACGACTCCATCTACTTCGACACCGACGGCCTCCGGATGTTCACCGACCATCGGAACCAGAAGCTCCGCCGGCAGAAGGTGCGCACCCGCGCCTATGTCAATTCCGGGGACGCTTTCCTGGAGATCAAGCGGAAGAACAACCACGGCCGGACGAAGAAGAAGCGCACCGGCATCCCGATGGCCGACCTCCCGGATTTCCGGGCCAATGACGCCGCCTGCCGGTACCTCGCCGGGCATTCGGACTTCGAGGCCGGGCAGCTGCGGCCCACGCTCGAGACCCTCTTCCAGCGGATCACCCTCGTGAACCCGGACCTGACGGAACGGCTCACCATCGACACGAACCTGTGTTTCAAGAACTTCCGGACCGGGCTCGAAACCTCCCTCGGGGAGGCTGTCGTCATCGAACTGAAGCAGGACGGCCACGCCGCCTCTGCGATGAAGGGCATCCTCCGCGACCACCGGGTGAAACCCGCCCGGATCAGCAAATACTGCATCGCCGTCACCCTCACCGACCCGTCGGCCCGCGCCGGCCGGTTCAAGGAGAAGGTCCGGCTCATCGAAAAGACCATCCAGCATAAAATCAACGTAGTATGATATTCCTGCAAGACCTCGGCGAGTACGACCTCGCCGACGAGAACTTCCTCGACGTCCAGTCCATCACGGACGCCATGATGACCACCGCGCAGAGCCTCACGGAACTGGCCATCCGCTTCTTCCTGAACCTCGCCGTGTGCTGGGTCATCGTGGGCCTGTTCTATTACCGGAAGAGCCGCCGCCGCGACTATTACTTCACCTTCATGGTGTTCTCCACCGCGATGCTGATGCTCCTGTACATCATGGGCAACGTGGAGGTGGGCGTGGGCCTCACCCTGGGCCTGTTCGCCATCTTCGGCGTCATCCGGTACCGGACGGAGACCGTCCCCATCCGGGAGATGACCTACCTGTTCGTCATCATCGCCCTGGCGGCGATGAACGGCCTCGCGCCGCTGTACCGGGTCGTGGGCGCCCTGTCGGACAACCCGCACTACGCCCTGAACGCGGGCGCGCTGCTGGTGACGGTCATTTCGAACCTGCTGGTCATCGGCCTCATCTGGTTCCTGGAGAGCGACAAGGTAACCAAGCATACCTCCACGAAGCTGGTGCTCTACGACCGGATCGAGCTCATCGTCCCGGAGCGCCGGGCGGAACTCGTGGCGGACCTGGAGAAGCGCCTTGGCCTGAAGATCGACAATGTGGAGATCGGGCACGTGGACTTCCTCAAGGACGCCGCGTTCATCAAGGTTTTCTATACCCTGGGCCACGGGGAGACCGGTTCCATCGACCAGCTCACCCGCGCCAAAGACTACGTGGAGCAATGAGAAAGATCCTGCTGACCCTGGCCCTGCTGCTGCCTGCGGCCGCTTTTGCGCAGACCACCTACGACGACGGCGTCTCCTTCGGCGCCCGCGCTACGGTGGAGGCCGACGCCAAGCTGGCGAAAGGCCTGCACCTGAGCGCCCACGAGCAGTTCCGCTACTACGGCGATTCCGAGGACATCATGCGGTTCCACACCGGCATCGGCCTGGAATACAAGGTGCTCCCCTTCCTGAAGGTGGGGGCGGAATACGAGCTCATCAACCGCTACAAGTTCGACGTGGACCTGAATGCCAACACGTGGAGCGTCCGGCACCGGGGGAACTTCTTCCTCACGGGCACGCTCAAGACCGGGGACTGGCAGTTCGGCCTCAAGGAGACCGTGCGCCTCACGCACCGCCCGGGCGACATGAACACCCTGCAGGCGCCACGCAACGCCCTCGCCCTCAAGTCCAAGCTCTCGGCCAAGTACCTAGGCTGGGGCAAGGTGGTTCCTTTCGTAGGTTTCGAGGTGCGGAACGCCCTCAACGACGCGGCCTACAAGGGCTCCTACAACGCCTCGGCGGAGAAGAACAAGGACATCTACACCAACGAGGAGTTCCTGGGCTACACGCATGCCTATGTAAACCGCTACCGCGTGGAACTGGGCGCGACAGTGAAGTTCAACAAGCGCCACGCGCTGGAGTTCTACCTCCTGGGCGACCACTACAAGGACAAGTCCATCGACACGAACCGCGAGGGTTCCAGCAGCTGGGAGAAGAACGGCCTCGTGCTGAAGGCCATCGACTGGCACGTCGGGAACCTGATCACGGCCGGCGTGGGCTACAAGTGGTCGTTCTAAAGACGACCCAAGACGACGAAAGGTGTCCGGAGATCGCTCCGGACACCTTTTTCATATGGGTGTGTGATGCGGCTTACTCGCCGAGACCCTTCTTCACGGCCTCGCTGAGCTGGTCGTAGAGGGCGTCGGTCTTCTCGAGGAGTTCCTTGCGGACGCCGTCGTAGTAGGCCTTCTTGTTGCCTTCCAGCTTTCCCAGCTTGTCGCGGAGCTCGTTGAAGAGGTCCACGGCGCCGTCGATGAGGTTCGCCACCTCGTCGGCGTTCTTGCCCGGATGGACGGAGAGGAACAGCGCGCAGTCGTCTACGAATGCGCCGATCACATACTCGATGTCTTTCTTGATGTCTCTCAGATTCATATCGCTTGGTTTTTATTCGATGCAAAGATAATGATTTTTCAGGGAAACCCAATGATTTATGAAAGGCGTCCGCAAATCCCCACACCCCGATGTCCAATTGAACGAAGATTGATATTTAATGATGGATTCTTTCTATAAATTTTAACAATCAAGGGGTACCTTTGTAAAAACCCGCCACACTTATACTCAACTTCATACCTATCAAACCCATGTTAAAACACTTTTTAAAGGTTGCTGCCCCCTTTCTGGTGATGGCAGCACTCGTGCTGTGTTCAGGCAACGCCTGGGCACAGAACCGCTCTTTGAGCGGAAAGGTTGTTGACGGTACGGGGGCTCCCGTTGTAGGGGCGGCCGTGATGGTTGTTGGTCAAACCAGCAACGGTACCGTCACGGACGCCGCGGGACAGTTCCGGTTGACGGTCCCTGCCAATGCAAAGCTTGTCGTCAGCTGCCTCGGTTACGCCGACAAGCAGGTCGAGGTGGGCAATCAGTCCGTCATCACGATTGCGCTCGAGGAGGACGTAACGTACCTCGATGAGACCGTGGTCATCGGTTACGGTGTCCAGAAGAAATCGGACTTGACCGGCGCTGTCGCGTCCGTGCGCGAGGATGACCTCAAGAACCGTTCAACCGCCGATGCCGCAGCCGCCCTTCAGGGAAAGGTGGCGGGCGTTCAGATCATCACGAACTCCGGAGCTCCAGGAAGCGGCGCTGAAATCAACGTCCGTGGCGTATCGTCCAACAGCGGCAAAATCGGACCGCTCATCATTGTCGACGGCCTCAAGGTCAACAGCATCCAGTATCTCGATCCTTCTCTGATCGAGTCCATGGAGGTCCTCAAGGATGCGGCTTCCGCCGCGATCTATGGCGCAGAAGCGGGTAACGGTGTGGTACTCGTCACCACGAAGCAGGGCGGAAAAGGAAATACCTCCATTTCTTATTCCGGCAAATTCATCAATCAGTCGCTTGCGCATAAGCCTGAGATGCTGAACGCGGAGCAGTTCATCGACTACAAAGAACTGCAAGGCTACGCCATCCAGGACATGCTGAAGAATGCGAATTACAATGGCACGGATACAGACTGGTTTGACGAATACTTCAACCCTTCCTGGAGCACCCAGCACACCGTCACCTTCCAGGGCGGCAACAATGCGGGCCATTATTTCGCATCCCTCAACTATGTCAACCAGGATGGTATCGTCAAGGGTGACAAGGATCTTTACAAGCGGCTGTCCGCCCAGTTGAACGCCGGTTACAATCTCACTGACTGGTTTGATGTAGGAAACAACATCTCCATCGAACAATGGGCGACCAGATCCGTTTCCCAGCAGGGCTACGGCTCCGCCTTCGAGTCCCTGATGACCATCGACCCGACCACTCCTGTCTATTGGACCGACCCGAGCCAGTTCAACCAGGATTACCGGAATAAATACGAAGCGGTTCTGGCCGGTGCCTCCGAGTACCCGTACTCTTTCCTTCGCGACGAGAACGGCTGGTTCGCCACTTCCGCCATTGACGAAACCCGAGGCGGCAGCCCGTTCGTACAGAGGGACGCCACCGAAGGATCGAGCGGCGGTATCAATGTCCACGGCGTGCTGTATGCGAATCTCAAGCCGATCAAGGGCCTGGTCATCACCAGCCGCTTCGGTTTCCGCATCACCCAGAGCAACTCGCACAGTTATCAGGCTCCTTTCTTCTCGAATGGTAAAGCAGATGTCAAGACATACACCCTCAGGGCTGCCGCCAACACGGGTCTCTACTATCAGTGGGAGAATTTTGCCAACTATAACAAGATCTTCGCCCAAAAGCACAATCTGAACTTGATGGCCGGTATGTCCTTCATCAAGAACAAATCGGATAATGTGAGTGGTACGGCGACCGGTTCGGACATCCTGAAGGGATACAATCCCAACTTCCGTTATCTGGACTATGTGAAGGATGATGCCACCAAGAAATTCAGCAACTCTCCCTCCGAGTCCGCCAGCCTTTCCTACTTCGCCCGTCTGGGTTATAGCTATGACAACCGTTACAGCATCCAGGCAAACTTCCGCGCAGACGCCTTCGACTCTTCGAAACTCTCTCCCGAGCACCGCTGGGGTTACTTCCCTTCCGTGTCTGCCGGTTGGACGATCAGCAACGAGCCCTGGTTCAAGAATGCAGTCTCCACCAACGCCCTTTCCTTCTTGAAAGTGCGTTCCTCCTGGGGTATCAATGGTAATGTCAACGTGCTGAGCGGATATCCCTACTCCACCTCCATCTCTCTCAACAGTCAGTGGTATCAGTATCACGTCGACCAGACCGGAAACGTCTATGGATCCGCCCCGGACGGACTGGCGAACCCCGACCTCACCTGGGAGAAGTCCAATCAGTTCGACGCGGGTCTGGATGCCCGCTTCCTCAATAACAGGCTTTCTCTCACCCTTGACTGGTTCCGCAAGGAAACCCGGGATCTGCTTGTGTCCTATTCTCCGCCGCCGGAGTACGGTGTCTCCACGGTTACCAGCAATGCCGGTAATGTGCTCAATACCGGTATTGAAGCCGAACTCGGCTGGAAGGACACCATCGGTGACTTCAGCTACAGCATCAATGGAAACTTCTCTTATCTGAAGAACAGAGTCACCTACCTGCTCCCCTCGCTTCCGAGACTCACGCAGAACCCGTCCTCGGGCAGCAACTACCCGAACGAAACGGTCTTTGAAGTCGGACAGCCGATCTGGTATATCCGCGGATATATCTATGACGGCGTCAAAGAGGACGGGACTCCCGACCTCAGAGATGTCAACGGGGACGGCCAGGTCAGCGATGCCGATATGACCAATATCGGCAAGGGCCTTCCGGACTATACCTATGGCATCACCCTCAATCTCGAGTGGAAAGGCTTGGACTTCGTCGTGTTCGGTTCCGGACAGGGCGGCTGCCAGATCCTGAATACGCTCTATCGCGCCGGCTATCACAACAGCCTCAGATACTTCTATCTGAATTCCAGGAGCGAGAAGAACCCGAACGCCAAGTTCCCCGAACCGGCGAAAGTGTCCGGCGACGTGAATTTCTGGGGTTCCACCGCCGGCTTGTTTGACGGCTCTTTCTTCAAGATCCGGCAGATGCAGCTCGGCTACACGGTTCCTCAGAAGATAACACAGAAGGTTTTCATCAAGCAGCTTCGCATGTTCGTTTCTCTGGATGATTTCTTCACTTTCACCAGCTATCCGGGCATGGATCCCGAGACGGCGACTTCCGGCTCGGCGTCCGGCCGCGGTGTGGATATCGGTGCATATCCCAGCATGCGTAAATGCATGTTCGGTGTAAATGTTTCTTTCTAATTCACAGGAGATCTTGATTATGAACAAATATATTGTAGCCATTACGGCGGTTTGCACATTGTTTTTCTCCGCCTGCACGAAGCAGTTGGATATCCAGCAGAAGGGAGTCGTCGCCTACGAAACCTATTACACGTCCGATGAAGCGGCAGAAGCTGCCCTGGTAAATGTCTATGCCCGGCTGGTTCAGAGCGTCTACGGTTCCATCGGAAACTGGAATCCGTATTTCTTCATGATGAACTACTCGGCAGATGATGTGTTTGCCGCTGGAAAGAACAAGGACGACCATCTGGATGTGCGTCTTTTCAACGAGTATCGCTATGATGCGACTTATGATATCATCAATAGGGTATATACAAGTCTGTATCATACAATATACGCCTGCAATCTCGTGATCGACAACTTCACCAAGGAAGGGGCCTATTCAAGCCCCGTGGTGGACCGCTGCGTCGCCGAGGCGAGGGTGGTCCGCGCCTGGTGCCATATGACGGCGGCGCTCACCTGGCAGCGCCCTCCCCTTGTGGATCACTGCCTGACCGATGAGGATCCTACGAACGTGGAGTCTCAGAAGTTCCTCCTCGACTGGTGTATCAAAGAATGCGAAACCGCCATTCCCAACCTGAGAGAAAGACAGAGCACGGCAGACAAGGATGCCACCACTTATGTGACCAAGGGCTTTGCCCAGTTTGTCGCCGGAAAGTCCGCGGTTTTTGCCGGCGAAATGGATGTGGCCCGCAAACATCTTGGCGATCTCATCAACTCGGGCAAATATGCGCTGGTTCCCGGAGACCGCTGGTGGGAGAATTTCCATACCCCGGGAGACGGCAACGAGGAAAAGATCTTCGAGCCGAACTGGGTCTATGACGCGAACAATTCCTCCGGGGACAACCGATCCCGTGCCAAGTGGAATCAGAACAACACGCTCAACTGGCGTGGCAAGAATATGAATTCCTGGCCGGTATGCCAGGCGACCACGGGCTGGAACGGCGGCGCCATCAACGGTTATTTTGCCGAGAAGTTCCTCGCGCACGACGGAAACGGTCCTCGCCGGATGGGCACCTTCTTCACGCCTGACGAATGGCTGTACGGCATCGACAGCGATGGCAAGGAAATCTTTGACAAATTCCCGTGGATGCGCTGGGATACCGACTATGTCGGAAACAACCATACTTCCGGAGAGCTGAAGCCGGCTTCCGAATGGACGCTGGCAGACAAGAAGAAAGATCCGAAGAGAGGGATGAATGCCAACGGCTTCTTCGGCCGCACCTACTATATGAATTGGAAGTTTATGTCCCTCAACGGCATCGATGTGGTCCCTGAGGTTTCCGACGGTGCGTCAAACCAGTCCAATTCCAAGTGCGCGCGCTATGCCGAAGCCCTTCTTCTCTATGCCGAGGCTTGCATCGGAAGCGGTGACGCCGCCAAGGGCAAAGAAGCGCTTAACCTGATTCAGCGCCGCGCAGAAGTGCCCGAAACCGAGCTTACGCTCGCCAATGTCCAGGAAGAGAAGCAGTACGAACTCTGGTTCGAAAGCTGCCGATTCCACGATATCGTCCGCTGGGGCATCGCGGACCAGGTATGCGGCAAGGATCTCGACAGATATCCTCAGGCATACGACGCCATGTCCAAGGACAAAGAACCCGAGCACAGATGGTATTACATCGAAACAAAGCCTTATGACGGTATTCCTCACCAGTTCATCAAGGGCAAGCACGAGTATTTCCCCTTCCCGGCCGATGTCTGCTCCATCAATCCCGCGCTCCATCAGCTGAATGGCTGGGCGACCGAAGCGGAATAATCGCCGCGTTCCATAGAATGGCACGGGCCGCGCAACTTGCGCGGCCCGTGTATTTTCGCCCGTGTTTTTTCGAAAGCTTAGTCCATGATGTACTCGAACTCGCCCTTCTCCTCGTTCCAGATGAGCTTGTGGATGTCCCACTTGGTCGTGTTGACCACTTTTTCCAGTTTCTGCGCGATGATGGCCTGGTTTCCGTCCGTCCGGACGTTGATCATGCCGTAGACCGTCACCACCCGCTCTTGCGTGGAATCGGTTTCTCTCCGTTTGGACAGGTCCAGGAACTCCTTGCCCGACCGGGCGAGTTCGGTGGAGAAGATCAGGGACCGTTCCCCGCGGCTGTACTTGCCGATGGTGCCCAGGGTGTCCGGGCGGGGATGGCAGTGCGGCTCATTGTCGCCGCTGGAAATGATCGTCGCGATCGGATTGAGCACCTTCAGGAAGTCGATGGAGAAATCGGCACTGCCGTGGTGGCAGGATTTCGCGATGTCCACTTGCAGGAATTCCCGCGCCTTGACGATGGCCTCCTCGAGCCGGGCCTCCAGTTCGGCCCGCCTCTCGGGCGTCAGCTTCTTTTTCAGTTCGGCCCGGATCGCCTTGATGTCGATCCCGGTGTATTTCTTGATCAGGTAGTACTCCGACTTGGTGTTCAGGTCGCCGCCCAGCAGGATCTTCAGGTGGCCCATGGTCAGCTTGAGAATCACCGAATGCCCGTTCTTGGTCTCCCCCGGGCTGCCGAAATAAGGCAGGGCATCCTTTCCGTCGATCTGTTCCGCGACGGGGCCCATGACCTCGATCTTCAGGCCGCAGTTGTCGTAGATCGGCGGGCAACCTTTCCGTAGCGCCATCTTGGGGGCGCCGGGCGCGAGTTCGAGGGCCTGGATATACTTTCCGATCCCGCCCGACTTGCGTCCCTTGAGGCTCTTCACGCGCGCCTCGTAATCCTCCTGCGTATCACAGAGGTCGGTGACGTATTTATTGTAGTCATACCCTTTTTTAGCGAGGTCCAGGATCGTACCCAGCGAGGTGGGGTTCGTTCCCGACGCC
Source organism: uncultured Bacteroidales bacterium (assembly GCA_900316525.1). Classification (GTDB taxonomy): domain Bacteria; phylum Bacteroidota; class Bacteroidia; order Bacteroidales; family UBA932; genus Cryptobacteroides. The sequence continues at coordinate 29,217 of ONDF01000010.1, forward strand.
TCCACCATTCCGTTGTGGTAGATCTTGTCGAAGGTCAATTGCTGGGCAAGCCCCTCATGGTTCGGGAAGACTTCATTGAACCCCAGATAATGGTCCGTGTCCGAATGGGAGATCACGACCGTCATGTCCGGCGGCGCCGTCTTGGCATCTTTCAGGTTGAACCGCCAGCGGAGGAAGCGGAACATGTTCTTCTCTTCGCCCGCGTCGATGATGAAATGCTTGTCGTCGGGGGTGACGATATGGCATCCGTCGCCCTGTCCCACGTCGATGAAATTGACCTCGAGCACCGGATCGGGCAGCAGCTGGGACTCCAGGATGACGCCGTAGCTCCGGCGGCTGGTGACCCGGATGTATTGCTTGCCGCCCACCTCGACCCGGCTGTAGTCGCCGGTGCTTTTCAGGATGGACGGGACGATCCGGTCGCCGTAAATCAACTCGTTCTTGAACTTCAGGGTTTTTTCCCCTGTCTCAGGATTGGTAACCACCTTGTACAGCTTTACCGACGGGAAGGCGGCATAGCCCACCTCTAAAACTTTACCAGCCATAGTTGTAATGAATTATGTGACACACCTTTTCAAAGATAAGAATAAAAATCTGTCTTTCCGCATTTTTCATTATTTCTTATCTTTGCCGTATGGAGTGGGACGGAAAACGATACCATGCGGCGAAGGAGCCGGGGCTGAAGCTGGTCGTGGACGCGGGGTTCTCGTGTCCGCACGGCCGGTGCACGTTCTGTGACAACGCCGCGTTCCATCCTTCGTACAGTACGCCGTCCAAAAGCATCACGCAGCAGCTTGACGAAGGGATCGCCTTCCACGCGGCAAGGGGAAGGGCGCATGGGCCTTATCTCGCATATTTCCAATCTTTTTCCAACACGTTTGCACCGCTTGCGCGGCTGCAGGAGGCATACGGGGAGGCTTTGGCGCATCCGGCGGTTTCCGGCCTGGTCATCGGCACGCGGCCGGACTGCGTGGACGCGGAAAAGTTGGATTACATCGCTTCCCTCGGATGCGCGAGAATGGAGTACGGAATCGAGTCCTGCCGGGACGAAACCCTGCTTCGGGTGCACCGGGGGCACGATTTCGCCTGCGCGGAGCAGGCGGTGCAGGAGACCGCGGCGCGGGGCATCCCGGTGTGCGGGCACTTCATCCTGGGCCTGCCGGGCGAAACGCGGGAGACAATATTGGAAGACGTGTCCCGCATCAACGCCCTCCCCCTGGATGGCATCAAGTTCCACCAGCTGCAGCTCCTGAAAGGCACGCCGATGGCGGAGGAATTCGCCGCCCGGCCGGAGGATTTCGTCCGCGGGACGCTGGACGAGTATATCGACCTCCTGGCCGATCTCCTGGAGCGCCTGCGCCCGGAAATCGCCGTCGGCCGGCTCGCCGCGAGCGTTCCGCCCTGCTTCCTCGCCGTTCCCGGTTGGGGCGTGCGCGCATCGGACCTGCACCAGCTCCTGGAGCGGCGCTTATCAGAGAGAGATACTTGGCAGGGAAAGCGCCATGATACCGACCGGCGCTCCCATGTTGGCCCCGTCGGCCAAGAAACCGTTTACGAGTTTCCTATGGCATAAGTCCAGTACGGACAGGCGGCAGACGTAGCACAAGGCATATCCAAGGGGTGCAGCGATGAACGTCTGCATCCTGTACCTCTTGTATGATTTCTGCGCCTTGCTGCTGTCCAAGGCTTTTTCTATTTAAGCGTATGGCGTCCTTTCTTGGTGAGCCAGCCGATCAGCAATTCCGGCCGGTCGGTCTGGATCATGGAGACGCCGTTGTCCAAATACTGCTGGTAAACCTGTCCCGGATCTTCCGCCATGAACGCCGCGTCGTCGTCATTTCCATCGCCACCGCACAGGGACGCCCAGATCGTGTTGACCCAGACCTTGGATCCCTGATCGATGATCTGGCGGGCGACCTTTTCAAAGGTCCCGTCATTCTGCTGCCAGCAGACCTCATAGGCCAGCGGGACCACACCCTGCTCCATGTACGAGTTGAAAAGCGCCATGCCGGCGGGCTTCTGGATATCCACGATGGGCATATACATCATATTGTGCTCGTAGGCGGCTTCATGCGCGGCTACGGTCTCAATGGACTTCTTTCCCTTGATGAGGATCTGGTCCGTCACACCCAGTTCTTCGGTCACGGCCAGCACCTGGTCGTAGTATTCGTATCCCTGGTCCACATTCACGCAGATGCGGTCCTTGCAGCAGAGGAGCGCCTCCCGGAGCGTCGGGATGTGCAGCGTGTCGATCTCGACGTTATGCGCCCGTTTCAGGCTCAGGGATTTGATCTCTTCCAGGGTGAGGTCCTTGACACGGGCGCTCTTGCCGGGCTGGTCCCGGAAAACGCTGCTGAAATTGGTGCAGCGCAGGACATCGGCATCGTGGCTGAGGATCAAAACGGAATCGGCCGTCATCTTCAGGTCCAGTTCCATGATGTCGGCTCCCATCCGGATGATGCTCTCGATGGCCGGAATGGAATTCTCCGGGAAATTCCGCCAGTCTCCCCGATGGACGGTCACGACGACATAGCGGGAGGAAGGATCGTGGATCTGGGCGGCGATGGCCTCTGCCCGGTTGGCATATCGGGGCGCCTTTGAGCAAGAAGCGACACAAAGCCCCAGGAGGATGATCTGTAGAATCTTTTTCATGCTTCGTCTGTTATTTCAACTGAAAGGTCACCAGGACGGGATAGTGGTCGGAGGGGTGGCAGAAATTGTGGATGTCCTTTCCCCGGGGGTCCCGCCAGGATTCCGCAAAACCGTCGTAAAGGATGCGGCCGGAAGTGACCTTTTCAAACAGGGCCGGGGTGAGATAGACCATGTCGATCCGTCGTCCGGAGAGGGTGCTCTTCTGGAACTCGCCGGGATAGAGCCGCTCGATGACATCGATGTACGGGGTGTGGGCGCGGACATAGTCGTGTACGAGGAAAGCCGGATCGTCGGCAGGAAGCCGGTAGTGGAAATTGTCGATGGAGGAGATGGCGTTGAAATCACCGGTCATCAGCCACCACTGCCGGGAGGCGTCGGGGACCTTCTCGATGGTTTCCTGGCAGATGAACTGCATCTCCTTGGCCCGGAAGTAATCGCCCTCCCGCGCGGCCGCACTGGCCGCTTCGTCCACCGCCTGATAGGCGAATTTGGACGGCCAGGTGTGCAGGGTGACGATATTGAGCTCTCTCCCCCTCCCCAAATCCACCTTGGCCCAGCCGGCTCCGTGGGCGACAATGATGTCGTCCCCGTTTCCGGTGATGCGCTTGACGATCCGCAACGGATACTTGGAAGTAATCACCTGCGGAAAGGTGTCCCTTTTTCCGCAGACAAGGGTATATTGGTGTCCATACCGCCGGGCAAGCAGGTCCCAGTTCCATGGAAGATACTGGTCCTCCGGCATTTGCATTTTGACAGCCGTATCGGTGAGGTAGCGAGATTCCGCTTCGCACCAGATACAGATATCCGGGTCCAGGCTCTGGACGTACGCGACGAAATGGTCATAGTTGTCGGCCTGGTCGGACCACATCCCGTTCTGGATGTTCCAATAGAGCACCTTCAACTCTTTTCCCTTCCCGTCCGCCGGACAGGACAGGGAAAAGAGGGAAAGGGCAAAGAAAAGATAAAGGATCCGTTTCATACGGCGACGCAGTTACGGGGCGACATAGGTGAGGCCGGTGATCTTGGCGTCATTGGCCTCGGTGCGGTAACCGATGTAATCCCGGAAGTTCTCCGCGGTGACCGTCTCCATCTCAGGAGCGTCGGCGCCCTTGTAGTGACCGTATTTCCCGCTCACCACAAAGTCCTTGACGTGCTTGAATTTGCTGATGTTGGCGCCGATGATGCCGGAGAAGTTGCGGTTGTTGCCATCCGTGGACGGATCGAAGCCGGTAATGATGGTACCCGTATTGGTGCCGCCCTCCAGATAAGACTCATCCCCGTTGAACAGCGCGACCATACCGCCGGTGGTCGTTTTGGCGTCGGTCGTGGTCAGGTCGCCGTTGTTGGTGCAGCCGACCACCCCGGAGTAGTTGCCCAGGGTGCAGACAATCTGGGCGATCCGGGCATTGGCGAAGCTGTTGGTATGCGTGGCGTTATTCACGCAATTCTTGATCAGGGTCGCCAGGTTCGCGGCAGCCAGGATGCCTGCACTGCGGCCGGATTTGGCCGTAATGGTGCCGTTGTTGACGCAGTTCTCCAGCGTACAGGCAATCGCTGTCGTCCCGCTGACCGTCGTGGAGAAGCCCACGATGCCGCCATAATGGACGCAAGTGGCGCCGTTCTTGGTGTTCTTGCCAGACTCGACATTCGCCGTTGCCGTCACCGTGCATCCCTTGATGAGGGCGGGGGCTTCCGGCGTGCCGAACACGAAACCGGCGATGCCGCCCACGCTGAACCGCTTGTTGTCGACGTCCGCACCGGATATGGTCAGCGTGGCTTTCACCGTGACATTCTCGATGGTGGAACCGGCGACGGTCCCGGCCAGGACGCCGGCGTCGGCCGTGGCCGCGGCCCGGAGGGTCAGGTCGGCTTCGACCGACAGATTCTTGATCGTGGCATCCTGGACATAGCCGAAGAGTCCATAGACCCCATTGTCTGCGATGGTGACGTCGGCCGTGAAGTTCTTGACGGTATGGTTGCCTCCGTCGAATTTGCCGGAGAAGGCGTTGCCCGTAGGGCTGGAGGCGTTATTCGCATTGCCGGCGGACGAAACGTTTCCGATCGGGGTCCAGTTCTTGCCGCCCAGGTCAATGTCGGCAAGCAGGGTCACCGTACCTTCGGCATTCTGCCAGGCTTCGGTGGAGTTGCCGGCATTGACGGCCTCCGCGAAGGCGATCAGGTCATCGGCGGAAGCGATGCCTTTCTCACTGGAGGAGCCCCCTCCGAAACTGTTGTTCTCGAAGGTGACCTTCTGGGATTTGGCGGTGGCCAGGGAATAGTACTGGCTGAAGTTGGACTCCGTCAGTTCCACGACCGGGGATTCGGCGGTCGGCGTGTAGGGGCCGATCTTCCCGCCGAGGACACAGTTCTTCACCGTGATGGTCTTGGAGTTGAAATTGGCGCAGATGATGCCGATGTACTTGTCGGTGCCATACCAGATGTCCGACAGGACCGAGCCATAGGAGGCGCATCCGTCGATGACCGTCACGCTGTTGGCGTCATTGGTCTGACCCACGATGCCGGCGGCATAGCCGTGGGTCTTGTCGTCGGCCACGGCGAAGACGACATCGCCCTGGTTGGTACTGTTGGAAAGCAACGTGGAATTGCCCATCGCCGACACGATGCCCGCGACACGGCTGTTGCTGGCCTTCGTGTCGGTGCAGGAAATGTTTCCGTTGTTCACCAGCCCTTCCGCCTTGGTAAAGTCGTTCATGGAGCCGATGACACCGCCCGTGCGGGTGGCCTGGACGGAGAAACTGGAGTGGTTGGCGCAGTCGGTCACCTGGACGGCCTGCTCCAGGGATTCGCCGTCCGTGAAGCCGATGACGCCACCGACGCTGAAGCCGGTTCCGCCGTTCTTGGTATTCACCGTGTTCGTCACGTCGAAGGACGCGTGGCCCTGGAGGTTCTCCGCCGTACAAGGGGCAGACGCCGAGGCATACATCGTACCGACCGTTCCGCCGATGACGAGCCGGACATTGTCGGCGCCGCCGTCATTGACCAGCGTCGCGTAACTGTCCAGGTTCTTCAGGGTGGACTCGGCGGCATAGCCAACCACGCCACCCAAGGTGACGAAAGTCTTGGAGGAGGTCTTCAGGACCACCTTGCTTCCGATGGTCAGGTCCTTGATGGTGGCACCCTGGACGGCGCCGAACAGACCGGCGACAGAACCGCCGTCCGTGGCCGGAATCGTGACCTTGAAGTTATCCACCGTATGGTTTCCGCCATTGAAAACGCCCGTGAAGGCATTGCCGGTGATGGCGTTGGCCGTAGTAACGGAAGCGTTCCCGATGGGCGTCCACTCCTCGCCTTCCAGATCCAGGTCGGCCAGGAGTTCCACTTCGCCGGCGTCGTTGAGCCAGCGGCCGATGGACAGGCCGTTGTTGACCGCGGCCGCGAAAGCCTTGAGCTCGGCGACATCCGGGATACCGCCGATATTCTCTTCCGGTTCCTGGGAAGGGGCGAAGGCCAGACTGGGCATGATCCGGAGTTCGCCGGCCTTGAGGGTACGGGCGGACACCGAGTTTTTCATCAATCCCCCTTCCGTATCCAACAGGTCGATCTGGTAGCCGGAGGCATAGGTGCCGGCCGGCACCGGGATGTAGATGATGACAGGTTCGCCGGAGAGGGTCTTGCCGACGTTGACCTTGACTTCCTTGGAAGCCTCGGAATCGGACAGAGGAGCGAGCGCGCCGGTCGTGTAGTCGATGGAGAAGTCACCGCTGACCTGTTCCTCGGAGAGCCCCTTGACGGTTACCTCTTTCAGGGTAGTCGTCGACTCACCCGTGACCGAAAGCTTGATCAGGGCGGTCAGGGACTTGAAGGGAAGGTCTTTCCCGCTTTCGGCATACCCGTAAAGCGGCAGGTCGAAATCGTCCACCGCCCACGTGGCCGGCAGGGTCACCGTAGTGGCGTCCTTGTACAGATCGGCCGGGAAGACCGCTTTATAGGGTGTTGACAGTTCTTTCCGGAACGTGAAGGTCCCGGTGGCTCCCGCCTCGGAAAGCGCGTTGGACACAGTTCCGTTGACGTTGATGGCATCACCTGCCGACCAGGTGACCTTGACCCCGTCGATTTCCGTTCTCGTCAAGGGCGACAGGGTGGCGTTCAGGACGGTCTTTGCCGGAAGGGAATCGTCACCACCAGGCATTTCCTTGGCACAGCCCGCCAGCAGGAGGGCTGCCGCAAAAGCGGCGATAATCGTATATTTTTTCATATCGTTTGCGTTTTAGTCCCAAGTATCGTTGACAGGATCGAGATCGGAAATGCCGCCGCCGGCCTCCGGGGTTTCGGGTTCCGGACCGGAAGAAACATACGTGATGTTCGTAGCCTTCTCCTTGTAGGAGTCGTTGAGCCAGCCGATGTATTCCATGATATTGGCGGCGTTGACCGGATACATCTCGTGATTGCCGTCGGCCTTGTAGGCGCCGTAGCGGCCGCTCAGGATCACGTTGGAGACGTGGTCGAACTTGTTCATGTTCGCGCAGAGGAGCCCGGAGAAGTTGCGGTTGCTGCCGTCTGTGGACGGATCGAAGGCCGAGAGGATGGTTCCCGTGTTGCAAATCCGTTCACCGCCTTCGATGTAGGCCGTATCATCGCCGAGGAGGGCGACGAGGGCGCCGGTGGTCGTCTTGGCGCCGGTGGTCGTCAGGTCTCCGTTGTTGACACAGTCGATGACGGCGCTGTTGGCGCTCAAGTTACAGACAATCTGGCCGATACGTCCGTTTTCGATGGTATTGAACTGGGAGGCGTTGTTGGTGCAGCCCTGCACGATGGCGCCGTAATTGGCCGTCGGGAGGATGCCGCTGCATCGTCCGGCCTTGACGGTCATCGTCCCGTTGTTCTCACAATTCTCGATATGGATCCGGGACTCGTCCTTGATATTGGTGGCGAAGGCGGCGATGCCGCCGTACATGACACCGGTGGCGCCGCTGGCCGTATTGGTGCCGCAGTCGACATTCACTTCCGCCTCCACCTTGCAATCCTTGATGTAGCTGTCAACGGCCGCGCCGGTTTCAGCGTCGAAGACACTGAAGACGAAGCCGGCGATGCCGCCGAGGGCAAAGCGTTTGTTGGCGGTGGTTCCGGCCGAAGTGATCTTTCCCGTCACCGTCACATTCTCGATCGTGGAACACAGGACCGTACCGGCCACGACGCCCACGTCGGCCGTCCCGTTGGCGGACACGGTGAAGTCGGTCTCGATGTGGAGATCCTTGACCACGGCATGGTCCAAGACGCCGAACAGGCCGAAGGTGGCGCCGTTGGCGACATCCGCCAGGTCCTTGGATACACGGAAGTTCCTGAGGGTGTGACCGCCGCCGTTGAACTTGCCGCTGAAGGCGTTGCCCACCGGCTTGCAGGCATTGTTTCCGTTCCCCGTCTGCTCCACGGCGCCGATCGGGACCCAGCCGGCGCTGAGTTCGGCGAGGTCGAGGTCGGCCTGGAGCTCCACTTCGCCCACCGGATTCATCCAGCGGGTGATGGAGCCGCCCTCATTGACGGCGGCGATGAAGTCCCGGAATTCATTGATGTCCGGGATGCCGCCGATCCCGAGGCTCGGGTCGATATAGCCCTTATGGCCCAGTTGGTTGACCGGGATGGTGAGCGAGGTCTTTCCGCCCGAGAACACCACATTCCCGCTGCGCGGGTAGGTGTCGGTCGTCTCATTCTTGTAGTTGGAGGCAATGGTGAGGGTTACGATGGTACTCTTTCCTCCGCCGACGCCCGTGGTGGGATCGGCCTTGATCCAGTCGGGCGTGAGGACGATCCAATACGGGGCGTCGGTCGTGACGACAAGGACCTCCGTACCGGGGGCATTGGCAGCCACGTCATTGACGGCCGTCCTGTCGGCCGTGATGGTATAGGCCGATCCACCCTGCTCCTTGGTGTTGCAGGAAACCGTCACGGCCGCTCCGAAAAGCAGCGCAAAGGTTATTCTGTTAAAAACTTTCATGGTTATTATATGGTTTATTTTTCCGTTAAGAGGATATAGGACATGCAACTGCGCTCTCCCTTGGAGTCACAGACGCTGTTGACCAGGGAGCCGCCACCTTTGGCCGCATCCCAGATCCACATGGCCGAAGAGCCGCCGCCGTCCAGGCGGGTCGCCCACCAGCCGCCGAGCTTCTTGGCGATCCGGTAAAGCTCATAGCCCTTGATTCCGGTGGAATACCAGCCTTGGCGGCCGTCGATTTCCACCAGCCAGACCTTGGAACGGTCCTGGCTCACGACCGGGAAGGTGATCGGGTCATATTTCGAGTACAGGCTCGCCGACGAGCCCGGCGTATTGGATGCATCCTGGCCTTCGGTCAGCAGCTGATACATGGAGGAATCCAGGGCGAAGATGGGCTTGGAGGCGTCACCGTCGATGGCGATGTCGCACTTGAACTCCACGGTATCCCCTTTCTTGACCTTGGCATACCATTCACTGGCCATATCGCCGGAGAGCGCGATACCGATGCGGTTCCGGGCCGTGATATAGGGCTTGGCGATGCTCCCGGAGCGTCCGTCCACGATGTCCACCACTTTCGTCTCGACATAACCGGTGTTCACCTTCATCACGTCTCCCGTATACTCGCAAATGACATAGAGGACATTGGAGGCCAGGTCGTTGATGAGGGTCGGGAAGGACGAATGCGGAACGCGGACATACCGCGACGTGAACAGGTTGACGGGAGAAACGGTCGGGGACGCATGCCGGAGGGTCGTATCGTTCACCGTGTTGAAACGGTACTCCTTCCCGCCCATGCGGAGGGTCCCGGTGAACTTTTTCTTCCCGCAGGACGCCGTCCCGTCGGTGAATACGGTGAATCCCCAGGCGTGGTTCACCAGGTTGGTGACCACGGAAGGGTTGTTGATATACACCGGCTCGCCGTCTTCCACGTGGAAGCCCCGGCTGATTCCGTCATTGGAGTCGAAGAAGCAGCTGTTTACACCCGCCAAGACCTTCTTTCCCTCGGCCCGGCGCCGGTTGCAGAGCATGGACAGGGTCTCCCGTTTGTTGTAACCGTTGTTGTTGTTGCCGTTTCCGTTGGGGTTGGGAATCAGCTCGTCGGCCACGGCGCTGTTCAGTTCGATACCCGGATCCTGGAGGTCGATTTCCAGGACATGGATATGCCGGGGAACATTGATGCAGTTGTAGTGGTAGTAGGTGGCCCCCCTGTGCAGCTGGCGTGTTTCCACGGTCTCCCAGTCATAGTAGGCATCCAGGGTCCAGTCCACCGTGTTCGCTTCCAGGTCATAGCCGGCCTCGTAGTTGATCATGGCATTCTTCATCATGGCCGGACAGTCCCCGACAAAACCATATCCGTAGTTGGAGGTGACATTGGCCTTGGTGCTGTTGTAGGAACACAGCCAGCCCGGCCCGTAATCGCCTTCCTTCTTGCCGGTGATGGTTCCGTAATTGGAACAGTTCGTGATGACGCCGGAATTGTACCCCACGATGCCGCCCTGCTGGGCGGGAACCGAGACGGTAATGTCGCCGTTGTTGATGCAGCCTCCGCTCTTCAGTTCTCCTCCCAGGGCGCTGTCGGAGTTGATATAGCCGGCGACACCGCCGATGATCAGGTTGTTCCCGGTGGCGGACGTCCCCGTCACGACGAGGTCGGCATTGTTGACGACACGGTCCATCTTGATGGCTTCAGCCCGGCCGACAATCCCGCCGGCCCGGACCTTCCCCGAGGGATTGCCGGTAAAGGTCACCTGGCTGCCGTCATCGCCGAAAGTCAGCTTCTGGACGGTGATTCCCGTCGCACAGCCAATGAGGCCGGCCATCGGGTATTTATCCAGGTCCACGGTCCAGTTGACGTTCTTGATGGTGCAGTTGTTCCCGTTGATGCTGTACTTCAGCGGCATGGCTTGTGTCCCGGCGGGAACCCATTCCTTGATGGAGGAGGCGTCGATGTCGTTCAGGAACTTGACCACGCCGTCCACCAGGAACGGGGCGATGGATCCTTCCCCATTGACGGCTTTGGCGAAAGCCACGAGGTCTTCCGCCGTGGCAATGCCCCGCCGGGTGACGGGGGTCGTCCCGTCGCCCGCCGCCTGGTCGATGGAGACGGTGACCGTCTCCTTCCCCAGGTTGGAAACAGTGATCTGCGCGGTCCGGGGCTCCGTTCCCTTGTTCTCCTCGCAGTTGACGGTCAACGGGGAGCCGCTCTTGTCGGCTTTCCCCGACGCCGTCTGGATTTTGGCCCAGGAAGCGGAACTGCGCGCGTACCAGTCCGTCGAGGACACGACGGTGAACGTTTTGATTTCACCGAGGCTCGCGACGGCCTGGGTGGCCGGTGACACCTGCAGCGGAGTATCATCCACCTCTACAGGTGCCGTCTTGCCCCCGCAGGCGGAAGCCAGGACAGACAATGCGATGGTTGAAACAACCGAAATGAATCTGCGCATATCCGCCCGATTAGAAGGAAAGACCGTCGTCCCAGCCGGGATTCTGCGAAAGGGCGCCCTTGGTCAGGGAACGCTGGTCTGCAGGAATAGGCCAGAGGTAGTCCCGGTCTTCGTGCCACGTGTAGTCCTCTTTTCCGTAATACGTGAGGTATCCCACATTCGCGGAAGGGCCGCCGGTGATGGTAAACTGGTCTCCGATCTCGATAATGTTGGTGGCCGGAGCCGTCGTGGCGGGTTTGGTCCCTTGCCAGAGGCACAGGTCGATCTTACCGTCCTTGTCCAGGTCATACTCTCCCAGGCCATTCACCCAGATGCCGCGGAAACCACCCGTCGCAAGGGGAGTCAGGAGAGCGCCCTCTCCCCAGCGGAGAAGATCCCACTGGCGGAATCCTTCGCAGAAGAGTTCCACGGTGCGCTCACGGCGGACCTCCAGGATGGCGGCAAGCTGGCTGCCGGTGGCGTGCGGATAGTAATCCATCAGCATCGGGTCGACCTCGGTCGGGACCCCGCCCATCGCCGGCATTCCGACCCGGTCGCGCAGGACATCGACGGTCTTGGAAATGTCGTCTGCGGTCAGTTCGCCCAGTTCCGCCTTGGCTTCCGCGTAATTCAGCAGGACTTCCGCATAACGGAGGACCGGGAAATCGGTGGTGGAAGTGGTGGCCGTCTCGTGGGAGGAATCGGAAATGTACTTGATGACCCGGTAGCCGTTGAAAGTACGCTCCCAGGACAGGGGTTCATGGGCCGTTCCGTCGATGGCGACATAGTCGGGCCCGTGGAGGGTCTGGGCCATCCGGGGATCGCGGCCGACGAACATGTCGGCATACGACAGCGTCGCTTCGCCATCCTTGTAGGCGAAACCGATGCGCTTGGTCATCGACTCGCCGTTGGACTGCAGGTAATGGTTCACCATGCGGTTGCTGGCGCTGCGATGATTGCTCTTATAGGTGAATTGGATTCCGTGACGGACCAGGATATCCACGCTGTAGCGGCGGGAAAGGATGGTTTCATCCGTTTCGGCGGTCTCCAGCAGGAAGTATTCCCGGTACGACGCATCCGTCGCTTTCGGGGCCAGCCCCAGCGTATTACCCGTATACAGTTTCCGGGTGCCGATCATCTTGGAGGCGGCATCGGCGGCCTGGCGGAGGAAATACTCGGACGAGATGGTCACATCGCCGAAGGTCTGGCTGTCCTGGGGAACATACGGGGTACCGGCATGGTACTTCCGGAAAGTCCCTTCAAAGAGGGCGGCGCGGGATTTCAGCGCCAGGGCGGCGTCCTTTGAAACGTGGTACACGGCGTCCGAGGGCCAGCGTGCGGGCAGCAGTTCGTAAGCCTTGTCCAGGTCCTTCATCACCTGGAGCATGACATATCCACGCGGATCGCGGGGCTTGTTCAGGTCATCCACATCGGAAGAGCCGATCACGTGGTCATACCAAGGGATGTCACCATATTGGCGGACTTTATCAAAATAGAACCAGGCGCGGAAGAAATAGCCGACACCGTCATACATGGCTTTGACGGAAGCGTCGCTGCATTTGTTGTTCTCCAGCATGTAGTTGATATTGCGGAGCGGTTTCCAGGTGGAGGCGCTCCAGGACTTCGAAGACGGAGTCCGGGTGCCCCGCTGGATGGCGCTCAGCGAGGAGGTGGAACCGTTGTCGTCGGCGTTCAGTTCGGCCAGTTCGTCGGCCGTGGGCAGAATATCGTTATAGATCTTGTTGGCCCAAAGGTCCAGTTCCGCCTTGGAGGAGAAATAGGTGTCGGGAGACAGTGTGGTCTCAGGCGTCTTGGTCAGGAAATCCTCGCAGGAAGTCAGACCCAATGCCGCTGCAACGAAGGACAGAGCTATGATAATCTTTTTCATAATCGTCAGAATGTAATGTCAACACCAAGAGAGAAAGTCTTCGAATAGGGATAGGTGCAATCTTCACTGATGGAAGAGGTGGCCACCTCCGGGTCGATGTACTTGGTCGCCTTTTTCAGCGGAGACAGGTAGAAGAGGTTTTCACCCGAGAAATACAGGCGGGCTTTGCTGAAGACGCCGCTCTTGATGGGAAGCGTATACCCGATGGTTATGTTCTTCAGACGCAGGTAGGCCGCGTTCTGGAGGTAATAGTCGGAGGTGACCAGATTGGACGTCGTGGCGATTCTGCCGCGCTGGCGCGGGAAAATGGCCTTGCTGTTGTCGGCGCCAGGTTCATCCGACCAGCACTTGCTGACGAAGTCTTTCGGGATGAAGGTCGGGCGGTGATAGGAGTAGGGACCCCAGAAGTAAATGCAGTTTCCGTTGGGCATCCAGCTCAGTTTGCCGACGCCCTGGAAAAACACGCTCAGGTCGAAGCCGGCCCAGCTGAATTCCCCCTTGAGGGCGTAATTGTAACGCGGGAGGGAGTTGCCGATGACGCGGCGGTCGCCGGGATTCTTCAGGGTATTGTCACCCGTATTGATCTTGCCGTCCGGCGTGTTGGAAATCACGTTTCCCGCCTCGTCGTACTGCACGTTGCCTCCCAGGTCAACATACTTGATATCGCCCGCCATCAAGTGGTTCCAAGGAGCGGCCTGCCCGTTGATACCCTTGTTGACCGTGGAGAACGATTCGATGGAACGCTCATACTCGGCCGCTTCCTCATCGGTGGCGAATACGCCGTCCGTCACGTACCCCCAGATATCTCCCAGGCGCTTTCCTACATAATTCTCGCTGAGGAGCTTGCTTTCGTTGTCAAACTTGGTGATATGGGTGACGAAGTCTCCGAGCGTGGCAGTTACTCCGTAGTAGAGCGGCTTTCCTGCAACGACAAGGTTGTCCTTCCAACTAAGGGCAAGTTCATATCCCTTCGTACGTAGGTCGGCTGCATTCTCCTGGGGAGCCGTCTCGCCGTAGACATACGGCAACGCCATAGCGGCGGTGAGCATGTCCTTGGTGTCTCGGATGAAGAAATCGGCATTCAGGGTGAGGCGGTTGCGGAAGAAACCCAGGTCAATGCCCACATTCTTGGAAATCACGGTTTCCCAGGTGAGTCCGCTGGAGACGGGCGCATCGACATAGGAGTATCCTGCATTGGTGACCCCGTCAAAGGTATAGCCGCTCAGGAGGCCGGTTTTCAACTCCTCCCAATAATAGTAGTTGTCGACCTGCTGGTTTCCAAGGGTTCCGTAACTGAGGCGGATCTTGGCGTTGGAAACATAGGGTTTGACGTTCTCCCAGAAAGGTTCCTCGCTCAGGCGCCAACCGGCCGAAGCGGAGGGGAAGAAACCCCAGCGATGACCTTTCGGGAAACGGGAGGAACCATCGTAGCGACCGCTCAGTTCCACCAGATAGCGGCCTTTCCAGTCATAATTGACACGGCCGAAGAAGCCCAGCGTCCGGTAGGCGCTGTTGGACATGGAAGCCTTTTCGATTTCACCGTTGGCCATATTGATGAAGGACAGGGCGTCGCTGAGGGAACCCTTCTGCTGGACATTCAGGCTGCTGGAATGGTAGTCGTCGAAATTGGCGCCGACCGTGGCGGCCGTATGGTGGTTGCCGAACGTATTGTCATAGGCGAAATAGGCGTTGATGACACTGCCGTCCTGATAATATCGGTACTCACGGGTAAAATCATAGACTGATCCGTTGGAGAACAAACCACCTGTAAGGCCGTTGCCCGTGTACATGCGTGCATTCACGTTGTCATAGGAGTTGGCGGTAGGAAGGCTGCGATTGTTCAGGCGGCGGTCACGCCGGCGGTAGGTATAGTCGGCGACGAAGTTAAGGCCCTTCGCCAGATGGGCGGTGAACCGATTGGTCCAGGTCCAGTAGTTGTTCACATTGGTATTGCTGTTCCGGCCATCCATGAAAACGCCTCCACGCCCCGACATCAGCGGGGAGGTGGCGTCAGCCATGAAACCGGGCACCATGGCAATAGTTCCGTCCGGGTTGAAAGGAACATAGTTGGGGCCCACGTTCTGGGTGACATTCCACATGATACCCTGACTGACATAGCCGGTAGAACCATCCATTTCCCAGAAGCCGCCCCAGTCGTACTTGTTCCGCTCCATGCTGATATTGGTGGAATAGTCCAGCCAGCTGCTGATCTTGGCGTCCACTTTTCCGCGCAGCGAAACGTTGTTGAAGATATCCTGGGCATTGCCGGCGAACAGGCCCTCCCGATACAGATACCGGGCGGAAGCATAATACTTCACCTTATTGGTACCACCCCGCACGGTCACGTTATGCTCGGTTTCGGGACGCGTGCGGTTGAAGATGAAGTTGTACCAGTCGAAGTTACCCAGGTACACATACGTGTAGGTCCTGGTTTCATCAGGAATGACCCACGGCCGCTCCGGATTCTCCGTTACGTCGTTGCGGCGGTCATACAGCATCTGGAGCTGCTCGTCGGAGTACGTCCAGGCGCCATAGCCCTTGAGCGTCTTGTAGAAATCGTTGGTCAGGGTCACATAGTCGTAGCCGTTGGTGATGAAATCGGTCGAGGTGGTGTTCATCGACAGGCTGAAGCGGCCGTTGTAGGTAATCTTCGCGTCGCCCTCCGCTCCGCTTTTGGTGGTGATCAGGATCACGCCGGCGCTGGCCTTGGCACCATAGATGGCGCAAGCCGAGGCATCCTTCAGGACGGAGATGCTTTCGATATCATTGGGGTTGACCTGGGTGAGGGAGCTCTCGATGCCATCCACGAGGATGAGCGGAGATCCGCTGTTCAGGGAAAGCTTGCCGCGGATATTGACACTGTAATTGGTTCCGTCGATAGAGCCGCTGGACGTGGTCAGGACCAGGGACGGATCAGCACCCTGGATGGCCATAGCGGTATTGGTGACGGGGCGGGAATTCAATTGCTTTCCGTCGATGACAGAGACGGCGCCCGTCAGGTTGACCCGCTTCTGGGTACCATATCCGACGACCACCAGTTCGTCCAGGACGGCATTCTCGTTTTCCATGAGAATGGTGATGGGCTGACGTTCCTTTCCGGTCACGGACACCTCCTGGTCGTCGAAGCCCAGGTAGGAGACCGTCAGGACGGCCGGCAGGGTAATCCCCGTCATGGTAAATGCGCCGTTTTCATCGGAAATGGCATAGGCGCCGGAAGCCTTGTCCACGAGCGACGCTCCGATGAGCGGCTCACCGGATTGGTCCAGGACGACGCCGCGTAGGCTGGCCTTCCCGGGGGTGGAGGCGACGGCCTTGTGCCGAGTGACGGAGACCGTGTTTCCGTGAATGGCAAAGTCCAGGTCCTGTCCCTTGAAAATCTGAGAAAGCACCTCGGTCAGGGGCGCATCTTTGGCGGAAACAGAGACTCTCCGCTGCAAGTCCACATCGTCAGCGCTGATGACAATGGTGTAGTTGCCCTGTGACTGAAGTTGGGTCACAGCCTCCTGGACAGAAACATCTTTCAGGTTCAGTGTCACATTCTGCGCACCGAGCCACACCGGAAGCAGAAGAGCGACCGTCACCAGAATCGAGCGCAAGGAGCGCAAGAAATCAGATGGAAGCATTACAGTTAGTTTTAAGTTTACTTTATTTGAATGATGATTGTTTCTTTATTTGCCATACATATAGACGACCCCTCCTGACTGTACGATGCGCAGATTCCCGTTGGCGGAGAGCAGGCGTAGAATATCGTCCAGGGATTCATGGTTGGTGAAGAAAGCGAGGAACCGGCGGGAGACGATGGACGGGTCGGCGATCACGATCTCGGTGCCGAAAGAGCGTTCCAAATCGGCCGCGATGTCGCACAAGGGGACATTGAAGAAACTGAAAGACCGGTTTTCCGAAAAGACGTGAAAGCTCTCCGAGGAGATCTTTCCCAGGGTCACATCACCCGCCTGACGGTCATACTGGGCGATGTCGCCCGGGGTCAGCCAGACTTCGCGAACCCCATTATCCGAGTGGATGTCCATACTGACCGATCCTTCCAGCAACATCATCTCCACCATGGTGTTGTTCCGGTACGACTTGAAATTGAAGGTCGTTCCATGAACACGGACGTCAATGTCCCCGGATTGGATGATGAAGGGATGCTCCGGATCCTTGGCCACTTTCGCCGTCACCTTGCCGTCCAGGAAGATGCGGCGTTCCGTTCCGGTGAAGGTTTCCGGCCAGGTGACCCGTGATTCCGCCCCCAGGGAGAGAAGAGTGCCGTCCGGGAGCGTGAGTTCCCGCGTCTGCGCGGTCGGAACACTCAATTCCTTCCAGGCGACGGGAGCGGGTTCCTTGTGAAGATGATACCCGACCTGAAGCGCCGCGGGGATGGCCAGGAGCAAGGCGACCACAGCCGCCGCCTGCCAGACAAACCTTCGGGAAATCCGGCGGGAAGAGATCCCCAACCGGGCCCGGGTGGCCGACAGGGACTGCCGGGCGGCGTCTTCTTTCCCGATGCGAAAACTGTCAAAGGCCCCTTCCAGCAGGTCCTGGACCTCCGGGTCGTCCATATGGTCCGACAGGAAGAATTGGACTTCCAGATTTTCCTCTTCGGAAAGCTTTCCGTCCAGATAATCTTGCAGGGTATTGATGTCGATGTCCAATGCTGGCTATAGTTAAGGTGTTCGTTATATAAAGAACGAACGAAACGGGGAGGATGCGTAATGTTGAAGGGAAAAAATCAGTTCCCGTGCATGCGGAGATCCTGCAAGGCCAGTTGGATATGCTTTTCCACCGTACGGACACTCAGTCCCAGCAAGTGGGCGATCTCGTCATTGGAGAGCGAGCAAAAGCGGCTCATCTTGAACACCTCCCGGCGCTGGGGAGGCATTTCTTCGACGGCTTTGAGAATGCGGAACCGCGCTTCCTTGAATTCGGCCAGGTGCTCCGCCCGCTCGGGCGCGGACTTCTCGGGAAGGACGGCGGTACTGGACATCAGCAGGTGCCGCTTGGAACGAAAGACATCCACTGCACTGTTCCTCGCCAGGACGAGCAGATAGTTTTTGAGGGACAGGCTCTCATCCAGCCGGTCCCGGTACAGCCACACCTTCATAAAGACCATCTGGGAAAGGTCTTCCGCCAGGGTATCGTCCTTGACGAGGGCCTGAATGAACCGATGGACCTGGGGATAATACCGGAGGAAGACGGCGTCGAAGGCACGGCCATCTCCCTTCTTGACGAAAGCGATCAGCTCACTGTCAGATAATTGATCGTATGCTCGCTTGGTCTTCAAGGAAAACCTGAAGTATTCTTGCAGAATACCAGAGCAAATATAACGAAAAAAAACGGAATACTAGGCAGGGAAAGGCCTACTGCAACGGCCACCAATCGGGCTTGGAATAGTCGAAAGCGCGCCGCTCCGCCTCCCAGGCAGTGGAGACATAGACCGTATCGGCCCGGTCGATGTAAAGGCGGCCGTCCAGGTGGTCGCACTCGTGCTGGAAGATGACGGCGGTGTAGCCATGGACCGTATCGCGCTTGGGTTCAAGCGTTTCCGGATGGACATACGAGACGATGACGTCCGTGTAACGCGGGACGAGGCCGCGCATGGGCGGGACGGACAGGCAGCCTTCCGGCCCCTTGCCGATGCTCCCGAAGAGACTGTCGATGCGGACGTTCAGGTAACACTCGAACGGACCGCCCTCCTTGTCCAGCCGCTGCAGCCAGATGATGCGCTTGCCGATGCCCACCTGCGGCCCGGCGATGCCCACGCCGTCGTGCTGCGGCGCCCGCACGGTGGCCAGCATCTTGGCCATCAGGGTCTTGAGATCCTTGGACTTGAGTTCGGCCTTAGTGAAATCCACGCACGGCGTGCGGAGAATCGCGCTGTCCTCCGGCCACACGGTCACGTACATCACGGAATCGGACTGGCGGATGATCAGGCGCTCTTCCTTCGTGAACGCCTTCGGGCGGTTGAAGGCCAGGAACACGGCTATCAGGATCAACAGCGGGAAGAGATACCGGTTGATCTGTTTCATCGTCATTTTCATCGGAACAGGGATTTGACGAGGGCGGGAATGTCGGCCACTTTCACGACCTCGATGCCCTCGGGCTTGCGGTCGAAGCGGGTGTAGGACGAGACGAAGATGCGCTTGAAGCCCAGCCGGGCGGCCTCCACGGCGCGGCGCTCGGCCTGGGAGACCGGCCGGATCTCGCCGCTCAGGCCCACCTCGCCGGCGAAGCACACATCGTTCGGAATGGCGTAGTCGAAGTTGGAGGAGAGGACGGCCACCACGACCGCGAGGTCGCAGGCCGGGTCCGTGATGCGCAGGCCGCCGGCCATGTTCAGGAACACGTCCTTCTGGCTGAGCTTGAAGCCGGCGCGGCGCTCGAGCACGGCGAGGAGCATGTTCAGCCGGCGGACGTCGAAGCCCGTCGCGCTGCGCTGCGCCGTGCCGTACACGGCCGACGACACCAGCGCCTGCACCTCGAACATGAAGGGCCGGTTGCCGTCCAGCATCGCGCTCACGGCGGTGCCGCTGAGCCCGTCCTCATGCTGGGGGATGAGGAGTTCGGAAGGGTTCGCCACCTGGCGGAGGCCCGCGCCGGTCATCTCGAACACGGCGAGCTCCGCCGTGGAACCGAAGCGGTTCTTGATGCTCCGCAGGACGCGGTAAGGGCCGCGGTTCTCGCCCTCGAACTGCAGGACCACATCGACGATGTGTTCCAGCACCTTAGGGCCCGCGATGGCGCCTTCCTTGGTGATATGGCCGATGAGGATGACCGGGATGCCGCTGCCCTTCGCGAAGCGGAGCAGCGCGGAGGCGACCTCCTTGACCTGCGTCACGGAGCCGGCGGTGGATTCCACGTTCTGGCAGTACATCGTCTGGACGGAGTCCACGATGACGAGGTCCGGGGCCGCCTCCTCCGCCTCGGCGATGATGTTGTCCATCAGCGTTTCGCTGTAAATCAAGCAGTTGGAGGCGTCGCCACCCAGACGGTCCGCCCGCATCTTCACCTGCTTGACGCTTTCCTCGCCCGTGACATAGAGGACTTTCAGGGACGGGCAGCTGAGGGGAATCTGGAGGGAAAGCGTGGACTTGCCGATGCCGGGCTCGCCGCCCATCAGCACCAGGGAGCCCTTCACGATGCCGCCGCCGAGGAGGCGGTCCACCTCGGCGCTGCCGAGGGACACGCGGTCCTCCGCGGTCGTGGAAACGTCCTTCAGGGGCATCGGCTTGCGCCCGGCGCCGGGAACGGACACCGCGAGCGGCCGCTTCCCCGTCACCACTTCCTTCTCCACCATCGTATTCCACTCCCCGCAGGCGGGGCACTTGCCCATCCACTTGGAGTATTCGTTGCCGCAGTTCGAGCAGAACCACACGGTCTTCGATTTCGTCGTTCCTTTCACAGCCATATCCGTCGTCTTTCGTTCCGCTAAGATACAAAAAAAAGATATTGTTCCATCTCGGGACAATATCTCATCGCAATGATTGCAGGTTTCGCTTACTCGGCGACGACCTGGTTGGCGGCGGCAACGACGGAGTCGGCGGCGGCGGCGACGGTGGTGTCGACAGCCTCGGCGGCTTCCTTGACCTCCTCGGCGGCAGCCTCGACGGCAGCCTCAGCCTCGGACTCGGCCTTCTTGGAATTGTTGTTTCCGCAAGCGGCGGCGCAGATCATCATCGCGATGACGGCGGCGGACATAAATACCTTTTTCATGGTTGCAAGTTTTTACTAACTAGTTAAACAAAACACTTTCGGGTGGCAAAGGTACACCCGATTCTTGAAACAAGCAAGAATTTTTTAAAATATTTATAATTTGGGGATATTACAATTTCATTACAGTCTACCGCCGATTCAGCTCGAAGACCTCCATGTCATGTACTTTTCCGCTATCAATATGAAAGCGGAGAGCCGTCCGGAAAACGTGCCAGCCCTGGTTACCACAGGCCCCAGGGTTGATATACAGGACTTTTTCGGCCTTATCATCCATAACCTTCAGGATGTGGGAATGCCCGCAGACGAAGATATCGGGCCGATGCTGCCGGATGAGCGCCCGCGCCTCGGGATAATAGTGGCCGGGCGATCCGCCGATGTGGGTCATCAGCACCTTGACCCCTTCGCATTCCCAGCAGCGGAACAGCGGGCACCGGTCCAGCAGCCGCCGGTCGTCGCAATTGCCGATGACGCCCTTCAGCGGCTTGAACGCCGCGATCTCCGTCTCCAGGTCCAGCCCGCCCCCGAAGTCCCCGGCGTGCCAGATCTCGTCGACATCCTGCAGGAACTCCCTGAATTCGGGGGAGAACACCCCGTGCGTATCCGATATGAGGCCGATATACATAGAACAGCGCTACTCGAAGTGCAGGTACACCGCCGCGGCCGCCAGGACCGCGGCGGTTTCCGTCCGGAGACGGGAGGCGCCGAGGTGGACGGGAATGTAGCCGTGCTCCACGGCCAGGCGCGCTTCTTCCGGGGAGAAATCCCCTTCCGGGCCGATGAGAATGGTGATATCGTTGCCTTCGTAAGTTTTCAACGCCTCTTGGATGGAGATGCGCTTGGTGTCGCCTTCGAAGCAGTAGGCGATGAGTTTGAGAGATTCCTTCGCCTGCTCCGCAGGCTCGGAATGACAAATGAAATCTTTGACGGAAACGGGCTCCGCGATTTCGGGGATGCGGGATTTGAGGGACTGCTTGGTGGCGGAGAGGGCGATGCGAAGGGCGCGGTCGGTCTTGTAGACCTTGCGCTCGGAGCGCTCGCCAATCGTGGGCACGATGCGGTCCACGCCGATTTCCGTGGCCTTTTCCACGAACCATTCGAAGCGGTCGTTGTTCTTGGTGGGGCAGCAGGCGACAGTGAGCCGGTAGGGGTGGCCGCCCCAGCCGGGGAAGGCCTCGAGCACCTCGGCCTCGGCCCCCTTGGGGTTGTCATCGACCAGTCGGCAGCGGAACATCGACCCGAGACCGTCGATCACGTGAATCTCGTCGCCGGCGCGGTGCCGCAGCACGCGGCAGCAGTGGCCGGACTCGTCGGCATCCAGCCGGCAGAAGCGGCCGTCGGCCTCGTATGCGTAGAACAGTTCCATTACATCCGGATGATCTCCATCTCGCCGTCCATGCCGACCTTGATGATCTGGGAGGCCTTGCCGGTGGAGTCGGTGTCGATGGAGGGCGGGACGACGAAGTCGACGGCGTCCTTGATCTCCTGGGGGATTTCGCTGAAGCGGGCGGGGGTGGGCTCGCCGGAGATGTTCGCGGAGGTCGACACCACCGGGCGGCCGAGCTTGAAGGCGAGGTCGCGGCAGAAGTCGAACAGCGGGATGCGCATCCCCACGGAGCCGTCCTCGGCGACGGCGTTCCAGGCGAGATGCCAGCGGTCGCCGGGCTCCCCTTCCACGCCGGCCTGCGCGTCCGGATAGATGATTGTCATCGGCTTGTCATTGACCTCCACGAGTTCCACCGCCATGGACGGGACCTGCCGCACGTACTTGGCGACCATGTCCAGGTCGGAGGCGAGGAGGACCAGCGACTTGGCCTCGCTCCGCCGCTTGATGGCATAGATCTTCGCCACGGCCTCGGGGTTCGTGGCGTCGCAGCCCAGGCCCCAGACGGTGTCGGTGGGATACAAGATCGTGCCGCCGGCCCGGAGGGTCTTCAGGGCCTCGGCAAGGACTTCATCGCGTTTCATAGTAGGTGGCAATGACGGGATAATGGTCGGAATACTTGACTTTCGGGACCTCGTAGCTGACGGCGTGGAGGTCGCGCGGGTAGAGGATGTAGTCGATCCGCAGGAGCGGCCACAAGTGGCGGAAGGTGGCGCCGAAGCCCTTGCCGGCTTGGACGAAGGAGTCCTTGCGGCCGCGGGAGAGGCGGTACACCGTATAGGAGAGCGGATTGTCGTTGAAATCGCCCAGGACCACCGAGCGGACGGGGCACTCGTCCACGTCCTTCATCACTTCCTCCACCTGCCGGGGCCGCTGCGTGATGCCGCGGCGCATCTTCCGGCCGGTGTCCTCCACCATCTCGTCGGTATGGTGGCCGATGGACTTCACCAGGCCGGACAGGGAGATGTTGTAGCTCTCGAAATGGCAGTTGTAGAAGCGCAGGACCGTGGAGTCCAGCTGGATGTCGGTATGGAGGGCCAGGTTCGTGGACTTGTCGAAGTCCAGCTTGCCCTTGTACAGGACGGGGCGGCGGGACAGCGTGACGTTCCCCGCGTGGCCGCTCTCGCCCGTAAGCACGTAATATTCAGCATGATAGCCCGGGAATCGGTCGCGGAACCAGGCGTCCATGTTCAGGGTGTTCGGGAGATGGAACTCCTGCAGGCAGATGACATCGGCATTCGTGCGGCGCAGGAAGGCGGCGACGGAATCGGCCAGGACCAGGCGCTTGTCGCCCATGTTCCCGTGCATGAACAGGCCCACGTTATAGGAGACGACCTTGAGCGTGGGCTCACGCTCCGGCTCGGGGGCCTTGTACTGGTAATACTTGCCGATGAGGAAGATGGCCGGCAGGATCATCACGAGCAGGAACCCGGTCATCCGGGAGCGCCGGAAGAGGGCCCAGATGAAGAACAGGACCGTCAGGACCAGCACCGGGATGAACAGGAGGCCGAAGATGGTGAAGAACCAGGCCTTCGCGGGATTCACGAGCACGGACACGTAGCTCAGGGCCAGCAGGCCGCCGAGGGCCAGCGAGACCGTCCCGAACGTGAGCCGGGAGAACCACCCGTGCCGTTTCTTTACCTCCGCCATAATTCGCCGCGTTTACGCCAGTACCAGACGAGCAGGAAGCCGAACAGGGCGCCGCCCAGGTGCGCGAAATGGGCCACGCCCATCTGCGTGCCGGTGATGCCGGTGAGGAGTTCGATGCCGATGAAGATGGCCACCATCCACTTCGCGTCCAGGGTGACGGGCGGGAAGATGAGGGTCATCCGCGCCTCGGGATAGAGCATCGCGAAGGCGACGAGCACGCCGTAGATGGCGCCGGAGGCGCCCACCATCGGGGTGCGGAACAGGTCGATGACGTCCTGCGACAGGGCCGTGTCGGAAGCGGCGATGGCCTGGTGGAACTGCAGCCACTCCACGCCCGTGTGCAGGGCGGCGGCGCCGAAGCCCGTGACGAAGTACAGGATCAGGAACTTCTTCGTGCCCAGGGCCCGCTCCACCACCATGCCGAACATCACGAGGGTGTACATGTTGAAGAAGATGTGCCACCAGCCGCCGTGCATGAACATGTGCGTGAGCGGCTGCCACCACCGGAACAGCGGGGAGGCGGGGTAGAACATCGCGAAGGTCCCGATCATGAAGTTCTCGTTGATCAGCGTGGCCACGAACATGATCACGTTGACGATGAGGAGGCTCCGGGTGACGGGCGGGATCCTGTCGAGGAAATTGCTTTGGAAGGCCATCAGAATCGTTTGTCGATTTCGTCCAGCGGGAGGATGCTGATGATCCGGCGGCCGGAGGAGGTGAATTCAGGATTGGTAGAGGAAAGGAGGGCGTCCACCAGGCGCTGCGCCTCCGTCGGGGAGGACAGCTTTTCGCCGCCGGACGCGCCCAGGACGGCGAATTTCTGCGCCAGGGACTGCTCTATCATTTCGGGCAGGGAGCCGTGGTCGTCGGCCAGGATGAGGGTGAGGTCGCCCACCATCGTATGGACCTTGCCGGCCTCGGTGCTGTAGCCCTCCGGGACGCCGTTCACGACGACGGTGTCGGTGCCGAAGGCCTCAATGTCGAAGCCCAGGCGCTTGAGCAGGTCCGCGTTCGCGTCGAAGAGCAGCCGCCCTTCCACGCCCACATTGACCTGCACCGGGAACAGGGCGGTCTGGCTCACGTGCGCCTCCTGGCCCAGCACCTTGAGGAAGCGGTCGAAGAGGATGCGCTCCCGGGCGCGGCGGACATGGACGATCATCACGCCGGAAGCCGACTGGGAGAAGATGTACTTGCCCTGGACCACCAGGACCTGCGCCGTAGGCATCGTCCGGTCCTCGAAGAGCTTGCCGTAGTCCTCGTGCTTGTCGACGGTGTAGGACGGGCGCATCGGGGCGCCGGAGCCGCCTGTGGAGCCGCCCGCGGGCGAGAAGTCCCGGACGTCCAGGTTGCCGTCGCCGGCCGTGAAGGGGTTGTAGGTCGGGTCCACGCCGGCCGTGGGGATGCTCACCGGGCGGTACTCGCCGAAGCGGGGGCCGATGACGGGGAGTTCCCGGGCCTCGGGGTTGTCGAAGTCGATGTCGCCGCCGGCGCCGCCGCGGGCCGTGGCCTCGCGGACGCAGGCGTAAAGCGTCTGGAAGATGACGCTGTCCTCCTCGAACTTGATCTCCGTCTTGGTGGGATGGATGTTCACGTCGATGGTGGAAGGATCCACCTCCAGGAAGATGAAGTAGGACGGCGTCGTACCTTCGGGAATGAGGGCCTCATAGGCCTTCATCACCGCCTTGTGCAGGTAAGGGCTGCGGAAATAGCGGCCGTTGACGAAGAGGAACTGGTTCCCCAGCGTCTTTTTCGCCGCCTCGGGCCGGCCCACGAAGCCGTGGATCCGGACCAGGGAGGTATCGGCCTCGATGTCCATCACCTCGCCCACGAGCTGCGGGCCCAGGAGGTCCGTCACGCGGAACTTGAGGGACTTGGCCTTCTTCAGGACATGGATGTCGCGGCCGTTGTGCGTGAGCGTGAAGGCGATTTCGGGCCGGGTGAGGGCCACGCGCTGGAACTCCTCCAGGATGTGGCGGAATTCCACGTTGTCCGACTTGAGGAACTTCCGGCGGGCGGGGATGTTGTAGAAGAGGTTCCGGACGGCGAAGTTGGAGCCCTTGGGGGCGGCGACTTCGCGCGTGGAGATGTGCTCGGAACCGGAGAGATGGACCTCCACGCCCACTTCGTCCTCCTCGCGGCGGGTCCGCAGGACCACATCCGCGACGGCGGCGATGGACGCGAGGGCTTCCCCGCGGAAGCCGAAGGTGGTGATCTCCTGCAGGTCCTCGGCGGTGGCGATCTTGGAGGTGGCGTGGCGCTCGAAGCACAGCACGGCGTCGTCCGGGGACATGCCGCTGCCGTTGTCGATGACCTGGATGAGGGTGCGGCCGGCGTCGGTCACCGTCACGGAGACCTCGTCGGCCCCCGCGTCCACGGCGTTCTCCATGAGTTCCTTCACCACGGAAGCGGGCCGCTGGACGACCTCTCCCGCGGCGATCATGTCCGCGATGTTCCTGGGGAGTATCTTCAGTTCCATCTAGACGCCGAGCAAGCCGTAAATCTTGGTGACATAGATCAGCACGAGGGCGATCAGCAGCAGGGTGATGATGCCGATGATGGCCTGCGTGCGGGAGGCGGTGGTGCGGGTGCGCTTGTAGTTGCCGTCGCGCCAGGCGCCGCGGATGCTGCTGCCCGGCACATACTTCCCTTCCTCCTTCGCTTTCTCGTTGGAACCGTCCACGTCACCGAACATGCGGCGGCGCTCCTCCTCCTCGGGATCGTAGTAACGGGGCTTGTAGTTGAACACCCGGTGTTCGGGGTTTCCGAAGAAACCGAAATTGAAACCTGCCATAGCCGCTTCGTTTTAGTCTTAACTTACAAATGTAGCATTTTTTTCGTTACCTTTGTGGCTATGGAACTCAGAATCGGAAACGGATACGACGTGCACGCCCTCGAGGAAGGGCTGCCCATGTGGCTGGGCGGGGTGAACATCCCCTCGGCGATCGGTTTCGTGGCGCACTCGGACGGCGATGTGGCCATCCACGCGCTCTGCGACGCCATTCTCGGGGCCTTGGCCCTCGGGGACATCGGCCACCTCTTCCCCGACACGTCCGACGAATGGAGGGGCATCGACAGCAAGATCCTGCTGGCGAAGGTCGTCGCCCTCATCGCCGAACGCGGCTGGCGGGTGGGCAACGCCGACATCACCATCGCCCTGCAGCTCCCCAAGCTCGCCCCGTACATCCTGACGATGCGGGAAACCCTCGCCCGCGTGATGGGCGTTCCTGTCGACGCGGTCTCCGTGAAGGCCACCACCACCGAGCGCCTGGGCTTCGTGGGCCGGGGCGAAGGATGCGAAGTGTGGGCTTCCGTCTCCGTGATTAAACCTTGACGGGCGCTTCGTGTCAAAAGAACTGTCTGCAAATTCAAGAGACAGTTTTTTATGTTATCTGATATGAAAGCTTTACGAATCCTTGCAGCGGCAGCGGGAGTGCTGTGCGCTGTAACCCTGTTTGCGCAGGAAGGACGTCCGGAGCGCGGCGGCCGTGGCGGCCGCGGCGGTCGCGGCGGTTTCCCCGAACCCGTTACGGACAGTGTCTGGGTGATCCAGCGTACCCAGGAAATGGTCGAGAAGTACACCCTCACCCCCGAGCAGGAGGCCCAGGTGCGCGAACTCAACGTCAAGTATGCCCCGCAGATGAACTTCACCCCGCAGCGCATGGGCTTTGGCGGCGAGAACGGCGAACGTCCCGACTTCCGCTCCATGACTGACGAGCAGCGTCAGGAGTTCATGCAGAAGATGCAGGCCCAGATGGGCGAAATGCAGGAAAAGATGCAGGCGATGCAGGAGGCCCGCAAAGAGTATGAGAAAGAGCTCGAGAGCTTCCTGGACAAGGACCAGCTGAAGGCGTACCGCAAGGATCGCCGTCGTCAGGAAGCTGAGATGCAGCGCCGCATGCAGGGCGGCGGCCGTCCCGGCGGCATGGGCCCTGGCGGCCCCGGCGGCTTCCCGGGCGGTGGCATGGGCCCCGGCGGCGGCTTCCCCGGTGGCGGCGGCTTCGGCGGCTTCTGATCCTCCCGACTCTGATCAATGCTGATGGTGGTCCATTATCTGGACCACCATCTTCATTTTCCCCCCTTTTCTGCCGACGGTGTCCCACTCGATGGACCACCATCGACACCAGAAGAGAAAAGAGATGAGAGAGGAAGGGAGTACCCTCCCGGAGGACTCCGCTGGAGCACCCCGCAAGCGGGGACCCCGCTCTGCGCTCCGGCCCCTCCCACCATCTCCTGCGTCCCCGCCGAGGCGGGAACTTGTATCTGGCGGGCCCCTCCCCCTACCCGTGTCCGAGGGTGGACACGCCTCCAGGAGGGTACTCCCTTCCTCCATCGTCTTCACTCAATGCTTTATGGATCAATGCCTTACACAAAACTCCCTGGTACAAATGTACCAGGGAGTTTCTTTTAAGTGGCTGTGCGTCAGGTGATTAGGCGGGACGCGGGGTTACTTCTTGATGAATTCGACGCGGCGGTTCTTGGCGCGGCCTTCGTCGGTCTTGTTGTCGGCCACGGGCTCATGGGCGCCCTTGCCCACGGCGCGGAGGTTGAACGGGTCCACGCCCTTCTCCTCGAGGGCCTTGACGACGGCCTCGGCGCGCTGCTGGGAGAGCGGGTCGTTGATCTTGTCGGAGCCCTGGTTGTCGGTATGGCCCTGCACCTCGAAGCGGGCGTTCGGGTTTTTCTTCATGTAGTCGGCGACCTTCTCGATCTCCTCCATCGACTCGGGCTTCAGCGTGGCCTTGCCGGTCTCGAAGAGGATGTTGTTCGTGACGAACTTGCCGGTCTCGGCGATGGCCTTCTCGACGGCGGAAGAATAATCAGTGGCGTTGCGCTCGTAAAGGTCGACAGCGCCCTTCGCCATCACGATATTGGTGACGAAGATGCCCTTGTCGCTGTCGGAGCTGCCGTCCATCCACCAGGAACGGGGCTGGATCATGTTGGGAATGTTGACGATGCGCTGGTAGTTGAGATACATCTTGAACGCGCGCTTGTTGAAGGAGAAGGCGATATGGTTCCATTCGTTCTTTTTCAGATACCGGTTGATGGCCTGCCTGCCGGGTTCGCCCTCCATCTTGTTGCCGTTGGGATTCTCCGCGCCCCAGCCCCAGCCGATGCCGCTGTATTCACCGCCATAGTAGGGATGGTATTCCGGACTCATGCGGATGTCGAAGACTCTCTTGCCATCGGCTCCATCCATGATCAGGTCCAACGTTCCGTCCCATCCGGACCCTTCTTCCGCCGGCTGCGCCAGGACATCGAATTCGATCGTGAACTCCTCAGGCAGGTATTCTTTCTCTTCCATGAGGGGCTGGATCCGGGACGCTTCCATCCGGATGGCTTTCGCGCCCTTGATGTTCACCACCTCCACTTCACTGCCTTCCAGCAGGTCCCACTTGGAGGGGAATTCGCCCATGCGCTCGCCGCTCAGGTTGTCCTCGAAGAACACGTTCGCACCGCGCTTGAAATCGCTCTTGGCCTGAATTTCGGCGAAATCCACCGTTTCATTGGCCGCAACGCCGGCTTCGTCCGATTCCTGGTCTTCGCCTGCCTTCTTGTCTTTCTTATCCTTTTTCTTGCCGTCGAGGAGGTCGTTCACGCCCTTCTCGACCTTGTTGCCGAGGTTGTTCTCGACAGCCTGCTTGGCGCGCTCGCCGAGGCGCCCGAGGATGCCCTGGGCGGAGGCGGTGCCGCAAATCAGCGCAAGGAGCGCTGCGGTGAGGATGTACTTTTTCATAACAGTGTGATTATTAGTTTCTAAAGGATGCCTTGTTCGATGCTCATCCGGACCATCTCCGCCGAGGTGGAGGCGGAGAACTTGGCGAGAATCTTCTTCCGGTGCCACTTCACCGTCTCGGGGCTCAGGGAAAGGGCCTCCGCAATCTGCGGGGTGGTCATTCCCTGGGCGATGAAACGGACGATCTGGCGTTCCCGTCCGGTCAATTGAAGTGTCTGGTCCATAGCGCGTAACTTACCGATTACAAATTTCACTTTTCTCAAGGGCAAAAACACCACCCCAAAGGGTGGAAATCAGGGGTGGTTTTCCATTTTCACCCTCCCTTCCCCGCTTTTTTCCTACCTTTGTGTCCATGAGACATCTCGCCATCACGCTCGCGCTGCTCGCGGGGGCCCTGCTCCCCGCCGGCGCCTACACCGACCACCGCGGCCACAATGTGGACTCGCTGGAGCGGGTCGTCGCCCGCTGGACCCCCGATGCCATCGACAACGCCACGGAGGAGGAACTCATCGACCTGAACCGGGCTTACCGCGACCTGATGCTGGGGTATGAGGTCATCAACGGGGAAAAGGCGGTGTTCTACGCCCGGAAGGCGATCGCGATCAGCCGCCGGAAGGGATGGACCGAGGCCACGGGCGACGCCGCCCGGCACATCGGCCAGTATTTCTATGCCCGGGAGCAGTTCGACAGCGCGATGGTGTGGTTCCAGGAGTCCCTCGCCTGCGTGGAAAAGATGGCCGCCGGAGCCACCTCCCCGAGCCATCCGGAAGGATACGCGGAGATCGACATCGACGACAGCCGCTCCTCGCTGTACGGGGCCATCGGCAACCTGTACAACGTGATGGGCGACATCCCGACGGCGATGGATTACTATGGGAAGGCGGGCGAAATCTTCGACAAGCACGGCTGGAACGAGAGCAATTCCGTCCTGTACTACAACATCGGCGAGACCTGGGTCGATGAAAAGGACTATGCCCAGGCGCTCCCGGCCTACGAAAAGTCCCTGAACTATGCCCGGACCGCGGGCGACTCCCTGCTGGTGGCCAACGCCCTGAAGGGCCTCGGCGGCCTGTATCTGGACACGGGCAAGACCTGGAAGGCGCTCCGCTGCCTGCAGGAGGCGGACAAGTATTATTCCCTGCACGACGACCAGGAATTCCGCTTCCGGATGGAGAACCTGGATTTCATGAGCCAGGTGCTCCAGGCGCAGAAGAAGGCCCTGGCGTGGTGGCTGGCGGCCCTGGCGCTGGTGATCATCCTGCTGGTCGGCCTGACGCTGGTCCTGCGGCGGCTGCGCCGCCTCCGCCGGGAGCAGGCCGAAGCGGCGGAAGTCATCGACGAGACCCTGGAGGAACTGCGGCCCGCCCCGGCGGAAACGGCCTCCGAAAAAGCCGCCGCCCCGAATCTTTCCGACCGCGAACGGCAGATCCTCGCCCTCGTCGCCGAGGGAAAGACGAATCCGCAGATCGCCGAGGCCCTCTTCCTGAGCCCCGAAACCATCAAATGGTACCGGAAAAAACTGCTGGTGAAATTCGACGTCCCCACCTCCGCGGCCCTTGTCTCCAAGGCGAAGGACCTGGGGCTGGTGTAAGGCCTAGAACTGGAAATAGATGAAGCTCTGGAGGTCGGCGGTGATGAACTGGTAGACGAAGATGACGACCACGAACACCGCCAGGACCATCAGGAACAACGGGAGCGACGCGAACCGGATGCGGTAGCGGCGCTTCATCGTTTCCGGGATCCAGTGGATGAGCATGCCGGCGGCGAAGACGATGAGGACGTACCGGTGCTGCCAGGCGACGCGCGGCACGATGGACAGGTCCCAGGCCGATCCGATCTGCGTCACCATATTCTTCGCGGTATTCCACGCCTCCTCGTTCGCCAGGGCGGGATCCAGGTTGGACCCGCTGCGGAAGAACAGTCGGGTGAAGGTGATGAAGACGAAGGTCTGGAACACGGCCCAGGCGTTGGAGATCCATTTCACGGCGGGAGATTCCTTCGCTTCGCTCGGAATGACAGAAGAGGCATCAATGACAGCCTTCTTGTCATTCCGAACCCCGGAGGGGTGAAGGAATCCATATACCAGCCTTACCAGCGTGCCGATCGCCAAAACGAGCGTCCAGACGAAGAACAGGTTCCAGACGGGGGCGGAGGCCCACTTGGAGAGCCCGAACATCAGCGCGCAGAGGGCGCAGATGAAGGCCGCCTGCACGGGGCGGGACCATTTCGTCCAGATCTTGTAGACGATCTGGCCGATGCCGTTCAGGCCGCCCCAGATCATGAAATTCCAGCTCGCGCCGTGCCAGAGGCCGCCGAGGAGCATCGTGTCCATGGAGTTCACGTGGGTGCGGAGCATCTTCCGGCTGTCCGGCTTCAGCCAGCCGTACAGCACCACCGACACCGTCACGAGCGCCACCGCGAAAGCCACCCACCACGACCCGGACAGGAACGAGCCGATGACCGCGACGGCGAAAATGATGATGTACGAGCCCCAGGTGGCGTTGCGGTTGCCGCCGAGAGGGATGTACAGGTAGTCCCGGAGCCAGCGCGACAGGGTCATGTGCCAGCGGCGCCAGAACTGCTGCGCGTTCTCCGCCTTGTAGGGCGAATTGAAGTTCTGGGGCAGGTAGAAGCCCATCAGCATCGCGACGCCGGTGGCGATGTCCGTGTAGCCGGAGAAATCGGCATACACCTGCAGGGAGTAGCAGAACAGGGCGGCGAGGTTCTCGAAGCCCGTGTACAGCAGCGGGTTCCCGAACACCCGGTCGCTCAGGTTCACCGCGAGGTAATCGGCCAGGACGAGCTTCTTGACGAGTCCGTTCAGGATCCAGAACACCGCGATGCCGAACCAGCGGCGGCTCAGGTTGTAGGGCTTGTACAACTGCGGGAAGAACTCCGGCGCGCGGACGATCGGCCCCGCCACGAGCTGCGGGAAGAAGGTCAGGAAGAAGCCGAAATCCAGGAACTTGCGGAGCGGTTCGATTTTCCCCCGCTTCACGTCCACGATGTAACTGACGGCCTGGAAGGTGAAGAAGGAGATGCCCACAGGCAGGATGATGGCGTCCACGCGGAAGGCCGTCGTGCCCGTGATCCCGTTCATCAGCTCGCCCAGCACGTCATGCACCTGGATGGACAAGCCGAACAGGTCGTTCAGGAAGTCCGCAATGAAGTACGCGTACTTGAAATAGGCCAGGATGCCCAGGTCCACCACCACGGACAGGACCACCCATAAGGTCTGCCAGGCGGGCCGGGCGCGGCGCAGCGCGCGGGCCGCGAAGTAGTTGTACGTCACGATAAAGAGCAGCAGCAATAGGAACACGCCGCTGGTCTTGTAGTAGAAGAAAAGGCTGACGAAGAAAAGGTACGCGTTCCGAAGGAGCGGCTTCGAGTGGATCAGCGAGAAGCCCGCGAACACCAGCGCGAAGAACGCCCAGAAGTAGAACTGGGTGAACAGCAGCGGGTGCGCGCTGTCGAAGGAGAACAGCGCTCCGAGGAAATCCCGTATGATGTCCGCAAGGGTCATCGGGCCTGGGTGGCGTACGCGTCCATCAGGGCGTTGAAAAGGAGGTTCCCGAGAATCGTGTAGCCTTCCGGCGTGAAGTGGATGTGGTCCGGACGGGCGTACCCGGCGGTCACCCACGCATCCATCGACCCGGATCCGCCCATGATGTCGAACAGGTCCCAGAAGGCGCCGTCACAGCCCGCGGCGATCTCTTCGAACGCGCGCTCGGCCCGGGCGCCGTGGGGATTCGACCGCCCGTTCTTCCAGCTGTCGTTGCAGGAGGTGAACAGGAAGGCGCAGTGCGGGTTCGCGTGCCGCACCAGCTGGACCAGCTTGCCGTAGTTGGAGATGAATCGGCGGGCGTCGAAATCCGCCCCCTGGAGGTCGTTGATGCCGATGGAAAAGATCACGAGGTCCGGCTTCACGAGCTTGAGGTCCCGCGTGAAATCCTCGCACTTGAGGAACGAGGACGTCGCGGCGCCGTTGACCCCCACTTCGCTGACCGTCAATCCGTTGGCAGGATTGTCCAGGTACACGCCCTTGAGGGTGAACCGGCCCGGATAACCCCGGAAACCGATGCGGAAATAGTCGATGTAGCGCGGCAGCTCGAAGTGCCAGCGCTCGTCTACCTGCCGCCCGCGGAGGGTGTCCCGTCCGGACAGGATGACCGGCTCGAGGTCGCCGTATCCCAGCACGTCGATGCTGCGGAACGTGAAGCGGAGGTCCCACATCTTGCGCTCCTCGGGAACGAGATCCAGGGCCACCGTCGCGGCAGTGTCGGCCGTCGTCACGGTCATGCCGCTGACGCCCATCACCGTCTCCGGGTTCAGGCAGCGGCTGGAGGTCCAGGTGCCCGTATAGGAGGACTGGTAGCCCATCGGGGTGTTCGTACCCGCCGCGGCGTAGGGGAACACGAGGCCGCGGCCGCCGTCCATGCCGTACCGCAGGGCCATCAGGTTCTTGCGGAGGGTGTTCGTCCAGGTGCCGCCCTGGACGTGGGACCCACCGATGTGCAGGATGCGGACGTCCCCGCGTCCGGTGAGGACGAGGGTGTCCAGCTTCCGCAGGAAGGCGTCGAAATCGGCCGAGGAGCCGCCCGGGAACTGGAGGACGTTCCGTTCAATGCGGGCGTACCGCATCGGCGGAATCCGGCGGCGGTAGGGGTTCTGGGCGCCGGCGGGAAGGAGGGTGGCGGCGAGGACCGCGAGAAGGATCAATCGTTTCATCTGCCCATTCGTTGCTGGACCGCGGCGGCCGGGAGGGTCTTCCGCAGGTCGTAGAAGTCATAATACGTAAGGAAGGACCGGGAGAGCGTCTCGCCCACGACCTTGGCGCCGGCCGGGGTGAAATGGACATAATCCGGTCCGGCGTAGGCCGGGCTGTGCCGGACCCACTGGGCCATCGAGTTCTGCCCGCCCATCATCCGGTACAGGTCCCAGTAGGCGGCGCCGCTTGCAAGCGACACGGCCTTCAGGGAATCCACCAGCTCGGGCAGCCGGCGGTAGGAGACGATGCGGCCGTCCTCGGTGGAGGCCGCCATGTCGGACGGGCCGATGAACAGGATCTTCGCGTCCGGGGCGGCGTCCCGGTAGTAGGCGATCTGCTCCCGGACCTTGTCCATGTAGCCGGAGATGGCCTTGGAGGAGCCGGCCGCCGGGACGAAGTTCCCGCCGAACTGCAGGATCACCAGCCGGGTGCCGTCCAGTTCGAAAGCCGCCTTCATCAGGTCCTTGTCGATGCGGGTGAGGATATGCCCCGTGCTGCCGCGCATCGGGATGTTGTCCACGGCGACGCCGGCGGTTCCGTCGGTGGATACGCCGTAGATTTCCGCGCTGCCTGAGAGCTTGAGCGTCGCCTTCTCGACGGGCCGGGAGAAGGTCCAGGTGACCCAGGTCACGCCGTCCTTCATCCGGAAGGCGGGCGCGGGCTTCAGCGTGTCGGACTGCGCCGTGACGGTGAAATCATCCGACGCCTGCCCGTACAGGAGGGATACGGACTGGAAGGTCCGCACGTGCTCCTGGGTGGATTTCTGCTTCTGCGCGCGGAGGCTCACGGTGCCGGTGCCGGAGAAACCGGTCACCTGCGCCAGCGGGCCGTAGCGCCGGTGCCCGGCGCGGCGGGTGGTGGAATCTCCGAACATCGTGTAGGAGATGAAACCGCCCGAGGAGGAGCGCGAGATGGACGCCATCGGCGTGTTTGTCAGCGCGGGGAACATCCCCGTGCCGCGCCCGCCGAAGCGCGTCTGCAGCGCCTCCCGCAGGTTGGAGGAGATGCGGTCCAGCTCGATCTGCGAATCGCCGTAGTGCGCCACGCGCACGGTCCTGCCTTCCTTCCGGGCCCGTTCGAACGCCCGGAACACCGGGTCGAAGAACGTATAGTCGTCGTCCGGCAGATAGATCCGGTCGGGATTCTCATAGAAGAACTGGCGGTAGAACGCGAGCGTGTCCCCCATCATCGCGAACCGCCCGTCCAGGGCGTTCAGGACCGAGTCCACATCGACCTTTTTCTCCTTGGCGTCCCGCACGTGTCCGGCATACGAAGCGAAGCGCAGGCGCTTCGTCCCCAAGCGCACCCCTTCCGCCGGGAACACGGCCCACGCCGCGCCCAGCATCAGGAACACCCCGAGGATGAAGAACAGGACCTGCCTCGCTTTCATGACGCTACTGGACGGTAATTTCGAGGGAGACGACCGCCTGACGGCCGTCGGCGTAGGTCAGCCGGGCGTCGACCGTATGGAGACCGGCGGTCAGGGTGACGGAATCGGCCCCGGCGGGCTCGTCGTCATAGTACCAGACGACGGAAGCGGGGGCTTCCAGCGCCTCGGGACGGACGAGTTCGAAGGTGAAGCGGTCACCGGCCCGATAAGCGCCGCTGTCGGCGATGGTCGGGTAGTCCACCCCGTCGTACGGGATGGTCGCCGTCAGCGTCACCTGGTTGTCGGCATAGGCGATATGGCTGAAAGAAATGGCTCCCTCAACGCCGTTCCAGCTGACCGGGGTGTATCCCGTCACGTGCTTGGATCCCGGGAAAGAAAGGTCGGGACTGTACGAATCGTCGAAATAATAGGCGCCGGCATAGCTGTAGAAGCCGTACATCAGATTGCTCGGATCCGCGGCCGGAATGACGTAGAAGCAGGGATGCGAACCGTTTTCGTTGATGGAATTGTCCGCCTCCCAGTTTGCCCAGAGATCGGCGGCGGTCGAAGATCCGTAGCTCAACTTCACTGTCCGGTTGGACTTGTCCACGTGGTAGACGACCAGCCCGTGGGCGGCCAGCCCCGCGTCCCAGCCGTTGGAACCACGGCACTCGTACACGAAATACTCGCCGGTCATGTCGGTAGGCGTCCGATAGACGACATTCTCGTCCACGGACGGGATGGTATACGTGCCGGCCTTCGAGAATTCCCGGTAGTCGGTCTCTTTCAGCCAGCCCAGCAGCATCCGTTCCTCGAAATTGAAATACGGAGGCGTCCGCCCGTTGTTGTTGTACGAACCGCCGTCCATCGGGGAGAAGAAGAACAGGCCGCCCGCCTGCCCGTTGGTCTCATAGTCGGTATCGTAGAAGTCCGGAACGCCCATCGCGTGGGCGAACTCGTGGCACGCGGTTCCGATGCCGCACATCTTCCCGTCCTGGCCGTTCACTTCGTTGGTGCAGGCATAGGAATCGATGGCCATGCCGTCCAGTTCCAGGCTCTTCCCGGCCTCGCTGAGCGACCACTGATGCGGCCAGATGGTGTTGGAGGCGCCGCCGTCGGCCTCTCCCTTGCCGGCGTAGTACATGAACACCAGGTCCACCTTCCCGTCGCCGTCATTGTCATACCGGGTGAAATCGATGTCCGCGTCCAGCTTCTTGCAGCCGTCGATGATGGCCTCTTCGGGACGCTTGTCATCCCCGTTATAGTCGTTCGCCCCGTAATAGGCATAGGTATTGTCCAGCTGGACAGGGCCGTACACGTCGAAAACCGGCTCGAAAAGGCCGTGGGAGTTATCATAGTAGTAATCCCGCGCGGAACCGGTTCCGCCATTGACGGAATACCCGTTCTCGTTCAGGAGGGCCGTGAAGGCGGCCTGGGGATCCGCGCTCGTCGAGAACTGCTTGTTCGAGAACTCGACCAGGATGACGAGGAAATGCTTCTTTCCGAGGGCGATCGGCGAGCCCGAGGCGCGCCGGGCGGCGCGGAGCTGCCGGGCTGCAGCCCGCCGCTCGCGGCCCTGGCGGACGATTTCGGCCACCGTGATTCCCTGGGCGGGCCGGTAATAACCGTCGGTCGACAGGGTGACCAGACGGCCGGCGGCGTCGGTCGTCCAGTGGGCGAACTCGTCACCGTGCTGCCGGAGGACGATCTTCGTGCCGTCCGGCTGGACATATTCGATCTTGCCCGGGTAGGCGGGAATGGCGTTCAGGAGCTGGAAGCCGGCGAGCAGCGCGAGCAACGCAAAAAGGATGTGTTTTCTCATGGCTTCTTACTTCTTGAGGATGAAACCTTGGCCGGAACCGTCTCCGAGCCAGACTTTCGGGCCGTCTTCGCGGACGACCTTGAGGTCGCAGGTGCGCTCCAGGAGGACCTTGCGGCCTTTGCGGTACAGGAGGGAGACCGTCACCGCGTCGCCCTTGGTCAGGGACGGATCATAGCCGGAAACCACCAGCTGCTCCTTCGTGGACGCCTTCAGGAGGGCGAACTCGAGCTTGCCGTCGGGATAGGAGCGGAACAGCTGGTCCACACCCCGCTCATACGTCCACGCCGCGCCGGCATAGTAGCTGCCGTACTCGGACGAGGCGACGAGCGGATCCTCGGACACAGCGCCGGAAACGGACGATTTCCTGTACAGGACGACATCGTTCTGGGAACCCTGCTTGTAGCAGGAGAACCGGGGCGACTGCGTGTTTTCCCGGATGTACCGGGACTCGCCGGCCTGCGCCACGATGGTGGCGACGCCGCCGCTGACCGTCACGGTCCAGCTGGAATTGCCATTCTTGTCCTTCGACTCCCTCAGGACGTTCTTGGAGCTTGCCGAGCTCAGGTAGCCGGTGCCGGTGTAGAAGGACCACGTGCCGGCCGAGGCGCCGGCCTCGACCGTCAGGGGCGTGGCCTTGCCCGCATCGGTCACCACGCCATTTTCCGTGGTGACGGCCACGCGGCTCCGGTGCGCGGTGCCGGTGGAGACCTGCCCGCCCAGGGCATAAGTCCCCTCCTTGTTGACAATCAGGAGTTCGTCCTCGGCATGGATCTCGGAGACATCCGTCACGCGGACATACTGGTCGGTGCCGCCGGCGAACGTGATGCCCGCCATGTCCACGGAGAAGCGGGCCACCTTGCCGGAGGTGAACTTCCGCCCTTCGGGGAAGGTGATCTCCTTGGAAAGGATGCCGTGGGTAGTGTAGACGGACAGGGACAACGTCTCTCCGGAAACGTCCACCGGGGCGCAGGCGAACCAGAGTTCGCCCGAAGCGTCGGTGTCCAGCGTGATGGTGTGCGATGCCCCGTTGGAAGTCAGGGCGCCGTCCTCGGCCCAATACCATTCACCCACGACCGGGGTGCTGAAGGTCAATTCCACCTTGCTCACGGTGGCGTCTTCCAGTTCCAGGTTCTTGAGGGAAAGGCGGCCATACGCCGTCAGGTGCGCGAAATGGAGCTGCACCTTCTCCGGGAACGCCGTGGAAGCGGCGGATTTCGCGACCAGGAGCTGGGCGGCTTCGTCCACGGAGTTCTCCAGCGGCTTCTGGTCCGCGGCCACGTACACGCTCCAGGCGCTGCGGCTCGGGCTGATGGCCCGGGCGGCGGAAGCCGGAGAGACCGCGTAGAAGGTATAGGGAGACGTCGCGGCGGACGCCTCGAAGGAAGCCTCGAACCAGGCCGTCTCGCCGTCTTCGGTGGGCGTGACGGCGGAATTCACGGCCTTCCCGTAATTCATGGACAGGAGGATGTCACGGTCGTTTTCGGTCCATAAGGTCCGATAGACCCCGTTCTCGGGGGCCGCGAAGGCGGTGCGGGTATCCGCCGCGCCGGCCTGGAAACGGACCGTCTTCAGGGAGCCCGGTTCCGGGAATTCCTGCTCGGCCTGGCGGCAGCCGGCGAACGCGGCGAGGGCAGTCAGCGCCCAAAGGGAAGTCTTGAGAATCTTCTTCATCGGTGCTGCTAATAATCACCCCACGGATCGTCCGTGCCCGGGTCGATATCCCCATTTCCCCCCGACAGGAGGAAATTCCATTCCGTCCGCACATCGACCATGCGGACCATCGGTTTTTCGTATAAAAGTCTGGTTTTTTCTGTCATCGCTGTTTCTTTGCGCATATCTTGCAAATATACGCAAAAAAACTCAATAACGGCCTATGAGCAGGCCCGGCGTCCGGGGATGGAAGCCCGTCGGAACGGGGGCCAGATGCGGACCGGAGGGCGTCTCCGCGCTCCGGGTACGGCCCTCGATGAGGCCGAGGGCGGCGGCGAGCATCGTCTCCCCGGGGTCGCCGAGGTCGAATCCGTCCAGCGGATCGTCCTCCACCTTGACGTCGGGCGCGATGCCGTCGGGCATGGAGAGGGTGACGCCGTTGCAGTCGGCATAGCGGGAGTACATCACGTAGATGCCCCAGTTGTCCACATAGGGCAGCGCCTGATTGTATTCGGTTTCTCCCAGGCTCTTCTTGACCGACTCATACCAGTCCTTCGCCTCCATCAGATAGCCCGCGCAGTACTTGCCGCTCGTCTGCTCCCCGACCAGGATGACGTCCATGTACGGACGCAGGCAGCAGACCAGGCTTTCCGAGGCCGATGCGCTGGAGCCCGTCGCCAGCACATACAGGCGCGGGAGGTCCGGATTGGCCCCGGCCGTCAAGATGACCTGCAGGGAGCCCTTGTTGCGGAACGTGAAACCGGTCTCGAAACGGGCCGGCTCTTCCTTCAGCTCGGCGGCCAGCTTCGCGTTGTAGATTTCCCGGGAAAGAACGCTGCCCGCCTCGACCACCGATACGGGCGCCAGCATCGACGCCAGCACTTCCTCGGTGACCAGGTAGCCGCCACCGTTGTACCGGAGGTCCAGGACCAGGTCGTCGATGCCCGCCAGCTTGAACTGGAGGAACACGTCGACCAGTTCGTTGCAGGAGTCCAGCGTGAAGGACGTGTAATGCAGATAGCCCACCTTCCTTCCGTCCGGCCGCTCCAGGATGCGGACGGTATGGACCGGGTTCTCGTACATGTCCACCGCCGTGAGGGTCGCGGACCGGCCGTCGGAGAGGCCCAGCTTCACCGTCCCGCCGCCGAACAGGCGGTCGCGGACGATCTCCTGGTAGTTGTCGGGCGTCATTTCCCGGCCGTCCACCGTGAGGATGGTGTCCCCCCGCTTGAGGCCGGCCTCCGCCGCCGGCGAATGGGCATACGCATAGGTCAACACCGCGCAGACGCGCTTCCGGGCGCTGTCGGCATAATACAGCTGGAAATCCATCCCGAAAGTCCGGGTATGCCCGGAAACACCGCCGACGAGCGATCCAAAGTCGTCCGTCAGCATCGTCCAGCGGTCGATGTCCTTCCCGAAGGTATCCTTGTAGCGGACGTCCGCCACCTTCCGGATGGGCTCCTCCCAGTTCTGCCAGCGCTCCAGCGCCGGAGCGATCTCGTCCCGCCACAGGTAGTACTCGTCCATGACGTTCCAGGCGAAAGTATTGACATACTTCCGCTGCAGCTTGGTCTCGTCGTCCAGCCGGCTGTACTCGTCCGGCACCTGCTTCCCGCAGCCGCCTCCCAGCATCGACAGGACCAGGAAACCGAGGATCCATCGGGCACGTTTCATACGGCAAAAATAACAAAAAAAACACTTCCCCTTGCGAGGGAAGTGCTTTTCGTGTACGCGCTGTGGATTACTCGGCGGCAGGAGCCTCGGCCTCGGCGGCGGGAGCAGCCTCCTCGACAGCCTTCTTGGCGCGGCTGCGGCGGGTGCTCTTCTTCTCCGCCTTGGGGGCGGCGAGGGCGGCCTCGTTGAAGTCCACCAGCTCGAGAAGCACCATCTCGGAAGCGTCGCCGCTGCGGAAACCGGTGTGGAGGATACGGAGGTATCCGCCCGGACGGTCGGCGATCTTCGGAGCGATCGTGCGGAAGAGCTCGGCGGTGGCGTTCTTGTCCTTCAGGTAGCTGAAGACCACGCGGCGGTTGTGGGTGGTGTCCTCCTTGGACTTGGTGATGAGGGGCTCCACGTACGGCTTCAGGGCTTTCGCCTTGGCCTCGGTGGTCTCGATCCGCTTGTTCAGGATAAGGGAGGATGCCATGTTGGAGAGCATCGCTTTGCGGTGACCGCTCTTACGACCCAGATGATTGACTTTTCTATTGTGTCTCATGGTTAAACGATCTTTTTCTTAGGTTCGATATTGTACTTGGTGACATCCATTCCGAACGAGAGCTTCATCTTCTCGACGAGCAGGTCGATTTCGTTCAGGGACTTGCGGCCGAAGTTGCGGAACTTCATCAGTTCGGCACGGCTGTAGGACACGAGGTCGGCGAAGGTGTCGATGTCGGCGGCCTTCAGGCAGTTGAAGGCGCGGACGCTCAGACCCATGTCGGAGAGCTTGGTCAGCAGCAGGTGGCGCATCCGCAGCGACTCCTCGTCCAGCTCCTTGCTGTCGGACTCCACGGCGTTCTCCAGGGAGATCTTCTTGTCGTCCGTGAACAGCTTGAAGTGGTAGATGAGGATGTTGGCGGCATCCTGAAGGGCGGCCTCCGGGGAGATGGAACCGTCGGTGACGATCTCCAGGAGGAGTTTCTCGTAGTCGGTCTTCTGCTCGACGCGGAAGTTCTCCACCGTCCAGTTCACCTTCTTGATCGGGGTGTAGATGGCGTCCACGGGAATCGTGCCGATCGGCGTGTTCTCGTCACGCATCTCCTCGGCCGGGACGAAGCCGCGGCCCTTGGTGATCGTGAGGGTGATTTCCAGTTTGACGGAGGGCTCGAGGGAGCAGATGTGAAGCTCGGGGTTCAACACCTTGAAAGAAGACAATCCCTTGGAGATGTCCTCGGCGGTAAATTCGGATTTGCCGCTGATCGTGATGCTCGCCGTCTCGGTGTCCACAGTGTCCACCATCCTGCGGAAGCGGACCTGCTTCAGGTTCAGGATGATGTCCTGCATGCCCTCGATCACGCCGGGGATGGTCTGGAACTCTTCCTGGACCCCGCCGACCTTGATCTGCGAGATGGCGAAACCTTCCAGAGAGGCGAGGAGGATGCGGCGGAGGGCGTTGCCGATGGTCTGTCCGTAGCCAGGCTCAAGGGGCCTGAACTCGAAACGGCCGACGGTCTCGGTGCCTTCGAGCATGATCACCTTGTCGGGTTTCTGAAATGCTAAGATTGCCATAATACGGGTTTCTTGGTGTTAAACGCGGTTACTTGGAGTAGATGTCGACGATCAGCTGCTCGTTGATGCTCTCCGGAATCTCGGTGCGGGCCGGGATGTTGAGGTACTTGCCCACGAGGGTCTTGGGATCGAACTCCAGCCAGGAATACTTGGTGGCGGAGGCGACGCTGTTCTGGATGACCTCGAGGCTCTTGGAACGCTCGCGGACGGCGATGGTCTGGCCGGGCTTCACCTGGCAGGACGGGACGTTGCAGACGACGCCGTCGAGGGTGATGTGGCGGTGGAGGACCAGCTGACGGGCGGCCGGGCGGGTGGGAGCGATGCCGAGGCGGTACACCAGGTTGTCGAGACGGGACTCGAGCAGGAAGAGGAGGTTCTCACCGGTCTGGCCCTTCATGCGGGCGGCACGGGCGTAGGTGTTGCGGAACTGACGCTCCAGGACACCGTACATGTACTTCACTTTCTGCTTCTCCTTCAGCTGGGTGCCGTACTCCTTCACTTTCTTGCGCTTGGAGGCGAGACCGTGCTGTCCCGGAGGGGTATTTCTCTTTTCGAAG
Source organism: uncultured Bacteroidales bacterium (assembly GCA_900316525.1). Taxonomy (GTDB): domain Bacteria; phylum Bacteroidota; class Bacteroidia; order Bacteroidales; family UBA932; genus Cryptobacteroides. Next base: position 71,999 of record ONDF01000010.1, read on the forward strand.
TTCTTGTCAGGGCCATAGATGGGCTCGCCGAACTTGCGGGCGATGCGGGTGGTAGGACCAGTATATCTTGCCATGGTTCTTCTTCTTTAAGATGATTAGACTTTGCGGCGGCCCTTAGGACGGCAACCGTTGTGCGGCATCGGGGTGACATCGATGATCTCGGTCACGACGATACCCGCGTTGTTGATGGTGCGGATGGCGGACTCACGACCGGCACCCGGGCCCTTCACGTAGCACTTGACCTTGCGGAGACCCGCATCGAACGCAGTCTTGGAAGCATCCTCGGCGGCCATCTGGGCGGCGTACGGAGTGTTCTTCTTGGAACCGCGGAAGCCGCACTTACCGGCGGAAGACCAGCTGATCACCTGGCCCTGCGCGTTGGTCAGGGCGACGATCACGTTGTTGAAGGTCGAGGAGATATGGGCCTCACCGTAGGCCTCAACCTTGACGACCCGCTTCTTAGTAGTTTGAGTTTTCTTTGCCATAACTGTCAGTCTTTACTTGGTGGCCTTCTTCTTGTTGGCGACGGTCTTCTTCTTGCCCTTGCGGGTACGGGCGTTGTTCTTGGTGCTCTGGCCGCGCACGGGGAGACCGCTGCGGTGGCGGATGCCGCGATAGCAACCGATGTCCATCAGGCGCTTGATGTCCATCTGGACGGAAGAACGGAGTTCACCCTCGATCTTGTACTCGTCGTTGATGAGGGCACGGATGGCAGCGATCTGTTCGTCGTTCCAGTCGCCGACCTTGATGGTGGGATCGATGCCACAGGTGGCCAGGATCTTGCTGGCGGAGCTGCGGCCGATACCGTAGATGTAGGTCAGACCGATCACACCATGTTTGTTGTTGGGTAAATCAACACCGGCTATTCTTGCCATATTCTTGCTGTACTTATTTGGTTACACAATTATCCCTGACGCATCTTGAACTTGGGGTTCTTCTTGCAGATCACGTACAGGCGGCCTTTGCGCCGGACGATCTTGCAGTCTTCGCTGCGCTTCTTGATGGATGTCTTGACTTTCATAGTCTTATCTTTTATTATTTGTATCTGAAAGAAATTCTTCCCTTTGTCAAATCGTAAGGCGAGATTTCAACCTTGACCCGGTCGCCGAGAAGGATATGGATGAAGTGCATCCTCATCTTGCCTGAGATGTTGCAAAGGAGGATGTGGCCGTTCTCCAGCTCCACGCGGAACATGGCGTTGGGGAGGGTTTCGATGACTACACCGTCCTGCTCGATAGCTACTTGTTTGGACATTGTTCAAAAATCACTTTAAGTATTTGACATCAGTACTATAACGTTCCTTTCTCGATGAAATCGAAGGTCGAAAGCTGTTCGGCCCGGCCTTTCCGGACAACAACCGTAAGCTCGTAGTGGGCCGCGTTCTTGTGGTCGGCGGTGTGTACTGCCCAACCATTTCTTGCAAGATACACACCTCTGCCGCCCGCGCAGATCATCGGCTCGATACAGATGACCAGACCGTCCGCCAGGCGAGCGCCGTGGCCCTGCCGTCCGTAGTTCGGGACGCCGGGTTCCTCGTGCATCTTCGTGCCCAGCCCGTGGCCTTCCAGCTCACGGACGACGGAGAAGCCATAACTTTCCGCATACGATTGCACCGCGTGTCCGATATCGCCGGTCCGGTTTCCGGCCACCGCCTGCTCGATCCCCTTGTACAGGGACGCCTTGGTGACGTCCAGGAGCTTCCGGGTCTCCGCGTCCACCTCCCCGACCGGGAAGGTGTACGCGGAATCACCGTTGTATCCTTTGTACAGGGTTCCGCAGTCTACGGACACGATGTCGCCCTCCTTGAGGACATAGTCGGACGGAAAACCGTGGACGACCACATCGTTGACCGAGATGCAGAGCGCGGCGGGAAAGCCTTCGAAACCTTTGAAAGAAGGGACGGCACCGTGGTCGCGGATAAAGGTCTCGGCCACCTCGTTCAACTTCTCAGTTGTCACACCAGGGGCGACCCACTTACCGACCTCCGCCAGTGTCTTGGACACCAGCTCTCCGTTGATCCGCAGGAGCTCGATCTCTTCTTCAGTTTTCGGCCTTACCATTTTCGACGCTGTGATTTCCTTTCAAAGAACTTACATACCGGACCGTCCGGTCAGACGGCCGGTCTTCATCAATCCGTCATAGTGGCGCATCAGCAGGTAGCTCTCAATCTGCTGCAGCGTATCGAGGACCACGCCCACCGTGATGAGGAGGGAGGTGCCGCCGAAGAAGCTGGCAAACTGGTTGTTGATGCCGAAGATGTTCGCGAACGCAGGCATGATGGCGATGAACGCCAGCGCGATGGAGCCCGGAAGGGTGATCCGGGACATGATCGTGTCGATGTAGTTGGCGGTCTGCTTGCCCGGCTTGACGCCCGGGATGAAGCCGCCGTTCTTCTTCATATCCTCGGCCATCATCGTCGGGTTGACGGTAACGGCGGTGTAGAAGTAGGTGAACACGATCACCAGGAATGCGAACACGAGATTGTACCAGAAGTTCGTATAGCTCGAGAAGGCGGCGGCGATGCCACGGGTGGCATCCCAGCGGCCCAGGAGCATCGGGAACATCATCAGGGCCTGCGCGAAGATGATCGGCATGACACCCGCGGCGTTGATCTTCAGCGGGAGGTACTGGCGGACACCGCCGTACTGCTTGTTGCCGATGACGCGCTTCGCATACTGCACAGGGACCTTGCGGACAGCCTGCACGATGGCGATGGCGGCGATGATGACGAGGAACCAGATGACGAGCTCCACGACGAGGATGAGCGGACCGCCCACGCCGTTGCCCGAGAACTTCTGGCCGAATTCAGCGACCAGGGCGTACGGGAGACGCGCGACGATACCGATCATGATGATGAGGGAAATACCGTTGCCGATACCACGGTCGGTGATGCGCTCGCCGAGCCACATGACGAACATCGTTCCGGCCATCAGGATGACGGTGGACACGAGGTTGAACACGAAGCTGGACCAGCCCACGGCGATGGCGTTACGCGGAATCATGCCGGTAACGTAAGCCGGACCCTGGATCGCGAGGATCGCGATGGTGAGGTAACGGGTGATCTGGTTCATCTTCCGGCGGCCGCTCTCGCCTTCCATCTGCATCTTGCGGAAGGAAGGGACGAACATGCCGAGAAGCTGGACCACGATGGATGCCGAGATGTACGGCATCACGCCAAGAGCGAAGATGGAAGCGTTGCCGAAGGCGCCGCCGGAGAACATGTTGAGCAGTCCGACGAGACCTTCCTGCGTGCCGCTGATGCCGCCCTTCAGCGCCTCGGGATCGAGACCCGGGAGAAGGATGTAGCAGCCCAGACGGTACACCAGCACAAGAAGCAGGGTGTAGATGATCCGCTTCTTGAGCTCTTCAATCTTGAAGATATTGGTGATGGTCTCAACAAACTTTGCCATTTCGCTTACTCTTATTCGATAACGGTCGCCTTGCCGCCGGCGGCCTCGATCTTAGCAACAGCGGACTTGGAGAAGGCGTTGGCCTTGACCTCGACGGCGGCGGTGAGCTCACCGTTACCGAGGACCTTGACCAGTTCGCCCTTGGAGGCGAGGCCGCAGCCGATGAAGGTCTCGACATCGAACTCCTTCAGGCCCTTGCTCTCGAAGAGCGCCTGCAGGGTGGCGACGTTGATGCCCTTGTACTCGACGCGGGTGGGGTTCTTGAAACCGAACTTCGGGAGACGGCGCTGGATAGGCATCTGGCCGCCTTCGAAACCGATCTTGTGCTCGTAACCGGCACGGGCCTGGGCGCCCTTGGTACCACGGGTGGCAGTGCCGCCCTTACCGGAACCCTGTCCGCGACCGACTCTCTTGCTATTGTGCGTTGCGCCCTTTGCGGGCTTCATGTTTTCAAGTTTCATCTCTCTGCTCCTCCTTAGTCAATAACTTCATAAGAAACGAGGTGGTGCACCTTCTCCAGCATGCCGCGGGTGATAGGGGTGTCCTCGACCTCGACGGTCTGATGCATTCTGCGGATGCCGAGAGTGCGGAGGTTGGCGATCTGACGCTTGGTCTCGCCGTTCTTGCTCCGGACCTGGGTGATTCTAAGCTTTGCCATAGTTCTCTCTGATTATCCGTTAAACACCTTGTTCATCGCGATACCGCGCAGACCGGCCACCGTGTAAGCGTCACGCATTTCGGTGAGCGCCTGGATCGTAGCCTTCACGAGGTTGTGCGGGTTGGAAGAGCCCTTGGACTTCGCGAGCACGTTCTGGATGCCGGCGGACTCGAAGACAGCGCGCATAGCGCCACCGGCCTTGACACCGGTACCGGGAGCGGCGGGCTTCATGAACACCTCGGCGCCGCCGAAGCGGGCCACCTGCTCGTGCGGGATGGTGGTGTTGATGATAGGAACCTTCACCAGGTTCTTCTTGGCGTCCTCGACGCCCTTCGCGATGGCGGCCGTGACCTCGTTAGCCTTACCGAGACCGTAGCCCACCACACCATTTTCGTCACCGACGACGACAATGGCGGCGAAACGGAAGTGACGACCACCCTTGGTGACCTTCGTCACGCGGTTGATGGCGACGAGTCTGTCCTTCAGTTCAAGGTCAGACGTCTTGACTCTTTTAACGTTCGTATTTGCCATAGTCTCTTTTGATTAGAATACGAGGCCGCCTTCACGGGCAGCATCGGCCAAACTTTTAACTCTGCCATGGAAGAGATAGCCTCCGCGGTCGAAAGCGACCTTGGTGATACCCGCGGCGAGGGCGCGCTCGGCGATCGCCTTGCCGACGATGGCGGCGGCGTCGATGCCGTTCTTGCCCTTGGTCTCGGCGGCGAGGCCCTTGTCGTTGGACGCGGCGGCAACCAGGGTCTTGCCCTCGAGGTCGTTGATGACCTGGACATAGATCTGCTTGTTGCTGCGGAACACGACCATGCGGGGACGCTCGGCGGTGCCGTTGACGTGCTTGCGGATGCGGTAGTGGATCCTTCTTCTTCTTTCAATTCTATTGAGTGCCATATCTCTATCCTCCTATTATTTAGCGGAAGCGGTCTTACCGGCCTTGCGACGCAGGGTCTCACCGGCGAACTTGATACCCTTGCCCTTATAAGGCTCAGGACGACGGAACGAGCGGATCTTGGCCGCGATCTGGCCCACGAGCTGCTTGTCGGCGCTCTTGAGGATCAGCACGGGGTTCTCACCCTTGCGGACCTGCGGGGTCTCGGCGGTCACTTCCTTCGGAAGCATGATCTGGATGTCGTGGGAGTAACCGAGGGCCATGGTCAGCAGCTGACCCTGGGCGGCCACGCGGTAACCGACACCGACGAACTCCTGCTTGATGGTGAAGCCTTCGGACACGCCGACCACCATGTTGTGGACGAGGGCGCGGTACAGGCCGTGCATCGAACGGAAGCGGGGAAGGTCGCTGGGACGCTCGAACTTGATTTCATTTCCCTCGATGGTGACCTTGATGTCCGGATCGACTTTCTGGCACATCTCACCAAGAGGGCCTTTCACCTTCACGATGTTGCCGTCGAGAAGCTCAGCTTTCGTGCCGGCCGGAAGGACTACAGGCAGTTTTCCAATTCTTGACATATCTTGGATTCTTATGGATTAATAAACATAGCAAATCACCTCGCCGCCGACATTCAGGTCCTTGGCTTCCTTGTCGGTGATCACACCCTTGGAGGTGGAGAGAACGGCGATGCCGAGGCCGTTGAGGACGCGCGGCATGTTCTTCACGTCCGCATACTTGCGGAGACCCGGGGTGGACACGCGGACGATGCTCTTCACGGCAGCGGCCTTGGTCTCGGGGTGATACTTGAGCGCGATCTTGATGGTATTGAAAGGGTTGCCCTCGACCACCTTGTAGCTGAGGATGTAACCTTTCTCGCACAGAATCTTGGTGATCGCCAGCTTCATGTTGGAAGCGGGGATCTCGACGATCTTCTTACCGGCGAGGTAAGCGTTCCGGATTCTGGTCAGATAATCTGCAATAGGATCAGTCATAATTGTTCTTTCATTTAAAGGTTATCACCAGCTGGCCTTCTTGACGCCCGGGATGAGACCGGCGGAAGCCATCTCACGGAACTGGATACGGCTCAGACCGAAGTCGCGCATGTATCCTTTCGGACGACCGGTAAGGGAGCAACGGTTGTGGAGGCGGACCGGGCTCGCGTTCTTGGGGAGCTTGTCGAGGGCGGCGTAATCACCGGCCTCCTTGAGGGCTGCCCGCTTGGCGGCGTACTTGGCCACGAGTTTCGCGCGCTTGACTTCGCGTGCTTTCATTGATTCCTTTGCCATGCTTCTATCTTAGTTATTATGTTTCTTGAACGGGAGACCGAAGGCCTTCAGAAGGGCGTGCGCCTCTTCGTCGGTGTTGGCGGTGGTCACGAAAGTGATCTCGATACCGTGGATGCGCGGGTTCTTGTCGATCTCGATCTCAGGGAAGATGATCTGCTCCTTGATACCAAGGGCATAATTTCCTCTGCCATCGAATGAGTCAGGATTTACACCATGGAAATCTCTTACTCGTGGAAGTGCAAGGTTTACAAGTCTGTCAAGGAAATCATACATCTTCTCACCACGAAGTGTGGTCTTGCATCCGATTCCCATTCCTTCACGGATTTTGAAGTTTGCGACAGAATTTCTTGCTCTGGTGATGACTGCATGCTGACCTGTGATAGCTTCCATATCAGCAACTGCAGAATCGAGAAGCTTCTGGTTCTCTTTTGCTTCGCCGACACCCATGTTTACGACAATCTTTACAAGCTTTGGAACTTCCATAGGATTCTTGTAGCCGAACTTGTCAGTCATGGCTTTAGCGATTTCATTATTATACTGTTCTTTTAATCTGCTCACGAAACTAACCTCCGGTTTTAGTCTATTGTCTCACCGGTGGCCTTAGCGTAACGGACTTTCTTATCTCCATCCATCTTAAAGCCAACACGGGTTGCTTTACCATTTACTAAAAGCATTACCTTTGAGATATCGATAGGAGCTTCTTCCTCTACGATGCCGCCTGCCTGGTTTGTCATGTTTGGCTTCACATGCTTTTTAACCATGTGAACACCCTCAACGGTGACTTTGTTATTCTTAGGATCAACAGCGATTACTTTTCCCTCTGCGTCTTTATCAGCGCCGGAAATAACACGAACTGTGTCACCCTTCTTTATCTTTAAACTTGCCATCGGTTTCCTCCTTAAAGTGTCTCAGGAGCAAGTGAAACGATCTTCATGAACTGCTTATCACGAAGCTCTCTTGCTACTGGTCCAAATATACGGGTTCCTCTCGGAGTCTTATCGTCCTTGATGATGACTGCTGCGTTCTCATCGAACTTTATGTAGCTGCCGTCCTTACGATGTACGCCTTTTACAGTACGTACAATGACAGCCTTTACTACGTCACCCTTCTTTACAACGCCGCCGGGTGTTGCATCCTTGACTGAAGCAACAACTATATCTCCGATGTCGGCATATCTCCTGGTCGATCCGCCCGGCCACCTCCTCGGAGTAGGCCCGGGTCTGGGACATGGACCGGCCGATGAAGACCTCCTGGTC
>ONDF01000024.1 GCA_900316525.1 uncultured Bacteroidales bacterium
AAGCGCTCGTTTTCCGTCTTGTAGGGATGCCAGTCGGCGACATCGTCCCCGAAGGCATAGATGATGATATCCGAACCCTCGATGAGCGGGGCGACGCGTTCCTGCCACTTGCCGTTGTCCGCCTGCAGGTCGCTCATGGAGATCTGGCCGTAATAGCGGTGGCCCCAGCTGTGGGAAGCGAGTTCCCAGCCGTCCGCACGCAGCGCCCGGGCGATCTCCGTGACCTTCTTTTTATCTTCCTCGATATTCGGGTTTACGCCTTCATAGGCGGTATCCGTGCGGTATCCGAACACACCGTTGTAGCCGGTGACTGCGATGACTGCCTTGGCTCCGCGGTAGGAGAAGTCCGGATGCTCGTCGATGAAATCGTTCAGAATGGGGATCAGGTCGTAGGAGCCGATGTCGGAGGTGCCGTCTTCATAATCCCGCTGGGTGGTGACCCGTCCGTCCTCACCGATGACCAGGCGGTTCGCGAAGCCGTCGTCCTCCATGTACTCATAGTAGCAGACGTCGTCCTGGGACATGACGAAGCCCTTCTTGCCCTCTGGCAGCATGATGTCGCCCTCGACCATCTTTTTCCCGCCGTTCTCGGGATCATCCACCTCGTAGGCCATGTCGTGGAGCCGCACCAGAACGAATCCGCGGTCGTACATGCTCTGAAGGATGCGGCGGAACTCGGTCTCTGTCGTCATGACGAGATTGTAGCCGCGCTGCTCCCTGTCGCCGTCGAACACCTTGTCCATGGAATCTTCCGGAATCAGAATGTGGAAGAACACATGGGTGATCTGGGAAATGTCCTGACGGACGCAGGCTGCCTTCAGCTCTTCATACTTTGCGACCGCAGCCTTTCCTTCTTCGCTGGCGGAAGCCTCCTCATTTTCGCTGATCAGGCGGATCGCCTCGTCGTAATCGTACATCAGGGAAAGGCGCTCTGCCTTTTCCATGATCTCTTCCAGCGCGGTCTTCGTGACCTCGGGGACAGTCTCCTCCGGATTTTCACCGCCTGCACCTTCCGCGGTCTCCGTGACGGAGGATTCCGGCTTGTCCGGCTTCGCGCCGCGGAGCTTCTTCACCCCGAAAGCGACTCCTGCAATCAGCAGGATGAGAAAAAGCACCAGAAGCAGCGGAAGAAGCGGACCGGGACCACGCCTGCGCCGTCTGCGGCTGCCGGAGCCGTAGCTGCCGTAATTGTTTCCTGTTCGTCCGAAATAGTAATTATCCATTGATCAATACCCCTGTCATATATCTGCCGGTTTTTGCTTCAGAGAAGACCTGCTCCTGCTGAAACAACAGAACCTGATGTTATTATATTATGCAAACCATATGAAGTATATTACAAAGAAGGCGGAAAGGCAATGAAGAACCTGCGGACGGAATGAGACTTTACTTTAATTTGGTAATGTGCTAAAATGTTCAAAATGTCCAGTCCGGATAATTATCAGCGTACGGGAGGAATGAAAGCATGAACAAGAAACTCCAGTCGGAGAATGTCGGTCGTCTTTTCCGTGCAGTCCTGACGCTCCGCACAGAAGAAGAATGCTATCAGTTTTTTGAAGATATCTGCACGATCAATGAGCTTCTTTCGTTTTCCCAGAGGTATGAAGTGGCGGAGATGCTTCGTGAGAAGAAGACATATCTGGAGATCGCGGAAAAGACCGGCGCCTCGACCGCGACGATCAGCCGCGTGAACCGGTCTCTGAACTTCGGCAACGACGGCTATGACCTGACATTCCGGAGACTGAAGGAGCAGGAAGAACGGAAGGAAGCAGACTGAAACGGGATTCTTTCCGTAAAAACAGACTGGAAGTCCGGACGCTGTCCGGAAATCAGGATTCATAAGCGGGAACGGGTACAGCGGCCCGTTCCTTTTCTTCGCAGCGCGTAAGTCCCTGAGGCGGGACATAAACTGCAGGGAGGTATAATGGCACTTTACGACAAAATGAACGACCGGCAGAAGGAAGCGATGCTCTGCACCGAAGGACCGCTCCTGATCATAGCCGGCGCAGGTTCCGGCAAGACCCGGGTGCTGACCCACAGGATCGCCTGGCTGATCGAATCCGGGATCACCGATCCCTGGCATATCCTGGCGATCACCTTCACAAACAAAGCTGCCGGCGAGATGCGGCAGCGGGTGGACAGTCTCGTGAAGGAAGGCGCGGACCAGGTCTGGGTCGCGACTTTTCATTCGACCTGCGTCCGGATCCTGCGCAGATTCATCGACCGGATAGGCTACGAGAACGGATTCACCATCTATGACACGGACGACCAGAAGACACTGATGAAGCAGGTCTTCAAGGATCTCCGGATCGATCTCCGCTCCTTCCGGGAACGGAACGTGCTTGCGGCGATCTCCTCCGCAAAGAACGAGCTGATCGGTCCTGACGCCTTCGCGAAGGAAGCCGTCGGATACGCGGAGGAGAAACAGGCGGAGTGCTACCGAGAGTACCAGAAACGCCTCCACAAGAACAACGCCCTGGATTTCGACGACCTGATCATGATGACGGTGAAGCTTCTGAAGGCCTGCCCGGATGTCCTGGACTATTACCGGAACCGTTTCCGCTATATTCTGGTGGATGAATATCAGGACACGAACACGGCGGCCGCCAACAGCGTGATCCGGAACAACCGCGGACGGCGGGACAAGAAGCTCTGGACGGAGCAGGAGACCGGCGAAAAGATCCGCGTCATGCGCTTTGAGACCGCACAGGACGAGGCCGATGCTGTCAGCTCCGAGATCCTGAAGGCATCCGGAGGGATCCGTTACAGCAGCTTCGCTGTTCTCTACCGTACCAACGCCCAGTCCCGTCTTCTGGAAGAGAAATTCGTGACGAAGGGGATCCCCTACCAGCTGGTGGGCGGCGTCAACTTCTATCAGCGCCGGGAGATCAAGGACGTGCTTGCCTATCTTCGCACCATCGCCAACGGCAGCGATGACATTGCGGTACGACGGATCCTGAATGTCCCGAAGCGGGGCATCGGAAATACTACCGCTGACAAGATCGCGGACTTTGCCGCAGCCAACGGTATCAGCTTCTGGCAGGGACTTCTTGACGCACCGGGCGCCGGCATTGCCGGACGGGCGGACGCGAAGATACGGAAGTTCACGGATATGATCGAAGAATTCCGAAGGAAAAGCGCAGACATGCCGCTGGATAAGCTGATCGCCATGGTGGCGGCTGACAGCGGATACACGGAATCACTTAAGGAAGAAGGAGAGATCGAAGCGGAATCCAGGATCGAGAACATCGACGAGCTTATTTCCAAGGCGGCATCCTACGAGGCGGAGGGACCGGATCTTTCTGACCGGACGGAGGAAGGGCTTCCCGCAGACCTGCCGCTTCTGAACCGCTTCCTGGAGGAGGTTTCTCTGGTGGCCGACATTGACAGCCTGGACGAGGACAGCGAGAAGGTCACGCTGATGACTCTGCACGCGGCGAAGGGGCTGGAGTTTGACGAGGTCTATATGACGGGCATGGAGGACGGCCTGTTTCCCGGAAACCGTTCCATCGACGACCCGAAGGAACTGGAGGAGGAACGGCGTCTCTGCTACGTCGGGATCACAAGGGCAAAGCGGCGCCTGACCATGACCAGCGCGAAAAGCAGGATGATCAACGGAGAGACCCGCTGGTCCAATGAATCCATGTTTGTCCGGGAGATCCCGGAGGAACTGAAGGAACGGGCGGAGGACACCTACATCTCCAAGCAGGTGGACATGTCCGAGATCCAGATCAAGGGCACCTACCTCGGCAACAAGGTCATCAACTGCAAGGACCTTTCCTTCTGGTGGGAGGACAAATGCTACCTGAGCCACTTCAGCTACAATTTCCAGCGGTATGAACGCGTGGGGATCGTGGGCAGGAACGCCGCCGGGAAGACGACCTTCCTGAACCTCATCACCGGGAAATGGAACCCGTCGATGGGCGGGCAGATGACCGGCGTGGTGGACCTCGGCGAGTCCCTGAAGATCGGCTACTACCACCAGGCCGGCATGCAGTTCGACCCGGACCAGACGGTGATGGACACCGTCCCGAGCACGCACCTGCTGGAGCGCTTCCTCTTCCCGCACGACATGTGGATGAACCCCGTCTCGCGGCTCTCCGGCGGCGAACGGCGGCGGCTGTACCTGCTGACAATCCTCCTCCAGCAACCCAACTTCCTCATCCTGGACGAGCCCACGAACGACTTGGACATCGTCACCCTGGACATCCTGGAGGAATACCTGCTGGAGTTCAAGGGCTCGCTGATCATCGTCTCCCACGACCGCCACTTCCTGGACCGCCTGGTGGACCACCTCTTCGTCTTCTGCGGCGACGGGGTCGTCAAGGATTTCATCGGCAACTACACCGAATACCGCACCTTCATCAAGGACTACGAAGCGGCGCAGAAGGCGGCCCAGAAGGAAGAGAAACCGAGGCAAACTGTCATTCCGAGCGCTGCGAAGGAATCCAAGAAGCGCAAGCTCACCTGGAAAGAGCAGCAGGAGCTCAAGGCCCTGGACGAGGAAATCCCGCGCCTGGAAGCCGAAAAAGCCGACCTCGAAGCCAAACTCTCCTCCGGCACCCTCTCCGCCACGGAATTGCAAACCGCCTCCACCCGCTACGGCGAACTCCAGGGTATTATCGACGAAAAAGAGCTCCGCTGGCTGGAATTGTCGGAGATTTGACGGGCCTCGCCAGGTGCTTGCTGACCCCTGCTGGGCGATCCACGGCAAAAAATGAGGCCGCCCTTCGGCCCGGCCTCGAGGTGTCTTTGACTGGTCAGCACACCTGTTTTTTCAATCTACTCATTTTCAATTAATTATGAATCCACCCGTGCTAACCCCCTCCCTTTTCAGTAGGGTTTAGCACGCCCGCGTGCTGACCCCTCCGAAAAACGGGTGGGGTTAGTACAAGTCAATTATGAAGGCATTGTGGATCAGTATGTTATGAAACGTAGCGTGCTGACCCCCTCAAGGGCCACTCCCGGCCCCCTGCCCCCGTTCCGCACCTGGCTAGTCTTACGCCCCCTATAGCCAGTCTTCCAGGAGGGTTTTGCCAACTCCGAGGACCCGTTGCAGTTGCTCGGCCGAGGTGCCGAAGCGCATGGACAAGGTGCGGCAAAGGCGAAGGAGTTCCTTGGCGGGAAGCTGGCGATAGTCCTTGACATTCAGTTCGTTCCGGCAGATGGTCTGCACCCGGGCGGCGATTTCCTGGTCGCTGAACTTCAGTTCCATCGGCAGGCCGGACAGCTGGTTGCGCCGCGCCTCGACCGGTTCCATCAGCCGCCGGAGGTAAGCGGCCTCGTCGTTCTCGAAGGCTTTCTCGACAGCCTTCCAGTTCACAAAGTGGGGAATGACCATGCCATTTTCGGCAATCTCCCAGTCCCCCGGAATCCGGACATTGGTCTTGAGCATCCGGCGCAGTTCACGGGCCGTGAACGTGGACGCCTTCCGGCCCACCCATTGGCCGCGCCTGGAAAAGTACATGCCGACCGAACTCCACGGGTAGTCGCCCGGGTAACAGATCTTTGCCTTGAAAGGGTTCCGCAGCAGGTACAGTACCTCGATGACGAAATGATCGACCCCTTTGACGACCACCACTTCCCGATTCTCCGGTCCATAGGGCACGACGCCGCTCAACCCGTATTTCCTTTTCAGCCAGAGAGAAAGCCGATGCATCACCGCATCGTAATAGGCCTCGCATTTCTCTCTGGGCCCGCCCAGCAGGAGATGGATATGGTTGCTCATCAGCGTGAAAGCGTAGATCACCACACTCGGGAACTGAAGCAGGATCAAGGCCAATGTGTTGATTCCATAGATGTAATCCTCCTCATCCCGGAACAGCAGTTCCTTCTCCAACTTCTTGGAATTGATCTGAAAGCACGGCTTCATGTCCTTTCTTTTTTGCCCCAAGGTACACCCGCCGCCCGCATGCTGCAAGGGATTGTTGATAACTTGTGTTGTTTCAGTAGGTATTTTATCTATTTCTTGTTACATTTTGTCCATCTTTGCGTTTAAAGGGCAGAGAAACAACAAGATGGCAGACATCCTGACAGAGACATACCAGCGGATCCGACTGCGGCTGAAGGCTAGGGCGGGGAAAGTGCTCGCGGACGCAGAAGCGGCCGAGGATGCCTTGCAGGACGCTTTCTTGAAACTTTGGGGGCGCTACCCGGTGCGGAACGAGAAGGAGGCGGAAGCGCTGTTGACCAGGACGGTGCGGAACGTGTCCATCGACCAGCTCCGGAAGCGAAAGACGGTACCGCTCGCGGGAGACCTGCCGGAAGAAGATACCGAAGACCTGGAGACACGGTTCCGGCAGGTCGAGGAGATGGTCACTACAGCATTGACCGATATCCAGAGACAAATCATCCGGCGGCACGAATACGAAGGTGTCACTTTGGAAAAGATAGCAGAAGATCTAGGCATGCAGCCCCCTGCTGTACGGATGCAACTCTCCAGAGCCCGAAAAGCCATTCGAGAACAATACAGAAAACGATACCATGAAGAATAAGGCATATTACATAGACCTTTCCGAGCGCTGGTTCGACGCCCTCCTCACCGAGGACGAGGAGCGCGCGTTGAAAGCCTTCCTGGCATCGACCGACGATCCCTACTTCGATGAAATAAAAGCGGTGGCCGGCTTCTTCGCGACGGGGAAAGCCGTGTACGGGGCGCAGGAAGAGAACCACCGGCCCGCGCGGCAACGGCGAACCACGCACCAGCTCGCCTGGGCGGCCATCGCCGTTGCCGCCAGCCTGGCCCTGGTCGCAGCCATCGGCCTGTACAACCAGCGCCAGAATCAATGCTACATACTGGCATACGGTGAAAAGAGCACAGACAAAGAACTCGCACTGGAAAGCATGGAGGCCACCCTCTCCAGTCTGTTCGGTACTGCGCCAGACATTGAGAAAGAATTGGAAACCCTTTTGAAATGAATATGATGATGAAACGGATGATCCTTGCGCTTTGGGCGCTGTTAGCCGTGATTCAGTTGTCAGCTCAATCCGGGTACGGAATAAATCCAGTCTTCGACGGGAAATTGATTCCATCTTCCCGGATCAAGGAAACATACATCAATGGAACCCAGTTGGCCCCCTATAAACTCCGCGTATTCCGAAGTGTGAAGTTCACGGCCACGCCAGCAGAGTTGTCACGCATCCAAGCACTATTGCTCGAGGATGGGAAGGGGGCTGAAGACCGGCAAACTGAGTATACCGGTGGTGTATTGACATACGCCTTGTTCCGCTTCCGAGCAGAAGTCCATTCCTCCCGGTACGATATGCCGGTGGAAGGAAACAAATACCTTTGTTTACAGGTGTTCCCAAAGGAAACCCGCTATGACGTTACGCTGGTATATATGTCCGGCGACGCAACCTTGGATGAATTGAAGCAATTGTTTAAGAATTAACAACTTATCGCATATGAAAAGAATAATTGTCTGGGTTCTTGCCCTGATTCCGGCTGTCGCTCAAGCCCAATTGGCAGACACCCTGCGCATTGAAAACCCTTCCTCCGTACAGGTGATTTCATCGCCCGGGAGCCTTTCCGTCAGTATCGACGGGACTGCGGACAAGCCGGATTTCCATTATTCGAATTCCTTGAAGGCTGGTTCGGAGGTGGAAGCGGTTTCCGACCGATTGAACTTCGAGACACCCTTTACCCGGAAGAAAAATCTTTCCCATTGGAAGATCGCCTTACTCGGGATGGAAGAGGTAGGGGTCTTCGAGGGCGTATTAGGTGGTGAGGATCTGTTCGGTCATTGGAAAACGCGGGAGAATTCCGCGGATCTCGGGATAATCAGCCTAAGGTACTATCCCGGCTTGAAGAATCACTATCTCTCGTTGGGGTGGACGGTCGGTTATGCGATGACAGAAATCCAGAATAACGAACAACACTTATCACAGACAAGCGGAATGCTCTCCTGGGTTGATTATCCAGCCGGTGCCTCGAAGCTGGGGACCTCTACCATCCGGAGGCTCCGCTACTCTCTGCCGCTGCAGTACACGTTCGTGTTTGGAAAGAATCTCTCGTGGAGGGCATCAGCCGGCGCCGAACTGCATTGGAACTTGGTCAACCACACACGTACCCACTACCATTTGAACGGGAATCATGTCATTGAACTCGTGGACAACATCAAGCCCAACCTGGCAACCGTCGACCTGATGACTTCGCTCACCTGTAACGGGTTCGGCGTACGATTCCGATATAGCCCGACACCTGCTTTTACCGCGCCGCATGGACCGGAGTACAGAACGTGGAGCATCGGGTTCCTGCTGGAGTATTAGGGGTCAGCACGCGGGCGTGCTAGACCCTCCCGAAAAGGGAGGGGGTGCGATGGCGAGAGACTACCTTTTTTTCTGACAATATCACTTTGTTTTTAGGCTGAAACCTTGGGTTTTGGCCATTTTTTATTATATTTGTTGGTTAGTAACCGCAGACTAATAAACAAACACAGATACGATATGGACAAACTCCAAGAACTCACCCAGAAGCTGTACGAGGAAGGTCTCGCCAAGGGAAAACAGGACGGCGAAGCCCTCCTCGAAAAAGCCAAGTCCGAGGCCGAAGGCATCGTGAAGCAGGCGCAGGAAGAGGCCGAGGCCATCCTCGCCAAGGCCCGCAAGGACGCCGAGGACTTCAAGGTCAAGGTCGAGGGCGACGTGAAGATGGCCGCCCAGCAGGCCGTCCAGGCCACCCGTTCGGACATCGAGAACCTCGTGGTCGCGAAAGTCGTGGACGGCACCGTGGACAAGGCCCTCGCCAATGAGGACTACATCAAGGGCATCATCACCGCCGTGGCGCAGAAATTCTCCGCCGACGAGCCCGCGGACCTCTCCCTCGTCCTCCCGGAAAGCCTGAAGGCCGCGCTCGAGCCATTCGTGAAGAACGAGCTCGGCAAGCTCCTCGGCAAGGGCGTCGACGCCACCTTCTCCAAGAAGGTCGCCGGCGGATTCAAGATCGGCCCCAAGGACGGCGGCTATTTCGTGAGCCTCACGGACGACACCTTCAAGGACCTCATCGGCAGCTACCTGCGGCCCGCGACGAAGAAACTCCTGTTCGGATGAGCAATTTCGAATATATCATCTCGAGTCTCCCCTACCTGACCATGGATTTCAAGTATGCCGGTCAGACAGGGTTCAACTCGGTGATCTCCGACATCAAGCGGGACCTGGACGAGAAGGACCAGGGCCTCGTGGAATTCCTGCTGAAGGGCTTCTCCGACAAGGACCTGAACGCGGACTTCTATGCGGCGGCCCTGAGGCACCGGAACCGCTTCCTCCGGGAGTATTTCCGGTTCGACCTCAACCTCCGCAACGCCAAGGTCCGCTACCTGAACGCCCAGCTGGGCCGCGAGCCCGACATGGACGTGATGACCGGGGAGGATCCCGAGGCGGAGGACGTGGACATCGACGGCTTCCGCTTCACGGGCGGCGAGTTCGAGGAGGCGCTCAAGGTGGACAACATCCTGGCCGACAAGGACCTCGTGTCCCGCGAGAAAGGCCTGGACGACCTCCTCTGGGACAAGATCGACGGCCTTTCGACGTTCCACTACTTCGACATCGAAGCCGTCCTCGCCTACATCGCCAAGCTCCACATCGTGACCCGCTGGCTGAACCTGGACGAGGAAGTGGGACGGGACGTGTTCCGCCGCCTCCTGAAGGACGTCCGCGGCACCTACAAGGGCGTCAAGTATACTGAATAATAATCAATTAAAGATAAATCGAATGAAAACTACAGGTATTGTTACGGGTATCGTCTCGAACCTTGTGACCGTACTGGTGGACGGACCGGTGGCAGAGAATGAGATCTGCTTCATCGACCTGGGCGGCGTCAAGATGATGGCCGAAGTCATCAAGGTCAACGGGAAGTACGCTTCCGTACAGGTGTTCGAGAGCACCCGCGGCCTCCGGGGCGGCGACAAGGTCGAGTTCGAAGGACGGATGCTCCAGGTCACCCTGGGTCCGGGCCTGCTGTCCAGCGTCTATGACGGCCTGCAGAACGACCTCACCACCATGGAGAGCGTCTTCCTCAAGCGCGGCGAGTACACGGACCCGCTGGACCACGAGAAACTCTGGGACTTCACCCCCATCGCGCAGCCCGGCGACAAGGTCGTCGCGGCCGACTGGCTGGGCGAGGTCAAGGAAGGCTGGCTTCCCCACAAGATCATGGTCCCGTTCTCCTTCCAGGGCACGTACACTGTCAAGTCCGTCGTTCCCGCCGGACAGTACAACATCGACACCGTCATCGCGGTCCTGACCGGAGCCGACGGCGAGGATGTCAATGTGACGATGACCCAGAAATGGCCCGTCAAGGTGGCCATCAAGGGCTACAAGGAGAAACCGCGTCCCAACCGCATCATGGAGACGGGCGTCCGCGTGATCGACACGCTGAACCCGATCGCCGAGGGCGGCACGGGCTTCATCCCGGGCCCGTTCGGCTGCGGCAAGACGGTCCTCCAGCACGCCATCGCGAAGCAGGGCGACGCCGACGTCATCGTGATGGCGGCCTGCGGTGAGCGCGCGAACGAGGTCGTGGAAATCTTCACCGAGTTCCCGGAACTGATCGACCCGCACACCGGACGCCACCTGATGGAACGCACCACCATCATCTGCAATACCTCCAACATGCCGGTGGCCGCCCGTGAGGCGTCCGTCTATACCGCCATGACCCTGTGCGAATACTACCGCGCGATGGGCCTCAAGTGCCTCCTCCTCGCGGACTCCACCTCCCGTTGGGCCCAGGCCCTCCGTGAGATGTCCAACCGTATGGAAGAGCTCCCGGGCGCCGATGCGTTCCCGGTGGACCTGTCCGCCATCATCTCCAACTTCTACGCCCGCGCGGGCATGGTCGTGCTGAACAACGGCCAGACCGGCGCCGTCACCTTCATCGGCACGGTGTCCCCGGCCGGCGGCAACCTGAAGGAACCCGTCACCGAGTCCACCAAGAAGGCCGCCCGCTGCTTCTACGCCCTCGAGCAGAGCCGCGCCGACCAGAAGCGCTACCCGGCCGTCTCCCCGCTGGATTCCTACTCCAAGTACCTGGAGTATCCGGAGATCGAGGCGTACCTGGACGAGACCGTCGAACCCGGCTGGGTCGGCAAGGTCAAGACCGCCAAGAACATCATCCGCCGCGGCAAGGAAGCCAGCGAGCAGATCAACATCCTCGGCGACGACGGCGTGCCGATGAGCTACCACGTGAACTTCTGGAAGTCCGAGCTCGTGGACTTCGTCATCCTGCAGCAGGACGCCTTCGACGCGATCGACGCCCTCTGCCCGATCGAGCGCCAGCGCTACATGCTGGACCTCGTGCTGGGCATCTGCGACAAGGAATATGACTTCGAAGACTTCGAGAAGTGCCGGGCCTTCTTCAAGGACCTGATCAACGTGCTCCGCCAGATGAACTACTCCGAGTTCCAGGGCGAGGCGTTCCAGGGCTACCAGGATACCGTCAACCAAATGATTGCATAAGACCATGAAAGCATACCAAAGAGTCTACACCCAGCTGGAAGGCATCACCAAGGCGACGGTTTCGCTCCGCGCGAAGGGCGTGTCCAATGACGAACTGGCCGTCGTGGCCGGCAAGCTCGCCCAGGTCGTGCGCATCAAGGGCGACGTCGTGACCCTGCAGATCTTCTCCGGCACCGAAGGCATCCCTACCGACGCCGAAGTCACCTTCCTCGGCGAGCCGCCCGTGCTCAAGGTCTCCGACCAGCTCGCCGGCCGCTTCTTCGACGCCTACGGCCATCCGCTGGACGGCGGTCCCGAGATCGAGGGCGAGGAGCGCCAGATCGGCGGTCCGTCCGTGAACCCGTACAAGCGCCGCCAGCCGTCCCAGCTCATCCCGACCGGCATCGCCGGCATCGACCTGAACAACACCCTCGTGTCCGGCCAGAAGATCCCGTTCTTCGCGGACCCGGACCAGCCCTACAACCAGGTGATGGCCGATGTGGCCCTCCGCGCCGACGTGGACAAGATCATCCTCGGCGGCATGGGCCTTTCCAACGACGACTACCTGTTCTTCAAGAACTCCTTCGAGGCCGCGGGCGCCCTGGACAAGATCATCTGCTTCATCAACACGACCGAGAATCCCCCGGTGGAGCGCCTCCTGGTGCCGGACATGGCCCTGACCGCCGCCGAGTACTTCGCCGTGGACAAGAATGAGAAGGTCCTGGTGCTGCTGACCGACATGACCCTGTACGCGGACGCCCTGTCCATCGTGTCCAACCGCATGGACCAGATCCCGTCCAAGGATTCCATGCCGGGCTCCCTGTACTCCGACCTCGCAAAGATCTACGAGAAGGCCGTGCAGCTCCCGACCGAGGGTTCCATCACCATCATCGCGGTGACCACCCTGAACGACGGCGACATCACGCACGCCATCCCGGACAACACCGGTTACATCACCGAGGGCCAGCTGTTCCTCCGCGCGGACACCGACACCGGCAAGGTCATCATTGACCCGTTCCGCTCCCTGTCCCGTCTGAAGCAGCTCGTCCAGAACAAGAAGACGCGCGAAGACCACTCCCAGGTGATGAACGCCTCCGTCCGCCTGTACGCCGACGCCCAGAACGCGAAGACCAAGCTGGAGAACGGTTTCGACCTCTCCGACTACGACGTCCGCTGCCTGGACTACGCGAAGGACTACGCCCGCGAACTGCTCGCCATCGACGTGAACATCTCCATCACCGAGATGCTGGACACCGCCTGGAAGCTGTTCGCGAAGTACTTCACCCCGGCCGAAACCGGCATCAAGCAGGCCCTCGTGGACAAATACTGGAAGAACTAGACCCCTATGGCTGTTAAATTCCAATACAATAAAACGTCGCTGAACGAGATCGGCAAGCAGCTGAAGGTTCGGCAGAAGGCGCTTCCTACGTTGCAGAACAAGGAGAGCGCCCTGCGGCTGGAAGTGCGCAAGGCCAAGAACGAAAGCGACCGTCTTATTGCCGACCTGGAAGCCGCCATGGAACGCTACGACTATCTCGCCTCCCTCTGGAACGAGTTCGATCCCGGGCTCGTGGCCATCACGGACGTGGACCTGCACACCGTGAAGGTCGCGGGCGTGAAGACCCCGGCCCTCGGGGACATCCACTACGAGATCCGCCCGTTCAACGCCTTCGCCAAACCGGCCTGGTACGCCGACGGCGTGGCCATCCTCAAGGAGCTCTCCCGGCTCGGAATCGAGTCGGAAGTGTACCGGGAGAAGGCCCGCATCCTGGACTACCAGCGGAAGAAGACGACCCAGAAGGTGAACCTGTACGAGAAGGTCCAGATTCCGGGATTCCAGGAAGCGATCCGCAAGATCAAGCGGTATATGGAGGACGAGGAGAACCTCTCCAAGGCCTCCCAGAAGATTGTCAAGCAACGCCACGCGGCAGAGGAGGAGGAGGCCTCGGAGGTATGATCAGTCCGATGACCAAATACTCCTTCATCCTGCTGAACGGTGAACAGGAAGGCCTGCTGGAGAAACTCCAGGAGATCGGCCTCGTGGATATCACCCGCAGCGTGAAGCCCGTGGACGGGCCGTCCGGCGAACTGCTCCGCGCCGTGGAGCAGCGGAAGGACCTTGTCCAGTCCCTCGGGAAGATCGACTTCCCGGAAACGCTCCGGCCTGCTCCGGTCGAGGGTGACCTCACCTACGCCACCGCCGCGGCGTTGGATGCCCTGGAAGAGCTCGGCGAGCGGCAGAATGCCCTCGAGAAAGAGGCCGCCGCCGCGGAGCCATGGGGCGTCTTCGACCCGGAACTGCTCAAGAAGCTCTCCGACGCCGGCGTCCCGGTCCAGTTCCACATCAGCTCCGCCAAGTCCTTCGATCCCGAATGGGCCCGGCAGAACGCGGTCGACATCGTGAAAGAGGCAGACGGCAAGGTGTGGTACGTCGTGGCCGGTCCGGACACCCTTCCCGACCGCGTCCGCGCGCCGCAGCGCAGCATCGAGGCCGTCCGGCAGGAACTCGCCGAAGTCAAGGCCGGGATCGACCACGAGAAGGCGGTCCTCCTGACGGCGAAGCAGCGCCAGGACGAGTTCGAGGCCGAAAGCCGCGCCAAACTCTCCCAGCTGGACCTCTACCTGGCGAAGCAGGCCGCCGTGCCCGCCGCGGAGAACACCATCGTCACCCTCGTGGGCTACGCCCCGACGGAAAACGAAGAGGCGGTCACCCAGGCCGTCGAGGAAACCGGCGTGTACTATCTCAAGGACGCAGCGCAGGTAGAGGACAATCCGCCCATCCGCTTCCGCAACAACAAGTTCGTCCGGATGTTCGAGGTCCTCACCGATATGTACGGCCGCCCGGCCTACAACGGTTTCGACCCCACGCCTTTCATTTCCGTGTTCTTCCTGCTGTTCTTCGCCCTGTGTATGGGTGACGCCGGCTACGGGCTGGTGCTCATCCTCATCGGGTTCCTTCTCAAGAAGGTGGACAGCTTCAAGGATATGGCCCCGCTCGTGGTAACCCTCGGCGTGGGAACCGTCGTGGTCGGATTCTTCCTGCACACATTCTTCTCCATCGACATTTCCCAGTGGAAGGTCTTCGAGCCCGTCAAGGGCCTCTTCCTCCCGGACGAGATCGCCGGATACGCCGGCGGAATGGTCCTCGCCCTCGTCGTGGGCGTAATCCACCTTTGCCTCGCGATGGTCGTCAAGGCCATCCAGGAGGTGAAGGTGAAGGGATTCGCCGGCTCGCTCGGCACCCTGGGATGGACGCTCCTGATCGTGGGCGGCGTCCTCGTGGGCGCCCTCGCCCTCGCGGGCGTGCTGGACGCGCAGCTCACGAAGTGGATCATCATCGTGATCGGCGTCGTCTCCGCCATCGGCATCTTCCCGCTGAACAACCCGGACCGCAGCAAGCTCGCGAACGTGGGCCTGGGCCTCTGGGACACGTACAACACGGCGACCGGCCTGCTGGGCGACGTCCTCAGCTACCTGCGCCTGTATGCCCTCGGCCTGGCCGGCGGTATGCTGGGAATGGCCTTCAACGATATGGGCAAGATGGTGCTCGGAGACGGGCACAACTGGGTCCTCTGGATTCCGTTCATCCTGCTGGTGGTCGTGGGCCACACGCTGAACATCGCGATGTGCGCCCTGGGCGCCTTCGTCCATCCCCTGCGACTGAACTTCCTGGAATTCTTCAAGAATTCCGGTTACGAAGCCGAAGGCCGCAACTACAATCCGCTCAAGAAACAATAAACAAATAAAAAACAAACACTATTATGGAACAAGTACTCGGTTATCTCGGACTCGGACTGGTCCTCGCCCTTGCAGGTATCGGATCCTCCATCGGAACCACCACGGCCGGCAATGCCGCCGAAGGCGCCCTCAAGAAAAAGCCGGAGGCTTCCGGAAGCTATATGGTGCTCTCCGCCCTTCCGGCCACCCAGGGTATCTACGGCTTCGTGGCCTTCTTCATTATGCTCGGCAAGTATGCCGGCGGCACCATCTCCGGCGCCCTCTGCTTCGGCGTGGGCGTAAGCGTGGGCCTCGCCTGTATGATCTCCGGCATCCGCCAGGGTCAGGTTTGCGCCAACGGTATCGTGGGCGTCTCCCAGGGACACAACGTGTTCACGAACACCCTGATCTACGCCGCTCTCCCGGAATTCTACGCGATCCTGGGCCTGGTCGGCGCCATCATGGCCCGCTAGGGACACCCCCCTTTCTCCAAGACCGGAAAGATTCTTCCCCGGAAGATCTTTCTGGTCTTACTTTTGCATAAGGCCGGATAAAACGTTGCACGCCATGAAAAGAGCACTGATCACCCTCCTCGCATTGGCCGTCGGGATGACCGCCTTTGCCCAGTACGGCCCCGGACGCCCCGGCGGCGGCCGCGGCTACGGCTACAACCACGGAGGCGGCGGCTACCGCCCCAACCGCTACTATATGGACGGAGCCTTCGAAGTGGGCATCATGCTGAACCACTTCAACAGGAACGGGAATACGTACCGGCCCGACCGGCTGGGCTACTTCGGCGAATATCGGGTAAAGATCAATCCGGTCGTGGATATGGGCCTTCAACTGTCCACCACGTTCGGAAAGGGGTCCTACACCACTTCCGGCGAGCCTTATGGCCCGGACGCCCGCTTCTGGCAGGGTACCCCCCTGGTGGTCACGGACTTCAACCTGTTCCCGTACAGCGGCTTCAATCCCTACTTCGGCCTGGGCGTCGGCCCGGGATTCGGCTACGAGAAGAGCGAGTTCGCGGACACGGGCGAATGGACCCAGGCGCTCGTACTCAGCCCGCGCGCCGGTGTCGAACTGTTCGAATGCCTGCGCATCAGCGTCCACTACCAGTGGTACCTGAGCAACGCGTCCACGTTCTCCCACATCGGCTTCGGCATCAGCTGGGCTTTCAACACGGGAGGCCGCGGCGGAAGGCCGATGAGAAGGTAACATGTCGTTCGACCGGAAAAAGGAGGCCGGACTTCCGGCCACCGTCGTATCTGCAGAGACGATGCTCGGCGTCATCGAGACGCTGGGCATCGTCCCGTTTTTCGAAAACCCCATTCCTGGTTATTCCATTGAAGAAATGACCGCCCGGGAGAACTGGTTCGACGGCCAGGAGGACCTGCGCAAGACGCCCTGGGACTGGAAGATTCCGGTCGTCCAGAGCGGGGATGTCGCCTACGGCAAGTTCCTCTGGGGCGGCAAGGCCGCGTTCGCAACGGTGGAATGGTATGCCGAGCTGATGAACTGGCGGCGAAGCCTGGAGAAGTACCAGCCGACGGCCGATCAACGGCAGGTGATGGAGTATCTGGCTGAGCACGGAAGCATCGGCATCAAGGAAATCCGGGCGCTGCTGGGCGTGAAGAAGAGCGCGGCCGACGCCCTGATGACGCGCCTGCAGATGCAGTGCCGCGTCGTCACCGGCGACATCACGCGCGTCTACCGCGGTCCCGACCTCCACTACAACGGCTGGCAGGTCTCCTCCTTCTGCACGCCGGAATCCCTCTTCTGTGTCGATGCCATCCCCGGCCCCGGCGGCTTCCCCTTCGGTGAAGCCCGCACCCTCGACGTGGACCACTCCCCCGCCGAATCGCTGGCGCTGCTGGTGGAGCATATCCGTGGAATCGCTCCGGCGGCTACGGAGAAGCAGATTCTGAAGATGCTGCAATAGCACGCCAAGAAAACGAAAAAACCTCGTTCTAATTGCTTAGAGCGAGGTTTTTGGTACTGGGTAGGAGAATCGAACTCCTATTGCGAGATTGAGAATCTCGAGTACTAACCGTTATACGAACCCAGCAGATTGGGAATACAAAGGTACGGCTTTTTTTCGAATTTCCAAATTTTTATTTTAGAAATACGAAGAAAACCGCCAGGATGAGGCAGAAGAAGGCGGCGACGTGGTTCCATTGCACGGGCTGGCCCTTGAAAAGGAAGGTGACGATGATGGTGAAGACGGTCAGGGAGATCACTTCCTGGATCACTTTGAGCTGCATCAGGTTGAAGGGACCGCCGTTCCCGTTGAAGCCGATGCGGTTCGCCGGGACGGTGAGGCAGTACTCGAAGAAGGCGATGCCCCACGAGAAGAGGATGATGAGGATGAGCGGCCAGCCGGTGGAGATCTTCATCTCCTGGAGTTTGAGATGACCGTACCAGGCGAATGTCATGAAGACGTTCGAGAACACGAGCATGATGACGGTCCAGATGCCTTGCTGCATAATCATTTTTGGATTTGGGGCGCAAATATAGTAATTTTGTATGATAAATGAATAGATAATGACCCTCATCAAATCCATTTCCGGCATCCGCGGCACCATCGGTGGCGCTCCGGGCAACGCCCTCACCCCTGTCGATATCGTCAAATTCACCGCGGCGTACGCCGCCACCCTCCCCCAGCGGAAACCGCAGCCGAACGGCGAGCGGTACAAGGTCGTCGTGGGCAAGGACGCCCGGTTGTCGGGCGACATGGTGGAACAGCTCGTCGTGGGCACCCTGATGGGCTGCGGCATCGACGTCGTCAAGTGCGGCTTCGCCTCCACCCCGACCACCGAGATGGCCGTCCTGTTCGCGAAGGCCGACGGCGGCATCATCCTGACCGCCAGCCACAATCCGCGCCAGTGGAACGCCCTCAAGCTCCTGAACGACAAGGGCGAGTTCCTCACCGCGATGGAAGGCCAGGCCGTCCTGGACCTCGCCGCCTCCGAGGAGTTCTCCTTCGCGGAGGTCGACAACCTGGGCACGGTCGAGGAAGAGGATTTCACCGATAAGCACCTGGACGCCGTCCTGGCCCTGCCGGCCGTGGATGTGGAGGCCGTGAAGGCCGCGAACTTCACCGTCGTGGTGGACGCGGTCAATTCCGTGGGCGGCATCATCATGCCGCGCCTGCTGGAACGCCTCGGCGTCAAGTGCATCGAACTCAACTGCAATCCCACGGGCGACTTCGCCCACAACCCGGAACCGCTGCCCGCGAACCTCGTGGACCTGTCCCGCACCGTCGTCCGCGAACAGGCGGACCTCGGCGTGAGCGTGGACCCGGACGTGGACAGGCTCGCCTTCATCTGCGAGAACGGAGACCCGTTCGTGGAGGAATACACCCTCGTGAGCGTCGCCGACTACCTGTGCGAGCTCGCCCAGAAGGCCGGAAAGCCCATCGCCACCGTCTCCAACCTGTCCTCGACCCGCGCCCTCCGCGACGTGACCGAGGCCCACGGCGGCATCTACTACGCCTCCGCGGTGGGTGAGGTCAACGTGACCACCCAGATGCACCGGGTGAACGCCCTCATCGGCGGCGAAGGCAACGGCGGCGTCATCTACCCGGCCATCCACGCCGGCCGCGACGCGATGGTGGGCGTGGCCCTCTTCCTGTCGAACCTGGCCCACAAGAAGATGAAGGTCAGCGAGCTCAAGAAGACCTACCCGCAGTACTTCATCGCCAAGAACAAGATCCAGCTCAGCGACGCCGCCCTCATCGACCGCATCCTCTCCGAACTCAAGAAGATCTACGCCAAGGAGGACATCAACGACATCGACGGCGTCAAAATCATCTTCGAGGCCAGGAAGGAATGGGTCCATCTGCGCAAGTCCAACACGGAGCCCATCATCCGCATCTACGCGGAGGCCGGCACGATGGAGCGCGCCGAAGCCCTTGCGAACGAGGTCATCGCCGTCGCGAACAAGATCATCGGGTAGCCTGTCATTTCGAGCGTAGCCGAGAAATCTATGTTCTCCTTCCGCACCACCCCCCTCGAGGACCAGCTGGACCGGACCCTGCAAGAGGGCCGGATCGGCTGCTTCTGCACGCAGAACTGCTGGGACACCGGCCGCAGCCGCTGGATGTATGACATCTTCCGGCAGCGGGGCAACCTGCAGGTCGTCTTCACGCCCCGCGACGCGGAGCTCACCCCCGGCACGAACCACATCGACTTCGACCTGGAACGGCTGCAGGGCCTGAACGGGGTCGTCGTGGAAATCCAGGACGTGGGCGTCCGCTACTTCAACTACACGAAGGACGTGATGCGGCTGATTGAGATGCTGCAGCTCCTCGGCGACGAAGCGCCGTCGCTCTATGTCGTGGACCATATCAACCCCTCCGGCCGCGTGGTCGAGGGCACGATTCCGGCCGTCGTGGGCGAGATGTTCGTCCCGAAGGTCGCCCATCGGCACGGACTCACCCTCGGAGAGCTCGTGAACCTGTACGCCGCCGAAATCGGCGCGAAGTTCCCGATCCATATCATCTCGGCGCGGGCGACGGATTCCAACCGGCAGCTCCTGCCGTGGACCATCGCGCCCGCCTCCGACATCCCGGGCCTGTTCAGCTCCTACCTGTACAGCGGCGGCGGCCTGTGGAACAACACGACCGTGACGCCCGGCATCGGCACGGCGCGCCCGTACGAGTATATCGGCGCCCCCTTCGTGCGTCCCGGCCTGCCCGTGGACCTGCCAGTGGTCGAAGGCGCGATCCTGCGACCGTGCTCCTTCACGCCAGCCGCGGGCCGCTACGCCGGCGAGCGCTGCCAGGGCTTCCAGATCATGCTCCTCCCCGGCGAGGACTACCATAGTCTGATGCACACCCTCCGCCTGATGCGCTGGTTCACCGAGCACTACTCCGCCTTCGAGTTCGAGGAAGCCTTCTGGACCAAGCTGGCGGACCCCGTGCTGGCCGAATACCTCAAGGGTTCCATCCCCTTCGACGTCGCCCGCGAGCACATCAAGCTGGAAGAACAGAAATGGATCCGCAAGGCCAAACGCTACCTCCTGTACGACGAT
This sequence comes from uncultured Bacteroidales bacterium, assembly GCA_900316525.1. Lineage (GTDB taxonomy): Bacteria > Bacteroidota > Bacteroidia > Bacteroidales > UBA932 > Cryptobacteroides. The sequence goes on from ONDF01000024.1 coordinate 20,179, forward strand.
CAGCCGTATCGGATGAAATAATTTGGAAATACCGGAAAAGATTCCTATCTTTGCGGTCCGAAATTGTTAACAATTAGTTTTTTTACGTAAAATGAAGAAAGGAATCCATCCCGAAACCTACCGTCTTGTAGCTTTCAAGGATATGTCGAATGACACCATCTTCGTCACCCGGTCCTGCGCCCCGTCCAAGGAGACCATCGAGGTCGAAGGCGTCGAGTACCCGCTGGTGAAGCTGGAGATTTCCAACACTTCCCACCCGTTCTACACGGGCAAGGTGAAGCTCGTTGACACCGCCGGTCGCGTCGATATGTTCTACCAGAGATACAAGAACCGCAAGAAGTAAGTTCTTCCGGATCTACAAGGTTACAAGAAGTCCCGTTCGAGAGAACGGGACTTCTTCGTTTATGCCGGGCTTTTTCGTATCTTTGTCCCATGTCGCATCCTTTCCAGAACCAGCTGCTGCTCGAGGACGCGGTCCGGATCACCGGGCCGGCGGCGTTCAACATCATGCTCAAGCCGGCCGGGTCGCTGTGCAACCTGGGGTGCGCGTACTGCTATTACCTGGACAAGGCCGACATCTACGGCGGACGGGAGCCCCGGATGAGCCTGGAGATGCTGGAGACGGTAATCCGGGAGTACATCGCGGCCAACGACGTCCCCGAGGTCACCTTCAACTGGCACGGCGGCGAGCCGCTGGTGCTCGGGCTGGACTTCTACCGGAAGGCGATGGAACTGGAAAGGAAGTATGCCGACGGGAAGACGGTCTTCAACACCCTGCAGACGAACGGCACCCTCCTCACCCCCGAATGGGCCGATTTCCTGCGGGAGAACCGCTTCCTTGTGGGCATTTCCATCGACGGCCCCCGCGACATCCACGACAAGTACCGGAAGGACAGGGGCGGCGCGGGCACCTTCGACAAGGTCGTCCGCGGCATCGGGCTCCTGCGGGCCCATGGGGTCGAATTCAACACGATGTCCACGGTGAACAAGGTCTCCGAGGGCCGCGGGCTGGAAGTGTACCGCTTCCTGCAGTCGCTCGGCAGCCGGTATATGCAGTTCATGCCGGTGGTCGAACACGTGAAACAGCGTCGCATCGTCTCCCCCACGACCGAAGGCGCGCGCCTCGCCCCCTGGTCGGTCTCCTCCCTGGGCTTCGGCCAGTTCATGTGCGACATCTTCGACTACTGGGTGCGGAACGACGTGGGACGGACCTTCGTGGGCCTGTTCGACGCCACCCTGGCGAACTGGTGCGGCGTGATGCCCGGCACCTGCGCCTACGACCGCACCTGCGGCGGGAACGCCGTCATCGAGCACAACGGGGACCTCTACCCCTGCGACCATTTCGTCTACCCGCAATATCGGCTCGGGAACATTGCCGAAACCCCCATCCGGTCGATGATGGAGTCTTCCCGGCAGGTGAAGTTCGGCATCGACAAGCGCAATTCCCTGCCGGCGAAATGCTTCCGCTGCCAGTACCTGCACCTGTGCAACGGCGAGTGCCCGAAGCACCGCTTCAACCGCACCGAGTCCGGCGAAACCGGCCTCAGCGCCCTCTGCGAGGGCTATTTCCGGTTTTACGGGCACACGGCTCCCTATATGGAAAAAATGAGGGAGCTCCTGCAGCAGGAACTCCCTCCGGCGTATGTCATGCCCTGGGCCAGGACGAGGAAGTAGATTTCTCGACTTCGCTCGAAATGACAAAAGAATGCTCGATGACAATCAATCGTGCTTCTCGAAGAAAAGGTCGAGCAGATGCTCGTCGAAGTCGCCGAACCACTCGTGCAGCTTCGCGGCGGCATTGGCCTTCACTTCCGGGGTGATGCTCTTGATGACGCAGTAGACGCCCCAGGTGAGGGCGGCCAGGTCGTCCGTGTAGCCGGCGATCGGAATGAAGTCCGGGATGATGTCGATGGGCAGGAGGAAATAGCCCAGGGCGCCGATGATCTTCGCCCGGTCCTTCCCCGAGGTAAGCGGGCTCTTCAGGACATAGTACAGCAGCAGGGCGGCATACACCACCTTGATGCCCGCCTTCCGGCCGAACTTCTTCAGCTTCTCCCAGAAGGCGTTCTCGTCATAATTCTTCGCGTACTTGACGATCTCCCCGTCTTTCCACTCCTTGTCGAATTCCTTTTCGTCCATTCCCAAAAACAATTTGTCCCTTCGTCCTGCAAAAATCGGGCGAAGGGACAAAAAGTCAGTGCAAATCGTTACTTGCCGACAACCCGGATGTTGTCCAGATGCCAGCGTTGGTAGTTTGGCGTAGAGCCCATGTTGGTCGGACGAATCTTGATCCGGGTTGCCGAGGTCACGCCCTTCAGGGTGACGCTGGCATGCTGCCAGAACATCTGCCCGGTTTCCTGGACATGCGTGACAGGAGCGCTGACGGCAGTTCCGCTATTCTCGCAGCTGCCGGGACCTTCCAGTTCGACCGTCACGGAGACATCGTCCACGGCGCCGGAGCCGCCCATGTGCGCGCACCAGTCGAAGGATACGACCACATCCACCGGAGTATCCCCTTCGAAGGCCAGCGCCGGGAGCTTCAACCCCGTCTGCTTCTTGCTCGCGCCCATCTTGAAGTAATTCTTCTGCAGGTAGAGCGTTTTGGCAGACGGATTCAAATCCTCATAGCCTCGGGTTTCCAGCTCGGCGCCGAGGGTGGAGGCCAGATCCGCCACATTCCAGATGTTCGGCTGGGCGTGGGAGGACAGCTGACTGCCTACCGGGTCCAGTTTTTCCGCATCGTCCGGATTGGCGGCCACCCAGCCGTCGATATACTTCTGCAGCCACTCGAAGTCATCTGCGAAGTACTGCGTCACTTGCGGCTCCGTGATGGTGATCTTCGGGCCGTTCTCGATGGCGCCGGACCAGCGGTGGGTGCCGCCGTTCGGGGCCGCCAGGGCGCCGTTGCCGTTGCCCTGCCAGTTGGCTACGCAGGTAAAGCGAATCTGGAGCGTACCGTCGGCGACCGCATGCGGAAGCTTGAAGGACTCGCTGATCTCGATGTCGCTCGTCGGAGCAATGTGCGTGTACTGGGCGTTCGTGCCGGTTTCCGTTTCGGTCTCCAGCGGCTTCACCGGCGTCCAGGTGGTCCCGTCGATGGACCAGTCCATCCGCCAGTACTTCTGGCCGGTGCCCGAAATGCGGTGGAGGGCCGTGAAGGTCACGACATTCCCCGCCGGGACATTCTTCAGCGGAACGGAGAACTCCCAGTAGTCGCCCGGCCAGGCGCCCGTGATGTAGGGCTGACCGGTGCCACCGATGACCTGGCTCTTCTTGGCGTTCTTGTCCAGCGCGATATTCTCAGGCAGGCTGGTCCAGGACAGGGAGCCCACGCCGGCGATGTTCGCCTTGAAGTTGTTGTCCTTCTCGAAGGAGTCCTTGTAGGCGCCCATCAGGGTGCCGTCGAAGCCCCACTGGATGAGGTTGTTGTCGAAGATGACTTCCTTCCCTTCCTGCACCACGGTGACCACGGCTTCAAGCTTCTTCGCTTCGTTGTAGAAGCGGATGGTGCCGGTACGCGGCGCCTCGCTCTCGTTGGCCGTGCGCGTGAGGACATATTCGTCCCAATCGACCAGGGCGCGGGAGCCGGCGGGCGTCAGGGTGAGCCAGTCCGCATCGACAGCATACTCGTATTCCGTATTGTACTGGACGCGGATGTCGGAAGTTCCCTCTTCGGCGTCGACCTCCAGGAGGTTGCCCGTGGCCACGCTAATGAACGGATCCAGCATCTGGCCGGCCGCGCTCTGGACCACGTGGACGACCTTCTCGCTGTCCTCGGAGACGATGCGGATGGTGCCCTCGCGCAGCTCGGGCAGCTCGCTCTCGTCGCAGGTGACGGTGACCGTCGTCTCCTCGCCGGCCACGCCGCCTTCCACGTCGAGGTGGAGCCAGTCGTAAGCCGTGGAGATGGTCCAGTCATAGTCGGAGGTGACCTTCAACTCCTTCGGCGCGCCGGGCGTGCCGTTGAAGGTCAACAGGTCGGGATCCACCTGGATGTCGGCATAGACGGGATCTTTCTCCACGCCGTTGCCTTCCTTCAGGATGATGACGGACGGACGGTAGGTGTCGTCGTCCTCATTCGTGATGGCCAGACGGGAAGTGGCCGTGGAACGGGCGTCCATGGGACCGCCGCCACCGCGCCAGTTGACGGTGCAGCGCAGGCGGATCTGCAGGTGCTCGTTGTTGCGGCGGAAGCGGATGGTTTCCATCACGGGGCAGTTGGTGGAGCCGTCGATGTTGGTGGCGACGGTGTACAGCACTTCGGTACCGGGTTCGGTGGATGTCTGCGGCGTACCGGCCGCATGCCATTCGTCACCGTCCAGATACTCCAGCAGCCAGAATTTCTGCCCCCACTTGGAGGAGCGCATCTCGAAGGCGATCTGGACCTCCGTACCGGCCAGGATGGCGCCGTTGCCAAAGAACAGCCAATAGTCGTTCTCACGAGGTCCCTGGACACGCGGATTGCCCGATTCGACATCCAATCGGTAGTTGCCGGTGGAATTGGTATTCTCCAGGTCGTACGGGACATACTCGATGTAGCCGATGCCCTGGATCGGGTCGATACGCGGGTGGTCGACATTGAAAGTGGCGCTGGAGTAGTTCAGCGTCTGGTTCTTGCCGATGGCCCACTTCAGCGGGTACGGCACGAGGGTCTCGTCCGCGCCTTCATCCTTGACGGAAGTCGCCACCAGGTAGCCGGTCGCCCCGTTGATGCCCACGGCGTAGCCCTTGATGACAACCTTGTGCAGGTCGACGGCGGCCAGGCCCAGTTCATCGACGGGATCCACCACCACGACGGAGGCGGGGCCCACCTTCAGAGCGCCGTTCACCAGCGACCCCCGGAGGGTAATGTACGGAATGCTGCCACCTGTGAAGGAGGCGATGTTCTCCGTCATGTCCGGCGCCTCGGGATAGGTCACCGACCCGGAGGAGGTGACTTCAAGTTCGTCCACGATGAAGGACGGGCACCTGTTGAAGGTCGTCTTGGAACCGTTCAGGGAGACCATGTCCCCCACTTTCACGTCGCGGGCGCCCTGTACGTACAGGTTCTCATTGTCCTGCGTGAGGACGAAACCGCCCGTGGTGACGGCGGCCACCTGCGCGGCCGGGATCTTCGCCACGACGTCATCGTCCAGGACGGTGACTTCCTTGACCGTCAGTTCCTGGACACCCTTGTAGGTGTCGCCTTTCTGCTGGACGGTGATGCTGCCGCGGCGTTCCACGGTCCCGCCCTGGATCAGGATGGAACCGGCGCGGGGCGTGTCCACGACGCCGCCCGCCACGTTGTCGGACACGGTGATGGTCACTTCGCCCATCCCCTTCCCCGACATCGGGGACACGTGGATCCACTCGTTGGGCGTATCCACCGCCCAGGTGCCGTCCGCGTAGACCTTGACGGTCTGCGGCGCGGCGCCCTGCGCGTCGAAGACGAGCAGGTTCTCGCTGGTCGCGACGGCCCGGGCCTCCACGTCCTGCTCCTTCGGCTGGCAGCCGACGAGGGCAGCGAGGGCCGCAAAGGCCGCTATCAGATATCGTAACTGTTTCATAGCCATACTCATTTTGCGGTTAAAAGGACAGACCGTCGTTCCAGCCCGGGTTCTGCTTCAGCTGCGGATTCAGCTGGCGTTCCTTGGTCGGAATCGGATAGTAGTAGTCGCGGTTCTCGTCGAACACGTGGGCGACGTTCTGATGGTGGTCCAGGCAGCCCTTGTCGCCGCCGGAGAGGATGACGCCCGTATCGGCGCCGATCTCCTTGTCCACCATATCCTTGTGCTTGGGGTCGGAGCCGGACCACAGGCAGAGGTCCGGTTTCCCGTCGCCGGTCAGGTCATACTCGCCCGCGCCCGGGAAGTACATGCCCACGAGGGTCTGCTCCAGGCACTTGCCCTCACGCCAGCGGATGAGGTCGGCGAGGCGGAAGCCTTCGTCGGCCAGCTCGATGGCGCGCTCGCGGCGGATCTCCAGGATCACGCCCTGGTTGGGGCCGGAGACGTTGCGGTAGCCGTATTCCTCGGAGAGGAGGAACGGGTCCGGATCGGCGTTGGCGGCGGCGAGGTCCAGACGGGCCTGCATGCCCACGCGCTCGCGGAGCTTGTTCACGGTGATGTCCAGGTCATCCTGCGTGAGGGTGCCGAGTTCGGCCTTCGCCTCCGCGTAGTTCAGGAGGACTTCACCCAGGCGGAAGACCGGCATGTCGTTGAAGGACATGTCCACGCGGCCGACGCCCGGCAGCGTGCTGTCCATCACGAACTTCACGAGCTGGTAGCCGGTGACGCTGGAGCCCAGGTCGGGCGCGGAGACCTCGGTGTCACCCAGCCGGATGTAGCCTGGGGTGACGGTGATCGCGGCGAGACGCGGGTCGCGGCCCACCATCTCGTCCTTGAACTGCATCGTCTCCCAGCCCGGCTGGTCGGTGAAGCGGGAGCCGTCGGCCATCAGGAAGGAGGCGACGAACTTCCGGGTGAGGCCCGGGCAGCCCTGGGTGGGCATCGTCGCGAAGGCGGTGCTGTTGTTGAAGATGGTGAGGCTCTGGTCGTTCCGGATCGCGAGGATGTATTCGCCCCGGTCCGCATCGGGTTCGGCGAAGAGGAGGCGGTAGTCGGAAGCCAGCTTGTACGGGCCGTTGTCGATGATTTCACGGGCGGCCTGCGCGGCGAGATCCAGATAGTAATTGGCGTCGTGTGCGCCGGACGGAAGCGGTTCCACGTACATATAGGCGTGCTGCGCCGGGTCGTGGTACTTCCGGAAAGTACCCTCGAACAGGCAGAAGCGGGCCTTCAGCGCGAGCGCGCTCCAGCGGTTCACGCGGTACGGGCTCACGGCGGCCGGGAGGTTCTGGATGGCGTAGTCGATATCCTCGATCATATGGCCCATGATCACCTCGCGGCTGTCGCGCGCCTTGTACAACTCATCGCTGTCGGTTTCCAGCTGGGCGTCGATCCACGGCACGTCGCCGAAGCGCTTGACCATGTTGAAGTACAGGTATGCGCGGAAGAACCGGGTGACGGCCGTGTATTTCACGACGGCGTCCTTGTCTTCGCACTTGTCGATGTATTCGAGCAGGGTGTTCATCTTCCGGAGGTCGCCCCAGGCGCCGGAGCCGTTGCCCCAGCCGCCGCCGGAGTTCGGCACGGTGCGGTTGGTGCCGCCGCGCAGGACCGCGGAGAGATTCAGGTATACGTAATGGTCGCTCTGCTCATCGAACGGCTCCTTGGGCAGGAGGTTGTTGTAGAAGCTATTGGAGAACAGCTGCAGGTCCGTCTCGTCGCGGAAGTAGTTCTCCGGGGCGAGGGTCGCCTTGGGATTGCGTTCCAGCCAGTTGCAGGAAGTCAGTCCGAGAAGGAGGGCGATGGCAGGTATGATGATTCGTTTCATTGTCTTATCCTCCATGCGTTAGAAAGTGATGTCGAGGCCGAACATGAGGGTGCGCTGCCAAGGATAGCTCATATGGTCCTGGGCTTCGTTGGACGAATAGCGCCGGAAGGCGGATTCGGGATCGAGGTACTTGGTGTACTTCGCGAGCGGGGACCAGTAGCACAGGTTCTCGCCGGAGAAATAGATGCGCACCTTGTCCAGAGCGATCTTGCGGGTGAGCTTCGTGGGCAGCGTGTAGCCCACGGTGAGGTTCTTGAAGCGCAGGTAGCGGATGTTCTGGAGGTAGCGGCTGTTCACCTTGGAGAGTTCGCCGCCGGTGGAAGAATAGGCGCGGGGACGCGGGAAATAGGTGTCCGGATTCTCATAGGACCACACCCGGTCGATGAAGTCGCGCTGCAGGAAGGACACATACGGATAGCTGTACGGGCCCCAGAACATGTAGTTCATGCCGGCCGGATACCAGTAGTGGTTGCCGGTGCCCTGGAAGAAGGCGGAGAAGTCGAAGCCCATCCAGTCGGCCGAAAGGGTGAATCCGTACTGCAAGCTGGGCAGGGAGTTGCCCAGGATCTTGCGGTCGCCCGGGTCCGCGACGGTGTTGGAGCCGATGCCCAGCACCTTGTCGCCGTCCAGGTCCACGAAGCGGAGGTCGCCCGCGAGGAAACCGCCCGTCATACGGCCGTTGATGTAGCCGCAGTCGAGTACCTCCGAGGTGTACTGCTTCGCTTCCTCGTCGGTCTTGAACAGGCCGTCCACCTCGAAGCCCCAGATCTCGCCGATGCGCATCCCTTCATAGTAGCTCATCGCCAGGGACTTGGTCGGGTTGTTGAAGCGGGTGATGATGGAGCGGAAGTCGCTCAGGGAGCCGCGGATGGAATAGCCCAGCGGATGGCCCAGGAAGGTCACCTGGTTCCGCCAGCCGAGGGAGAGCTCGTAGCCTTCGGTCTTCAGGTCCGCCGCGTTGGTGCGCGGAGTTCCCGCGCCGAAGACGGCGGGCAGGTCCGGACCGGCCGTGAGCATGTTCAGGGTGTTGCGGCGATAGACCTCCGCCGTGAAGGTCAGGCGGTTCTTGAAGGCCGCGAAGTCCAGGCCCAGGTTGTACTGCTCGGCCGTCTCCCAGGTGAGGTTCGCGTCGACCGGACCGCCCAGGGTGGAGTACTTGCTCATCGTAGTGCCCTCGGCGAAGGAATAGCCGGCGAAGTCGTTGACGGAGATCTGGCGGAGATACGCGTAGTAGTTGCCGCCCAGGTTCTGGTTGCCCAGGTTGCCGTAGGAGAAGCGGAGCTTCAGGTTGTCCAGCCAGCGGGCGTTGTCCTTGACGAACGGCTCCTCGGAGATTCTCCAGCCCACGGAAGCGGACGGGAAGAAGCCCCACTGGTGTCCCTTCTTGAAGCGGGAGGTGCCGTCGTAGCGGCCGGAAACCTCGAACAGGTAGCGCTCCTTGAAGTCATAGTTGATACGGCCGAAGAAACCCATGATCGCATAGGCGTTCTGGCCGCCGGAGACCTCGGTGATGACGTTTCCGGTCTCGTCCGGCCCCACCAGGTTCAGGTCGTTCAGCGTCTCGGACAGGAGGTTCTTGCCCAGGGCGCCCACCGACTTGTTGGACCAGTCCTCCATGTTCATACCGCCGGTGACCGTCAGGTGGTGCTTCTCGGCGAACGTGTTGTCATAGGTGCCGAACACGTTGACGGAGTGGCGCTGGCTGGTGGAGATGGTTTCCTGCAGGGAGTCCTCGCCCGCGCCGGTGGTGTAATACTCATAGTCCGCGTCCGGATAGCGGCGGAACTGGAAGTTCACCGAGCGGTACTGGTTGCGGTTCTGGTAGATCCGGTAGGTGTAGTTCGCCGTCAGGGTGAAATGGCGGGTGGGGGTGATCTTCAGCTCCGTCGTGTTCGAGAAGTCGGTGCGGAGCTGCTGGTTGCGGTGCTTGTTCTCGCCGAACACCAGGTGACGGCCGTTCGCGACGTTGTAGTTGCCGCTGATGAGCGGGTTCGCGTAGAGCCAGCTGCCGTCCGGGTTCTTGAGCGGGAAGGAGGCCAGGGCGTGGCGGGCGGCGTAGGCGAAGGAGGCCTGGACGCTGCTGCCGCCGGGATAGTCGTAGGCCGAGCTGAAGAAGGAGGTGTTGTTGGACAGGCGCATCACCTTGTTCAGGCGGGCGTCGATCTTCGCGCGGAGGTTGTACTTCTGGAACACGTCCGGATTGAGCTTGATGACACCGCTCTGGCGGTCATACGCGCCGGACAGGAAGTACTTGACGTCCTTGTTGCCGCCCGTGATGGACACACTGTGCTGCTGGACCGGATGCCGGTCGTTGTACAGCTCGTGGTACCAGTCCGTGTTGGCATAATAGACCCACTGCTTGCGGCCGTTGCGGATCTCCTCCACGACCCAGGGACGCTCCGGATTCTCCGTCACGTCGTTCACGCGGGCCAGGAGTTCGGCCATGTCGTGCTCGGTGTAGGTCGTGTAGTTCTTGCCGGCGTCGGTCGCCCAGAACTTGTCCACGGTGTAGACGGACCAGTAGCCGCGGGTCTCGAAGTCGGTGGAGACCGTCGGTTCTTCCCAGCCCATGCGGCCGCTGTAGCGGACGGTGGCCTTGCCACCCTTTTCCGAGCCGGACTTGGTGGTGATGAGGATGACGCCGTAGGCGGCGCGGGCGCCGTAGATGGCGGCGGCCGAGGCGTCCTTGATCACGGAGATGTTCTCCACGTCGTTGGCGTTCACCCGGCTCATGTCGGCCTCGACGCCGTCCACGAGGACGAGCGGGTCCGCCGCGTTGATGGAGGTGATACCGCGGATGTTCAGGGAACCGGAGGAACCCGGGTTACCGGAAGAAGTGGTGATGTTCAGGCCCGGAACCGCGCCCTGGAGCATGTCCGTGAGGTTGTGCGTGGTACGGTCTTCCAGGTCCTTGGTGTCCACGGCGGTGACGGCGCCGGTGAGGTTCACCTTCTTCTGGACGCCGTAGCCCACGACCACGGTCTCTTCCAGAAGCATGGTGTCTTCCTCGAGGGTGACGATCACCGTCCGCTGCCCGGCGGGGACGCGGACGGTCTGGGTCACGTAACCCAGGCAGGAGACTTCCAGCGTCACCTCTTCCGAGGGGACGCGGAGAGAGAAGGTTCCGTCGGGCGTGGTCACGTCGCCGGTCGTTGTTCCGGCGACGAGCACGGCCGCTCCGACGAGGGGCTGCTGCCCCGTGTCCAGGACTGTTCCGGACACGACCCGCGTCTGCGCCCAGGCGGCCGTGAAGGCCCCGAGCGCGAGCAGCAGGGTGGCGGCAATGTGTCGAATCCGTCTCATAGATGTTTGGTTATTGGTTGGTATTTAGAATTTGTATTGGTCGGTAGTGAAGGCCTTCGGACGGTTCATCGTCTCCTTATAGACGTTGCCGAAGCGGTCCGTGACCTTGATGTCCAGGGTGGACGTCGCGCTGGAGGCCGTAACCTTGAACATATGGTTGTTCGTGTTGGTGTTGAAGGTGGGCTTGCTGTTCTTGTTGATGCGCTTGGCGGTGTAGGCGACCAGGTGCAGCGGGTCCTTCTCGTTGAGGACCCGGGAGACCGCCAGCGGGGTGCCGCCTTCGCTCACCTCGACCGTCCAGGAAGGATCCCAGTTCCAGACATTGATATAGACTTCGTTCGCGGAGTTGGCGGTGGCCCACCGGGATGCGTCGAACACATAGGTGCCGTTGGAGTTTGGAACGCACTTCTCCTTGGTGAGGTGGATCTCGTTGCGGTCGTAGGTGCGGAACTGGTAGTCCACCCCGGCCCCGGTGGCCTTGTACTGCCACTTGAAGCTCGTGCCCGTGATATCCAGGATGGTGTACCCGCCGGGAGAGCCGTCCTGGCCGATGTGCACGCCCGGCGTCTCCTTGCCGCTCCACCACCAAGTACCGCAGATGGAACCGGCGTTGTGTTCATAAAGGTGGTCGGTCCCGAGCTGGTCCGTGTTGTAGACCGTATGGGTATGGGCCGTGTACAGGTGGACTTCCGGATAGGGCTTGAGAATGCTTGCCAGGGTCGACGCTTCCTTCAGGGAATACTTGCCGCCGTTGTTGTACAACGGAATATGCATCGTCACGACGAGCGGCGTTCCGTTCGGGACGGAGGCAAGATCCTTCCGCAGCCAGGCCAGCTCGTCGGTGACGACATGGCCGCTGTAGGTGCGCTCGTAGCACGCATTGCCCTTATCGTCCTTGGCGGGCGTGCTGTTCGTGCATTCCACGTCGTCCAGAACCACGTAATGGACTTTGCCGATATTGAAGGAATAGTAGGTGGGTCCGATGAGCTCCTTGTACTCTTTCACCGTGTCGAAGTCGCCCATGTAGTACATGCTGTGGTCGTGATTGCCGATGGTGTGGTACAGCATCACGCCCTTGATGCCGGTGGCGTCTGCCAGATACTCCTTGAAGGAATAGTTGTTCACGATCCAGTAAAGGTCCCAGGTCATGTCGCCGAGGGTGAGGGCGTACACCTTGCCGGAGGTTCCGGCGATGGTGCCGTTGACATCCTTCACGAAGTCGGCGAACTGCTTCTGGTCGTCGGTGCGCTTCGCGAGGTGGATGTCGCCCAGCAGCAGCATCCGGTGGTTGTCCTGTCCTTCCACTTTCTTCAGCTGGAAGTCGACGCGTTCCGGGGTCGAGGCGTTGGCCTTGAGCTGCGCGTGGAACTTGGGCAGGATGCCGCTGACGAGGGGTTCGTAGCCGCTCGGGGTGGAGACGAAGACGTAGCCGTTGAGTTTCTTGGACTTCATCTGGTACACGCCCTTGGAGTCTGTCTTCACGACTTCCACGCCGTCGGAGACCACCACGCCGGCGAGGCCGGTTCCTTCGCAGGAGACCCTGCCATAGACGGTGCTGCCGGAGGCGGGCTCGACTTCCTCGTCGCCCGCGTACTTGACGATGACGTCCATCGTCCCTTTCCGGGTCTTCGTGGCGCCGCGTTGGTGAGAGACCGTGTAGGTCCCGGGGCCGAAGCCCTTGGACCAGACGCCGGAGATGGACGCGGAGAAACGCGTGTCGGAAACGGAGGTGACCGGGCAGGCGTACTCCGCGGTTCCGCTGCCCAGGACGATCTGGTCGCCGGACACCGGCGGCTTCGCGAACTGGACGCGGAAACTGATTTCGGAGGCGCCGTCGTCGATGGTCATCTGCGCGGGAACTTCGAACTGGACATCGATCTTTTCCTGCTCGGGATTGTTTTTCTTGCAGGTCGGAACCAGGAGAAGGACGGCCAGGAAGGTCAGGACAAAATATACTTTTTTCATTATTTAAGCAAAGTCCTTTGATTATTAATGGCAACATGCCAAAATCCTTTCAAAGTTAACTTTTTTAATCGGAATCTCATACTTTTTCAGAAGATTTATTATATTTGATTATCAATAAAAGATTTACCTATGTCCAAGCTGCTCAAAACCGGCCTCGCTCTGCTTCTGTCCTTGGCCGCCCTCGGCGCCCGAGCCCAGAACGACGGAGCGAAAGCCTACCTCGTTTCCAACGCCCACCTGGATTCCCAGTGGAACTGGGATGTGCAGACCACGATCTCGCAGTACATCCCGAAAACCCTCTTCCGCAACCTCACTCTGATCGACAAGTATCCCGACTACGTGTTCAACTGCGAGGCGGGCATCAAGTACGCCTGGATGAAGGAGTACTATCCGGAAGACTTCGATCGCCTGCGCGAAGCCGTCGCGGCGGGCCGCTGGCACATCTCCGGCAGCAGCTGGGAGGCGTCCGACGCGAACGTTCCCTCCCCGGAATCGCTCACGCGCAACATCCTGATGGGGCAGCACTTCTACCAGGAAGAGTTCGGCACCGTCAGCACGGACATCTTCCTCCCCGACTGCTTCGGGTTCGGCCTCCATCTGCCCGCCATCGCCGCCCACTGCGGCCTCATCGGCTTCTCCACGCAGAAACTCCAGTGGAGGGGAAGCAACCTGCCCGGCATGGACAGCAAGGTCCCCTTCCAGTTCGGCCTCTGGCGCGCGCTGGACGGCAACCAGATCATGGTGGCCGCCAACGCCCTGAGCTACGGCACCCGCTTCCATTCCGAGGACCTGACGAACTACGAAGAGTTGACGGAGCACGCGGCCCTCAACCCCTACAACATCTCCTACCACTATTACGGCACCGGCGACACAGGCGGCTCCCCCACCATCGAATCGGTCGCGACGGTCCAGGCCGCCATCGACCGGCAGCGGGCCGGGAAAGAAGGCGCCATCCACGTGGTCAGCGCCACCTCCGACCAACTGTTCAAGGACTTCCTGCCGTACGACAGCCATCCGGAACTCCCGGTCTGGGACCGGGAACTGACGATGGATGTCCACGGCACCGGCTGCTACACCTCGCAGGCCGCGATGAAGCGCTTCAACCGGCTGAACGAACAGCTCGCGGACGCGGCCGAGCGCAGCGCCGCGGCCGCTGACTGGCTGGGCCGGGTCCCCTACCCGCAGGCCCGCCTGAACGAGGCCTGGCGCCGTTTCCTCTGGCACCAGTTCCACGACGACCTCACCGGCACGAGCATCCCGCGGGCCTACGAGTTCTCCTGGAACGACGAGATGATCTCGCTGCGGCAGTTCGCCGACGTGCTGGAAACCTCCGTGGGAGCGGTGGCTTCCCGCCTGGACACCCGGGTTCCGGGCACGCCGCTCGTGCTCTACAACCCCTCCGGCACCCCGCGCCGGGAAGTCGTGACCGTCGATGCTGCCGAAGGCCGAGTCTTCGACGCCCAGGGCCGGATGGTCCGCGCTCAGCGCCTGTCGGACGGCAAGCTGGCCTTCGTGGCCGAAGTCCCGTCCGTCGGATACGCGGTGTACGACCTTCGCAAGGGCAAGTCTTCCACAGCCAGGACGAGCCTGAAAGCAGGCGCTTCCACCCTTGAGAACGCCGTGTACAGCCTGCGCCTGGACGCCAACGGCGACATCTGCTCCCTGGTCGACAAGCGGAACGGCCGGCAGCTCGTCGCCAAAGGAAAGGCCATCCGGCTCGCGATGTTCACGGAGAACGAATCCTTCCAATGGCCGGCCTGGGAAATCCTGAAAAAGACCGTGGACGGCACCCCGGTGGCCGTGGACGGCGACGTGCGGATCTCCGTGGCCGAGAACGGCCCGGTCGTGGCCGCGCTGAAGGTGGAAAGAAGCTTCGGAGAATCGCATTTCACGCAGTACATCCGCCTCTATGCCGGCGCGGACGAAGAGCGCATCGACATCGTCAACGAGGTCGACTGGCACGGCACCAACCAGCTGCTCAAGGCCGAGTTCCCGCTCACCGTCTCCAACCCGGTGGCCCGCTACGACATCGGCACCGGCTCTCTCGAGCGTCCGAACAACACCCCCGAACAGTATGAGGTCTATGCCCAGCAGTGGGCGGACCTGGCCGAACCGGACGGCTCCTACGGCGTCGCCATCCTCAACGACTGCAAATACGGCTGGGACAAGCCCGCCGACAACGTCCTTCGCCTGACGCTGCTCCATACGCCCAAGACGCGCCGCAGCTACGCCTACCAGAACCGCCAGGACCACGGGCAGCACCGGTTCACCTATTCGATAGTCGCGCACGCGGGCGACTGGCGGCAGGGCGGCGTCGTCTGGCAGGCCGAGGCCCTGAACCAGCCCGTGAAGGCCTTCACCGTCCCGCGCCACGCGGGTGGCCTGGGCAGGACCTTCAGCTTCGCCGAAGTGCGCGGCGAAGGCGTGGCGCTCCGCGCCCTCAAGAAGGCCGAGGACGGCAGCGGCTATGTCGTCCGCTTCTACGAACTCCAGGGCCGGGAGGCCCGGAACGTGTCCGTCCGCTTCCCCGCCGCCGTGGTCGCTGCGAAGGAGCTGAACGGCAACGAAGCGCCCGTCGGTCCGGCGACGGCCGCCGGGGACGAGCTCCGCTTCGACGTCGGCCCCTGGGGAATCAAGACCTTCCTCGTGCAACTGGCTCCCAAGACCGATGACCCTGTGAAGCAGGCGCCCCTGGCGCTCCCCTACGGCCTTTACGCCGCCACCTTCAACGCCTTCCGCGCCGACGGAAACATCGACGGAACCGGCCATTCCTACGCAGCCGAGCTGCTGCCCGCCAGCCTGGTCCAGAAAGGCGTCCGCTTCGACCTGCAAGACCCGTCCGGACCGGTCGCAGTCCGCGCCGGCGGCCAGGAGATCGCGCTTCCCGAAGGGAACTGGAACAAGGTCTACCTTCTCGCCGCCTCGGCCCGGGGCGACACCCGCACGCGCTTCCTCGTCGGTGGAAATGCCGTCGACGTGACCATTCCCGACTACAGCGGTTTCGTCGCCCAGTGGGGGCACACGGGCCACACCGAGGGATTTGTGAAGGAGGCCGAATACGCGTACGTGGGCACGCACAGGCACGGTGCGCGGGAGAATAAGGACCTCCCTTACGAGTTCACTTATCTGTTCAACATAGCGCTGGACATTCCGGCCGGGGCGCGCAGCATCACCCTGCCGGTCAACCGGAAGGTGATGGTCTTCGCGGCCACGGCCGTCCAGGACGACGTCAATACGGCCGCGCCGGTCTCCGACCTGCTCCGGTTCCCGCTGCCCGCGAGCCCCGAGCCCGAACTGGAGATCGGGCAGGCGAGCCAGCTCGCCCGCGCCACCCTTTCGGGCGCCAGCGGCCGCACGAACAACAACGAGGCGCCGGCGTTCGCCGTGGACGACGATCCCGAGACCAAGTGGTGCGACAACTCCGCCAAGCCGGAGAAGTTCATCGCCTTCGACCTGGGCGGCGTCAAGACGCTGACGCGCTGGACGGTCCTGCACGCCGCCTCCGAATCGCAGTCCTATGTCACCAAGGCCTTCGCGCTGCAGGTGCGCAATGCGGAGGACGAGCCGTGGCGGACCGTCGACGAGGTCGCGGGGAACCGCGACAACGAGACGGACCGCAAGCTGTCCGAGCCCGTCCGGGCCCGCTTCGTCCGCCTGAACATCACCCAGGGGGACCAGGTGGACACGAACATCTCCCGCATCTATGAATTTGGGGTGTATTGAGGACAACGCGTCCATTTTATTCGTATCTTTGAGGACAACATTGGAACCTGAACTAGATTTGATATGCTGAAATTCCTGCAACAACCCGCCCATCTCCCGGAAGAGACCGGACCCGAGGCGGATCAGAAGTACAAGAAACTCCGACTGCAAGTGTTCATCGGCGCCTTCATCGGCTACGCCGGCTTCTACCTCGTGCGGAAAAACCTGTCGATGGCCATCCCGGCGATGGCCCCGCTGGGCTTCGCCAAGACCGAGCTCGGCTTCGTGCTGGGCCTGAACGCGGCCGCCTACGCCCTCTCGAAGTTCCTGATGGGCAGTGTGTCCGACCGCTCCAACGCCCGCGTGTTCCTGCCCCTGGGCCTGGTCCTCACGGCCATCTCGATGTGCTTCATGATCGTCCCGATCCAGTTCATCGGCGCGGAGCACAAGGCCCTCGCCATCCTGGTGATGGGCATCCTGAACGCCCTCGTGGGCTGGTTCAACGGCATGGGCTGGCCCCCTTGCGGCCGCGTGATGACGCACTGGTTCTCCGTGAGCGAACGGGGCACGATGATGTCCATCTGGAACTGCGCCCATAACGTGGGCGGCGCCCTCGTCGGCCCGATGGCCACCTACGGCGCGGCCTGGTTCGGCAGCTGGTTCTACGGCGCCCACACGGAGCTGTACTTCCTCATCGGCACCTTCGCGTTCCCGGCGGCCGTCGCCCTGTTCATCGCCCTCCTGGCCTATGTCCTGCTGCGCGACACGCCGCAGTCCTGCGGCCTCCCGTCCGTGGAGAAGTGGCGCAACGACTATCCCAAGAACTACTCCGAGAAGCAGGAGAAGGCCATCTCCACCAAGGAGATCTTCTTCAACCACGTCCTGAACAACAAGTTCCTGTGGTTCATCGCCCTGGCGAACGCCTTCGTCTATATGGTCCGCTACGGGTGCCTGGACTGGGCGCCTACCATCCTCACGGAGAAGGGCATCGACCTCAAGAGCGCCGGCTGGGCCTACTTCGCCTACGAGTTTGCCGCCATCCCGGGCACCCTCCTCTGCGGCTGGCTGTCGGACAAGCTCTTCCAGGGCCGCCGCGCGCTGCCGACGATGATCTTCATGGCCCTCGTCGCGGTGTTCATCGGCCTGTACTGGGCCTTCATCGACAACCTCACCATCGTCATCATCGCCCTGATCGGCATCGGCTTCTTCATCTACGGGCCGGTGATGCTCATCGGCGTGCAGGCGCTGGACCTCGCCCCGAAGAACGCGGCCGGCACGGCGGCGGGCCTCACGGGCTTCTTCGGCTACTTCTTCGGCACCTTCATCCTCGCGAACTGGATCATCGGCCTGGTCGCCGAGAAGGCGGGCTGGGGCGCGACCTTCACCCTGCTGCTCGCGGCCTGCTTCCTCGCCATCTTCTTCATGGGACTCACCTACAAGGAGGAGCAGTACCTGGTGAAGAAGGACCACAAGAAGGAGGCCTAGGACTGACACTTTGGCAGAGGACTTGCCTCTGGCAGATAATTTGATTACCTTTGCGCGGCTTTACCGGGGTTCCGGCGAGGCCGCGTTTGACATGAATTGACAGCACCATGGCAGAAAAGAAGAAAAAAGATAATGAAAGCAAGGACCTCTCGAAGGTTCTCAAGGAAGTCGAAGAACTGAAGAAACAGGTCGAAGAGGCCGAGAAGAAGGCCGCGGAAGCCGAGGCCAAGGCGGCCGAGACGGAGGCCAAGATGGCCGAAGCCGACGCAAAGGAGGCCGAGCGCAAGAACGAGTACCTCCGTCTGATGGCGGAGTTCGACACGTTCCGTCGCCGCACCGCCGAGGAGAAGCTGGAGCTGGTGAAATCGGCCTCGGCCGACACCATCAAGGGCCTCCTCCCCGTGCTGGACGACTGCGAGATCGCCCTCTCCCAGCTGGAGAAGACCGAGGGCAACGAGGCGGCCATCGAGGGCGTGCAGCTCATCTTCAACAAGCTGATGGGCTACCTGAAGACGAAGGGGCTGGAGCGGATCGAGGCCAAGGGCGAGGTGTTCGACACCGAGCTCCACGAGGCCGTCACCCTCTTCCCCGCCCCGTCCGAGGACCTCAAGGGCAAGGTCATCGACGTGGCCCAGACGGGCTACACCCTGGGCGGCAAGGTCCTTCGCTTCGCTAAAGTGATCGTGGGAGCATAACGATATGGCACAGAAAAGAGACTACTACGAGGTATTGGGCGTGACCAAGTCGGCGTCGGCCGACGAGATCAAGGCCGCGTACCGCAAACTGGCGCTGAAATGGCACCCGGACCGCTGGGTGAACGCCTCCGACGCGGAGAAGAAGACCGCCGAGGAGAACTTCAAGGAGGCGGCCGAGGCCTATTCCGTGCTGAGCGACCCGGACAAGAAGGCGCGCTACGACCAGTTCGGCTTCGCCGGCGACCAGATGGGCGGCGGCGGGGGCTTCGACTTCGGCGGCTTCGACCTGAACGACATCCTCCGGAACGTGTTCGGCGGCAGCTTCAACTTCGGGGGCGGCGGCTTCGACTTCGGCTTCGGCGGCGGCTCGCAGGGCCAGTCCCAGACCCGCACCTACCGCGGCCGGGACATCCGCACGAGCGTCAAGCTCACCCTGGAGGAGATCGCCACCGGCTGCGAGAAGGAAGTGAGCATCGAGCGCAACCGTCCCTGCCCCGATTGCGACGGCAAGGGCACCCGGAACGCCTCCGACGTGAAGACCTGCCCGAACTGCAACGGCCGCGGCCAGACGCAGCGCGTGGTGAACAGCCTCTTCGGTCGAGCCGTCTCCTACGAGACCTGCCCGCAGTGCGGCGGCGAAGGCAAGGTGATTACCAATCCTTGCCGGCGCTGCAACGGCACGGGCCTGGAGCGCCGCCGCGAGACGGTGCGGGTGAAGATCCCCGCCGGCGTCGAGGAAGGCATGCAGGTGACCGTGCGCGGCGAAGGCCACTCCGCCATGCGCGGCGGCACGAACGGCGACCTGCTCGTCGTCATCAAGGAGGAGACGCACTCCAACCTCCGCCGCGACGGGAACAACCTGTTCTACACGCGGATCATCTCCGTGATGGATGCGATGCTGGGCTGCGAGATCTCCGTCCCCTGCCTGGACGGCAGCTACAAGGTGAAACTGGACCCGGGCACCCAGTCCGGCACGGTCGTCAAGCTCCGCGGCAAGGGCCTCCCTTCCGTCCAGGGCTACGGCCGCGGCACGGGCGACCTGTACGTGAAGATCCTGGTCTGGATTCCGCGCAAACTCTCCCGTTCGGAGAAGGAAATGATGGAGTCCATCCGGAACAACACCACCTTCACCCCCGACCTCAGCCGGGACGACAAGGCTATTTTTGACAAGGAAAAGAATATTTTCTAAAAAATATTTGCTGAATCCAAAAAAACTTTCTACATTTGCAGTCCCAAAACGGAGCAACCTCTTGCCCAGGAGTTGAACGGCAACGTTGCAAGCAAGGAGAATTGAATAAATGGATTTGATTAAAGTAGCAGAGCAGGCTTTTGCCGGTGGCAAGGCCGCTGAATTCCCGGAGTTCAAGGCTGGTGACACGATCACCGTGACCTACCGGATTAAAGAAGGAGACAAGGAGCGCGACCAGAAGTTCCGCGGCGTCGTGATCCAGATGAAGGGCGCGGATCCTTTCACCAAGACCTTTACCGTCCGCAAAGTTTCCGGCGGTATCGGTGTCGAGAGAATCTTCCCGTTACAGTCCCCGTTCATTGACAGCATCGAAGTGAACAAGTACGGTAAAGTGCGTCGCGCACGTATCTTCTATCTCCGCGATCTGACCGGTAAGAAGGCCCGCATCAAGGAAAGAGTCTACAAAGCTACTGAAAACGAATAAGCCGCAAGGCATCTGGCTCCATAGCTCAATTGAATAGAGCATTTGACTACGGATCAAAAGGTTACAGGTTTGAGTCCTGTTGGAGTCACTGAAAAGGAGTCACTGAAAAGCCCCGTTGGAAATCCAACGGGGCTTTTTGTTTCTTCCTTACCACGTCCATACCACCAACACGAAAATGGGACTCTGCAGAAGGTTGCACTCCCACATAAAAGCAATCTCCTCAAAATGTTTTTCGCGTGTTTTCCGAAAATTCTCAAATTTCAATCTGCCGTTTTTCCAAATAATCTCAAAGTTTACACCCTGAAAAATCACCCCGGCGGCCCGACCGTGCCTTCAGGTCCATCCGCTGGACCGATGGGCATGAAAAACCTACGAAAACGTGGCTATCGCCCCTGCAACAGGACCGGTCGGAATCATCCCGGACTGGACTTATTCCCAGCAGGAAACGACTCTGTCTCCGGGTACGGCCCTCTTCCTGTATACGGACGGACTGACGGAAGCCACCCGGAGCGACGGAGAACTGTTCCAGGAGGAAAGGGTCCTGACGCAGCTGGCCAGCCTGGGCGAGAACCGGTCCGCCGAGCGGCTCGTCGCAGACATGACCGCCAAGGTCGATCGCTTCATCGGGAATGCCGAACAGAGCGACGACTTGACGATGCTGGTGCTGAAATGGATTCCTACGGCCGGGTCTGGCCGTGGCCGTCGATGAGCCACTTGTAGGTGGTGAGGGCCTCGAGGCCCATCGGGCCGCGGGCGCCGAGCTTCTGGGTGCTGATGCCGATTTCGGCGCCGAGGCCGAACTGGGCGCCGTCGGTGAAGCTGGTGGGGGCGTTGACGTAGACGCAGGCGGCGTCGACGGAGGCCTGGAAGGCCTCGGCGGCCGCCGGGTCGTCCGTCACGATGCTCTCGCTGTGGCCGGAGCCGTACTCGGCGATATGGTCCATCGCTTCCTGCAGGCTGTCCACGGTGCGGACGGCCATCTTATAGTCCATGAACTCGGTCCCGAAGCTGTCCGGGCCGGCGGGGCAAACCAGCGGATAGACGCCCTTCAGCACGGCGAAAGAACGCTCGTCGGCATAGATGGTCACGTTCTTCTCCGCGAGCGGCGCGCAGAGGGCCGGAAGGTCCCCCAGGCGGTCGCTGTGGACCAGGAGGCAGTCCAGGGCGTTGCACACGCTCACGCGGCGTGTTTTCGCATTGAAGACGATGGCCTTGCCCATCTCCAGGTCGCCGGCCTTGTCGAAATACGTGTTCACCACCCCGGCGCCGGTCTCGATGCACGGAATGCGGGCGTTGTCGCGGACGAAGTCGATGAGCCGGCGGCCGCCGCGCGGGATGACGACGTCGACGTAGCCGACGGCGTTCAGCAGCGCGTTCGCCGCCTCGTGCGTCGCGGGCAGCAGCGTGGCGGCCGCCGGGGCGACGCCCAGGCGCTCCAGCACGCGCTGCACGACCGCAATGGCGGCGCGGTTCGACGCGTCCGCGTCCTTGCCGCCCTTCAGCACGCAGGCGTTTCCGCTCTTGAAACAGAGCGAGAACACGTCCAGCGTCACGTTCGGGCGCGCCTCATAGATGACGCCGATCACCCCGAAAGGCACCGCGACCTTCCGGAGCCGCAGCCCGTTCGGGAGTGTGCGTTCCAGCAGGACGCGCCCCAGCGGCGACGGAAGCGACGCGACGTTCCGCATATCGGCCGCGATGGCTTCGATGCGGGCGTCCGTCAGCATCAGCCGGTCGTAGAGCGGCGAGGACGGTTCCATCCGGGCCAAGTCCTCCGCATTGGCGCGGAGCAGTTCCTCCCTGGAGGAAACCAGTTCATCGGAAACGGCGCGAAGCACGTCGTTGCGAAAATCGTCGGAAAGGCCGGCGATGCGCTTGCCCGCCTGCTTGGCCTGGATGAATGACGCTTCCATCGGCTATAACAAACTTAGATAATCATAATGCACCAGCGGCCGGCAGTCGTGCCGACCGACCACTTCCCTCGCCTGGGCGGCGCTGTAGGCGCTCCGCCCCACGGCGAACTGGACGCCGGAAGGATCGAGGATGCCGATGATGTCGCCCTCCTCGAAGTCCCCTTCCACCGAAACCACGCCTACCGGCAGCAGGCTCACCGCCTGCTCGCCGCACAGGGCTTTGCAAGCGGCCTCATTGACGGTCACCGTTCCCTTGGCGAAGCCGCTGCTGTGCGCAATCCATTTCTTCACGCTCGAGACGGCGCCCTGGACCGGGACGAACTCGGTGCTGACGGTGCCGGGGACGCCGAAATACAGGTCCTTGACGATTCCCTCCCGCTTTCCGTTGGCGATGAGGACGCGGATGCCCTCCTCCGCCGCGTGGGTGGCGATCGCATACTTCGACCGCATCCCGCCGCGTCCGAAACCGCTCTTCTGGGCGCTGATCCCGTCGCTGATGTCCTCGCCGGGCTGCACCTTCGCGATGACCTTCGAGGCCGGGTCGGACGGCGGCCCGTCATAGATGCCGTCCACGTTGGAGAGGATGATCAGGGTGTCGGCATCCATCATCGAGGCCACCAGGCCGGAGAGTTCGTCATTGTCGGTGAACATCAGCTCGGTGACGCTCACGGTGTCGTTCTCGTTGATGATGGGGATGACACCGTTCGAGAGCATCACCTCCATGCAGGCCCGCTGGTTCAGGTATTCCCGGCGGGTGGAGAAGCTCTCCTTCATCGTGAGCACCTGCCCGACCGTCGTGTTCCAGTCCTGGAACAAGCGGCTGTACAGGCCGATGAGCCGCACCTGGCCCACCGCGGAGAACAGCTGGCGCTGCTCGACGGGGTCCAGCTTGTGCGCCGCTCCCCCGCGCCCCAGCAGGCTGCGGCCGCAGGCCACGGCGCCGCTGGACACCAGCAGCACCTGGGCGCCGTCGGCGCGGACGGCCTGGACCTGGTCCACCAGGGACGAGATCCGGGTCACGTCCAGCGTGCCGTCCGGGCGCGTCAGGACGTTGGAGCCGATCTTGATGACGATGCGTTTCATTTGACGGAAGCTTTGAGACCGCGGATGACGGCCGACGTGAAACCGGCCTCCTCCATTTCCTTGAGGCCCTTGAGCGTGAGGCCGCCGGGCGTGCAGACCTTGACGATCTCCGCCTCGGGATCGGCCCCTTCCCGGGTCATCAGGCCGATGGCGCCGACCATCGTCTGGCACACGACCGGGACCGCCTCGGCGGGGTCGAAGCCCATCTCGACGCCGCCGCGCGCCGCATCGAGGATGTAGCGCATGGCATAGGCGATGCCGCAGGAAGCCACGGCCGTGGCGGCGGCCATCATGCCGTACTCGATCACCATCGACGAGCCCATCGTGTCGAAAAGGCCCTTGACAAGGTCGACAGAAGCCTGGTCCGCATGGACTGGCGTGATGAAAGTCATGCTTTGGAGGACGTCGATGGCCGTATTCGGGATGACGAGGAAGGACTGGATCGCAACCCCTTCCGCATCGCATCCGAGCCACTCGGAAAGCTGCTCCGGCGTGATGCCGGCGGCGACGCAGACGAAGCGCTGGGAAGCATAGTCCAAACCGGACTTGAGCCCCTTGACAACCTCCTCCACGAGCCACGGCTTGACGACCACGAACACGACGTCGGCGCCCTTCACGGCCGCCACGTTGTCGTGCGTGGTGTTGCATCCCCGTTCGGAAAAACCTTGGAGAACAGCCTCCGAAATGTCGCTGACGGTCACGTCAGCCGCCCGGACCGTACCCGCCTTGACGAGTCCCCGGGCGATGGCGCCGCCCATGTTGCCGGCGCCCACAACCGCTATTTTCATGACTGCTACTAACTAACTATCCTTACAAATATAGGAAAAAAGCGCCGATTCGAACCTTCTTTTTAATTTTTTTACATTAATCGTGAATAATATACGCATATTTGGATAATATGCATCAAATCAGCTCCCTGACACAGGCGGGGCGTTGAGGACATCACGGCGAGAAAGAGGAAAAACCGAGAAATAAACGACGGAAACCGAAATCTGTTGCTATCTTTGCATGATTCAAAATACGGAAGCATCAAAATATCATCCCTATGAAGAAGTTACTTTTCCTGGCGGCCCTGATGACTCTCGCCGCCTGCACCCAGAACAAGGCGCCGAAGGCGCTGGTTCTCTACTATTCCCAGACGAACACGACGAAGGCCGTGGCCGAAGAGATCGCCGCCGCCCTCGGCGCGGACATCGAGGCCATCCTTCCCGTCGTCCCTTACGAGGGTGACATCCCGGCCGTGGCCGCCCGCTGCGCGAAGGATGCCGCGGAAGGCAAGCTTCCCGAGCTCAAGCCCTTCACCGTCGATGTCAACGCCTACGACATCATCTTCCTCGGCTATCCGATCTGGATGGGCACCTACGCCCCGCCCGTGGAGGCCGCGATCAGCGCGATGAACCTGGACGGCAAGAAGGTCGTCCCGTTCTGCACCTTCGGCAGCGGCGGACTGGACACCAGCACGAACGACCTGAAGGCCAAGCTCCCGAACGCGGAGATCCTGCCGGGCTACGGCGTCCGCGCCGCCCGCATCGACGCGGCCAAGGCCGAGGTCGATTACTTCCTGAAGTCCAACGGCTTCCTCGCGGGTGACGTCACTCCCCTGCCGGCGTTCTCCGAGCCGAAACCGGCCGACGAGGCGGCCGCCGCGATCTTCGACGCCGCCGTGGGCAGCTACCCGATGATCCACGCCGCGGCGACCGAGGTGGCCAGCCGTGAAGTCCCTGGCGGCATCGAGTATCTCTTCACCGCCAAGGACCTCCCGAGAGATCCCGCCATGGAGATGCCGGACCACTTCATCAAGGTCTACGTCCTCGCGGAAGACGGCAAGGAGCCGGTCTTCACGCAGGTTCTCAGATAATCAGCTGATTGATTTTCAGAGTGACAGGCGGATGAGCTCCAGCAGCTCGTCCGCCTGGTCCGTTTCAGGGACCAGCCAGTTCTGCCCGTGGATGAGACGCGGCACGCCGCTCTTCTCCGCATTGGACGTGCGGCCGAAGAGTTCCTCCACCTTGCGCAGGTATGCGTCGATGCGGGGGTCCTGCACGGCGGCCTGAAATCCGTCGCCGAGGATTGCCCGGGCGCGGGCTTCGGCGTCGGCCGGCGTGGGCCCTGAGCTGGTTGCTGAGCCTGTCGAAGCAGTCGAAGGGCCGCCGCCCAGCAGATAATCCCAATAGGCCTCATAGGCGTCCGGACGTGCAAACCAGATCGCGAGCGCATCGCGCGTAAGCGCGCAGGAGCCCGCGAAGCGGTCCACGCCCGCAGCCGGGATGTACGGATTGCAGGCGCTGCTCAGCGGGACCGGGCACAGGCGGATGCGGTACTGCCCGCCCGCCTTTTCCAACAGGTCCGGCAGGACCCGGTGCAGGCGGCGGCAGTGGATGCACTGAAAATCGAAGAGGAGGGTAAGCTCGTCAGGGGCATCCTGCGGCCCCAGAACGGGGATTTCCCCGTCCACGAACGACGGAAGCGCGGCTTCCGTCCGACCGGTATCGTACGCAGCCTCCGGCAGCGTGCAGGCCTGGACGAAAGCGAATAGGGCGGCCGCCGCGAGGCCGGCGGCGAACCAGGAACAGTTCCTGAGCCTGTCGAAGGACCGTTCCGGCCGGCCTTTCGACGAGCTCAAGGACCGACCGATGACAAGCACGGCGAGCGCGCATCCCAGCAGATGCAGCAGCGTGCAGTACTTGCAGAAGGCATGGAGGACGAAGAGCTGCAGGTAGCAGAACCAGAGGGCCGCGCCGACAATCGCGCCGCCGAGGACAAGCATCATCGGCCAGAGCAGACGGTCCAGGGAGCGGTCCTCCGCCGTCTCCCCGCCCAGGAAAACGAGGCAGAGCGCCAGCAGGAGATAGGCCACGGCGGCGGGCAGGCTGACGGGGACGCCCCCGAGCACATAGGCCCAGGGGCTCCCCATCACGCTGTCACACCCGCTGCCCGCGCCGCAGCCCGCCATCCGCGCGCCGGTCAGGGAATGGAAGAGCATCCACCCGGCGAGCGCGAGGCAGGCGGCGCAAAGGAGCAGCGCCACGGTCTTGAACCTGCGGAGCGTCATCGTCAATACTTGTTCGCGGCGCCCGGCGTGGGCTGCGCGGATGCGACGGCAGCGCCGGCCGGATAAGCGGCCTGCAGCGGCGCGGAGAGCGTCACGCCCGAACCGCAGACATCCTCGCCGACGCCATGGGCCTTGCGAAGCGGCGCCGCAAGAACCAGTTTGTGGACCTGCTGATCGCGGGGGACCCACCAGCCACGCGGGAAGAAGACTTCGGAGACGACCGCTTTCTCGCCGCCCACCAGCACCTCCTGACCCGGCGTAAAGTTCATCGCCGACGCGACGACGAGCGTCTTCGTGCCGAAGCCGGCCGGGAACTGGAGGGTCGTCGCTCCGGGCGTGCCGACTTTCGCCACGGTCAGGACCTCGGCATTGCCCACGACGATCGGGCCGCCCTCCACAAAGCCCTCCACGGAGGTCACCTTGAGGTTGGTCGCGCCGGCCCCGGCCGCCAGGGCGAGGTTCTGCGCCTGCTGCACGCGGAAGTCGAACTTATTGTCATCCAGGTCGTTGCCATCAGGGTAACGGCCCGCGCTGAGGGAAGCGACGGCCGGAGCGGGACCGGCGCCGAAACCGAAGCCGCGGCGGGCCGGGTACGGGGCCCGGACGAAGTTGCCGTCCTGCTCCAGACCGGAATCGGCCTGGTAGCCTTCCGCCAGATAGGGATCCACGACCAGGCCGTAGTTGAGCGCGTCGGCGACGTTGCCCTTCGCGTCCCGGAGCGTGATGTTGCCGGCGCTCTGGGAGAGGGCGGGACCGCCGAACAGGAGGTCCGCCTTGCCCGGGAAGCCGGCGGTACCGGCCACGACGGGCTCATTGATGGCATGGGCCGACTTGAGCGGCTGCTCCAGTTCCAGGGAGAAGCACAGCGCCAGGACCGGCTCGTTGCTGTAGTGCGCGAACTTGGTGGCGGGCTCGAACGTGATGCCCGTTCCGTTCACGCTGTACGGCATATTGGAAGCGTGGGCGAACTGCAGCGGTTCGGCGATGTCCAGGCCCGTGCCCGGATCCTCGTCCTCGCGCAGCGGGCCATTCAGCGTATTGCGCGCGGAAGGCGTACCCACGGCCGTCACCGTCACGGTCTCGATGCCATGGCCCTCGCTGTCGATATCCAGGCGGATGCGGTCGCCGACGGAGATATTGGCCGTCGAGGAGACCTTGATGTTGGTGTCGCCGGGTTTCGCGTCCATGGACAGATACCCCTGCGTGCCGGGCTTGCCCACCTCCGTGACCGTCACGACCTCATACTTCTCGAGGACGCGGGAGACGGCGGGACGGTCCGTACCGTAGCCGATGGCCATCTTCTGGCCCACCTGGAAGTGCGCGGTGGACGTGACCGGGATGTTGGTCGATCCGGCCGGGAATTCGATGCCATGGCCGCCCGGGAGCGGCTGCCACACCGTGGTGGGCGCGCCGGCCGGCTGGAAGCCGCGGCCGAACGGATTGCGGCCCGGAGCGGCCGGGGCCGGCTCGGGAGCGTTCACCGCCTTGACGGTGTACTTTTCCTTGCCCAGGACGATTTCATCGCCGGGCTTGATGCCCTCGACGCTGCGGACATAGAGGACGTCATCGCCCTTCGCGGCGTCCACGGCCAGGCCGGAGCCGGCCATGCCCAGGACGTAGAAGGCCTTCGGGGCGAGTTTGGTGCCGGACGGGACCGTGATGTCGGAGAAGGCCGGGACGTTCGCCGCGTGCTGGCGGACGGTCCAGCCGGAGAGGTTCACTTCCTCATCCCCGGCGTTGTACAGTTCGATGAAGCCGTCGGTGACGCTGAACTCGTTGATTTTCACCGCGTCCGTGGAGCGGACCTTGAGGCGGGCGCGCTCCCGGGCGGCGGCGCCGTCCCAAGAGGCGACGGCCTCCAGGTCACCGTTGAAGGACGCGGAGCCGGCCTGGACGTCGAACTCGGCGACCACCGCCTGGCCGGGCGCCACGGCATAGTTGACCGCCAGCTGCTTATTGCCATCGACGGAAGCCTTCCAGCCCTTAGGCAGGTTCATCGACAGGGTAAGCCCCTCGACCGGCGCGTCGGTCGTATTGACGAAGCGGACCACGGTCTTGGCGGAACCGCCGGGAACGAAGGTCTGCACGTTCGACGGACGATTGTCCTTCAGGGACGGGAAAACCTCGAGGGTCGCCACCCGGTAGCGGGCCGCGACCACATTGGCCTGGACGGCCTGGTTCAGTTCCTCCGTCGGGAAGGTGCCCGCGGCGGTCATCGCGGCCTCGTAGAAGGTGCCCGCGGAGCCGTTGCTGTTGTCGCCGCCGTTGCCCAGCAGGATCGCGCCCTGCTTGCGCATGGGATCATAGCTGCTGCGGTCATTCCGGATGCGGCCGCCGTCGTAGTACACCTTCAGCGGGCCTTCCTGGGCGTTTCCGCCCATGGAGCGCCAGTGGTGCGGCTCGCCGTCGGCGGTCGCGGTGACAAAGCGCCAGGTGATGGACTCGAGACCTTCGCAGAACTTGTCGTTCGGGTCGTCATTGACACAACCCACCAGGTTGTTCTCCTGGTCGGTCATGATCCACGGACCCGGTTCCTCGCCATGGTACCATGCCGGCTGGTTGCCGAAGTAGGTCGTTTCCATGGTGCCGTCGCCGTCGTCGCGGCTGTCGGTCTCGGCGTTACCGTAGTCGAAGCAGCAGCCGGAATTGTAGTGGTGGCCGCTGATCACCCAGTACTGGCCCTCGGCCTGGTCATCGACCGCCGTGCCGACAGGATCGTTCAGGCGCATGCCCATGCCCGGAGCGATGAACAGGCCGTACACCTTGTGGCCCATCACGTTCACGGGCGCCCAGTCGGCCACGGGAACGTTGTTGTAACCGCCCATCGCAGGGCCGCTGAAGCCGCCGCGCGGGGCCTGGTACAGATGGTTCCCCTTGCCGGACTGGTCATACAGGACCGTGATCCAGCAGTATGTGTCCTTGCAGAAGGCGTCCTGCGCCTCGGCGTCGGCGTAGCCGCCCGGATCGTCGGCGGTGGCGCGGACCACGCCGATATCCAGGGTCTTGCCGTCCGACTCGCGCATCACCTGATACAGCGGTCCGTCATAGGCCGCATACAGGGCGCGGGTGGTACTGTGCGCCGCCACGCAGGGGGCGCCGCCCCGCTCGTACACGTCGCAAGGGCCCTCGGGGCGCGGAAGCGCCGCCCGGTGGTCCGAGAGGTTCCTGCACGCGATTGCCGCCCCGGCCAGCACCAGGCACACGGCAACGCCGAACATCAGTTTCTTCATGATCTATAAGGGTTTGGTTATTTGCGCAATTCCTAACAAATATAGCGAAAAAGCGGGGAAAAGAGGACAAGAAACATGTTTCTTTGAAACAACCGGAAAGATTTCGCCACATTTTAACGAATCTTGTCCCCGTTCCCGGCCCGGCGGGTTATTTTCGCTCCCGGCCGGGCACGGTGTCCGGCCGGAAAAAAAATGCAAGGCTATGCGACTCAAAAGACTGTGGGCGCTCCTGCCGCTGGTGGCGGCGCTGGGCGCGTGTGACGACTTCGGGCTCCGGTCCGGAGGGCAAGGGGAACTGCGGTGGATCATCGGCGACAGCGGGTCCGGAACCCGGGCGGCGGCGGAGATCCCGGACACGAACGACTTCATCCTGAAGGTGTCCGACGCGGGCGGAAAAATCCTGTACGAAGGGGCTTACGGCGATTCGCCGGAATCCCTGCTGGTGGACGCGGGCAGCTACACGGTGGCCGTCCATTCCATCGAATTCACGGCGCCGGGCTTCTCCCGACCGGTGTACGGCGACGAGCAGGTGGTCGTCGTGAAGGCCGGGGCGACCGTGACGGTCCGGCTCGACTGCGTCCTGGAGAACGCCGGCGTGCGCCTCCAGGTCGCGCCGGACTTCCTCACTTCCTACCCCGACGGGGTGCTCTTCCTCAAATCAGGGGACACCCGGCTGATGTACGGCTATTCGGAAAAGCGGATCGCCTATTTCAAGCCCGGGCCCATCTCCCTCGTCCTGAACAACCGGGGCGCGGACGAAATCCTCCTCACCCGGACGCTCGACGCCCGGACCATCCTCACCCTGAGCATCTCCGCCCCGCACGGCGGCGCGGCGGCCGCCAGCTCCATCACCGTCGCCGTGGACACGGCCAAGGTCTGGAACCACGAATCCTACGTCATCGGCGGGGGCGGTTCCGGGAGCGGCTCGGGGAGCGGCGGCGGCTCCGGCGGCGACGATGACCCCGGGAGCGAGCTCGACAACGCCTACTCCGTCTCGCAGGCCTCCGACCATGTGGGCGAGGACGGCGTCTGGGTGTTCGGCTACATCGTCGGCGGAGACCTTTCCACCGCCGGGACGACCGTGAAAACCTCCAAGCTCACGAAAGCGACCCACCTCGCCATCGCCGCCCGCTCCACGGTGACGGCCAAGGCCTCCTGTGTCGCCGTCGAACTCCCGAAGGGAGCCGTCCGCGACGCCCTCAACCTCGTGGACCATCCCGACCTCATCGGCTCGCGCGTCTACCTCAAAGGCAGCATCGTCGCCTCCTACTTCGGCACCACCGGCCTCAAGTCCGTCTCCGACTATGTCCTGAAATAGGAACTAAATTTCTATTTTTCTTGGTAAATTATAGAATTATAGTTACTTTTGTACGGAGATATGAAAAAGAAGGTGCACGAAGGCCGATCACAATCGTCGGGAAAGCCAGTGATGACATATGGGCAAATGCGTTGAATTCCATCCTGCGGCAAGCAGGGCTGAAATAAAGACAAAAGATATGAGACATCAACTGACTGGCATCATCGAATGCACGGAGAATAACTATTGCGCCTACGTGAATGAGGTGGACGGTGTGGCGGCTACCGGGACGACCATCACGGAAATCAAGGAGAAGCTGACCGAGGCCATCGAGGACTTGATCGGGACCTGTGAAGAAATGGGCCATGAAATCCCCGAAATGCTGAAGGGCGGATACACGATCGAATTCAAAATGGATGTCAAGAGCCTCCTTTCGGTCTACTATGGGATCTTCACGAAATCGGCGCTGGAGCGCCTGACCGGTATCAACCAGAAACAACTCTGGCACTATGCGAACGGTCTGACGAAGCCCAGAAAAGCCCAAAAAGAGAAGATTGAATCGGCCCTGCACCGCCTCGGAAACGAACTGCTCGCCATCCACCTGTAACCTTTGGGCACTTCGTAATCTTGGAGCGGAGCGACGGAGGGGGTCCGGGGGTCTTCCCCCGGTTGGATTAAAAAGAAAAAGTCTGGCCGAAAGCCAGACTTTTTCAGAGCGGAATACGAGGCTCGAACTCGCGACCTTCGGCTTGGGAAGCCAACGCTCTACCAACTGAGCTAATTCCGCGTGGGATGACAAAGGTACGGATAGTTTCCGAGAAAACCAAGGGTGTCCGGCTCCTTGTTAAGATTTGAAAGCACATCTTGACTTTTCAATAATGATTCATTATCTTTGTACACGACTAAACGCATAAATGATAATGGACCCTCGTATTGAACTGAACCACAACGAAGTGGTTTCCTTCCTGGGCAAGCTGCCGCAGGATTTCACCCGGGCCGACCTGGTCAAGTTCATCCGGGAGAAAGGGATCCGGATGGTGGATTTCATGTATCCCGCCGAAGACGGGCGCGTGAAGACGCTGAACTTCACCGTGAACAACCTCGCCTACGTGGAGACGATCCTCACCGAAGGCGAGCGCGTGGACGGCTCCAGCCTGTTCCCCTCCTTCATCGAAGCCGGGAACAGCGACCTGTACGTCCTTCCGCGTTACCGGACGGCGTTCGTGGACCCCTTCAACGAGATACCTACCCTGTGCTTCCTGTGCAGTTTCTTCACCAAGGACGGCGAGCCCTTCGACTGCGCCCCGTACATGACCCTGATGCGGGCCGAGGACGCCTTCTACCAGTCCACGGGCCTGACTTTCGAGGCCATGGGCGAACTGGAGTACTACGTCATCACCGACGCGGATCCCCTATTCCCCGCCACGGACCAGAAGGGCTACCACGAGTCCGAACCCTTCGCGAAGCTGAACGACTTCCGCCGCGCCTGCATGGTCCACGTGGCCAAGACCGGCGGCCAGATCAAGTACGGGCACAGCGAGGTGGGAAACTTCACCCTGGACGGGAAGATCTATGAGCAGAACGAGATCGAGTTCCTTCCGAACCCGGTGGAAACGGCCGCCGACCAGCTTCTGCTGGCGAAATGGGTCATCCGGAACCTCGCCTACCAGTGGGGGCTGGACGTGTCCTTCGCCCCGAAGATCACCGTGGGCAAGGCGGGATCAGGGATGCACATCCATATGCGCCTGATGCAGGAAGGGAAAAACGTCACCCTGGGCCCGGACGGCAAGCTGTCCGAGGTCGCCCGCCGCGCCATCGCCGGCCTGATGCTGATGGCCCCGTCCATCACGGCCTTCGGCAACAAGAACCCCACCTCCTACTTCCGCCTGGTCCCGCACCAGGAGGCGCCGACCAACGTCTGTTGGGGCGACTGCAACCGCTCCGCCCTGGTCCGTGTGCCGCTGGGCTGGTCCTCCGGGGTGGACATGTGCACCCGGGCCAATCCCCACGAGCAGCCGGTTCCGGCCGATACGACCGAGAAGCAGACCTTCGAGATGCGCAGCCCCGACTGCTCCGCCGACATCTACCAGCTGATGGCCGGCCTGTGCGTGGCCGCCCGCAAGGGCCTGGAGATGCCGGTCGAGGAAGCGCTGAAGATCGCGGACGAGAAGTACGTGGACATGGACATCCACAAGAGCGAGAACGCCGCCCGGCTCGCGACGCTCGACTCGCTCCCGACCTGCTGCGCCGAATCCGCCGCCTGCCTGGAAAAAGCGCGCGCGGCCTACGAGGAAGCCGGCGTTTTCAAGCCCCGGATGATCGACGGAATCATCAACGCGCTCAAGAGCCACCACGACAAGCACCTCCACGCCGACGCCAAAAAGGACCCGGCCCTGATGCGCAAGCTGGTGGACCAGTACTTCTACTGCGGCTAGCCGGATGAAAAAGCCAGTCCTAATCTTTTGGTAAAAAATACAATCCAACCCCGTCAGGGTTGGATTTTTCAGTACTAAATGAGTCCTAATTTCACAGGCCCGACGCATCACTGCGTCGGGCCCGCTACTTAACCTAAACTTAAACTATGAAAAACTTCGTAACAAAGATACGAAAGTTTTTCTATATAGCAAGTCAAATGTGACGAATTTTAGCATATTTCAATAATAAAATTTTATCGCCGTATTTTTCAAAAACGATATTTGCCTTGATATCAGGCACTTCACCCGTAATATTTAGGACTTTTCCAACCCCAAACCGGTTATGTTCGATCCGATCGCCCACATGGAAGCTGGACATCGGGTCCGGGGTGAATTCCGCATCCGGCACCTTGGGCGGCAGCGGCCGGTTCAGCAGGGCCTCCCGGGTGGTCGGCCGGGGGGTCCCCACAGGACTATTTGCTCCCCTGGCGTTCATCCTGTCATTTTGACCAAATGCCGGCCCCCTGTCATTCCGAGCGGCCACGCCCTCTCTGTCATTTCGACCAAGCGAAGCGCGTGGAGAAATCTCCCGTCCTCCCCCGAACCTTCCGAACCGGAAGCCCGGATGGTCGTCGTCGTCCATCGACCTGTCCACCTGGAAGTCCTCCTTGCGGAGGGGATTCTGGAGATACTGCGGCGCGATCTCGCGGAGGAAGCGGCTGGGGGCGTTGCTCTCGTGCTTGCCGTTCCGCATGCGCGTCTGGGCGAAAGTGAGCGCGACGGCCGTCTTGGCCCGCGTGAGGGCCACGTAGAACAGGCGGCGCTCCTCTTCCAGCTCCGGTTCCGTGAGCATCCAGCCGCCGGAGGGGAACAGGTTCTCCTCCATCCCGGACACGAAGACATACGGGAATTCCAGGCCCTTGGCGGAATGGGCCGTCATCAGGGCCACCTTGTTGGAGGTTTCGTCATCGGCCACGTCCACATTGGACAGGAGGGAGATGTTCTCCAGGAAGGCCGGCAGGGTGACGAGCGGGAGTTCGGAATCCGGCACGTCGCCGTGCCCGTCCTCCAGCATCTCGTTGCGGTATTCTCCCTGCACTTCCTCCACGTAGCCGGCCACGCTGTCCAGGAGTTCCTGGACGTTCGCGGCGCGGGCCTGGCCCTCGATGGAATTGTCGCTCTTGTAGAAAAGGTACAGGCCGGACTCGCTGGCGAGGGTTTTCGCCGCCTCGTAGGCATCCGTCTGCTCCAGCGTCTCCGCGACTTTGGCGATCATCGAGCAGAAGCCGCGGATCTTGCCGACGGCGGCGGCGCGGAGGCCGAAGGACTCCAGGTCCTCCGCCCAGGCGGCGCCGTACAGCGAAGTTCCCTTCGCCTGCGCCGCCGCAGCCAGGGCCGCCAGCGACGTGTCGCCGATGCCGCGGGCCGGCTTGTTCACCGCCCGCTTGAAGGATTCGTCGTCGTTCGTGTTCGCGGCCAGCTTGAAATAGGCCATCATATCCTTGACTTCCGCCCGCTCGAAGAAAGAGTTCCCCGAGTAGATCACGTAAGGGATGTTCCGCTTGCGGAGCTGCTCCTCCAGGGCGCGGGACTGGGCGTTCGTGCGGTACAGGATGGCGAAATCCTCGTACTCGGCGTGGACCTCGTGCATCCGCTGCAGGATGGCGGACGCGATGAGGGCCGCCTCCTCCTGCTCCGTGTAGGCCCGCACGAGGCGGATCTTCTCCCCTTCCTCGCCCATCGACACGCACTGCTTCGGGATGCGGCCTTCGTTATTGGCGATCAGCGTGTTGGCGGCGTTCACGATGTTCCGCGTGGACCGGTAGTTGCGCTCCAGGCGGAAGGTTTTCGCCTCCGGGAAATCCTTCTTGAAGTTCAGGATGTTCTCGATCTTGGCGCCGCGAAAGGCATAGATGGACTGGGAGTCGTCGCCCACCACGCACAGGTTCCGGTGCACCGCCGCCAGTTTCTTGAGAATCAGGTACTGCGCATAGTTCGTGTCCTGGTACTCGTCCACCATGATGGCGTCGAAGCGTTCGGAAATCGACGTCAGCGCGTCGGGGCTCTGCTTCAGCAGGATGTTCATGTACAGGAGGATGTCGTCGAAGTCCATCACCCCCGACTGCCGGCACAGCTGGCAGTACGCCTGGTACACCCGGTAGATCTCGGGCTTCTTGTGCACGCGGTCGTCGTCGCGGTAGCCGCCGGCGCCGTTCGCGTACGGCGTGGGCGTGACCAGGTCGTTCTTCGCCTTGGAGATGCGGGCGAGCACTTCCTTGGGCTTGTACATCTTGTCGTCCAGGCCCAGCCGCTTGAGGCAGTCCTTGATGGCGCTCACCGAATCGGCGGTATCATAGATAGTGAAGGTGGGCGGAAAGCCGATGGCGTCGGCGAACTCCCGCAGGAAACGGATGAAGACGGAATGGAAGGTGCCCATCCAGATGCGGCGGGCCTTGCGCTCCCCCACCATCTGGCCGATGCGCTCCTTCATCTCGCCGGCCGCTTTCTTGGTAAAGGTCAGGGCCAGGATCCGGGAGGGATCCGTCCCTTTCTCGATCATGTAGGCGATTCTGGAAGTCAATACGCGGGTCTTCCCGGAGCCTGCCCCCGCCACGATCAGCACCGGTCCTTCCACACACTCAACCGCTTGCCTCTGCTCCTTGTTCAAATCCTCGAGTATCGCACTCATAACTGCCAAAACTTTTTACGAAAATAGCGAAAAAATGCGTAAATTCGCACATTATATTTAGTAAACTCAATTTTACTGCAATAATGTCTAACCAGCTCGATTTGAAAAAGGGCCTCGACATCCCCGTGAAGGGAGCCGCCGCCCAGAAAGTCGCCAAGACGGTCAAACCGGGCGTCGTCGCCGTCAAACCCACTGATTTCAAGGGCTTTCTTCCGAGGCTTCTCGTGAAGGAAGGCGACCGCGTCCTCGCCGGTTCCCCCGTCCTCGCCGACAAGCAGAAGCCCCAGATCCTCCTCACCTCGCCCGTCAGCGGCACGGTGAAGAGCGTCGTCCGGGGTGACAAGCGCAAGCTGCTCGCCGTCCTCGTCGAGGCCGACGCCTCCCAGGAGTACGTCGACTTCGGGACGAAAGTCCCCGCCGATGCGGAAGCGGTGAAGGCGCTTCTCCTCAAGACCGGCCTCTGGAACGCCCTCATCCAGCGTCCCTACGGCATCCAGGCGGATCCCGACCTGCGCCCGAAGGCCATCTTCGTCTCCACCTTCAGCACCGCCCCGCTCGCGGCCGACACCGAGTTCACCCTCGGCGACCGCCTCGCGGACATCCAGGCCGGCGTGAACGCGCTCGGCAAGCTCACGGACGGCGGTGTCCATCTCACCGTGAACAAAGCCGTCTGGAACAGCAGCCCGTTCCACAAGGTGGAGCATGCGATCGTCCATTCCGTCAGCGGCAAGCATCCCGCCGGCAACGTGGGCGTGCAGATCAGCCACATCGCGCCCATCCAGAAGGGCGAGACCGTGTGGACGATGCCCGTCACGCTCCTCGCGGCCCTCGGCCGCGTCATCAACACCGGCAAGCTGGACCTCACCCGCAAGGTGGCGGTCACCGGCCCCGTGGTCGCCGAGCCCGCCTACGTCGTCGCCCTCCCGGGCACGCCCGTGAAGGAGCTCGTCGACGTCCCGGCCGACGCCCGCGTCATCGGCGGTGACGTCCTCACCGGCGAGAACCTCGGCGCCGACGGCTGCCTCGGCTACTTCCAGGACCAGCTCACCCTCCTGCACGAAGGCACGGAGCGCGAGTGGTTCGGCTGGGCGAAGCCCTTCCGCCCGAAAGTCCACAGCTCTTCCTGGTGCTACTTTTCCTGGCTCACCCCGGGCAAGAAGTACGACATGGACACCAACCTCCACGGCGGCCCGCGCGCCTTCGTCGAGACCAAGTGCTTCGAGGACGTGACCCCGATGGACATCTTCCCCATCTACCTGATCAAGGCCTGCCTCGCGGGCGACATCGAGAAGATGGAGAAGTTCGGCATCTACGAGGTCCTGCCCGAGGACCTGGCCCTCTGCGACTATGTGGACCCTTCCAAGAACGACATCCAGGCCATGATCCAGCAGGGTATCGACCTGATGATTAAAGAAATGGCATAAGTTATGGCAGACGAAAAGAAACCCGGCCTCTTCGAAAAAGGCGGCAAGCTGTACTGGCTTCACTCTACCATCGATGCGTTCGACACCTTCCTCCGCGTTCCGGGCACGGTGACCGCGAAAGGCGCCCACGTCCGTGACGGCATCGACCTCAAGCGCGTGATGATCATGGTCGTCATCGCCCTCGTTCCGGCCGCCCTGTTCGGCATGTACAACGTGGGCCTGCAGACCTCCAACCTCTACCATCTCGACTGGAACTTCTGGCACATGTTCTGGTACGGCCTCCTGCGGATGCTTCCGCTGTTCGTCGTGTCCTACATCGTGGGCCTCGCCATCGAGTTCGGTTCCTCCCAGATCCGCGGCGAGGAAGTGAACGAGGGCTACCTCGTCACCGGCTTCCTCATCCCGCTCATCGTCCCGGTGGACGTTCCCCTGTGGATGCTCGCCCTCGCCGTGGCCTTCTCCGTCATCTTCGTCAAGGAAGTGTTCGGCGGCACCGGCATGAACATCTGGAACCCGGCCCTCGTGGCCCGCGCCTTCCTGTTCTTCTCCTATCCTTCGTCCATGTCCGGCTCCTCCGTGTGGGTGTCCAAGACCTGGGTCTCCGCCCTCAAGGACGTCGACGCGGTCTCCGCGGCCACCCCGCTTGCGATCGCGCACGACGGCGGCTTCGACGCCGTCTCCGGCGCCGTGGGCCAGTACTCCTTCATGGACATGTTCTACGGCTTCATCCCCGGCTCCACCGGTGAAACCAGCGTGATCGCCATCCTCCTCGGCGCCATCCTGCTCGTATGGACGGGCGTGGCCTCCTGGAAGATCATGGTTTCCTCCATCGCCGGCGGCCTCCTCGTGGGCTGGCTCGGCCAGCTCGCCGGCGCCACCGCCGTCCCGTGCTACTACCAGCTGGTGATGGGCGGCTTCCTGTTCGGTTCCGTCTTCATGGCCACCGACCCGGTGACCGCGGCCCAGACCGAGACCGGCAAGTGGATCTACGGCTTCCTCGTCGGCGCCCTCGCCGTCATCGTGCGCCTGTGGAACCCGGGCTACATGGAAGGCATGATGCTCGCCATCCTGTTCATGAACACGATGGCCCCGCTCATCGACCACTGCGTCGTCACGAGCCACATCAACCGGCGGATGAAGAAAGTGAAAACCGCTTAAAGGACACGCGCTATGAATACCAACAACAACGTCTATACTGTTATCTATACGACCCTCATCGTGGTCGTCGTAGCCGCGCTCCTGGCCTTCGTGTCCCAGTCCCTCAAGGGCAAGCAGGATGCGAACGAGAAGGCCGACACGATCTCCCAGATGCTCACGGCCGCCCAGTTCGGGACCAAGGCCGAGTTCCAGAAGGCCGGCAACGCCGCCGTCCTCGCCAAGTATGCCGAGGAGATCGGCCAGGCCTTCACCATTAATGTCAACGGCGAGAAAGTCCAGGACCTGGACCTCACCAAGGTGTACAGCCCGAAAGAGCTCAAGCGCCAGAACTACAACATCAAGGGCGGCGCCAACAAGACCGGCGAGCCCGAACTGCCCGTGTTCGTCTTCAAGAACGGCAAGACCGTGGTTCCCATCTACGGGGCCGGCCTTTGGGGTCCGGTCTGGGGCTACATCGCCTTCGAACAGGACCTGAAGACCATCGCCGGCGCCTATTTCGACCACGAGTCCGAGACCGCCGGCCTCGGCGCCAAGATCAAGGACGACCCCGCCTTCCAGGCCGAGTTCGTGGGCGAGCAGCCCGACTTCTCGCAGGCCAATGTCTTCGAGATCGTGAAGGGCGGTGCCCCGGCCGCTGACGGCAAGTCCCTGACGGACAACAAGATCGACGCCATCACCGGCGCGACGATGACCTCCCAGGGCCTGGATGTCGCCATCGACACCTGGCTCGGCGCCTATGCCAAGTACTTCCAGGCCGCCGCGCCCAAGCAGGATTGCTGCGGCGGGGAAGGTTGCGAAGGCGAAGGCGAGCACTGTGAAAACCAAGAAGCTACGGAGGAGTAAGCCATGAATGCAAAACTGAAAGAAACCATTCTCAACCCGATTTTCAAGGGTAATCCGATCACCGTCCTGGTGCTGGGCATCTGCTCTTCCCTCGCGGTGACCGTCACGATGAAGGGTGCGCTCGTCATGGCCCTCTCCGTCATCGTGGTCACGGGCATCTCCAGCCTGATCCTCTCCCTGCTGCGCAACACCATCCCGGGCCGCGTGCGTATCATCGTCCAGCTCGTGGTGGTCGCGATGATGGTGATCCTGGTGGACCAGATCCTCAAGAGCTTCGAAGCCACCTACGCCATCGACAAGCAGCTGTCCGTGTACATCGGCCTCATCATCACGAACTGCATCGTGATGGGCCGCATCGAGGCGTTCGCCCTGGGCAACAAGCCCTGGCCCTCCTTCCTCGACGGCGTGGCCAACGGAGCCGGCTACGGCCTGATCCTGATGATCGTCGCCTTCTTCCGGGAGCTTCTCGGAAGCGGCACCCTCTTCGGGATCGACATCCTGAACCGTTTCGGCTATGTCCCGAACAACCTCGTGATCCTGCCTCCGTTCGCCCTCATCCTCCTGGGATGCATCGTCTGGGTCCAGCGGAGCATCCAGAAAGACCTCCAGGAAAAATAACAGCGCCGCCCTATGGAATATCTCAGCTTATTCGTAAAGTCCATCTTCGTGGACAATATGATCTTCGCCTACTTCCTGGGAATGTGCTCATTCCTGGCGGTGTCGAAGAATGTGAAGACGGCTGCGGGCCTGGGTCTCGCCGTGATCGCCGTCCTTCTGATCACCCTTCCGGTCAACTATCTCCTCAACACCTATGTGCTGGCCCCCGACGCCCTCATCGAAGGGGTGGACCTGAGCTTCCTCAGCTTCATCGTCTTCATCGCGGTCATCGCCGCCATCGTGCAGGTCGTGGAGATGGTCGTGGAGAAGTTCTCCCCGGAACTGTACTCCTCCCTCGGTATCTTCCTGCCGCTGATCGCGGTGAACTGCGCCATCCTGGGCGGTTCCCTGTTCATGCAGCAGAAGGACTTCCTGAACATCGGTGAAGCCGTCGTCTATTCCCTCGGTTCCGGTATCGGCTGGTTCCTCGCCATCGTCTCCCTCGCGGCGATCCGCGAGAAGATGGCCTACTCCAACGTACCGCCGGCACTCAAGGGCCTGGGCATCACCTTCATCACGGTGGGTCTGATGGGCATCGCCTTCATGACCTTCATGGGCATTGCACTGTAATCCGGAGGAACGCGTTATGACAAATACCATTCTTTTCGCCATCCTCGTGATGTTCGTGGTCACGCTCATCCTCGTGGCCCTGCTCCTCTGGATCAAGAGCGCCCTCACCCCGTCCGGTTCCGTCAAGGTCTCCATCAACGGAGGCTCCAAGGAACTGGAGGTCACCCCCGGCGGCGACCTGATGCACACCCTCGCCGACCACGGCATCTTCCTCCCTTCCGCCTGCGGCGGCAAGGCCAACTGCGGACAGTGCAAACTGCAGGTCCTCGAAGGCGGCGGAACCATCCTCCCCACCGAGACCGGTTTCTTCTCCCGCAAGCAGATCAAGGACGGCTGGCGCCTCGGCTGCCAGGTCAAGGTCAAGGACAACCTCCAGATCGCCGTTCCGGAATCCGCCCTCAGCGTGAAGAAGCTCGAGTGCGAAGTCATCTCCAACGAGAACGTCGCGACCTTCATCAAGGAATTCACCGTCCGTCTCCCGGAAGGCGAGCACATCGACTTCAAGTCCGGCGAGTACATCCAGATTGACATTCCGGAGTACGAGGCCGATTTCTCCGACATGGGTGTCGCTCCCATTTACATGGGCGACTGGGAGAAATACGGCATCACCTCGCTGAAGTACAAGAATACCGAGCCCACGATCCGCGCCTACTCCATGGCCTCGTATCCGGCCGAGAAGGACGTCATCAAGCTCAACGTGCGTATCGCGACCCCTCCGTTCGACCGCACCCAGCCGAAGGGCGTGTTCAAGTTTGTCCCGGGCGTTCCTCCGGGAATCGCCTCCACCTATGTCTTCTCCCGCAAGAAAGGTGACAAGGTGATGATCAGCGGTCCTTACGGCGAGTTCCTCCTTCCGAAGGACGACCCGGACACCCAGGAGTACATCTTCGTGGGCGGCGGCGCCGGCATGGCTCCGCTCCGCAGCCACATCATGCACCTGTTCAAGACCCTCAAGACCAAGAAGCCGGTCCGCTTCTTCTACGGCGCCCGCGCCCTCGTCGAGGCCTTCTACCTGGAGGACTTCGCCGAGATCGAGAAGGAGTTCCCGAACTTCCACTTCACCCTGGCCCTCGACCGTCCGGACCCGGCCGCCGATGCCGCCGGCGTGAAGTACACCCCCGGCTTCGTCCATAACGTGATGTACGAGACCTACCTCAAGAACCACGAGGCTCCCGAGGACATCAAGTACTTCATGTGCGGCCCGCCCATGATGGTCAAGTGCGTGAACGAACTCCTCGACTCCCTGGGCGTTGCTCCCGAGAGCATCCTCTACGACAATTTTGGCGGTTAATCGCTTCCATCTACAGAAAACCCCGACTCTGAACGAGCCGGGGTTTTTTCTTGTCATTCCGAGCGTGAAGCGAAGGAATCTCTATTCATGCAGGAACCGCATCACCATCAAGCGGACGCAGTCGGCGACGTGCTTCTGGGAGTCGGTCGCCTTTTCGAGGGTTTCCGCGAGGTTCTTGTACTTGGTCATTTCGCGCATGTCCTGCTCCTCGGCGAAGATGTAGCCGATGTATTCCTCGTAGGCGTCGTCGGCGGCGTGTTCCATCTCGGTGACGCGGTCGCAGAGCAGGGAGATGTCCGTGGCCTTGTGGCGGATGTGCCAGATCAGGGGCAGGAGTTCCTGGAGCGCGTAGGCCTCGCCGCGGATGAGCTGCGCGAGGTCCCGGAGCTGCTGGTCGATCTTGCGGGGCTTGTAGATCTGGACGGCCTTCGCGGCATCCTTGATGACGTCCAGGCTGTCGTCCATGGACATGGCGATGGTCGAGAGGTCCGTGCGGCTCAGGGAGCCCATGACGCGCTCGGAGAGCTGCTCGCGGAAGTCCTGCAGGAGGGCGTCGCCCTGCGTCTCGCTGGATTTGATCTCGCGCTGGAGCATGTTCCACTGCACAGGGTCCACGTCGGCGAGCATGCGGACCAGGGTGTCGGAGCACTGGCACAGGAGTTCGGCCTGCCGCGTAAAGAAGGGGGTCAGGTCGCGCTTGCCGTCAAAAAGGTGGCGTAAAGTTCGTAAAAGATGCATAAAAATAATTCTTACGCTTGCATTTTTTCTATCCTAACAGGACAAGAAACAATGAAAGTGAATAAAAATCATAAAAAGTTTCAGGTCAGCGATGCGTTTTCAGCCCGATTGTCCGCCTCCTTCCGTAGCTTTGCACCAACACAACATCGCGCTGAACATGTCAAAAGGCCGGATTCTGAAATACATTCCCTTACGCTTCTTTTCCCGTTACGGGCGCCGCCTGTCTGCGGCAACACGGGGTGCGGTCTGGCACCTGCCGGCCTTTTTGTTCCTTGCCTGTTCGCCTCTTCCGCTGCCGGAGGAACCTGTTCCCGCGGTACGGAAGTCACAAATTTATATAAACGCATCCGGAAAAACAAACATCCAGGGCCTCGATCTGTTATTTTTTCAGGACGGACCTCTGTTCCGGCTGGACGCTTACCAGCATTTGGAGCGGGTTTCCGGCAACCGCGTGACCGGGACATCGTCCACGGCCGCGCGGAAAGTCGTCATCCTCTCCAACTATCCCGCGGACGCCTTCGCCTGGAGCGGCGTCCGCAGCCTCGAATCCCTCGCGGACCTTCCCTTCCGGCTGGCGGACGAGGATCCGGACGCGCCGATGCTGTACGGCGAATCGGCGGCCGGGACGATGGGGCAGGTCGTCCTGCGGCCGATGCTCGCGAAAATCGTCCTCCGGTCCATCGCCTGCGACTTCACCGGACGGGCGTATGCCGGAGAGCGGCTGCAGGACGTGCGCGCGTACCTCACCTACGCCTCGCAGGAGTGCCGGCCGTTCGCGCCGGAGGACGCCCCGTCCTCCTGGCTGAACGCCGGCCGGCTGGACGAGGCGGGGACGGCGGCGCTCGCCCACCCCGAGGCCGTCCTCCGCGACCTCGCCGCATCCCTGGGCGGCCGGATCTACCCCGCGGCCGGCTTCCTCTGCTACCCGAACCCGTCGGACGGCTCCGAATTCGG
Organism: uncultured Bacteroidales bacterium; assembly: GCA_900316525.1. Taxonomy (GTDB): domain Bacteria; phylum Bacteroidota; class Bacteroidia; order Bacteroidales; family UBA932; genus Cryptobacteroides. The sequence continues at coordinate 63,689 of ONDF01000024.1, forward strand.
CAGCCCCGTCACCCGGCTGGTGATCGAAGGAAAGCTCCGGGGAACGACCTACTACTATCCCATCGACCTGCCCGGCCTGAAGGCCGACGTGCAGTACCGGATGGACGTAACCCTCACCCGGGCCGGCACGACCGACCCGGACACCCCGGCCGTCGCCGGTTCCATCCGCCTGGAAAGCCAGGTCCTGGACTGGGACGCACGCGCCTGGGAAGACATACATTACCGTTGATTGATGGAGGAGACAAGCGATGAGAAGAGTCGGCATCCTGCCCGTGTTGTTGTTAAGCTTGGTGATAGGATGTAATAGTTGGAACCGGGAAAGCGGGCGCGCCGGCATCGCGCTCGTCCTGGACGTGAGAAGCGGGATCCCGACCCGGTCGTCCCTGCCGGACGACCGGCTTGTCTCCGATATCAATCTATTGATATACAATGCGGAAGGGCTGCTGGAAGAGCGGCGGTACCTCAACGCCAGGCAGTTCACCGTGGAGAACGGGATCATCCCTGTCAAGACCACCCTCCTGACCGACGTCGCGTACGACATCTTCGTCGCCGCCAACGTCGGCTACGCCCTGCCGGCGCTCTCGCGGGAAGCCGTGGAAGCCTATCGCTACTATTTCGCCTACCCCGACGAATACAGCCGCGGCATCCCGATGAGCGGGCGGCTGGACGGCTTCGTGAGCGGCGGCGAGGCCGAGGTCCGGCTCCCGCTCGTGCGGACGATGGCGCGGATCGACCTCGTCCTGGACCGGACGGAACTCCGCAGCGACGTCATTTTCCAGGTCACATCCGTGACTATCGGCAACGGGCCGTCGTCGGTCGTCCTCTTCGGGGACAGCCGGGCGGAAGGGGCCACCCAGGTGTTCTCGGGCGGGTTCACGCTGGACGGGCGGCAGGTGCAGGCGCTGAACATCGACCAGTCCCCAGGCGTGAGCGGCCGCGTGAGCCTGTACCTGCCGGAGAACCTGCAGGGGGACTTGCTGGACACGAATGACGAGACGGAAAAACAGTTCTCGGAAGGGCCCTACGGCCAGGTCTGCTCCTACCTCGAGATCCGCGGCAACTACCATTCCGACACCTGGCACACCCGCGCGGGAGAACCCCTGGTCTACCGATTCTATCTGGGAGACGGGCCCGGGAACTTCGACGTGTACCGCAATACGGCCTGCCAGGTGACGGTCCATCTGCAAGGGACCGGGCTGGAGGAAGACGGCTGGCGCGTGGACAAGAGCCGGCTCGTGCCTGAAACCCGCTTCGACCTCCACCCCGCCGCCTACAACGAATGCCGGAGCGGGGACGATTTCCACCTCTGGTGCGATGTCTCGCCGCCCGACACCTACTTCGAGATCGAGCCCGTCGCCTGGGACGACGACGAGCGGGTCCATGAACTCTATTCCTTCGACATCGACCGGGACGGACACGGACTCACCATCCACACGCGGAAAGGCGGGTCCGTGATGGTCTACTTCAAGGCCGGGCCGCCTGTGAACCGGGACACCCTGGCCTTGCTGGTCATCGACCCGTAAGCTTGCCGGAAAGATAACGGAAATAGCGGCCGAAGGCGCGCAGGGGGCCGGCCGCGAGGAACGAGCGGCGATACTCCTCGCCGTAAAGGCGGTCCAGGTCGGCGACGATCGCGAGGGCCATTGACGGTTTCGCCTGCGAAAGCGCCCGCGCAACCGCCGGGCCCAGGCTGCCGCCATGCCGCGTGAAGGCCGATTTCTTCAAGAAAGGAAAGCCCTGCCGGGACAGGCGTCCCACGGCATTGTAGATGGCTTTTCCCCGCAGCTCCCATAGGCCCGCATAGGAAGCCGAATGCGCTTCCAGAAGCCGTGCAAGGCCGTTTTCATAGCGGATGCACACGTCTTCCTTCCGGCCGAGCGCCTCCACGCCGGTCAGGAATTCCGCGAACCAGGGGGCGCGGAAAACGGACGGTTTCAGGCCGATGAACCACGACTGCAAGTGCCGTCCGTGCCGGGAAGGATTCAGCACGAGCCCGAAGGCGTCCGTGCCCAGGGCCTCCATCCGCAGCAGGTACGGTTCCAGCGGCCGCAACGGCCCCACGACCGAATCATTCACCAGATAGACCACGTCATACCCCGACAGATCCGCCTGCCGGAAGGCCCGCTTGTAGGATCCGAAATCGTATTCCCCGTGACGCGCCGCCTCGTAGGAGACCACCAGCGGCGCGAGCTTCTCCGCCTCGCCGGGCCGCAGGTCGCTGTCCGTTGCCAGGACGATGTCGCCGAGGGCGCGCAGCGCCTCCAGATAGCGGAGCGCCGCCTCCCCCACGACGCCCTGCGGGTCGTAAAAAGCGAACAGGAACAGGCGTTTCATCGGTACGGAGAAATGAGATGGTCAGCGAAGGAACCCGGAACGGGCGCCTTCGCGTACGGAGACTTGTAATCGAACTTCTGGAAGACCGCCTGCGCGCAGATCTCGTGCAGCAGGGCCTCGTCATAGGGCTTGTCCGCATACGCGAACCAAAGGACATGCGTCGGATCCTGGACCAGGGCCGGCATCTCCGCATACAGTTCGGCGGCGCGGGGATTGGCCTCCACCGCGACGGAGAAGAGCAGCTGGTGGACGAAATAATCCAGGGCGGAATCCTCCGCCGTCCAATAGGCCCGGATGATGGCCCGCCAGACCTTGAGGAGGTAGGCGTCCTTCGCCCCGCGGATAAAGCAGTTCTGGATCCCCCCGTACGAGCCCCTGAGGGTGTCACCGCCCTGATAGACAAAGAAATCGGCCTCCCAGAGCCATTCGGGGATGGGCGCATCCAGGAAACAGGTGGCGTCCATCCACAGGCCGCCGTGGCGGTACAGGAGTTCCACCCGGCAGATGTCGGCAAAATGCGCCGCCTTCATCTTTCCCTCCTTCCATTTCCGGACCATGTCCTCGGGAAGGTCGATCCAGTCGAACAGCGACCGCTCGTCCAGGACGACGAGTTCGGCGCCGGCCAATCGCCGGATGCGGTCCAGGCAGGCCCGCACCAGCGGCGGCGCCTGCTCCTCGCCCTGCAGCCAGAGCGTGAAAATACGGCGGGGTTCCGCGTGGTCCGGCTTGTCCTCCGCAACGTCGCGGACCGCCGCGGCATAGGGCCGCAGATAGTCCATGCCCGCCCGGCGATAGGCGCGCCCGCGCACCCGCCGGCGGTCCAACCGGGGAAGCCAGAGCGGGTTGAGCAGGTGGCCGAAAAGGGCCACGCGGATGTAGTACCAGAGACGTCGCATCAAATCAGGTTCCGATATGCAAAGATAAGGGATTTTGCGTAACTTTGGGGCATGAAAGTCTTCTACCTGGCCAATACCATCTACAGCCCGGCGGGCATGGAACGGGTGCTCATCACCAAAGCCAACCTGCTGGCGGCCCAGTATGGACACGAGGTCACGATCGTCACCAACCACCAGAAAGGACGCCCCACCTTCTTTCCGGTCGATCCGAAAGTGCGGCTCGTGGACCTGGACGTGAACACGCATCTGCCCTGGAACATGCCGCGCTACCTGCGCCGCCTGGAAGCCCTCATCCGGGCCGAGCAACCGGACATCGTCGACTCCCTGTGCATCGACGAACTGCCTTCCCTGCTGAAACTGAAGGGGTTGTGCAAGGTCCTGATGGCCGAATTCCACTTCTCCCACGACACGCTCCTGGTGAAGGGTCAGCGCCGGAAACTCCGCGCCCTGGAACAGGCGGTGGGCGGGCTGGACTGCTTCGTCGTGCTGACGAAGGAAGACCGGGAAGCCTGGGCGCCCTACTGCGACCGGCTGGAGCAGATCTACAACCCCGCCGACTACGTTCCCGGCGAGCTGGCGCCCCTGGAAGCCAAGCGCTGCATCAGCGGCGGGCGATTCGAGAAGCAGAAGAACTACGACGACATGGTCCGCGTCTGGAAGAAGGTCCACGCGCGGCACCCCGACTGGACGCTGGACCTGTACGGGAACGGGAAGAAGAAGGCCCGGACCGAGGCCCTGATCCGGCGGGAAGGGCTCGAAGGCGCCGTCCGCGTCCAGCCGGCTACCCCGCGCTTCAAGGACGAGATGATGGCCAGTTCGATGTACCTGATGACCTCCCTCTACGAGGGCTTCCCGATGGTGCTCGTCGAAACCGCCGCCATCGGCCTTCCGTGCGTATGCACGACCTGTCCCTGCGGGCCGGCGGAGTTCATCCGGGACGGCGTGGACGGCATGCTGGCCGCCCCTGGCGACATCGACGGGATGGCCGACAAGATCTGCGCCCTCATCGAGCAGCCGGAGCTGCGCCGGAGCATGGGCCTGGAAATCAACAAGAAAGCCGCGGATTTCACCCCGGACCGGATCCTGGATCAGTGGGACCGGCTGTTCAGGCGCCTAGCCACCTCAGGATAAGGGGCGCCTCTTCCCGCAGGAAAGGATATTCGTCAAACAGGGAACGGTCGTACCGGAACGCGTTCCAGGCCGCCTTGCGCACGATTTCCTTCCGGACGACGGCCACTTCCGGACCGCCGTTCACGCACAGGTCCAGGATGTTCCGGGCCGACTGGATCCGCCGTTTCCCCCGCGCCACGCGCGTGGCCGAGGTCCGGTTGGTGCGCCGGTAGTGGATGAGCGGGACGCTGAGCTGCGCAATCCGGGATGCCCGCCAGATGAGCTGCGTGGAAAAGACGATGTCTTCGTGCATGTTGAAGCGGGGAACGAACATCCCCTCATACAGCGACCGCTTGGCGAACTTGCACCACACATATCCATAAGCGCCGTCGTTGTACAGCCGCTTCATCCAAACCGCCTTATCTTCCACGGTATAAGCGCGTTCGTGGTCCAGCTTGGACCGGGAACCGTACTCTTTCCAGAAGTCGCAGTACACGAGATCCGCCTCCGTGCGGAGGGCCGCCTCCACCAGCCTTTCGGCCGCATCCGGTTCCAGCCAGTCGTCGGAGTCCACGTGCATGACGTACTCGCCCGTGGCGGCTTCCAGGCCGCTCCAGCGGGCGTGCGGCAGGCCGCCGTTCTCCTTGTTGACAATCACCACGTTCCGCTCCGGGAACTCCTTCACCACCTCGGCGAGAATGTCCATCGAACGGTCCGGCGTGCCGTCGTTCACGAAGATGCACTCCAGCGCGGGATAGGTCTGGCCCAGAATCGAGCGGGCGCACTGCTCGATGTACGCTTCCACGCCGTAAATCGGCACGATCACGGAAACAAGCGGCGTACTCATAGGCCCAGGGCGGTAAAGCGGTCCGGGATCCGGACCACGAGTTTGAGGCCGGCCATCGCCGGCTTGTTCCAGGCGTACGGCGGGCGGCACACGGTCTGGAAGCGGCGGGCGAAGCGCGTCCACCGGTCGAAGTCCAGTGCCTTTTTCCGCGTCACCAGCCGGATCGTGCGGGAACGCTTGTCCAGGTGGCGCTGCCAGCCCTGCGCGCGCCGGTCCGCGTCGGCGAAGCGATCCTGCAGCTGCTTCATGTCGAAGTAGCCGAAATGGAACAGGTATAAGTCTTTGACGATATGCAGGTTATGTCCTTCCACGCGGTGGAAGCCGCTGCCCCAGCGGAGGGGCTTTCCCAGCACCGACGCCTTCGTGTACCGGGTTCCCAGCTGCGCGTAATGCCGCTGCTCCAGGAAAGGCCGGTCCGCCGTGATGTCCGCCTCCTCGCCCAGCTTCTGGCCCACGTCCAGGCCCAGGCCGGAAACGGCCGTGCGGACGTCCAGGCCCGACAGGAACTCCGCGAGCCCGACCCCAAGCTTGGGGTCCACGGCGAGCATCTCGTCGGCGTCCGTGCCGATGACGAGGTCGTACCCCGCGGCGAACAGCCGCGCCGCCTCGTCGGAGATGCGCTCGATGCGGCCCTTGTCGGCCCGGGCCACCTGCCCGCCGACGCGGTCGCAGGGAATCACATGGGCCTTCGGGCACCAGTCCGGAAGGGGCTGGTCGCGCCCATCCAGGAGGATGTAGAGGTTCTCCTCCCCGAGCTGGCCGCCATACCAGGCGGTCCATTTCCGGAGGTAGAACGCGTCGCCGCGCACCATGGTGATGGCCGCGATGCGTTTCATCCGCGTAAGTATTTGGCCGTGAATGTATCGCCCTTCGCGACGAGGTCCTCCGGCGTGCCGGCGAAGACCACTTCCCCGCCCCGGTCGCCCGCGTCCGGACCCAGGTCGATAACCCAGTCCGCGCTGCGGATGACATCCAGGTTGTGCTCCACCACGATGACCGAATGGCCGCGGGAGAGCAGGGCGTCGAAGGCCTTCAGGAGCTTCTCCACGTCATAGAAATGGAGGCCCGTCGTGGGCTCGTCGAACATGAACAGGATCTTGTCCTTGCGCGGCTTATCGTCGTTCTTGCTCAGGCTCAGGAAGTACGCGAGCTTGATGCGCTGGCTCTCGCCGCCCGACAGGGTGCTGGAGGGCTGTCCCAGCTTGATATAGCCGAGGCCCACGTCCACGAGCGGCTGCAGTTGCTCCGCGATGGACTTCGCGAGCTCCTCCGGCTGCGAAGAGAAGAACGCGATGGCCTCCTCCACGCTCATGTTCAGGATGTCGTCGATATTCTTGTCCTTGTACCGGACTTCCAGGATCTCCGGCTTGAAGCGCTTGCCGCCGCAGGATTCGCACACCATCGTGACGTCGGCCATGAACTGCATGCCGATCTTCACGAAGCCGTCGCCCTGGCATTCCGGGCAGCGGCCGCCCTCCTGGTTGAAGGAGAAGAAGGACGGGGTGAAGCCGTTGATCTTCGCGAACTGCTGGTCGCTCAGGAGCTTGCGGATGTCGTCATAGACCTTCAGGTAGGTGACGGCGTTGGACCGGGAGCTCTTGCCGATGGGGTTCTGGTCCACGTACTCCACGCGGGTGACGCGGTCCAGGTTGCCGGACAGGCCCTTGAAGGTGCCGGGCAGGTCGCCGGTCTCGTTGATGCGGCGGTGCAGGGCCGGGTACAGGATGTCGCCCACGAGCGAGGACTTGCCGCTCCCGGACACGCCGGTGACGACCGTCATCACACCCAGCGGGAACTGCACGTCGATGTCCTTGAGGTTGTTCTGCATCGCCCCGTTCACGGTGATGGAATACTGCCAAGGCCGCTTCGCGCGGACGTACGGCTTCCGTTCGCCGGTGAGGTACTGGAGCGTCAGCGAGCGCTTCAATTCCTCCGGCGTAAAATGCTCCGCAAGGCCCTGGAACACCACTTCGCCGCCATGGACGCCGGCTTTCGGGCCCATGTCGATGAGGAGGTCCGCCGCGCGGATGATCTCCGGGTCGTGCTCCACCACAACGACGGTGTTGCCGATGTCGCGGAGGCGCTTGAGGACCGCGATCAGGCGGTCGGTGTCGCGGGGGTGCAGGCCGATGGACGGCTCGTCCAGGATGTACATGGACCCCACCAGCGAGCTGCCGAGCGCGGTCACGAGGTTCACGCGCTGGCTTTCGCCGCCGGAGAGGGTGTTCATCGCGCGGCTCAGGGTGAGGTACCCCAGGCCCACGTCCTGGATGCAGCGCAGCCGGAAGACGATCTCCTCGATGCACTTGCCGGCGATGCCGCGCTCGTAGTCCGACAGCCGGACGGCGTCGAAGAACGCGAGGAGCTCGTCGATGGTCATCGACAGGAGCTCGTGGATGTTCTTCCCGCCCACGCGGACGTACAGCGCCTCCTTCCGGAGCCGGCTGCCGCCGCAGGCGTGGCAGGTGGTGCGGCCGGAGTACCGGCTGAGCATGTATTTGTACTGGATCTTGTAGCGGTTCTGGTTGACCCACTCGAAGAACTCGTCGATGCCCACGATGGCAGTCTCGTCCATGACACCGTTGCTCCGGGCGGTCCAGAGGGTGTGCTTCTGCTCCTCCGTGAGCTTGCAGTACGGGGTGAAGACGGGAATGTCGTACTTCTCGGCATTCTTGACCACGAGGTCCTTGAACCAGCTCATCTTGTCGCCGCGCCAGCAGGCCACTGCGCCGTCGTAGATGGTCTTGGTCTTGTCCGGGACGACGAGGTCCTCGCTGATGCCGATGATCTTCCCCAGGCCGCCGCACTCGGGGCACGCCCCCAGCGGGCTGTTGAAGCTGAACAGGTACTCGTCCGGCTCCCGGAACGTCATCCCGTCCAGCTCAAATCTGGAACAGAACGCCTTCCGCTTCCCGTCCAGCACGATGGACATATCCCCCTCCCCCTTGTCGAACGCCGTCTGCACGGACGACAGCAGCCGGGTGCGCAGATCCTTGTCATCCTCATTGTCATTTCGACCGAGCGAAGCGAGTGGAGAAATCTGTTTCGTCTTCGCGCGGTCCACCAGCAAATGCAGGTTCTCGGGATAGTGCCCGTCCATCTGCATCACGTCCTCGATGCGGAGGACCTCCTGGGTGTCCAGGTCGAAGAAGCGGCCGTAGCCTTCCTCCTTGAGCTGGAGCATCAGCTCGACCTTGTCCTTGCGGTCCTTCCAGCGGATGTCGGAAAGGATGTACACGGTATGGGCCTCGCCGTCGAAGATGTCGCGGAGGACGTCCTGGACGGTATGGGCCCGGACTTCCAGGCCGCTCACGGGTGAATAGGTCCGGCCGATGCGGGCGAAGAGGAGCCGCAGGAAATCGTAGATTTCGGTGGTGGTGGCGACGGTGGACCGGGGGTTCCGGATGTTCACCTTCTGCTCGATGGCGATGGCCGGGGGGATGCCCTCGATCATCTCCACGTCGGGCTTGGACATGCGGCCCAGGAACTGGCGGGCATAGGAGGAAAGGCTCTCGGCGAACCGGCGCTGGCCCTCGGCGAACAGCGTGTCGAACGCCAGGGACGACTTGCCGCTCCCGGAAATGCCCGTGACCACCACGAGCCGGTTCCGCGGAATCTCCACCGTTATGTCCTTGAGGTTATTGACCTTCGCCCTCCGTATGATGATATTCCCTTCTGCTGGCATGACCAAAATGATAAGCTTACAAAGTTACGGATTTTTTGCGTAATTTTGAGGCCGTAACGAGAAGTCCTATGACCCAAGACCTATATTTCGCCGCCGGATGCTTCTGGGGCGCCCAAAAGTTTTTCGCCAAGGTGAAGGGCGTGACCTTCACCGAAGTGGGTTTCGCCAACGGTTTCACCGAGAACCCCACCTACAAGGAAGTGTACACGGACCAGACCGGCTACGCCGAAACGGTTCACCTGCAATACGATACGGACGTCATCACGGAAGAGCGGCTGACGGAGCTGTTCCTGCGGGCCATCGACCCGCTCAGCCTCAACAAGCAGGGCGAGGACGAGGGCACCCGCTACCGCACCGGCGTCTACTTCGTGTCCGAGGCGCAGGTCCCTGGCATCTCCGCCGCCCTGGACCGCTGCGCCGCCGCCCTCGGCCAGCCCCTCGCCGTGGAACTTCTCCCCCTGCAGAACTTCTACCGCGCCGAGGAATACCACCAGGACTACCTGGAAAAGAACCCCACCGGCTACTGCCACCTCTCCCCCGCCATCTTCCGCATCGCCGAGGAGGCGTAAAGCATTTAAAGGCGGACATTCCGTGCTCCCTGGAGCAGGTGTACCTTGTTCTTGGCGCAGGTATGACCAGTTCTTGGAGCAGGTGGGATTTTTGATGGGGGACCTGCGCCACTGGAGCGCGTAGGAGCCCAATTCGCGGCGCAGGTCCCCAACCTTTTTCCTCACCTGCGCCCAAAAACACCTTCACCTGTGCCATTGGAGAGAAGATAGTGTAAGGGAAAGGCGCCTCCGGGGCCTCGAGGCCCCAATCCGTCGAAGACGGATGCGAGCGATCCGCTCGCGGAGGCGCCCTTCCCACAAACTTTTCCCCAACCACCAGCCATTCCCCCAACCCGAGATTCGCAAAGCATCTCAACCCTCATTCTATGCACCTCAGTGGCAGAGAGCGATGCTTCGCGCGACGATTTTGTCGGGCAAAGCATCACAAACCGCCCCTCAGGTGCGCCAAAGCGGCATCGACCTGCTCTGCGATTTTCGGGTTGACACTGACACCAGCGATGGTGATGACGTTCCAGTTCCATGTACGCTACTGATGTGTACACGAGGAAGCCTCTGGAAGAGTTTTTTTATGTACACATCTTACGGAATAACGCCCGAATCGGACTTTTCATCGAGATGTGTACATCAAATCAACCTTCCAACACGGTTTTTTTGTACACACGAGATGCGTACAATGGCTACTCTGTCCATAGGAGTATTTCACTCCGTCCATCAAGGTATTGTCGAGTGGAGCATTTCAGAGGAATTCCGTATCTTTGCAGCAAAGAAAGATTCGCCCATGTACCCCAAGTTCATCCTCGTTTCCGATTCCAAGAAGCCGCTCGTGGGCACGTTTGTGTACGGGATGGTATGGAATCATAAGGACTTGTTCGAGGCCTATGAGAAGGTCCATGGTTATGTCAAAATCCACGGCGGGGGCTGGTACGAGAAGGATGATGCGCGGAAGACGATCACCCTGTACGGCGGGTCCGGGGACTACGGCGAGCCGCGTCTCCTGTTCTTGAACCGCATTCCGCGGGAGTTGGAGGAATACTCGTTCTATTACACGCCCATCCACGGCCTGCCGGGGAACAAGCTGGACCTCACGGACGTGGAGTGGTTCTGAAGGCCGCCGGCCCCAGGGCCTCAGCGGACCTCCTTCCCGAAGGGGAAGATGGAATTGATCGCCATCCGGAAGTGGAGGATGCCGAAGGGGATGCCCACGATGGTGATGCAGAAGATGAGGCCGAACACCGCGTGGATGATGGCGATCTCCCACCAGCCCAGCAGGATCCAGATCAGATTCATCACGATGGACACGCAGCCGGGTTCGCCGGGCTTGTCCACGAGTTCGTGCCCGAACGGCCACAGCGCGTAGCCGCCCAGCTTGAACAGCTGGATGCCGAACGGGATGCCGATGATGGTGATGCACATCAGAAGACCCACGATGAAATAGATGATGGCGACGAGGATGCCCCCGAGGATGAGCCAGAGAAGGTTGCCGATGGAGTTCATGTCAGGTCGATGTCAAGCAGTTGGGAAAAGTCGTCGATGATGCAGTCCGCGCCGGCGGCGGCGAGGTCCGCGCGGGAGGCGTTGCCGTAGGTGACGCCGCAGGTGCGGGCGCCCGCGCCCTTGCCCATCGCGATGTCCACGGGCATGTCGCCCACGACGAGGGTCTCGTCGGCCTGGTAACCCAGGTCCGCCATCGTTTTCAGGACAGGCTCCGGATGGGGCTTGGCGTGCGTGACGCTGTTCGCGCCCAGCACATAGGTGATGTAAGGGGCCAGGCCCATCTCCTCCAGGAATTCTTTCAGGGAGCCGTAGCTTCGGGACGATGCGATCGTGAGCACGTACCCCCGGTCCCGAAGCGCGGCCAGCGTCTCCGGAACGTGCGGGAACACCTTGGGCACCAGCAGCTTGCGGTTCTCCGCAAAGATGGCGCGGTAGGTCCGGGTGCAGAGGGCGACGCCGTCCGCATCGATGCCCGGGAACAGCTGCTCGAACCCCTTCTCCAGGGGCAGGCCGATGGTGGCGGCGATCGTCTCCTCGTCCCGCGCGGGATACCCCAGCTTCGCGAGCGTCTGGCGCATCGTCAGCACGATATTGGCCCTCGTGTCCCCGAGGGTCCCGTCAAAATCCAGGATGATGAGCTTGACCATGGAACAGGATCAGAAAGCGAAGACGACCAGACCCAGGCAAACGGCTATCGCCAGGGAAAGCAGGGTCCCGGTCAAAACATATTCGGATTTTTCATCTTTGGAAGCTTCCCCGAACCGAAGGATAGACTTGGCCGCCACCAGGAAACCGATGGCCTCGTACTGGGACAGGACCACGAAAAGGAGAATGAGCCCGCGCTCCAGCCATCCGATCAATTCCCCGGAATGGAAGTTTCCGTGCCCATCATTCGCATTTTCGGTGCCCATTTTCACTTTGCAGGCGTCAAGCGTCAGCAAAACCAGCAGATTGGCCGGTTTCAAGGCCAGAAGCAAGGCGGCGGCGGTCTTTACCCGGACAGGATGGCTCACCGCCAAATTCTGAAGCCAGACGAACTGACTCCAATCCTTATTGCAAGAGAGCCAGATGGAGGCGCCGACAACCAGCACCATAAGGTGAAGGGCCTGGTCGGCCAGGAACATCCACAGGTCCCATTGCTTCGTCTCTCCCGCGACAACCCGTTTATCTCCTTTCTGCTCTTCGATCCGGAAGATTCTCATCTTGATTTGCAAGAAGGACTTCAACCAGTCGATCAGCAGGTGCAATACGAAGATTCCCAGCGCGAGCCACCAGCCGCGACAGTCCCAAACCGCCACCCACGACAAAGCGCCGATCAAAAAGGCATGCAACCACAGGTCACGCCCCCGGATCCCATCCCGGATCTTCCTGTCGCAGGACTGTTTCCCCTGCAGGTAAAAATCGCCCAGGATGTGAGCCATGAAAAGATTGAAAATCAAGCACTTTATCATCGTTTTGACAGGATTTTGCGGTAATAGGCGATGGCTTGCTCAATGGCGCTCCATCCAATATCCTTCAAGGTCTGGTTGACGCCGGAGACGGAGATTCCCATCCGGGCAGCCGTTTCGGAGGAATCCGCGGACAGGATCCTGGCGCAAAGCGTCTCGCATTTCCGGGCCGTTGCGTGGTTCAGCAGCTGATTGACCAGGGAACAGATCACTTGCAACGCCTGTTCGTCCGCTTCGTCGTCCATGGAAACGGAGAACGCATATTTCGATCTCCCGACGAGCCGGTCCAAGGTCCGGCCCGAACGATAGATCGCATCGCCATCCATCATGTCCAACGCCCGGTCGACCGTCTTCATTTCCCCGATCCCGATGGCTACCCGCAGACCGTATCGACTGAATCGCGTCGACCGTTCCTCTTCTCCGGACTCGAAGGACTTCACCCATGCTTTCAGCAGGATGGCTGCTTCAAACGCATCCTCCGGATGGGGCAGGATACATTCGACGGAGTCCCCGCGGACAATTCGGCCCCAGAAGCCTTCATACCGATGCTCCATCATGGCCAGGTATTCCTTCAACCGCCCATGGAGTCCGATCATCGAATCCCTGGAAAGAGAAGTCGAAGAGACGATATCGGCGGATATGGCTGCCTGCTTCATAACGCTTCTGCAATTTACAATTCTATATACTTGTTCTATTAAAAAACAACCGAATTAGCTTGCAATTAAGATTTACAAGCAAATTCACTTGCAAATATAAGAAAAAAAGGACACTTGCCAACGGTTATGTCCCAAAAAAGGCGAACGGAACAGCCTATCCGAGAATCTGGCCGGCGGCGTTCTTGGTGTCCACCTTCTCGATGATGCGCTCGAGGACGCCGTTCTCGTCGAAGATGAAGGTGCGGCGGAGCGTGCCCATGGTGGTCTTGCCGTACATCTTCTTCTCGCCCCAGGCGCCGAAGTCCTGCAGCATCTGCAGGGACGTGTCCGCGAGCAGCCGGAACGGGAGCTCATACTTCGCCCGGAAGCCGGCGTGCGACTTCGCGCTGTCCTTGCTTACGCCCACGACATTGTACCCCGCGGCCGTCAGTTCCGCATAGTTGTCGCGGAAGGAGCACGCCTCGGCCGTGCAGCCGGAGGTGTTGTCCTTGGGATAGAAATAGACGATGGTCTTGCGGCCCTTGCCGATGAAATCCTCCGACTTCACGGCGTTCCCGTCCTGGTCCACGACCTCGAAGGACGGCATCTTGTCTCCGATCTTGAGCATAAGGTTCGATGTTAGTCCGTCTTCGCGGCGCCGGCCCAGATGACGCCGGCGAGGATGGCGGCGCAGCCGAGGGCGGCGAGCGGCGTCATCCGCTCGCCGAGGAACACCATGGCGGTGAGGAGCGTGAAGACGGGATTGAGGTATACGTAATTGGTGGAACTGACGTTCCCGAGCTTGTCGATGACGAGGTTCCAGGCGATGAAGCAGATCAGGGAGGCCACGAGGCCCAGGAAGAGGAGATTGCCCCAGACGGGGAACGGCCGCAACAGCTCCAGCGAGAAGCCGCGGTCTTCGCCGAATAGGAACGGAATGATGGTCAGGAGCCCGTAGAAGAAGACTTTCCGGGTGGCGGTAACGGTGCCGTAGCGGTTGGTCATTTCGCCCATGAACAGGCTGTAGAGGGCCCAGCAGAGGGCCGCGCCGATGGCGAGAAGGTCGCCGAGGGGCGACAGCCGGAGGCGGGAGCCCTCGAAGGCGACGAGCGCCATGCCGGCGAGGGCGAGGACGGTTCCGCCGATGAGCGGCCAGCCGAGGCGGACCTTCTCCAGCGAGTCGGCGAAGCGGCCGTGGCCGAAGCGGCGGTAAAGCAGCGTGAAGATGGCCGTGAAAAGCGGGGCGGAACAGACAAGGAAAGACACGTTGCTGGCCTGCGTATGGGCCAATGCCGTATTCTCCGTCAGGAAGTAAAAAGAGCCTCCGGTGATGCCCAGGAACAGGAACACGAGTTCCTCTTTCCAGCCGTACCAGAGCTTCCGGTCGCGCCCGGTCAGGAGGATGTACAGCCAGATTCCGGCATAGGCCAGGACAAAGCGGATCCAGAAGATGTCCACAGGATGCAGGCCGGCGCCGATGAGTACCTTCGTACACACGAAGGTCACACCCCACACGAGCACGACGGCCAGCGCGAGCAGATGATACCGGACCCTACTCTTCCCCATCGTACAGTTCCTTGAATCCGCGATACAGGTAGTCGGCCAGGTCCAGGCTGGCGTAGGCCTCCGCCGTGCGTTCCTCCGTGAGGAGGTCGCCGGCGCGGCCGTGG
>ONDF01000040.1 GCA_900316525.1 uncultured Bacteroidales bacterium
CAAGGGCAAGAAGAATTCTTTTCATGATACTATAAGGTTAATTTAGTTGTTGTTCTCTTCGGATGCTTCCGGTGCCGGAGGCAGTTCCTGGTTCTCGGCGGCCTGGGTTTCCTCGTCGTCGCTGTGGGCCACCACGGACACGGCGGCGATGGCGTCTCCTTCGCGGATGCTCACCAGCTTCACCCCCTGGGTGGCGCGTCCCGCCACGCGGATGGTGGAGACCGGCATCCGGATCGTCATGCCCGACCGGTTGATGATCATCAGGTCGTCCTCGTCGCAGACGTTCTTGATGGCCACCAGGGATCCGGTCTTCTCCGTGATGTTGAGGGTGCGGACACCCTTCGCGCCACGGGCGGTCTGACGGTACTCCATCGGGTCGGAGCGCTTGCCGAAACCGTTCTCCGAAACCACGAGGACCTGGCGGTTCTCCGCGCCTTCGGCCTCCGGATCCTGGCATACGACACCGATCACGTAATCCCCTTCATCAAGATTGATGCCACGGACGCCGGTGGACGTGCGGCCGAGCGGCCGGGCCTCCCTTTCGTCGAAGCGGACGCAGCGTCCGCCGTGGGCCGCGATCATGATGAAACAGCGGCCGTTGGTGAGGATCGCCTCGATGAGTTCGTCGTCCTCGCGGATGTTGATGGCGTTCACGCCGTTGGTTCTCGGACGGGAGTAGGCCTCCAGGGAAGTCTTCTTCACGACGCCCTGGCGGGTGACCATCATGATGTAGTTGTTGTTGATGAACTCCTCGTCCTTGAGGGTCTTCACGTTCACGTAGGCCTTGATCTTGTCGTCCGGGTCGATCATCAGGATGTTCTGGACGGCGCGGCCCTTGGAGGCGCGGTTACCTTCCGGGATCTCGTACACCTTGAGCCAGTGGCAGCGGCCCTTCTGGGTGAACAGGAGGAGCGTCGAGTGGTTGTTCGCGATGTAGATGTGCTCGATGAAGTCGGCGTCGCGGGTGGCGCTGGCCTTGATGCCCACGCCGCCGCGGTTCTGCGTGCGGAACTCGGTGAGCGGGGTGCGCTTGATGTAGCCGAGGTGGGAGATCGTGATGACCTGGTCCTCGTCGGAGTAGAAGTCCTCGGGGTTGAACTCATCCTCGGCGAGGGTGATTTCGGTGCGGCGGGGATCGCCGTATTTCTCCTTGAGCTCGCGGGTCTCGTCCTTGACGATGCCCAGCTGCAGTTCCACGCTGGCGAGGACCGCCTCGCAGTGCTCGATGAACTTCATCAGTTCGTCGTACTCGTTCTGGAGCTTCTCGCGCTCCAGGCCGACGAGCTGACGCAGGCGCATGTTCACGATTTCGGTGGCCTGGATCTCGCTGAAGTCCCAGCGGTCCATCAGGATCTGGCGGGCTTCGTCGATCGAAGCGGCCTCGTAGCGGATCACGTGGACGATCTCGTCGATGATGTCCATCGCCTTGAGGAGGCCTTCCAGGATGTGGGCGCGCTTCTTCGCCTTGTCCAGCTCGAACTTCGTGCGGCGGACCACCACCTCGTGGCGGAAGTCGACGAAGCTGCGGAGGATCTCCTTGAGGGAGAGGGTGCGCGGACGGCCCTTGACGAGGGCCACGTTGTTGAACGAGAAGCTCGACTGGAGCGGGGTGTACTTGAACAGGGTGTTCAGCACGACGCCGGAGTTCACGCCCTGCTTGAGGCGGATCACCACGCGGATGCCCTCGCGGGAGCTTTCGTCATTGATGTAGGAAATGCCTTCGATCTTCTTGTCGTCGGCCATCTGCGCGATCTTCTCGATCATCTCGCGCTTGTTCACCATATAGGGGATCTCGGTGACGACGATGGTCTCGTGGCCCTTGTCGTCCACCTCGACTTCCGTCTTGGAGCGCACCACGACGCGGCCGCGGCCGGTCTCATAGGCCTCCCGGATGCCGCTGCGGCCCATCACGATGCCGCCGGTCGGGAAGTCGGGACCCTTGATGTACTGCATCAGTTCGTCCGTGGTGATCTCGGGGTTGTCGATGTAGGCGCAGATCGCGTCGCAGCATTCGCCCAGGTTGTGCGGGGCCATGTTCGTGGCCATGCCGACGGCGATGCCGGACGCGCCGTTCAGCAGGAGCAGCGGGGCCTTCGTGGGAAGGACCGACGGTTCCTGGAGGGTGTCGTCGAAGTTCAGGTCCATGTCGACGGTGTCCTTGTCCATGTCGGCGAGGACGTCCTCGGACATCTTCTCGAGCTTGGCCTCGGTGTAACGCATGGCGGCCGGAGAGTCGCCGTCCATCGAACCGAAGTTGCCCTGGCCCCACACCAGCGGGTAGCGCTGGTTCCACCACTGGCCCAGACGGACCATCGCGTCGTACACGCTGGAGTCGCCGTGCGGGTGGTACTTACCCATGACGTCACCCACGATACGGGCGGATTTCTTGGTCTGGCCGTTATATCTGACACCCATTTCGTTCATACCGTAGAGCACGCGGCGCTGCACCGGCTTGAGGCCGTCCCGGGCGTCCGGAAGGGCGCGGGACACGATGACGGACATCGAATAGTCGATGTACGCGGTGCGCATCTCGTGGTCGATCTCCACCGGCTGGATCAGCCCCGTCGACTGGGGCTCTTCCACCGGATTCTTCTCTTCGTTGTTGTCCATGTTTTATAACCTATCTATAAACATGCAAATATAGCATTTTTTCTTGATTCTTCAAAGACTGACAAAATGTCCGGAAGCGGTTTTCCGCACGATTGTTGATACCGGGGATTTTGCTTAACTTTGTTCCCTATGATACAGATATCCGACCAACTCAACGGCATCATCAAATACGCCCGCGAAGAGGCGATGCGCACCGGCAGCTACGGCATCGGCCCGGACCACCTCTTCCTCGGGATCATCCGCCACGTGGACAACACCGCCTTCCAGGTGCTGCAGGGGCTCGGCATCGAACCCGCCGAGCTGAAATCCTTCATCGACGGCAGGATCTTCACCAACGAGACCATCCCCTACTCCGAGATCGACCACATCAACTTCTCCCGCCAGGCGCAGAACGTGCTGAGCATCACGGTGATGGAAGCCACCCGGCTGAAGAGCCCGGAGGCGGCCCCGCACCACCTCCTGCTCGCCCTGTGCCGCACCACGGACAGCTACGGCCAGGCGTTCCTCCGCAGCCGCGGGGTGGATTACGGCCGCATGCTCTCCTTCATGGAGACCGAAGGCCTGCTGCAGGTCCAGAAGCAGGAGCAGCAGCCCGCCGAAGGCGACAGCGAGGAGGAGACGGTAGAAGGCGAGACCGCCAAGAAGAACGGCATCGACATCGAGGAATTCGGCTACGACCTCACGAAGGCGGCCCGCGAAGGGAAGCTGGATCCGGTCGTGGGGCGTGACATGGAGATCGCCCGCGTGATCGAGATCCTCGGGCGGCGCAAGAAGAACAATCCGATGCTCATCGGCGAGCCGGGCGTGGGCAAGTCCGCCATCGTGGAGGGCATCGCCCTCCGGATCGCCTCCGGGGACATCTCCCCCGCCCTGGCGAAGAAACGCATCCTGTCGCTGGACATCGCCTCGGTGGTGGCCGGCACCAAATACCGCGGCGACTTCGAGAAGCGCCTCAAGGCCATCATCAAGGAAGCCCAGTCGAACCCCGACCTGATCCTGTTCATCGACGAGTTCCACACCATCGTGGGCGCCGGCGGCGCGTCGGGCAGCCTGGACGCGGCGAACATGCTCAAGCCGGCCCTCGCCCGCGGCGAACTCCAGTGCGTGGGCGCAACCACGATGGACGAGTTCACCAAGATCGTGGAGAAGGACGGCGCCCTGGACCGCCGCTTCCAGAAGATCGTCGTGGAGCCCACGGACGTCGCGGAGTCCATCGAGATCCTCCGCCACCTGAAACCCCATTACGAGGAGTTCCACCACATTTCCTACACCGACGAGGCCGTGGAGGCCGCCGTCCGGCTCACCGACCGGTACCTCACCGAGCGGGCCCTGCCGGACAAGGCCATCGACGCGCTGGACGAGGCCGGGTCCATGGTGCGGCTCAACCTCGCCCGCAAGAAGGGCGGGTCCGACACCGTGACCGCCGAGGACATCGCCTCCGTCGTGTCCAAGATGACCGGCATCCCGGTCAACAAGGTCGCCGAGTCCGAGGGCAACCGCATCCTCAAGATGAAGAAGCGCCTCCAGGCCCGGATCATCGGGCAGGACGAGGCCATCGACACGGTCGTGCGGGCCATCCAGCGCGGCCGGGCGGGCCTCAAGGACCCGCACCGCCCCATCGGCACCTTCCTGTTCTTCGGCCCCACCGGCGTGGGCAAGACCCAGCTGGCGCGGTCCCTGGCCGATTACCTGTTCGATTCGGAGGACAACATGGTCCGGATCGACATGAGCGAATACATGGAGAAGTTCTCCGTCTCCCGGCTCATCGGCGCGCCTCCGGGCTACGTGGGCTACGAGGAGGGCGGCCAGCTCTCGGAGCGGGTGCGCCGCAAGCCTTACTGCGTCGTCCTGCTGGACGAAATCGAGAAGGCCCATCCCGATATCTTCAACCTGCTCCTGCAGGTGATGGACGAGGGCCGGCTGACGGACAGCAACGGACGCGTGGTGGACTTCAAGAACACCATCGTCATCATGACCTCCAACGTGGGCAGCCGCGAAGTGGAGGAATATGGGAATGGAATCGGGTTTGCGACGGCCGGAAGAAAGGTGGAGGCGGACCGGAAGAATGTGGTCGCCAAGGCCGTCAAGAAGGCGTTCCCGCCGGAATTCATCAACCGGGTGGACGAGCAGGTCTACTTCAATTCCCTGTCCCGGGAGGATATCGAGCGCATCATCGACATCGAGCTGAAGGGCCTGAAGAAGCGGGCGCTGGAGTCGGGTTACCGGATCACGGTCACCCCGTCGGCGAAGCGCTTCGTGGCCGAAGCGGGCTACGACCCCGCCTACGGGGCCAGGCCGCTGAAGCGGGCCATCACGAAGTATATCGAGGATCCCGTCGCCGAATTCATCATCACCGACCGCATCCAGGTGTCCCACGCCAAGCAGGAGCTGGCGGACGTCCGGGAGGTCAAGGTGGGCCTGTCGGCGGACAAGGAGTCCATCGCCGTCACCCTTAAAACTCCGTGACGCCTTCCACCTCGAGGCCGAGGTCGTCGATGAGGTCCTTGAGGGCCTGGAAGGAAACGTCGGAGGAGAGGAAGGAACCGAGTGCGTCGATGTTGTAATCTGTGTTTCTCATGGCAGTACCGTTTTGTTTTCTGATGCAAAGGTACGGCCACCTTGTGCCAAAGAACGGTACAATATGAAAAAATTAGTGATTTTTGACCTGGACGGGACCCTGCTCGACACGATCGAGGACCTGGGGAACGCCACGAACCATGCCCTGCGCGCCCTCGGGTTCCCCGAACGGCGGCGGGACGAATATTATCAGCTGGTGGGCCGCGGCATCACGAACCTGTTCAAGGGCGCCGTCCCGGCGGACTGCGACACGCCGGAAACCATCGACCGGATGCGGGAGCTTTTCCTGGCCCACTATGGAGTCCATCTCTGCGACTGCACGCGTCCCTACCCCGGCATCCCGGAACTCCTGGAGCGCATCACCGCCCGCGGCATCCGCATCGCCGTGGCGTCCAACAAGTATCAGGAAGGGGCGGAGACCGTCGTCGGCCATTTCTTCGGGAAGTTCGGCTGGGTGACCGTCCTGGGCCAGCGGGAGGGCTTCCCCATCAAGCCGGACCCGGGTATCGTGGACCTGTGCAGGCAGGCCGCCGGCGCCACGAAGGACGAGGTCCTGTACGTGGGCGATTCCAATGTCGACATGCAAACCGGAATCGGCGCCGGGGTCGATACCGTCGGCGTCACCTGGGGATTCCGTTCACGGGAAGAGCTCGCCGCCTTCCGGCCCACCGCGCTGGTGGACACGCCGGCGGAGCTGGAGGAACTGATCCTCCGCTAGGCGCTAGAGCGTGGCCATCCGGTCCACCGCGATCTCCGCGAGCCGGCGGATGAACGGCTTGTAGTCCGGGTTGGAGCTTTGCAGATAGCGGTTCGCGATGGCGCAGCACACGGTGCAGGCGTTGTGGCCGAGCAGCGTGCAGAGACCCGCCAGCGGGGCGCTTTCCATCTCGAAGTTCGTGATGCGCCGCTCCATGCCGCCCGCCTCGAAGCGGAAGGACTCGATGCGTTCCAGCATGTCCGGCATCGCGAGCGGGATGCGGACCACACGGCCCTGCGGGCCGTAGAAGCCCGGCGCGGAGATCGTGACGCCCGGGACGGTGACGTCCTTCATCAGGTCGACGATCTTGTCCGACGCCTTCACGAAATAGGGCGACTGGAGGGTCTTTTCCCAGTTCATATGGGCCTTGAAGGCCTCCTCGACCTCGGGGATGGTGACCTGGTCGCGGTGCGCGTACCAGTTCATCACGCCGTCGAAGCCCACGGAATAGTGCGAGAGGATGTAGGAGCCGAGGGGAATGTCCGCGTGCAGGGCGCCGGAAGTGCCGATGCGCAGGATGTTCAGGGCCTTGTGCTCGGGCTTGACTTCGCGGGTGGCGAAATCGACGTTGGCCAGGGCGTCCAGCTCGGTCATCACGATGTCGATGTTGTCGGGGCCGATGCCATGGGAAAGGACCGTGATCCGCTTGCCGTGCCGGCGGCCGGTGATGGAGACGAACTCGCGGGAGGCGTGCCGGAATTCGATGTCCTCCAGCAGTTCGCCGATCATGTCGACCCGTCCGGGGTCGCCGACGAGGATGACGTTGTCGGCCAGTTCTTCCGGCTTCAGGTGGATGTGGAACACGGAGCCGTCGCCGTTGATGATGAGTTCGGATTCAGGGATTCTCATGGCTGATCAATTATGTGATGGAAGACAAATATAGTTTTTTCCGCCGATTTATCCTATATTTGTACAAATAATTGACTTATGTGGCAACGGATCCAAACCCTATATCTGGCGGTCTCCACCGTCCTCCTGTTCATCCTGTTCTTCAGTGACGCCTACGCCGTCTCGGCGCCCGAGGGAATGCAGTACGTGACCTACCTGCAGCTGCAGAAGCCCTATTTCGGCATCCTGCTGGGCCTCCTGTTCGCGATGACTGTCCTCGCACTCGTCACCTTCAAGGTCCGCATCCTGCAGATGCGGCTTGCCACCCTCTCGGGCCTCGTCGCCCTGGGCATGACAGGCTGGCTGGCCTACCTCTACTTCACGGCGCCGGAGGGAATCGTCTTCCGCTGGACCGTCATCTTCCCGCTCATCGCGGCCATCTGCGACTTCCTCGCCGCGCGCGGCTGCTTCCAGGACCAGCTGATGGTCGAGAGCGCCTACCGCATCCGCGAATCCCGGAAGCGGGACCGCAAAAAAAAGAAGTGAACCGGACCGGTTCACTTCTTTTTTTCAACTACTTTTCCGCCGCTTTCATCGGGTCGGGAATCACCGCGAAAGTAAGCTTTCCGCGGCAGCACAGCTTGCCGTCCACTTCCAGCTTGGCCGAGCAGTGGAAGATGCCCGCCTTGGTGTCGTCCAGGTGGCAGGTGACTTCGCACAGGTCGCCCGGACGGACGGTGTTCTTGAACTTCACGTCGTCGATGCCGCGGTAGACGGCCAGGTTGCCCGGCAGCACCTCAAGCATGAGGCGGGTGCAGCTCTGGGCCATGATCTCGCAGAGAATCACGCCCGGAACCATCGGGTTTCCGGGGAAATGGCCCCGGCAGAAAAACTCGTCTTCCCGGATGCGGTACCTGCCGTGTCCGGTCCCGTCCGGGTCCTGCCACACCTCGTCGATGAGGAGCATGGGTTCCCGGTGGGGAATATGCTGCATGATTTCTTCTCTGTTCATCTTATTCGGAGTACTTGCGGAAGGCGACGCAGGCGTCGTGTCCGCCGAAGCCGAGGGAATCGGAGATGCCGATGGTGATGTCGCTCTTCACGGCAACGTTCGGCGTGTAGTCCAGGTCGCATTCCGGATCCGGGCAGTCCAGGTTGATGGTCGGCGGGATGACGCCGTCCCGGAGGGCCATGATGGTGGCGATGGCCTCCGCGGCGCCGGCGGCGCCGAACATGTGGCCGGTCATGGACTTGATGGAACTGATATGGGCCTTGTAGGCGTAGTCGCCGAGGGCCACCTTGTAGGCGACGGTTTCGGCGATGTCGTTCAGGTGCGTGCCCGTGCCGTGGGCATTGATGTAGAGGTTGTCCTTCTCCGGGTCGAACCCGGCTTCCTCCAGGGCGAGCTGGATGGCCCGGGCCTGGGTGCTTCCGTCCGGACGCGGCGCGGTGGCGTGATAGGCGTCGCAGGTGTTGCCGTAGCCCACCATCTCGCCATAGATTTTGGCGCCGCGCGCGAGGGCGTGGTCCAGGGATTCGACGATGAGGACGGCGGCGCCGTCGCCCATCACGAAGCCCTGCCGGTTCGCGTTGAACGGGAGGGAGGCGTATTTGGGATCCGTGGCGCGGGAAAGAGCCTTCGCATTGGCGAAACCGGCCACGCCGATCGGAATGGAGGCGTGCTCGGAGCCGCCGGCGATGATGGCGTCGGCGTAGCCGTGCCGGACGGCGCGGAACGCCTCGCCGAGGCAGTGCGAAGAGGTGGCGCAGGCGGTGACGATGTCCAGGCACGGGCCCTTGGCCTGGTGCTTGATGGCGATGTGGCCGGCCGCGATGTTGGAGATCATCGTCGGGATGAACAGCGGGGAGACCCACTTGCCGGTCGGGTCCTCGACCATCTTGGCCGTCTCCCGGTACTGGATCTCGAAGCCGCCGATGCCGGAGCCCACGTAGACGCCCAGGCGGAACGGGTCGATGTTCATCTCCTCGCCTTCGGTCTTCAGGCCGGAAGCCTGCATGGCCTGCCAGGCGGCCGCCATGGCGAACTGGGTGAACTTGTCCTGCTTGCGGACAAAGGCCTTGTCCATATCGTATTGCTCCGGATCGAAATCCTTCACTTTGCCGGCGATCGTGACGGGCATGTCCTTGAAGTCCTCGACATAGTCGATGCCGCAGACACCGTCCACGAGATTCTTCCAATAGGTCTCGAGGTCATTTCCCACGGAGGAAATGATGCCCATGCCGGTGATAACTACTCTCTTAGGTTCCATAATTTCAGTACAACAGACTGCAAATATACGAAATATTCCGCAATTACCACTCAACGAGGGCGGCCGCCGTCAGGAGTCCGGCGCCGAACGCGCTGAATATCAATTTGTCCCCGGATTTGAAAAGTCCCTTCCGCTTGCACTCGTCCAGCAGGATCGGGCAGGAAGCGGACGAGGAATTGCCATGGTCCGCGATATTGGTCGGGAACTTCTCCTCCGGGACGGCCAGCCGCGTCCGGATCCCCTCCACGATGCGGAGGTTCGCCTGGTGGATCATATAATAATCCACGTCATTCACGCCGAGGCCGGCTTCTGCCAGGACCGCCTTGATATCCTCCACGGATGCGGTGACGGCGAAGCGGAACACTTCCCGGCCCTGCATCTGCAGGGGAACGCCGATTTCGGCCTTGGTGACGAAGGGCGTGGGTTCCAGCGGACGGAACTGCCAGATCTTGTCCGGGTCGGGGCGGGCGCCGATGCGGACGGCGCGGACCCCCTCCCCTTCCGAGAGGACGACGGCCCCGGCGCCGTCCCCGAACAGGACGCAGGTGGCGCGGTCATGCCAGGAGGTCATCCGGCTGGGTTCCTCGGCGCAGACGACGAGCACGTTCTTCACCTTCCCCACCTTGAAATAGGAATCGGCGATGTCCAGGGCGTAGATGAAGCCCGGACAGGCGCAGTTGATGTCGATGCAAGGGCATCGCAGGCCGATGGCCGCGGCGATGATGCAGCCCAGGCCCGGGGTCATATACTCGTTGACCACATTGGAACAGAGCAGGAGGTCGATGTCCTCCGGCTTCTTGCCGGCGTCGGCCAGGGCCTTCAAGGCGGCGTCGCGACCCAGGTCCTCCAGCCGTTCGTCGGAAATGACGTGGCGGGAGCGGATGCCCGTCCGGCTCACGATCCATTCGTCGGTCGTGTCCAGGAAGCCCTCCAGGTCGGCGTTGGTGACCACCTTCCGCGGCAGGGCGCTTCCGGTACCGATAATCTTCATATCTGAGTAGGTTTTAGTAACGGATACAAAAGTAGGCAGGCGGAACCGATTTATGAAATAAAAGTGGCGAAAAAGGCCCCGTGCGGGCGCATCTGGGGAGAAATCGCGAAAAAAGGGGCGAAATCTCGGTATTTTTGCGTATTTTTGTATTCCTTGCAATGGAAGAAGGTAAGAAGAAATACATCCCCGGTTACCTGCGGGAACGCTACCAGCTGCTGGGCACGGTCACTTTCGCCGCCCTGTTCTCGGTGGTCTTCCTGCTCGTGAGCATCCCCTTCTCCAACAACGCCTGGTTCCGCCTCGGGAACAGCACCTTCTTCGGCTTCACCGCCATCTTCGCCTTCCTTTCGCTGACCATCCTCATCGTCAGCCGCGTGGTGATGTACAAGACCCGGAACCTCCTGCGGATGACCTACTGGGGCTACACGGCCTGGTGCCTGGCGGAAATCCTCCTGATCACCACCCTGTACACCATCTTCACGGTGACCATCGCCCAGCCCGAGGACCAGAACGGGCTCGTCATCTTCCTGCACGCCCTCGTGTACGCGTTCGTGTGCCTGGGCGTCCCCTTCCTCATCGCGGGCATGTTCTTCACCATCATCGACCAGAACCGGACCATCCGGCTGATGAACATGCAGGACGTCGTGACGGAAGAAACCCCCGACGAAGGCACCACGGGCCAGAAATTCACCCTCTTCGACAACAACGGCGTCCTCAAGCTCTCCGTCTCCAGCGCGAACCTCTACTACGTGGAGTCGGACGACAACTACATCAAGGTGTGGTACTCCGACAACAAGGGCGACCTCCAGACCTACATGCTCCGCTGCCGGCTGAAGACGGTGGAAGAGAGCTTCGCCGGCTCGGACCTCCTCCGCTGCCACCGGAAGTTCATCGTGAACATGGGCAAGGTCAAGGTCCTCCAGAAGGTGGGCGCCACCTACGAGATCACCCTCGACAACGAGGCCATCGCCCCGATACCGGTCACGAAGACCTATATCGAGAACGTGCTGCGGGTATTCAAAGCAAAGGACTCCCTCCCTGGCCACACGGGCCAGAACCTTTGAATCATCGTGCTTGTAAGCTATTTTACGGGGGAAGCCCCCTGCTTGTCCGCGTTTACGGTTCCAGTGCGCCGTGAGGCCGTTTTCTTGTAAACGCGGCAAGGGAAACGGCGAAATCGGCCCGAAACGTTGCCACGTTTACACTTGTACCGCCTTCCTGGGTCGATTTCTTGTAAACGTGGAGAACCATCGGAATCCAACCGGAGTCAACCTAAATCCGGGAATGACAGGTTACGACTACGACATTATCAGAGGATGCTCAAATATAACAGAAGACTGTTGAAACTGACAACATACGACAAGACAAATGGTGGGCCAAGTGGTTTGCTGCTTTCAATTGATATCGAGGCAACAACCTAATAAAGAGTGCATGACTTCTATTTGACAATCAGTACAATTTGCTTATATTTGTCGTAACCGCCGTTACCATGAAAACTAGCCGCTCTTATAGTCTCGTCTGCTTGGTAGCAGTTTCATTGTTGAGTATGGTTTCTTCCTATGCTCAAGAAAAACACCTTCTTGACACGGTTAAATCTAAAGAGGGTCTTCGTTCTAACGGTGGATTAGGGCCAATGCCCTATCACTATATTTCATCCCAGGACAACATCGTAATGCCGGCGCCAGATGTGGCGAAGATGACTCGGTATACCGACACGCCGGTTTCCTATGCCATTGGCTTACCTGAAATCAGCATTCCCATTCACACGATTCAAAGTCGCTCATTGAGCCTGCCTGTCACGCTGACATACGATGCTTCTGGCATCAAGCCCGGTGAGATCTCCGGAATCGCCGGGCTTGGTTGGAGTTTTCAGGCAGGCGGAGTCATCACTAGGGAAATCATCGGAAGGAAGGACGATAATTCTAATGATATTCCCAGCGAAACGACAAACCCAAATGATGCTTATTATTTGTCGTACTATGTCAGGGACAGCTACAATTCGGACTATGACTGCTACCATTACAGTTTCTGTGGGCATTCCGGTTCGTTCTATTATCTCCCGGATGCGTCCGGAATGAAACAGATCGTCCCGACGGAACCGACGGAACTGATTATCTCCAATACGAACGGAGGGTTCGAAATCATTGATACGGAAGGAACCCGATATCTGTTCACCTTGGCTGAATCATCTTCCCGAACGCTTGGCAGCACCGACCCCAATGCTCCCCTTGTCGACAATACGGTCTCCTATGACATTTTTACGGTTACATCATGGCACTTGACGGACATATGGTCTATGGATGGGACGGACCATATTACCATTCACTATCATCAGATTCCGTCTTTTTCTCACCATAGTTATTCCTATTATCGGTCAGTCTCTTTCCCGTATCGATATCTGGGATCGGACCAGTATGAGACCAACTTCAGCGGTGGATTCGATCCCACTCCGACTTTCCAGACGAAGGAGTGGTCCACCAGGGCGATATCGTCCTGGACACCATTCGTTCCGGACACCCTCTCTTTCAATGGAGGCCGGGTTGTAATCAGCTACAGCCCTTCCGGTGTTTCCGGACATCTGGGCAGTCACCGTTCATATCCTGTTTTTCTTGACTCGGTCGAGTTGAAGGATGCCCTTGACAATACCGTTGGCTCTTGGGCATTCTCCAAATACATAACGGGAGACCAACGGACGCTCTTGACTTCCGTTGTGCAGAGGGGAACGGATGGATCTCTCATTGAGAGATGGGACTTGGACTATCTGTCGAAGAATACCAACATGTATGAGGATTCCATTGATTTGTTCGGTTACTTCAACAGTTCTTGTCAGAAGGCCTTCCTGAGACCCTTCAACGATACGTATACAATCCCTTTTTCCGGGTCGCCACGGGTGTACAACCAGGTGGATGCCGGAAAATTGTCGCTGACAAGTATCACCACTGCTTCCGGGAGCAAGACTTATTTCGATTTTGAGCCGAACGCCATCGCAACCAATGGCCAAAGCGATCTCTTTCCTCAATCCATCGAGATCGGGCAACGAGTCTCCTGTATCCGAGCATACGACTTGTCCGGAGGATCGGAAAAGTTTATTCGGCAGCGCAAATTCACATATGCAGGTCCAGACATTACCATTCCTGTTTATGGCTTCCAATCCGCAGCCTTCACATCCACTTCCGAGTCCAATTACTTCGACGGTGGAACTCTCGTCGGTTACTGGTATGGTCCTTGGAGTCCGGTACGGACTTGTTCAATCGTATATAGCGACCAATCCAACATCCCCGGGATGTCGCTGGAGAGTGCCAGGATATTCTATCACGCGGTAATTGAAGATGTCTCCGAATCAACTCCTATCAAAATACGAACTAGGTGGGAATATGACGCTGTCGGAGCCGTAAGTGTTGGCGCCGGCGGAGCGGTCTGGACCCCCAGCGATGCCCACGACAATCAATACACGAACACTTCTCTCAATCGAAACCACTTTTCCCATCGTGTTCCATCACGTATCCCAAGAAATGGTTCTCAGTCAAATCTTATTGTTCCGCTCGGGTATTATTTCATGGACCAGAATCGTCCGCAACTGAGCCATCCGACCCGGGTTACTACCTACAAAATGGATCTTCAATCCTTGCAATTCGTTCCGGTGTCCATGACGGAATACACCTACGAGTACGCCGACACGCTGGTTCAGACCGGATATCGTGTCGATTGCAAGCGATCCTTGAATAATAATGACTTATACGAGGATCCGGACTATTGCCTGGAAGATTTTGACCAGCAGCAGATTGATCGTAAAATCATTTATCTGAGGCTGAAGCAACGTTTGGACAAGGAGTATCTGGATGACGGGACCGTCAAACAAAAGGTAACACAGTATAGTTATCGCTTTTCACCAAATGGACGGTCGTCTTTTTTTGGTGGGAATTCCTATTCCTTAGGGACGGTCCACATTCCGCAGATGGGATCGTTGCAGTCACCCAGGCAGGAGATGATAGGGTATTTCGATAGTCTTCCCAAAGTCTACATCCGGACTGTTGTCTATCCGGACGAACTTGTCGGAGTGACGGGTTGTAGTTGGGCAAAACAACTTGACAGTTTGGGGTATCGGTCCCCGGTTGCGGAAGAATTGGCAGTCGGTGTTTTGGGTGGGACCTTGCTTACAAAAGCAGGACGATATGTTACTTGGGGGATTGTCCCAGTTTCAACGTGGGCGGACGCAAACACCAGTCTCACTCTATTGAAACCCAGTCGTATAGACACATACCGAAATGGTGTCAATGTCGGTCCGACGGTATTCCTCTCTCAATATGACACCCTTGGCAAGTCTCTTGAAATAAAGGTGGACGGGCAGCCCGTCAAAACCTATGCGTGGGGATATGGTCACCGTTTTCCCGTTGCAGAAATTGCGGGTGTATCCTTCACTCAATTGAAAGCGTTATCAAGCGATCCTGACAAAACCCGTCTGGACGCCATCGCAGATGCAGCGGTCTTGAATTATCCGAGCGACAGCACATTCCTGAAGGACATCTTCCAGAGCCATCTTCCGCAAGCCCAGACGACACTGTATACATATTCGCCGCCATTCGGTATTTCTTCAATAAAGGACCCTTCCGGTCGAACGACTGAATACACTTATGACTCTGCCGGCAGGTTAACATCAGTCAAGGACGAGGATGGAAATAAGGTGATGGGCTATTCCTATGACCTGACCCGAGGTGGAAACGGTAGCCCAAATCGAATAGAGACCCTAGCTTTCACCCAACCGGGGTCGGTTATCGGAACTGCGGTGAGAGAAGTAAGCTATTTCGATGGACTTGGGAGAAATATCCAGAATATATCTGTCGGTGCCGCAACCAACAATCAGGACCTTGTAACCCCGATATCTCTGAATTTCCTTGACTATGATTTTAGAGTAAACCTGCCATATCCCGCAACTACGAACTCGTCGAACTCCGGGTCGTTCCGGGATAACGCACAGAACGATCAGCAGTCTTTCTATGGGGCTGGAGTCAAAGCATACACATCGAACATTTATGAGATATCCTCACGAAAAAAGATTATTTCAACATCTCTCCCTGGGTTTACGGAAACCACATCTTTTGCAACTACCGGAGCAGCAGAGAACACTGTTCTTAGACTATCTTACAACGCTTCCGCAAACACGGTTTCGGCAAGCGGCTATTATCCGACGGGGACATTTACGGTCACGAGGGCGATTGGACCAGAGGGGTCCCGAACCGAGTCTTATGCTGATGAAACCGATTCGCCTGTCTTGGAACGGGTACTGCTGGATGAATCCGGGACCTATGCTGATACATATTACATCAAGGATGCCATCGGGCGAGTGATTTGTGTGATCCCGCCCGCCGAAGCGGCGCAGCTGACATCCTCTACAACCGGTTATTCCGCCGTCAATTGTTATACATATGCCTACGACGGACGAGACCGTGTGACAAAACGCCAACTGCCCGCCGTGGCGCCGGAAACGATTACCTACAATGATGCCGATTTGCCGCTCACCCGTACAAGACCGGCTGCAGATGGAGTCTCCACGGAGGTCTTTACGACCGACTATGATGTCTTCAACCGCCCGATGAGGGAACGCTATACTTATGGGAACAATCCTGCAGTAACCCTTGCCGAGTATCATTACGACGATTATCCTTCGTGGTCGCCGAACTTCAGTACCGAGAGTGGATTTGTAACTGCATCCGACAAAGATACCCGAACTCACGGACTGAAGACGGCGGAACGGATACGGGCGTTGCCGGGGTCAGCATCACCTTCGGCACTGTTTTCTTCGGACTCGACGGCCAGCGTATCCCGAACTTTCTATTATGACGGGAAAAGCAATGTCATACAAACCATCGAGACGGACGGAGCAGGCAAGACACTCCGTGCATCTTCAAAGTATGGTTTTTCAGGGAATGTCCTCAAGGAACGCCAACGGGTAAGTCCCGGAAGCGGACAGGCCGAGCACATTCTGGACAAGAATTATACGTATGATGCCCGATTACGCCCCGCTTCGGTAACCGCTCAACTGGATGGCGGTTCAATTGCGTCTCAGGGTTATCTGTATGATTATATGGAACGAATCGATTCTGTCTCGCGTGGCTCAGGTATCGAAAATACAAAGTATAATTACTCTCTCCAAGGATGGCTCCTGTCTGCCAACTCGACATCCTGGGAGGAAACACTGCGCTATGCTTCTCCTTCCCGTTCCGCGACGAGCGCTCTCCCCGGAAAGATTGGACTAATCACAGAATGGACCTCCCAGCAGAAAGGTAGTCCGCCAGATGGCTCCTCCACAGCTGAAACGCAAGCATTTTCGTACGATAAAGCTGGGCGACTTTTAGGAAGCCTGAGATATCTTGGGACGGCCACGATTGGAACGAATACTTTCACGGAACAAGATATCACCTACGACCGTAGCGGGAACCTGCTGACGTTGAATCGCCATGGAGATAGCGATTCGTCGCCCTCCGACGCGTTGTCTTTCTCCTATTCCGGTCCCAAACGCAATGGATGGACTTATGATACCCATGGAAACGTCCTAGTTGATCCCTTAAACGGCGTTTCTTTGGAATGGAATGTCCGGGATCTGCCGCGCAGTTTGGCGGCAGGGGATAGCGCTACACATCGGACATATCTGGCCGACGGGACGCTGAAGCAAATCTCAGATGGAACGGCATCGAGGATTTATCTCGGGGATATGGTTTTCGATCAGTCTTCGGGAGCCATCTCACTGGAGAGCGTCGGTTGGGAGGGAGGAAGACTGCTCCCCGGAACAGGCAATGACAATATTCTCTACCAAGTCACCGACCACCTCGGGAGCGTGCGGGTTGTCAAAGACGGGATGGGGGATATCTTTCAACGTTTTGATTACTATCCGTTCGGCGGCATCAGGAGAAGTTGGTCTTCAAGCACGAATCCTCCCCAATTGACCCTTCGCTATCGCTTCAGCGGCAAGGAGGTTGCAGGTCAAAATGTTGACGCAAGCCTTGTTGCCAGCGCCATTATGGGCACCCCGGCGGCATCCGCCGGGACTCCCTACCTGGACTTCGGCGCTCGGCTCTATGATCCACGCTCCGGATCCTGGCTGAGCCAGGATCCGATGTCTGAAAAGTACTATAGAATCATTCCATATATGTATTGCGCCGGGAATCCTGTAAATCTTGTAGATCCTGAAGGAGAAGAAGTATATCCAATGAGTTCATATGAACTCGAGATTATTAAGTCCACCTTACCACAAGAGGCTCGAGACTATGTCCAATTAAATGAAAGAGGTTTTATTGATGATATCCTTCTGAGGCAATATTCCGGCAATAGTCTAAACTTTACAAATCTCCTCGAATTAGTTGAAACCGATATGGTGATTGTTGTCTCTGCCGCCGATTCTTATTCGTATTCAGACAGAGAAGGCATTGTTCATAATGACGGTTCTCTTTCATATATGGGTATTGACGAACTCTTCAAAGACACAAATATTGAGTTTACGAGTGGCCTATCAACGGGAGAAGTTGGTAATTATGGGAAAACGTTGTTCCCAGATTTAGATGGAGTACAGAATTCATCCTCTGGGAGTATTGAGGTATATATTCATCCTAGTCTTTCTATGCTTGGAGCCGCCGAGGCATTTAGCCATGAAGGATTTGGTCATGCCTTACTCTATATTCGAAATGGCCACGATCACAATGGAGCATCTCACCAAGTTGAAAGAATGCAGGACACGAATACTGTCTTGGTTGAAATGATTCTGAATGCACGGCGTGACACAATAAAGAATAATCCGCAGGATTAACCGTTATTAAAACCTAACCTTACTAATTACCCCATACTTGAGGCGTGACAAATATCAGTTTTTAAATTATAGTAGTTTTTGAAAAATGAATAAAAAAATAATAATCTTGTTCTCCCTCGTAATGGGACAGTTGTGCACAACGGACCCGACTATTCTTCGTCGAGAGTACGGATATTACGATAGAGATTCGAGCCGAGTTTGGATTAATGAGTATATAATCGAGAATACAACCTCGGAGGTAGTTTATTCATGGGTCGATTATAATGCAGACAATAAAATAGGTAACACGCTAGCAATTAAGCGTTTTTTCTATAATCCACACGGTGGGATTAGCATAATAACTCTCTTAACGGATAGCATTATCATCGATGATTATCAACCTATTGTTGGTGCAACTTTCCTAACTAAAATACCTCCAGGAGATGCATTTACATATATAATTATCAACAATAAGACGTTTGATAATCATATTTTTTACCTAAAAGAATCCGCACTATTAGATATAACTGGTTCGCCTATTATTAATAATGACGCCTTGTTTGATAAGAATTACATCGTCATCCCAGAATCTCCATAGAGATGATGGAGGGGTAGGAATTGGTGAATCATCTTTTTTTGATTATTTACTTATGATCAATTATCTTCCTACTCATGAAATAGAAGCAGTATTTGGTAAAACGGTTATTCGTTTTGCAGACTTGAAAAATAAGGCTCAACACGGAGCTGTATACTATGGAAAAAGTAAAAATGGAACAGTATATGTCTATACGAAAAATGGTTGGCATGCAAAGCCCGAGGTTATGCCTCTATCAACTCTACAGGAAAAAATACCCAATTACGGGAGTATTCAAGGTTATCGCGTTGGTCACTCTGGTTATTACAATCCTCACCCATGAAAAAGCGTATTCCCAGCCAACACACAATAATGATATATATCTTAATATTGAAGACTACCGTATCGAGATACAATCTGATGACTCCTTGATAATTCTCATATTGACTGATTCCATTGCAAATAGAATGCAAGTCGAAAAGGATGTGATAGTTCATCTTCGTGATGAAAAAGGACGAGTTGTCGTTGCTGGTCGAATGGGTCTCTTTGATGCTGCATTTCCAAGCGGATGCAATTATTATTTTTATAGTGCTAATAGGGATCCATGTTCAGGAAAGAAGAGGTATACTCTAAAACAGATTCCTCTTGTGTATCAAAAAAGAGTTCTGATGCATTGGTGATTAACAATACCTAAGTCGCCGATCCATGCTACTGAAAATCTGAACCGCCGCGTTTACAGTCCCAGTACGCCGTGAGGCCGTTTTCTTGTAAACACGGCAAGGGAAACGGCGAAATCGGCCCGAAACGTTGCCACGTTTACACTTGTACCGCCTTCCTGGGTCGATTTCTTGTAAACGTGGAGAACCATCGGAAGTCAACTTCTATCAGGGAGAGGCTCCAACCGGAGTCAACCGAAATCCGGAAAGGACAGCATGACGATCACTCGTGCGTAGCGAAGCGCCGCTCCGCGAGCTGTTCCCATTTCGTGCCGGGGCGGCCGTAGTTCGCGTACGGGAAGATGGAGATGCCGCCGCGCGGGGTGAAGAAGCCCGTGACCTCGATGTACTTCGGGTCCATCAGCTTGATGAGGTCCTTCATGATGGTGTTCACGACGTCCTCGTGGAAATCGCCGTGGCTGCGGAAGCTGAACAGATAGAGCTTCAGGCTCTTGGACTCCACCATGCGGACGTCAGGCACGTAGCTGATGCGGATTTCCGCGAAGTCGGGCTGGCCGGTGATGGGGCACAGGGTGGTGAACTCCGGGCAGTTGAAACGCACCCAGTAGTCGTTGTCGGGATGCTGGTTCTCGAAGGTTTCCAGCACTTCGGGCGCATAGTCCTGGCTGTAGGACGTCTTGTGGCCCAGGCTCTTGAGGGCTTCGGGATTGCGTGCCATCTTATGCTTCCTCCTCTCCGGCTTCTTTCAGGCGCTCGGCGTTCTCCGCGATCTGGAGCTGGTCGATGCACTCCTGGATGTCACCGTCCATGAAGACGGGCAGGTTGTACATGCTCCAGCCGATGCGGTGGTCCGTCACGCGGCCCTGGGGATAGTTGTAGGTACGGATCTTCGCGGAACGGTCGCCGGTGGAGACCATGGTCTTGCGCTTCGCGGCGATGCCGTCCAGGTATTTCTGATGCTCGAGATTGTACAGGCGGGTGCGGAGCTCCTCCATCGCCCGGTCCAGGTTCTTGAGCTGGGAACGCTCCTCCTGGCACTGGACCACGAGGCCGGACGGGATGTGCGTCAGGCGCACGGCGGAATAGGTGGTGTTCACGCCCTGTCCGCCCGGGCCGGAGGCGCAGAAGAGGTCCTTGCGGATGTCGGCCGGGTTCAGCTCGACGTCGAATTCGCCGGCTTCCGGGAACACGGCCACGGAGGCGGCCGACGTCTGGATGCGGCCCTGGGTTTCCGTCTGGGGGACGCGCTGGACGCGGTGCACGCCGGATTCATACTTCATCACGCCGTACACGCCGTCCTGGCTGGAGGAAAGCTTGAACACGATCTGCTTGAAGCCGCCGGCCGTGCCGGGAGCCTGGTCGGTGACCTCCAGTTTCCAGCCCCGGCGCTCGGCGAAGTGCTGGTACATGCGGAACAGGTCGCCGGCGAAGATGGCCGCCTCGTCACCACCGGTGCCGCCGCGGATTTCCACCATCGCGTTCTTGGAATCGTCCGGATCGGCCGGGATGAGGAGGAGCTTGATGTTCTGCTCCATCTCGGGGAGCTTGGGCTCGATCTCCGCGACCTCGTCGCGGGCCATCTCGCGAAGGTCCTCGTCCTTCTCGTTCATGAGGATGTCCTTCGCCTGCGCGAGCTCGTCCAGCATGCGCTTGTACTCGAGGCCGGCCTGGATGATGGGCTGCAGCTCCTTGTAGTCCTTGTTCAGCTGCACGAACTTCTTCATGTCGGCGATGACGGCCGGGTCGGCGAGCGACTCTTCCAGCTTCCTGTATTTGTCCTGAAGGCTCAGCACCTTCTCCAGCAATGTGTTCTCTGCCATAGGGGCTCCTTTGAATTAGTCAGCAAAGATACGGAAAAAACTCCGAATTACCATATCAGAGCCCTTTGGCCTTCCCTTCGTCCCAGATGGCGTCCATTTCGGCGAGGGTCATGTCCGCGAGTTTCAGGCCGCGGCGGAGGGTTTCCTCCTCCATATAGGAGAAGCGGCGGCGGAACTTGTCGCAGGCGCCGCTGAGGGCGGCTTCCGGGTCGATGCCGTACAGGCGGGAGGCGTTGATGACGGCGAACAGCAGGTCGCCGAACTCCTCCAGCATGTGCTTCGGGTCGTCTTCCTCGCAGGCGTCCTTCGCCTCCCCCATCTCCTCCTGCACCTTGGGCCAGACATCCTCCTTCTGCTCCCAGTCGAAGCCGCAGCCGCGGGCCTTCTCCTGCATGGACAGGGCCTTGAGGATGGCGGGCATGGCGTCGGGGATGCCAGCCATGACCCGTTTGTTGCCGTCCTTCTCCTTCGCCTTCACGAGCTCCCAGGTGTCGGCGATCTCCTTCGCGGTGGTAGGCTTGCCGGCCTCGGGGCCGAACACGTGCGGGTGGCGGAAGACCATCTTGTCGCACACCTTGTTCAGGGAGTCGGCGATGTCGAAGGAACCCTCTTCCTGGGCGATACGGGCGTAGAAGACCATGTGGTACAGCAGGTCGCCGATTTCCTTCGCCGTGCCCTTGCGGTCACCCTTGAGGATGGTGTCGCTGAGCTCGTACACTTCCTCCTCCGTCATCGGCCGGATGGTGTCGATGGTCTGCGCCGCATTCCACGGGCATTTTTCCCGCAGAAGGTCCATGATATCGAGCAAACGGCCGAACGCGGCCACCTTTTCTTCCCTGGTATGCATTTTATTCATAAAATTTTTACAAATATACAAAGAATCTGCGTATATTTGCCCGGTTTGCGTATGAAGCCCTTGACATTCATATCGCCGGACGAAGCCGTCCGCGGCGTCCGGAGCGGGGATCACATCCACCTCTCTCCGATCGCCAGCGTCCCCCACGTCCTCATCGACGCCCTGTGCCGCAGGGCCGGGGAACTGCGTGACCTGCACTTCCATCATTTCCATACCGAAGGACCTGCCCCGTACGGTTCCAAGGAGTACGAAGGCGTCTTTTTCGACCAGGGTTTCTTCGTGGGCCCGAACGTGCGGAAAAGCGTCCAGGAAGGCTATGCCGACTATATCCCCACGCACCTGTTCGAGTCGCAGGCGATGTACCGCAGCGGCGCGCTCCCGTGCGACGTCGCGATGGTGCAGGTTTCCGAGCCTGTGGACGGGATCGTCTCCCTCGGCACCTCCGTGGACTGCTCGGTCGCAGCCCTCGAGGTGGCCCGCCTGAAAATCGCCGTCGTCAATCCGAACGTGCCCTTCTCCTATGGAGAGCCCATCCCCGTGGACCGGTTCGACGCCTTCGTCTGGGACGAGACGCCGCTGATCACCAAGGACTACGTGCAGCCCACGGAAATCGACCGGATGATCGGCAGGAACTGCTCGGAACTCGTGCCGGACGGGGCCTGCCTGCAGATGGGCATCGGCTCGCTGCCCAACGCCGTCTGCTCGGAACTCGCGAACCACCAGCACCTCGGCCTCCACACGGAAATGTTCGCCGACGGCGCCCTGGACCTCATCCGGAAAGGCGTCATCGACGGGGCCGCGAAGAAGATCGACACCGGCCAGGTCGTCGCCTCCTTCCTCCTGGGCTCGCAGGACGTGTACGACTTCATCGACCGGAACCCGGCCGTCCAGATGCGGGAAATCGCCTACACGAACGACCCCTGGATCATCGCGAAGAACCCGAACGTCGTGTCCATCAACTCCGCGACCGAAATCGACCTCACCGGCCAGGTGTGCGCCGATTCCATCGGCACGCGCATCTACTCCGGCACCGGCGGCCAGCTGGACTTCGTCCGCGGCGCCAAGATGTCCCCCGGCGGCAAGGCCGTCATCGCCCTCGCCTCCCGCACCGCGAAACTCGCCCCGAAGATCGTCCCCACCCTGAAGCCCGGCGCCGGCGTCGTCACGCCCCGCGCGGACGTGCAGTGGGTCGTCACCGAATACGGCGCTGTGAACCTGTACGGCAAGTCCCTGCAGGAGCGCGCCCGCCTGCTGATCTCCATCGCCCATCCCGACGACAGAGAACAGTTGGACCGAGCCGCGTTCGAACGGTTCGGTCCCCACTGGAAGTATTAAAAATCGTCTCTACGCCTCCACGACGCGGAATGCGGCAAGGTCGGAGGCCTTGAACGCGCGGATATACGCGCTCTTTCCATTCACCGTTTCCTCGGCCATCTGCGTCATCACGCGGGCGGACTTCGCGAAGAGTTCCGGCGCGAGGGTGGCGTCCCGCTGCAGCAGCAGGGCCATCACGATCTCGCCGGTCATGTCGTACAGGCGACGGGCGAGGAATTCCAGGACTTCCTGGTCCTCGAACGCCTTGACGGCCGCGATGCTCGCGTCGTAGATGTCGGCGAGGGCCGCGACGCGGGCGCGGAGCGGTTCCATCTCCGCCGAGACGGGCTCGGCGAGCAGGCCCCGGATGATCTCCGAGTAGGCGCCGTTCGTGATGTAGCGGATCGCCGCCACGACCTGGAGCTGGGTCGTTCCCTCATAGATATTGAAGATGCGCGCGTCGCGCATCAGGCGCTGGCACTTGTATTCCATGATGAAACCGGAACCGCCGTGGACGGATACGCAGTCGAAGGCGTTCTGGTTCGCATATTCGGAGCTCATGCCCTTGCACAGGGGCGTGAAGGCGTCGGCCAGGCGGCTGTATTTCTTCATTTCGGCGCGCTCCTCCCCCGTCAGCGGACGGTCGCGCTGGATGTCCTCCAGGCACTTGTACACGTCCACGTGGGCGGCGGTATGGTAGAGCAGGGTGCGGCTGGCGTCCAGCTTCGCCTTCATCCGGCTGAGCATGTCGTACACGCCCGGGAAGTGGTTGATGGTCTGGCCGAACTGGGCGCGCTCGGACGCGTACCGGGCCGCCTCGTTATAGGCTTCCTGGCTCAGGCCGGTGGACTGGGCGCCGATGCCCAGGCGGGCGCCGTTCATCAGGGCCATCACATACTTGATCAG
Source organism: uncultured Bacteroidales bacterium (assembly GCA_900316525.1). Lineage (GTDB taxonomy): Bacteria > Bacteroidota > Bacteroidia > Bacteroidales > UBA932 > Cryptobacteroides. The sequence goes on from ONDF01000040.1 coordinate 23,958, forward strand.
GCCCATCCGGGTGCTGCCGCACAGTTCGGCGCGGGCGTTCTTGTAGGTGAGCTCGCAGGTCGGCGATCCGTGGATGCCCAGCTTGTGCTCGATGTGGCGCACGTCCACGCCGCCCTGCCGCTTGTCGTAGATGAACATCGACAGGCCGCGGCCGTCGCGGGTGCCCTCCTCGCTGCGGGCGAGGACGAGGTGGATGTCGGAGTCGCCGTTGGTGATGAACCGTTTCACGCCGTTCAGCAGCCAGCAGCCCTGCTCCTCGCTCCACGTCGCCTTGAGCATCACGCGCTGGAGGTCCGAACCGGCGTCCGGCTCGGTCAGGTCCATGGACATGGTCTCCCCGGCGCAGATGCGCGGGAGGAACTTCTGCCGCTGCTCCTCGGAGCCGAACTCGTACAGGGTGTCGGCGCAGCTCTGGAGGCTCCAGATGTTCTGGAACGAGGCGTCCGCCGCGCTCACCAGCTCGGAGCACATGCTGAACACGACGTTCGGAAGGTTCAGGCCGCCGTACCGGCGCGGCTGCGCGACGCCGGTGAGGCCGGCCTTGCGCATCGCCTCCATGTTCTCGACGGTCTTGGAAGCGTAGATCATCCGCCCGTTCTCGAGGTGCGGACCTTCCAGGTCCACGCTCTCGGAGTTCGGGGCGATGATGTTGGCGGTGATGTCACCCACCACTTCCAGGATGCGTTTGTAATTCTCGATGCAGTCTTCATAGTCTACGGGCGCCTCCGGATACAGGTCCTTGTCGGCGAATCCCTTTTCCCGAAGCTCCACGATCCGGCGCATCAGGGGATGCTGGAAGTAGAAGGCGATTTCGGGATGGTCGGTATAGTAGTTGGCCATGGCTTACTTGCTGTTTTTCTTGTAATACTTGATGAGCTTCGGGATCACTTCCTCCACGGTGCCCACGATCACGTAGTCCGCAATCTTGTTGATGGGGGCGTCGGGGTCCGAATTCACGCTGATGATGATGCTGCTGTCCTGCATGCCGGCGATGTGCTGGATCTGGCCGCTGATGCCGCAGGCGATGTACACCTTCGGATGGACGGTCACGCCGGTCTGGCCGATCTGGCGGTCGGCGTCGCAGAAGCCGGCGTCCACCGCGGCGCGGCTTGCGCCCACCTCGGCGTGGAGGACCTTCGCCAGGTCGAACAGCATCTGGAATCCTTCCTTGGAACCCATGCCGTAACCGCCGGAAACGACGATGGAAGCGCCCTTGAGGTTATGCTTGGCGGCCTCCACGTGATGGTCCAGGACCTTCACGACATAGGCTTCGGGGCTCACGTACCGGTCCACGTCCGGATAGACCACTTCCCCGCGGGCCTTGCCCGCGTACAGGGCCTTCTGCATGACGCCGGAACGCACGGTCGCCATCTGCGGGCGATGGTCCGGGTTCACGATGGTCGCCACGATGTTGCCGCCGAAGGCGGGCCGGATCTGGTACAGGAGGTTCTTGTAGGACTTCCCTGTCTTGACATCGTCGAAATCGCCGATCTCGAGCTGCGTGCAGTCGGCCGTGAGGCCGCTGGTGAGGGAAGAGGACACGCGCGGGCCCAGGTCCCGGCCGATGACGGTCGCACCCATCAGGCAGATCTGCGGTTTCTCCTCCTTGAAGAGGTTCACGAGAATATCGGTATGGGGAGCGGACGTGTAGGGGAACAGGTCCTTCCCGTCAAAAACAAACAGTTTATCCACCCCGTACGGGAGGATCTGGGACTCCACGGCCCCTTTGATGCCGGTGCCGGCCACCACGGCGTGCAGCTCCACGCCCAGCTCGTCCGCGAGCTTGCGGCCCTTGGTCAGGAGTTCCTGGGAGACCTCGGCCACGACCGTGCCCTCGATCTCGCAATATACGAATACGTTATCCATAGTCTTAGCCGATGATCTTGTCACTGATGAGTTCCTGCACCAGGCCTTCGACATCCGCGTCGGAGGCGGTGAGGGTCTTGCTTTCCTTGGCCTGGAAGACGATGTTCTGCACCGTCTTCACGCGGGTCGGCGAGCCGGCGAAGCCGCACTGGGACGGGTCCCCGTCCACATCGGCCACCGTCCACTGGGTGAGGGTCAGGTACGGCCGCTCCGCATACAGGGCGGCGTGGGGATCGTTCTCGAGGCGCTCGGAAGGGCAGGTTGCCCACTTGTACTTCATCACGAGCCGCACGTTCTGCGGGCGGCAGGGAGCCGCGGTGCCGTTGACGGTAACCACGAGCGGAAGCGGCGCTTCGACGGTTTCGACGCCGCCGTCGATGGAGCGCCGGATGGTCGCCTTGCCGTCCTTCACGGACAGGATTTCCTGGGCGTAGGTGACTTGCGTCATGCCCAGCTTTTCGGCCACCTGCGGGCCCACCTGGGCCGTGTCGCCGTCGATGGCCTGGCGGCCGCCGAGGACAAGGTCCACGCCGCCGATCTTGCGGATGGCGGTCGCGAGGGCGTAGGAAGTGGCGAGGGTGTCGGCGCCGGCGAAGAGCCGGTCGGTGAGGAGGTAGCCGGTGTCGGCCCCGCGGTAGAGGCCCTGGCGGATGATCTCTCCCGCGCGGGGCGGGCCCATCGTCAGGATGGCTACGGTCGAGCCCGGATTCTGTTCTTTCAGGCGGAGGGCCTGCTCCAGGGCGTTCAGGTCGTCAGGATTGAAGATGGCGGGCAAGGCGGCGCGGTTCACGGTCCCTTCGGCCGTCATGGCGTCTTTGCCCACGTTGCGGGTGTCCGGGACTTGTTTGGCCAGGACAACGATTTTCAAAGTCATGTTAGGATTCGGGTTTCAGTACAATTAAGGAAAGGGGGAACCTCTATTTGATGAGGTTCCCCAGGATGCTCCGGGTGAGTTCCCGGGTAATGGTGTTGGTCGCGGACTTGGTGGCCTTCTGGACCGCTTTCTTGGTCGTGGAAGTGCCGCTCTTCTTCTTGGTGCCGGTGACGGAATCGGCCACGGAAGCGGCGACGACGCCGGTCACGGCGGTGATCACGGACTTCAGGACCTTGGAAGCGATGCTGTTCTTCTTTTTCTTGGCCTGCTCCTTCTCCGCCTTCGCCTGCTCTTTCTCGAGCTTGGCCTGTTCCTTGGCCTCGATGGCGGCCTGCTTCTCGGCCTCCTTCTGCGCCTGGAGCTCGGCCTTCTGGCGCTCGGCCTCGGCCGTGGCGGCGACGAGGATCTCGTAGGCGCTCTCGCGGTCGTCGACCTTGTCGTAACGGCCCCAGAGGCGGGACTGCTTGATGATCGTGGCCCGCTGGTCCTCGGTGATGGCGCCGATCTGGCTCAGCGGGAAGAGGATCTTCGCCCGCTCGACCACGGAAGGCGCGCCCTTCTCGTCCAGGAAGGAGACGAGGGCTTCGCCGGTCTCCAGCTGGAGGATGGCTTCGTAGGTGTCGAAGGCGGGATTCGCGCGGAAGGTTTCCGCGGCCACCTTGACGGCTTTCTGGTCCTTCGGGGTATAGGCGCGGAGGGCGTGCTGGACCCGGTTGCCGAGCTGGCCGAGGATGTTCTCGGGGATGTCGGTCGGGCTCTGGGTGACGAAATAGATGCCGACGCCCTTGGAGCGGATGAGGCGGATGACCTGCTCGATCTTGGAGGTCAGGGCCTTGGAGGTGTCCTCGAAGAGCATATGGGCCTCGTCGAAGAAGAAGACGAGCTTCGGGAGGTCCATGTCGCCGACCTCCGGGAGGGTGCTGTACAGTTCGGACAGCAGCCAGAGGAGGAAGGTGGAATAGAGCTTCGGCTTGAGCATCAGCTTGTCGGCGGCGAGGACGTTCATCACGCCCTTCCCGCCCTCGCACTGGAGGAGGTCGAAGATGTCGAACGCCGGCCGGCCGAAGAACAGGTCGGCGCCCTGGTTCTCCAGGCCCAGGAGGGCGCGCTGGATGGCGCCGATGGAGGCGGCCGACACGTTGCCGTACTGGGTGGTGAATTCCGCCGCGTTCTGGCCCACGAAATTGAGCATGGCGCGGAGGTCCTTCAGGTCATCGAGCAGGAGGCCGTTGTCGTCGGCGATCTTGAAGACGATGTTCAGGACGCCGGTCTGGGTCTCGTTGAGCTCCATCAGGCGGCCCAGCAGGTCCGGGCCCATGTCGGAGATGGTGGCGCGCATGGGGTGTCCCTGCTCGCCGTACACGTCAAAGAAACGGACGGGGCAGCTCTGGAACTGCGGGTCCTCGATGCCGAACTCCGGCAGGCGCTTCTGGATGAAACCGGAGAGCTTGCCCACCTGGCTGATGCCGCTGAGGTCGCCCTTCATGTCGGCCATGAAGCACGGGACGCCGGCCTGGCAGAAGGTTTCGGCCAGCACCTGCAGGGTGACGGTCTTGCCGGTACCGGTGGCGCCGGCGATGAGCCCGTGGCGGTTCGCCATCTTTCCGACGATAGAGATGGGGCCGTTGGCAGAGTGGGCTACGTACAGCCCGCGTTCTTTATCAAGCATGTCTATCTGTTTTTACGATATTTCCAAAGATAGAAAAGAATTGCCGAAATGGCAAATGTTCCGAGGGCGATCCAGGGGATCGTGGCCACCGGAAGGCCCAGGCCGATCTTGTCCACGAGGATGAAGGTCAGGCACACGGAAGTCATGAAAAGGGCCGGGATCAGGGCGATCAGGTAGTACAGGCCCGGCTTGTTGCGGACCAGGTAGACGGTCGCGGTCCAGAACATGAACACGGAGAGCGTCTGGTTCGCCCAGCCGAAGTAGCGCCAGATGACGTTGAACCCGTTCGAATCGGCGATGTTGTACCACAGGAGGAGGCCCGACAGGACGAAAAGCGGGACGGCGATGTAGAGGCGCTTGCGCATCGGCCCCTGGTCCAGGTGCAGGAAGTCGGCGATGATGAGCCGGGCGCTGCGGAACGCCGTGTCGCCGCTGGTGATGGGCGCCGCGACGACGCCGAGCACGGCCAGGATGCCGCCCAGCACGCCGAGCCAGCTCTGGGAGACCTTCGTCACCACGACGGGGGCCGCCGCCGTGAGGTCGGAACCGACCTCGGCCGCGCCGCCGTCGAAGAAGAAATACGAGGAGACCGCCGCCCAGATCAGGGCGACCAGGCCTTCCGTGACCATCGCTCCGTAGAAGATGGGCCGGCCGAGCTTCTCGTTGGTGATGCATCGGGCCATCAGCGGGCTCTGGGTGGCGTGGAAGCCGCTCACGGCCCCGCAGGCGATGGTGATGAACAGACAAGGGAAGATGGGCTGTCCTTCCACGCCCACCGAGGGGCCGCGGTTCTGCAGGCCCTGCCAGAACTCCGGCAGGGAGGGCCACTTGATGAGGAGGCACACCATCAGCGCCACCGCCATGAACAGCAGGGCCGCCGCGAACACGGGATAGATCCGGCCGATGATCTTGTCGATCGGCAGGAGCGTCGCGACGATATAATAGGCGAAGACGACAAAGACCCAGGTCATCACCGACCACTGGCCGCCGTCGCCCGCCATACCGCCCAGGATGACCGCCGGGCTGTACACGAACACGGCGCCGACCATCAGCAGGAGCAGGACGGAGAACACGAGCATCACCTTCTTGGTCGTCTCACCCAGGTACCGGCCCACGAGGACGGGATAGCCCGCCCCGCCGTGCCGGACGGAGAGCATGCCGGACAGGTAATCATGGACGGCGCCGGCGAAGATGCAGCCGAAGACGATCCAGAGGTAGGCCGACGGGCCGAACTTCGCACCCATGATGGCGCCGAAGATGGGCCCGGTCCCGGCGATGTTCAGGAACTGGATCATATACACTTTCCACGCGGGCATCGCGATGAAGTCCACGTTGTCGGCCTTGGAGACGGCCGGCGTCACCAGATTCGGATTGGGGCCGAACACCCGGTCCACGAACGATCCGTACAGAAGATAGCCGACGACGAGCGCGGCCACGCTGATCAGGAATGAGAACATACTGTGCTAAGCTTCCGTTTGTTCGAAAAATGTGAAATGCACGCGGCCGTACACCTTTTCCTTCTTGAAGCGGGGATGCTCCCGGAAGGAGTGCTCCCCGCCGTGCTCCAGGATGAAGTAGCAGCCGGGATGGAGGATGTCCTGCGCGAACACCTGGTCCGGGATGGAGTCCAGGTTTTCCAGGGCGTAGGGCGGATCCGCGAAAATGATGTCGAACTTCTCCCGGCAGATGGGGAGGAAGTCGAAGACGTTGTCCCGGACCATCGTCACATTCGTAAGGCCCAGGCGCTGCGCCTCGGTCTTGATGAACGACGCGTTCTCGCGCGCCATCTCCACGCAGTACACGCGGGCGGCGCCCCGGGAGGCAAATTCAAAGGAAATGGCGCCGGTTCCTCCGAAGAGGTCCAGCACCTTGAGGTCTTCGAATTCGTATTCGTTGTCGAGGACGTTGAACAGGCCCTCGCGGGCGAAGTCCGTGGTCGGGCGCGCCTTGTATCCCGCCGGCGGCAGGATGGTCTTCCCTTTCAGGCGTCCACCGATGATCCTCATAGTTCGACGACCGCCTTGAAATAGCGGTACAGGGAGAGTTCCGCCTCGGACGTCAGGGGCGTCCGGAAGCAGACGGTCGTGACTTCCGGATTGAGCTGGAGGCGCTTCAGGGCCAGGAACAGGAAATATTCGGCCGTCGTGAAGTCGGGGGCCGCGTACACGTTCGCGAGCTGCAGGCTGCGGCCCTGCGCGACGGCCAGATGCAGCCAGCCGTCCCGGTACGAGGCCACGACCTTGTTATAGTCCTCGCAGGCGGGCAGCGCCTTGAGGAGGTAGTACATCTCCGGGAGGACGGGCGCCGACGCGCCGGAGGCCGTCAGGACCGTCTGGGAGAGGACTTTGGACAGGGATTCGCCGATGGAGTTGGAGAACAGCAGGACGGCCCCGAGCTCGGGGATGCGGACATAGCCCGTGGCGTCGGACGGCTCGAGCGCGACCACGTCGGACAGCAGGGTCCGGACGGCCTCGGGCCGGAAGAAGGACTCCGGGACGAGGGTGCACTTGGGCGTCAGGAGGGAAATGTCCACCTCGTCGTAGCGTCGCTGGAACTCCGGCGTGGTGAAAAGGCGGTCCGCGCTGAGCCAGGCGGAGGAGCGGACTTCGTCACCCTCCCGCACCTTAAAAGAATATCCACTCAAGGAGACTTGAATGGATATTCCTGAAGTCGTTGTGCGCGGACTGTCCATCGCGGAAGACTACTCCCAGTTACCGGCGTTGTTGTTCGGCTGGTTGACGGAGCCGACCTGCAGGCCGGTGTAGCGGTTCTGGTCCTCGCATTCGGCGTCGAGGTTGATGCGGAGCTGGTTGTCCATGCCCTTGAGGATGGCCTTCCAAGGCATGCGGGCCTCGAACAGCGGCACCTGGACACCGGAGACGGTCTTCACGATCGCGTCGGTCTCGACGGGCATCTTGCCGGAGAACGGGATGTACTTGAGGGAGTCGACGCAGAAGTCAGGACGGTTGTTGAACAGGGTGTCCTTCACCGCGATCGGGGTGCTGACGGAGAACACGAGCTTCTCGCCCTTGCGGTAAAGTTCCATGAACTTCGCGTTCTGCTCTTCCTTGCTCAGCTTCTTGAAAGCCTTGTCATTCTTGTACTTGTTGGTGTTCTCGACGGCGACGGAGTCATCGTTGGAACCGACCTGCATGATGATGTCCATCTTGCCGGTGTTGTAGAAGTTGATGAGGGAGTCGATGTCGGCCGTGTAGCGGTTGTTGACACCCTTGAAAGCAACCTCGAGGGTACGGATGTCCTTGAGGCGCTGGACGGCGACTTCCTGCCTGCGGGCCTTTTCCTTGTTGAAGTTAACCGGCTTCATGATGCTGCGGTAAATGCCGTAAACACAACCGACAGCGACAAGCGCGAGGAGGATCTCGACGATGATTTTGACAAGCTTGTTCATTATTTCAGTGTTTTATAATTTTTCCAAAGTTCCGACAAAGTTACAAAAATCATTTATGAAAAGCAATATATTTTGTATTTTTGCATCGCAAAAGAACAGATGGCTTTGTACGGAATCGAAACGGAAAGCATCCGTGCCTTCGACGCCTTGCTGGAAAGCGGCAGGACGGTGACGGTCACGGCCCATACGCACCCCGACGGGGATGCGCTGGGCAGCGTGTCCGGCCTCGTCGCGTACCTCCGGGAGCGCCGGGGCAAGGACGCCGTCGCCGTCCTGCCCGACTCCCCCGCCGCCACGGTCAGCTTCATCGTCCCGCCCAGCGTCCCGCTGCTGTGCCACGACACGGATCCGGAGGCCTGCCTCGCCCGCATCGCGGCGAGCGACCTGGTCATCCTGCTCGATGCCAACGGCTTCTCCCGCACGGAGGGCCTGCAGGAGGCCTTCGAGGCCTCCCCCGCCCCGAAAGCGCTCATCGACCATCACGTCGGCCCCGATGCGGACCGCTTCCGGGTGGTCTTCTCCACCCCGGACGTCTCTTCCGCCTCGGAACTGCTGTACTACGTCCTGCTGGAGCTGCCGGACATCGGCGGCGACGCCCGCCGGCTGCCCGCCGACGCGGCCCGCGCCCTCCTGACCGGCATGACCACCGACACGAACAACTTCGCCAACTCCGTCTATCCCGGCACGTTCCGGATGGCCGCGGAGCTCCTCGCCGCGGGCGTGGACCGCGAAGACGTCCTCGCGAAACTGTACAGCCGATACCGCGAGAACCGGGTCCGGGTGATGGGCTATCTCCAGTACGAGGCGCTGCGGATCACCCCCGAAGGCCTCGCCTGCATCGTCGCGACGCGGGATATCCTGGACCGCTTCGGCGTGGACGAGGGCGAGACGGAAGGGCTGGTGAACATCCCCCTGTCCATCGACCGGGTGAAGATGAGCATCCTCCTCAAGGAAGATAAGGACCATTTCCGCGTGTCCATCCGCTCCAAGCGAGGAGTCTCGGCCCGGGAATGCGCCGTGGCCTATTTCCACGGGGGCGGCCACGAGAACGCCTCCGGCGGCAAGCTGTGGTGGCCTGCCGACATCCCCGGCCCCGAAGCGGCCGCCGCCTACCTCGAACAAGTATCCCGAGCCTTCCTGAAGAAATGAAAAAGAGCACCCGCATCCTGATACCGGCCCTCCTTCTCGCGCTCGCCGCCGGCCTCCTCCCTGCCTGCAACAAGGAGGCGGTCCAGCTCGCGTACGACAAGCAGGAGACCAACATCGCCAGTTTCGTGACGGCCCAGCTCAAGACCGACAAGACCGCGAGAGTCACCTACAAGGACGGGGTGGTCCGCGTGACCATGCACGACACGCTCACCCGGGAAGGCCTCCTGGCGGACACCCTCCACACCGGCGGCACCGTGTCCTTCTACTACGCCGGATACACGCTCACGAGCGCCAGCGTCAGTTCCTCCAACCTGTTCGCCACCAACCACAAGAAGACGGCCGACGCGGCCGGCTGGCAGCTCTCCGACACGACCGCTTTCCACATCCGGACCCTCACCCTGGACGACCAGCTGCTGGAAGGCCTCCGGCGCGGCCTGGAGGGCGTACGGAACCAGGACGAGTGCTATATCCTCTTTTCGGGCAAATATGGATACGGATCCAAGGCCCAAGGCACGATTCCTGCAAGGTCAGCCCTGGTTTACCACATTTGGGTGAACAGCATTTCCAACGATTAAAATGAAAACGATGAACCATATCCTTCCGAGACTCATCCTCCTTCCCGTCGCCGCCGCCCTCGTGGCGGTCTCCTGCAACAAGAACGTCGGCGAAGGGGCCAACGTCGCCCTCAAGCGCCAGTTCGACGCCTGGCGCGCCATCCATTACCCCGCCGCCCAGGAAAAGGACGGCATCTACATCATCGAGGACATCCCGGGCACCGGCCGGGAATGGGACGACGACCTTCCGGTCACTTTCCTGACCTATACCATGCGGGACCTGGACGGGACCGTCACCTACAATACCGACGAGCAGTGGGCCAAGCAGATGGGCACCTGGACGCGGACGGGATATTACGGTCCCCAGATCACCCTGACCGGGGAGGAAGCGAGCTACGCCGGCCTGGACGTCCTGCTGGACGGCATGCGGCAGGGCGGAACCCGCACGGCCATCATCCCCTCCTGGATGCTGACCTACAAGCGGTATGATTCCACGGAGAAGTACCTGGAGGTCTCGACCGATGCCGTCTCCACCATCTACACCGTCACGTTCCTGGACCAGACCGCGAACCTCAAGGATTACGAGTTCCGGAACCTGAAGGACTATGCGGCCGAGACCTGGCACGTGACCGACACCCTCTCCACCGGCGCGGTGTTCTTCAAGTCCTTCACGGAATTCGACGAAGATCCGGTCGAGATGCCCAACGACACCACCGTGTACATCAACTACACCGGCCGCCGCCTTTCCGACGGACAGGTGTTCGACACCACGATCGCGGACACCGCCAAGGTGTACCACATCTACAATCCGTCCAAGACCTACGCCCCCGTTTCGGTCACCTGGGCCGAGAAAGCCACGGACATCAAACTGAGCGGCAGCTCCGCGGTGAACGGATTCGCCTACGGCTTGCACGCGATGCACCCCGGAGAGAAGGCCTCCTTCTGCTTCGGCTACAACCTGGGCTACGGCAGCTCCGGTTCCGGCAGTATGATTCCGGGCTATGCCGCGCTGCAGTTCGACATCGAGCTGGTCCCTGAACCGTAAGCCCATGGCAGGAAGCATCCCCACCGAGCTGGGCGTCAAACCCGTCAACCAGCTGATCCGCCAGTACGCAGTCCCCGGCATCATCGCCATGACTGCGTCTTCGCTTTATAACATGGTGGACAGTATCTACATCGGCCATATCGCCGAGGTGGGCTCGCTGGCCATCTCCGGCCTCGCGGTCACCTTCCCCCTGATGAACATCTCCACGGCGTTCGGCACCCTGGTGGGCGTGGGCGCCGCCACGATGATTTCCGTCCTGCTGGGCCAGAAGAACTACGCGGTCGCCAACAAGGTCCTCTCCAACGAGGTCACCCTGAACATCATCACCGGTCTCGTCTTCACGTTCGTGGCGCTGATGTGGATGGATCCGATCCTCCGCTTCTTCGGCGCGACCGAGGCAACCCTCCCCTTCGCCCGGCAGTATATGACGATCATCGCCATCGGCAACGCCGTCACGCACCTGTACTTCGGCCTGAACAGCGTCATCCGCTCGTCCGGAAGCCCGAAGACGGCGATGGGCCTGACCTTGTTCACGGTCACGTCCAACGCCATCCTGGACCCGGTGTTCATCTTCGTCTTCAAGCTGGGCATCCAGGGCGCGGCCATCGCCACCGTCCTGTGCCAGTTCATGGCGCTCTGCTACACGATGTGGTTCTTCCTGGACCAGGACAAGTTCCTCCACCTCCCCCGCAGCCGGAAGGTCTTCCGGATCGACTGGCGCATCGCCAAGGACTCCCTCGCCATCGGCATGGGCCCGTTCCTGATGAACCTCGCCAGCTGCATCGTCGTGCTGTTCATCAACCAGCAGCTCGTCAAGTGGGGCGGCGACCTCGCCCTCGGCGCCTACGGCATCGTGAACCGGATCAGCTTCCTGTTCGTGATGATCATCATGGGCTTCAACCAGGGGATGCAGCCCATCGCCGGCTACAACTACGGCGCCCGGCAGTACGCCCGCGTCCGCGAGGTGTACGTGAAGACGGCCGGCTGGGCCACTCTCGTGTGCCTGTTCGGCTTCCTCATCTCCGAGGCGCTTCCGGGGCCCACCGTGAGCATCTTCACCCCGGATCCCGTCCTCCACGACATGGCGGCGCGGGGCCTGCGGATGATGAACCTCGCCTTCCCGATCATCGGGTTCCAGATGGTCACCACGAACCTGTTCCAGTGCCTTGGGATGGTGAACAAGTCCATCTTCCTGTCCCTGTCGCGGCAGCTCCTGTTCCTGCTGCCGTGCATCTACATCCTGCCGCCGCTGCTGGAGTCCGAGACCGGCGTGTGGTACAGTTTCCCGATCTCGGACACCATCGCCGCCATCGTCACGGCCTTCTTCGCCGTCGGCCTCCTGAGGAACCTCGGACGGCTCAAGGACGGAGACGACCCGGCCATTCTCGGAAGCAAGATTTAGATTCTCACACTTCGTTCAGAATGACAAATACGATCATCAACGTAGGAAGACAGTTCGGCAGCGGCGGCGGATACGTCGCCCAGGCCGTCGGCAAGAAACTCGGCATCCCGGTGTATGACAACGAGCTCATCTGCAAGGCCGCCGAGGAAAGCGGCTACTCCAAGAGCATCTTCGAGGGCGGCGAGCAGCGCAAGAGCCTGTTCTCCATGTCCAGCTTCTTCTCCTCCGGCCGCCTCGGCTTCGGGGAGACGGGCTTTGTCAACGACGACATGCTGTTCAAGATCCAGAGCGAGGTGATCCGGAACATCGCCGAAAAGGGCGACGCCATCATCGTGGGCCGCTGCGCCGACTACATCCTCCGCGACCTGGACTGCCTGGACGTGTTCGTCTGCGCGCCCATGGAATACCGCATCCAGCGCCTCGTCCAGAACGAGGGCCTGGACGCGGACGAGGCCGAAGCCCTGATGCGCCGCAAGGACCGCACCCGCGAAGCCTACTACAACTTCTACACGTTCGGCGCCTGGGGCAAGGCCGACAACTACGACCTGTGCATCGACAGCTCCATCCTGGGCATCGACGGCACCGCCGACTGCATCATCGACTTCGGCCGCCGCGCCGGCAAGATCCGGTGAAGCGCATAGCATCCATACTCCTGCTTTTCCTCCCCCTCCTCGCCGCCGCGCAGGGACGGGGCCTCAACGACCGCATCACCAACGACCTGTCCCGCCTGCCGGCGATGGACGCCGTCGTGGACAGTTTCATGACCCGGTGGTCGCTCCGGGGCGTTTCCCTGTCCGTCATGCGGAACGACTCCCTCGTGTACGCCCGCGGCTATGGCCGGGCGGACGCGTCCAGGCCGATGACCCCGGGCACCCTCCTGCGGATGGCGTCCGTCTCGAAGCTCATCACGGCCGTGGGCATCATGAAGCTGCAGGAGCGGGGCAAGCTCGTGCTGGACACCCCCGTCTTCGGGCCTTTCGGCATCCTGGACGGCTATGACCAGTACATCACCGACGACAACTACTACCTCATCACGGTCGAGCACCTGCTGCGGCACCAGGCCGGCTTCACCCAGAAGGGCGGCGACCCGATGTTTTCCACGCCCTCGATGATGCGGGCCATCGGCACGGCCAAGGCGCCCACGCAGGAACAGCTCACCCGCTACCTCCTCCGCCGTCCCCTCGCCTACCTGCCCGGGACGGACCAGGAATACTCCAACTTCGGCTATCTGCTCCTGTCGATGATCATCGAAAAGATCACCGGCGAGTCCTACGAGGCCTGGACGCAGCGCGAAGTGCTGGGCCCGGCCGGCTGCACGGACTTCCACATCGGCGGGAACTTCTACGAGGACCGCTTCCCCGGCGAGACGCGCTACTACATGCACAAGGAGGCCAAGCCCATCAGCTCCTTCGACGGGCGCGGCCAGGTGGAGCGCTGCTACGGCGGCAACGACATCCACGGGCTGTCCGGCGCCGGCGCCTGGATCGGCTCCACGCCGGAACTCGCCCGCTTCGTCGCTTCCATCGACGGGATCTCCGCCGTGCCCGACCAGATCAATCCCTTCACCCTCTACCAGATGACCGCGCGCCTGTCCGACGAGATCTTCTCGCTGGGCTGGGTGGACTGCACGGTGGACGGCGAATGGACCCGGACCGGCTCGTTCTCCGGCACCTCCGCCCTCGTGAAAACCTTCGCCGACGGCGAGACCTGGGTCCTCATCTCCAACACGTCCACCTGGATGGGATCCCGCTTCTCCCGCGAGACCGGCGCCCTCTGCAAGAACCTCCGCGCCCGTTTTTCGGACCAGCTTCCGGAGCGGGACCTCTTCGCGGACTGATTTCTACACTTTTTTGGTTTGAAAATGATAGGATTACGGACGGAAAATCCGTAACTTGCACCTTGTCAACAACAAGGTGATTATGAAAAAGCTTTTCCTGACCCTTTTCACCGCGGCCGTCTGCCTCTCGGCCTGCGGTCCCAAGACCACGTACAAGTATCCGTTCCAGGATCCGTCCCTGAAGATGGAGCAGCGGATCGAGAACCTCCTCTCGCTCCTGACGCCGGAGGAGAAGATCGGCCTGCTGATGAACAAGTCCATCTCCGTGGACAGCCTGGGCATCCCCGCCTACAACTGGTGGAGCGAGGCCTGCCACGGCATCCGCGCCGACGGCTACACCGTGTATCCGCAGCCCATCGGCATGGCCGCCGCCTTCGACCCGGAGCAGGTGTATAAAGTCTATTCCACCGTCTCCGACGAGGCGCGCGCGAACTGGAACCGTTCCCAGCGGGAATGGAACGTGGACGACCAGGCCCGGTACTATCCCGGCAACCCGGAGCTGTCCTTCTGGTGCCCGAACATCAACATCTTCCGCGACCCGCGCTGGGGACGCGGCCAGGAGACCCCGGGCGAGGACCCGTACCTGACCTCGGTCATCGGCCTCCAGACCGTCCTGGGCATGCAGCAGAAGACCGGCAAGTACTATAAGACCCACGCCTGCGCCAAGCACTACGCCGTGCACAGCGGTCCGGAACCGCTCCGCCACAGCATGGACGTGTCCGTGTCGATGCGCGACCTCTGGGAGACCTACCTCCCGGCGTTCAAGACGCTCGTTGTGGACGGTGACGTCCGCGAAGTGATGGGCGCCTACCAGCGCTACGAGGGCGTTCCCTGCACGATGAGCGACCGCCTGCTCGTGGACATCCTCCGCGACAAGTGGGGCTACGACGGCCTGGTGGTCACCGACTGCGACGCCATCAACAACTACTTCAACCCCGGCCAGCACATGACCCACCCGGATCCCGTGCACGCCGCCGCCGACGCCCTCAAGCACGGCACCGACCTCGAGTGCGGCCGTACCTTCCGCAACCTCGGCGACGCCCTCGAGCAGGGCCTGATCACCGTCGACGACCTCGACCACGCCCTCGTCCCGGTCCTCCGCGGCCGCTTCGAGCTGGGCATGTTCGACCCGGACGAGATGTCTCCCTGGAAGGACCTCAAGCCCGAGGTGATCTCCAGCGAGGAGCACCACCAGCTGGCCGTCGAGGCCGCGCGTGAAAGCATGGTCCTCCTCAAGAACAACGGCATCCTGCCGCTCTCCAAGGACATCAAGCGCATCGCCGTCGTGGGCCCGAACGCCGACGACGTGGACCTGATGAACGGCAACTACGGCGGCACGCCGATCGACGCCCACAAGTTCTCCATCCTCACCGGCATCCGCAACGCCTTCCCGAACACGGAAGTGGTCTATGACAAGGCCTGCGAGCTCGTGGACGAGTACAACACCATCAACCACATGGGCGAGTTCAACGAGGGCAAAGGAATGCTCGTCCAGTTCTACAACAACAAGGAGTTCAAGGGGGAACCGGCCGCTTCCAACTACTATGACGCGATGAATTTCAGCACCTTCGGCGGTTACGGCTTCGCCGACGGTGTGAACACGAACGAGTTCAGCGCCCGCGCCACGGGCAAGTGGACCGCCCCCTACACCGGCGTGCTCAAGTATGTCGTCGCCGGTGACAACGGCTACAAGCTCTTCGTGAACGGCAAGCTCGTGGAGGACCAGAAGGGGGCTTCCGCCGGTGGCCGCCGCGGCTTCGGCTTCGGCCGCCGCAGGACTGTCGAATACAAGGAAATCCCGGTCAAGGAAGGCCAGACCTATGACGTGAAGATCGAATACGTCAAGGGCGACTCCCCGTTCGCCATGTTCAGCGCCCAGTTCTGCGAGCGCGCCCTGCCCGATGTCGAGGCTCTCGCGAAGCAGTTCGGCGACGTAGACGCCTGGATCATGGTCGGCGGCATCTCCCCCGCCCTCGAGGGTGAAGGCGGCGACAAGGCCGACATCGAGGTCCCGGCCGTCCAGCAGCGCCTGCTGAAGGGCCTGCGCGCCACCGGCAAGCCGGTCATCCTGGTGAACTGCTCCGGTTCCGCCCTGGCCTTCGCGCCCATCGTGGACGACTGCGACGCCATCCTGCAGGCCTGGTACGGCGGCGAAGGCGGCGCCCAGGCCGTGGGCGAAGTCCTGAACGGCGACTGCAACCCTTCCGGCAAGCTCCCCGTCACCTTCTACGCCTCCACCGACCAGCTGCCCGACTTCCTGGACTACAACATGGAAGGCCGCACCTACCGCTACTTCAAGGGCACGCCCCAGTATCCGTTCGGCTTCGGCCTGAGCTACACCACCTTCGCCTACGGCCAGGGCAAGCTCTCCAAGTCCTCCGTCAAGGCCGGCAAGGGCGTGAAGGTCACCGTTCCCGTCCAGAACACCGGCAACCGCGCCGGCACCGAGGTCGTCCAGGTCTATGTCAAGGCCCTCGACAATCCCGATGCGCCGATCAAGGCCCTGAAGGGCTTCCAGCGCGTGTCCATTGACCCGGGCAAGACCGCCAGCGTCACCATCGACATCGCCCCGGACGCCTTCGCCTACTATGACGGCAACGACGGCGTCGCCATCAAGCCCGGCAAGTACCAGATCCTCTACGGCTCCTCCTCCGCCGACGCGGACCTGAAGGCTCTCGACTTCGAGGTGAAATAAGTGCTCGCAGCTATCTGCTTGATGCAGAGCGGCATAACGTTCGAGAGGTGCACCTGCGGGTGCACCTCTCTGCTATTAAGTAGTTGATATTGAGCCGATTCGTTAAGGATTCTAATCGTCCAGCAGGCGCTCTTTGTCGTACCGATGGACCTTCGTTTCGCCGGCGAGGATGAGGTAGCCGTTTTCGGCGAGGGAATCGAGCTCGTTCTCGCCGGGATAGACCTCGGTGGGGGCGATGAAGGCGGTGCGGCGGCGGATGTCGGCGACGATGCGGCTGTCCTTGGCGATGCCGCCGGTGAGGAGGATGACATCGACTTTTCCGTCGACGGTGGTGGCGAGGGAAGCGATGTATTTGGCGACGTTCAGGCCGAAGGCGTCGAGCCAGGTGTCCACCTTCGAGTCGTCGGCGGCGCGGCGCTCCAGTTCGCGGAGGTCGTTGGTGCCGAAGAAGGCAACGGCGCCGCCCCGGCCCAGGACGCGGTGCTTGACTTCCCGCTCGGACAGGCCGCTGCGGAAGCACAT
>ONDF01000044.1 GCA_900316525.1 uncultured Bacteroidales bacterium
TCAAGAAAGCCCTCAAGGCCGTCAGCGACGCGGCTGTCCCCATCTGCCAATACTTCGACCCGAGTGTGACCAAAGTCTATTCTTACCTGGGCTGGGAGCAGGAGTATTTCCTGGTCGATGAAGGCCTCTATTCCGCCCGTACGGACCTGATGATCACCGGTCGGACCTTGTTCGGACACAATTCCTCCAAGAACCAGCAACTGGACGACCATTATTTCGCGGCCATCCCGCCGCGTGTGGCGGCTTTCATGCGTGAACTGGAGATTACCGGCCATCGGCTGGGCATTCCGATCAAGACCCGCCACAACGAGGTCGCCCCGAACCAGTTCGAACTCGCACCCATCTACGGCGAGACGAACCTCGCCAACGATCAGAACCAGCTTGTCATGAACTTGATGAACCGGATCGCCCGCAAGCACGGTTTCGTGGTGCTGCTCCACGAAAAGCCTTTCGACGGGGTGAACGGTTCCGGCAAGCACAACAACTGGTCGCTCGGTACGGACACGGGTACCCAGCTGCTGGCGCCCGGCAAGGACGCCAAGGGCAACCTGCAGTTCGTCACTTTCTTCGTGAACGTGCTCGCCGCCGTCCAGAAACACAACGGCCTGCTGAAGGCTTCCATCGCCAGCGCGACGAATGCCCATCGTCTGGGCGCCAACGAAGCGCCGCCCGCCATCGTTTCCGCCTTCCTGGGCCGTACGATGACCGACGTGCTGCACAAACTGCTGGAGGTTCCTTCCGACACACCGATTGAAATCGCGGGCAAGAAAGGAAAGAGCGTGGGTCTGGTGGAGATTCCGGAAATCTTCGTGGACAACACCGACCGCAACCGTACCTCGCCGTTCGCTTTCACCGGCAACCGTTTCGAGTTCCGGGCGGTGGGCTCCTGCGCCAACTGCGCCGGTGCGATGACCACGCTGAACGCGGCAGTCGCCGAGCAGCTCATCTCGTTCAAGGTCGCCGTGGATACGGAGATTGCCAAAGGAAAGAAAACGAACGTCGCCATCATGGACGCCCTGAAGCCGATCATCAAGTCGATCATCGACGTGGTCTGCTTCGATGGTAACGGTTATACCGAGGAATGGAAACAGGAGGCCATCCGCCGCGGACTCGACGTGGAGACCAACGTGCCCAAGATGTTCTGCGAGTTCACCAAGCCGGCTGCCGTGGAAATGTTCACCAAGACGGGCGTCTATACCCAGAAGGAACTGGAGGCCCGCAACGAAGTGAAATGGGAGACCTATGTCAAGAAGGTCCAGATCGAGTCCCGTGTGATGGTCCGCATGGCCATCAACCACATCATTCCGGCCGCCATCGCCTACAAGACCGCCCTGATGAAGGAACTGACCCTGGCGAATGAGCTCTTTGGGAATCTGGACAGCTGCCGTACCGAGGTGCGTATCCTCGAGCGTATCAACAAGTATGTGGAGGAAGTGGGTGTCAAGGCCCAGGAGATGAAGGAGGCCCGCAAGGCCGCCAACGCCATCGAAGGTGAGTACGAGCGAGCCCTTGCATACCATGAGATAGCCGAGAGCCTTTACGCGTTGCGCAAACCCATCGACAAACTCGAGGAAGTGGTGGACAACAAGCTGTGGCCGCTTCCGAAGTACCGCGAACTGCTCTTCATCAGCTAGCACCCATGAAACAAGGATTATACGATGCGGCATCGGAACATGATGCCTGCGGAATCGGTATGGTCGTCAACATCCGGGGCGACAAGACCCACGAACTGGTGGACAATGCCCTGACGGTGCTCGAGAACATGAGCCACCGCGGGGCCGAAGGGGCCGATGGAAAATCGGGTGACGGAGCCGGCATCCTGATCCAGATTCCGCATGAATTCATCCTCCTGCAAGGAATTCCCGTACCGGAGAAAGGACGCTACGGCACTGGACTGATGTTCTTGCCCAAAGACGAAGTCAAGCGCAAACGGATCCTTGAATCCGTGCGCGCGGAGGTCGAGCACGATGGCTGCATTCTGAGCCATATCCGGGAAGTACCGGTCAACTCCGCCTGCCTGGGCAAGGATGCTGCGAAAGGAGAGCCTTACACGGTGCAGATTTTCGTGACCAGCGCCGAGTTCATCGAGGACGCGGATTTCGAACGCAAGCTCTACCGCATCCGGAAGCACATCGAGCGGCTGGGGGAGGATTGCTATATCTGCTCCCTGTCCAACCGGAATATCGTGTACAAGGGCATGCTCACCAGCCGGCAGCTCCGCGAGTATTACACGGACCTGACGAGCCAGTGGTTCACCAGTGCGATGGCGATCGTCCATTCCCGCTTTTCGACGAACACGTTCCCGCAGTGGAGTCTGGCACAGCCCTTCCGGATGCTCTGCCACAATGGCGAGATCAATACCATCCGCGGCAACCGCAGCTGGATGCAGGCCCGCCAGAGCGTGCTTAACTCCGGACGGTTGGGTGACATCGGTGACATTACGCCTATCGTCCAGCCGGAGATGAGCGACTCCGCCAGCCTGGACAACGTCCTGGAATTCCTGACCATGAGCGGACTCAGCCTTCCGCAGGCAGTTTCCGTGCTGATGCCGGAGAGCTTTGACGAGACGAACCCCATTTCGGAGGATCTGCGCGCTTTCTACGAGTATCATTCCATCCTGATGGAGCCTTGGGACGGACCGGCGACGCTTCTGTTCAGCGACGGCCGCTACGCCGGCGGCATCCAGGACCGGAACGGTTTGCGCCCCGGGCGTTATACCATTACCAAACGCGGTATCCTGGTCGTGGCCAGCGAGGTGGGTGTCCTGGATTTTGACCCGACGGAAATCGAGTGCAAAGGCCGCCTGGAACCCGGCAAGATGCTGCTTGTCGACACCAAGGAAGGAAAAATCTGGTACGACAGCGAAATCAAGGAGAAACTGGCGTCGGAACACCCTTACCGCAAGTGGCTCTCCGCCGGACGTATCCAGCTGGAAGACTTGCACAGCGGCCGGAAGATCGAGCATAACGAAGCCGACCTCCTGCATAAGGAGCTTCTTTTCGGCAGCACGGCGGAAGATGTCGAAAACACCATCCGGCCCATGTGCGAACACGGCATCGAAGCTACCTCCTCAATGGGAAACGACACGCCGCTGGCTATCCTGACAGAACGTCCGCAGCCTTTCTTCAACTATTTCCGCCAGCAGTTCGCCCAGGTGACCAACCCGCCCATCGACTCCATCCGCGAGCAGATGGTCATGTCCCTGTTCGAGTATATCGGGCGTGTGGGCACGGGCATCCTGACGCCGGACGAGGACAACTGCAAGATGGTGCGCCTGCCGCATCCGATCCTGACCAATACGCAGCTCGACCTGCTCTGCAACATCCGCTACAAAGGCTTCAACACCGTCAAGCTGCCGATCCTGTTCGAATGCGCGGAAAGTACCGCCGCGGCGGCGTCCAACCTGCGCCGGGCCCTGTCCGACCTCTGCCGCAAGGCGGAGAAATGTGTCGATGACGGGGTGAACTACATCATCCTGTCGGACCGCGACGTGGACAAGGCCCATGCGCCCATCCCTTCGTTGCTGGCTGTCAGTGCCGTGCACCATCACCTGATTGCCACTGGCAAGCGTGTCCAGACGGCGCTGATCGTCGAGAGCGGGGAGATTCGAGAGACGATGCATGCCGCGCTGCTGCTCGGCTACGGCGCCTCCGCCATCAACCCTTATCTTTCCTTCGCGATCATCTCGAGCCTGACCCACGGCGGCAAGATGCAGCTGAACTATGCCACGGCGCGCGCCAACTACATCGAGGCGATGAAGAAGGGCCTGCTGAAGATCATGGCCAAGATGGGCATTTCCACCATCCGCTCCTACCGGGGCGCCCGGATATTCGAGAGCGTCGGCCTGGATGAAGGCCTGCTGCGCGAGTATTTCGGCACGGACCGTTCGACCATCGGCGGCATCGGCCTGGAGACCATCGCCCGGGACGCGATGTGGTTCCGTGCGCAGGCGTATGAGGAGGCTTCCTCTCCCGAATTCCTGCCTTACACCGGCCTCTTCCATTACCGCAAGGACGGGATCCGGCACGCATGGAATCCCGAGACGATATCCTCGCTGCAGATTTCCACGCGCTTGGGAAGCTATCAGAAATTCAAGGACTTCACCGCCGCTGTCGATGGCAAGGCCGATCCGATTTTCCTGCGCGATCTGTTGGATTTCAAGCGAGGAACTCCGGTCTCTATCGACGAAGTGGAGCCTGTGGAAGCTATCGTGAAGCGTTTCGTGGTCAGCGCCATGAGTTTCGGAGCCCTGAGCATCGAGGCCCACGAAGCGATCGCCCTGGCGATGAACCGGCTGGGCTCGCGTTCCAATACGGGCGAGGGCGGCGAGGACAACCAACGCTATCACACGGAGGTCGAGGGTGTCTCCCTGTCGAGCAAGACCAAGCAGGTCGCTTCCGGACGCTTCGGCGTCACGGCGGAATACCTGGTCAACGCGGAGGAGATCCAGATCAAGGTCGCCCAGGGCGCGAAACCCGGTGAGGGAGGCCAGCTTCCGGGGTTCAAGGTCAACGCCATCATTGCAAAGACCCGGAACTCCATCCCGGGCATCTCGCTGATTTCCCCGCCGCCGCACCATGACATCTACTCCATCGAAGACCTTTCCCAACTCATCTTCGACCTGAAGAATGTCAATCCGGCCGCCGCCATCAGCGTGAAACTGGTGGCCGAAAGCGGCGTGGGTACCATTGCCGCCGGTGTGGCCAAGGCAAAAGCCGACCTGATCGTCGTGTCCGGCGCCGAGGGCGGAACCGGAGCCGCCCCGGCTTCCTCGATGCGCTTCGCCGGCATCAGTCCCGAGATCGGCCTCTCCGAGGCGCAGCAGACGCTGGTCCGCAATGGCCTTCGCAGTCAGGTGCGCCTCCAGGTTGACGGCCAGCTGAAGACCGGCCGGGATGTCATCCTGCTGTCGCTGTTGGGCGCGGACGAGTTCGGTTTCGGCACCTTGCCTCTGATTGTGCTCGGCTGCGTGATGATGCGCAAGTGCAGTCTGAACACCTGCCCCACGGGCGTGGCTACGCAGGATCCGGAACTGCGCAAGCATTTCCTCGGCAAGGCGGATTACCTGGTCAATTACTTTACTTTCCTGGCCCGGGAAGTTCGGGAATACCTGGCCGAAATGGGCTTTACGAAATTGTCCGATATCATCGGCCGCACGGAACTGCTGGCCCGCAAGCCCGGTGTTACAGCCTCCAAGGCTTCATTCATTGACTTGTCCCGTCTGCTCTTCCGCGAAGAGGGGGCCAGTTGCTGGGCCGGCGGTCCGTTGCACGAACTGCCCGCCGTACGCGATCAGGAAATCATCAAGGCCGCGCAGCCGGCCATCGACTGGAAAGAGGAAATCAGCCTCGAATACCCGATTGCCAATACCGACCGGGCCGTCTGTACGATGCTCAGCGGACGGATTGCCGCCAAGTACGGCGCCGAGGGTCTGCCGGATTCGACCGTGAACATCAAGTTCAAGGGCTCCGCCGGCCAGAGCTTCTGCGCGTTCCTCGCCGGCGGCATCAACGTTCGCCTGGAGGGGGAGGCCAACGACTATGTCGGCAAAGGCCTGAGTGGCGGCCGGGTGGCCATCCGCCCGTCCACGCGCGCAACCTTCAAGGCGGAAGAGAACACCATTGCCGGGAACACTTGTCTCTACGGTGCCACGGGCGGCGAAATGTATGTCGCCGGCCGGGTCGGCCAGCGCTTTGCGGTCCGCAATTCCGGCGCCAAGGCCGTCGTGGAAGGGGCGGGTGACCATTGTTGCGAATACATGACGGGCGGCCGCGTAGTCGTCCTGGGGCCTGTGGGCCGCAACTTTGCCGCCGGCATGTCCGGAGGCGTCGCCTACATCTACGATCCCGGTCACGTGTTTGATTACTACTGCAACCTCGACATGGTCGAGATCTCCCTGGTCGATGACAAACTCGACCGGAAGGAACTGCACGAGCTGGTCCGCCAGCATTATCTTTATACCGGTTCGAACCAGGCGCGGACGCTTCTTGACGACTGGAACCGGTCCCTCGACGATTTCGTCAAGGTCATTCCGATCGAATACAAGCATGTCCTCGAACAGGAGCGCCTGCGCGCCCTGGCCGAGAAAGTACAGAACCTCCAAATCCAGTATTGACGCCTTATGGGAGACTACAAAGCATTTTTGACCATACCCCGCAAGGAAGCCGGTTACCGGCCTGTTCATGACCGGATCCAGGATTTCGGGGAAGTGGAGCAGACCCTCAACGAGGGGGACCGCCGCCAGCAGGCGTCGCGCTGCATGGACTGCGGCGTCCCGTTCTGCAACTGGGCATGCCCGCTGGGCAACCGTCCTCCGGAGTGGAACGACGCGGTCTATAAAGGGGATTTCGAGCTGGCCTACCGCCTGCTCAATGCCACCAACGATTTCCCGGAGTTCACCGGACGCGTTTGCCCGGCCCTCTGCGAGAAGGCGTGTGTGTTGAATCTGACGATGCACGAGCCTACGACCAACCGGGAGAATGAGGCCGCCATTACCGAAATTGCCTGGCGGGAGAATTATGTACGGCCCGTTTCGCCGGTACGGAACGGTCGCAAGGTCGCGGTCATAGGTGGTGGTCCTGCCGGCCTGGCGGCGGCTAATCAGCTGAACCGCAAGGGCTATGACGTGACGGTCTTCGAGAAGAACGAGAAAGCCGGCGGTCTGCTTCGCTTCGGCATTCCGAATTTCAAGTTGAACAAGACCGTCATCGACCGGCGTATCGCGCTGATGGAACAGGAAGGAATCCGTTTCCGTTACGGAGAAGAAGTGGCGCCGGAAACGCTGCCAAAGGGATTTGACGCCTACGTCATCGCGACGGGCACCCCGACGGCGCGTGACCTGCCCGTGCCCGGGCGGGAATTGAAGGGCGTCCATTTCGCTCTTGAGTTGCTGGCCCAGCAGAACCGTGTCCTGTACGGTGCCGAAGTGGATGCCGCACACCGCGTGACTTGCAAGGGCAAGGACGTGCTCGTCATCGGCGGCGGTGATACCGGTTCCGACTGCATCGGCACGGCGCACCGTCAGGGTTGCAAGTCCGTGATGCAGATCGAGATCATGCCCAAACCGCCTGTGGGTCCGGACGACCCGGCCAATCCCTGGCCGAACTGGCCGCGCACGCTGAAGACTTCTTCCTCGCATGAAGAGGGTTGCGTGCGCCGCTGGAACATCAACACGCTCCGTTTTCTCGGAGAGAACGGCCGTCTGACCGGTGTCGAGATCCAACCGATTGACTGGGAACCGAATCCGGAGGGCGGACGCCCGAAGATGGTTCCCGCCGGGGACCCGGAAGTGGTGAAGGCCGATATCGTCCTGCTGGCCATGGGTTTCCTGAAGCCGCAGCTGCCGGAAGTGAGGGAGAATGTCTTCTTCGCGGGCGATGTCCAGAGCGGCGCTTCCCTGGTGGTGCGCGCGATGGCCTCCGGCCATGCCGCCGCCGGTTCTGTAGATGCGTATTTCAATAAAATCACTAAATAATGGCAGCCAAGTACATATTCATCACGGGCGGCGTGGTTTCGTCGCTGGGAAAAGGAATCATTTCGGCCAGTCTGGGGAAACTCCTGCAGGCGCGCGGATTCAAGGTCACCATCCAGAAGTTCGACCCTTATATCAACATCGACCCGGGCACGCTGAACCCCTACGAGCACGGCGAATGCTATGTGACCGCGGACGGAATGGAAACCGACCTGGACCTGGGACATTATGAGCGCTTTACGGGAATCCGCACTTCGCGGGAGAATTCCATCACCACCGGACGCATCTACAAGACCGTCATCGACCGGGAGCGCCGGGGTGACTATCTCGGCAAGACCATCCAGGTGGTGCCGCATATCACCGATGAAATCAAGCGCCGCATGCTGCGCAAGGATGTGGCCGGGGAGAACCTGGATTTCGTGATTACGGAAGTAGGCGGCACCATCGGCGATATCGAGAGCGCTCCGTTCATGGAGGCGATCCGCCAGCTGCGCTGGCAGCTGGGCCGGGACGCCGTGAACATCCACCTGACCTATGTGCCCTACCTGAAGGCCGCCGAAGAGTTGAAGACCAAGCCCACGCAGCACTCCGTCAAGGAACTGCAAGGGATGGGAATCCAGCCCGATATCATCGTCCTGCGCACCGAGCGTCATCTCGACGACGCCCTCCGCATGAAGGTGGCCTCCTTCTGCAATGTAGACCTAGAATGCGTAGTGCAGAGCGAAGACCTGCCCAGCATCTACGATGTCCCCGTGAACATGCAGCGTCAGGGGCTGGACGCCGCCATCCTCCGGAAGACCGGCATTCCTGTAGGGGAGACACCGGCGATGAAATCCTGGCACGACTTCCTGCAAAAGCAAAGGAACGCAAGTCGGGAAATCCATGTAGCCCTGGTGGGCAAATATGATCTTCAAGACGCCTACAAGAGTATCCGGGAAAGTCTGAACCTCGCAGGCATTTACGACGACGTGAAGGTGAAGATCCATTTCGTCGGAAGCCAGGAAATCACGCGCGAGAACGTGGCGGAGAAACTGTCCGGTATGGCCGGTATCGTCATCTGCCCGGGCTTTGGTCAGCGGGGGATTCCGGGGAAGATCTACGCCGCGGAATATGCCCGCATCAAAGATGTTCCGTGTTTCGGCATCTGCCTCGGCATGCAGATGATGGTGATTGAGTTTGCCCGCGATGTGCTCGGCTATGCCGATGCCGACAGCAGCGAGATGCGGGCCGACACGCCGCACAATGTCATCGACATGATGGAGGAACAGAAGAATATCACACAGATGGGTGGTACGATGCGCCTCGGGGAATATCCGTGCAAGCTCCGACCTGGCAGCCTCGCCTATGAAGCGTATGGCGGAAAAGAAACCGTCGCCGAGCGCCACCGTCACCGCTACGAGTTCAACAACCGTTATCGGGAGGAGTACGAGAAGGCCGGGATGCAGTGCGTGGGCGTGAATCCCGACGCCGACCTGGTGGAGATCGTGGAGATTCCTTCGCTGCACTGGTACCTCGGCACCCAGTTCCACCCCGAGTATGCCTCGACGGTGCTGCATCCGCATCCGCTGTTTGTCTCGTTCATTAAAGCCTGTATCGATGGAACCCCTGAAGCATAATTGCGGCGTCGCGCTGATCCGCCTGCTCAAACCGCTCTCTTATTACGAGCGGAAGTACGGGACAACCCGCTATGGCCTGGAGAAACTCTATCTGATGATGGAGAAGCAGCACAACCGCGGGCAGGAGGGCGCCGGGCTGGCCTATGTGGACCTGGAAGCGGAAGTGGGCACGGAATATATGTTCCGGGAGCGGGCGGAAGGTCCGGATGCCATCACGGAGATCTTCAAGCGGGTGGAAGCGCCGGCTCACGCGCAGTTGTACATGGGCCACCTCCGTTATTCCACCACTGGGAAGAGCGGGCTGACCTATGTCCATCCCTACCTGCGCCGGAACAACTGGCGGGCGAAAAACCTCTGCTTGTGCGGCAATTTCAACATGACCAACATCGACGAGGTATTCCAGTTCCTGACGGCGCAAGGTCAGTCGCCCAGGCTGCGCGGCGACGCTTACATCACGCTGGAACTGATGGGCCACCGGCTGGACCGGGAGGTGGAACGGCTCTTCGACGAGGCAACGGAGAAGGGGCTGGAAGGGCTCGATCTCACGCGCTACATCGACGACCATATCTGCATGGCCAACGTGCTGAAGACCACGATGTCACACTATGACGGAGGCTATGTGATGTGCGGGCTGACCGGCAGCGGCGAGATGTTCGCCGTGCGCGACCCCTGGGGCATCCGTCCCGCCTTCTATTACCGCGATGAGGAGATGGTCGTCCTGGCCAGCGAGCGGCCCGTCCTCCAGACGACCTTCAACCTGGAAGCCTCGGATGTCTGCGAACTCCTTCCCGGACAGGCCTTGATCGTGCGGAAGAGTGGGGAGAGTCTGCTGGAGCAGGTCCTGCCTGCCCAGCGGTTGAGCGCCTGTTCATTTGAACGTATCTACTTCAGCCGCGGCTCCGACCGGGACGTCTATCAGGAGCGCAAGCGGCTGGGGGAGCAGTTGACGGAATCCATCCTGAAGGCTGTCGAAGGCGATGTGGCCCATACGGTTTTCTCCTATATCCCCAATACCGCAGAAGTTGCGTTCCACGGAATGACGGACGGAGTACGCCGGCTCGATCACGACGTGCGCATCGAGAAGGTGGTGTGGAAGGACATCAAACTGCGTACGTTCATCACGGAAGACGGGGCGCGGAACGACCTTGCCGCTCACGTCTATGACGTCACTTACGGTTCGCTGGTCCCGTACGAAGACAATCTCGTTGTCATCGACGATTCCATCGTGCGCGGAACCACCCTGCGGGAGAGCATCTTCAAGATCCTGGACCGTCTGCACCCCAAGAAGATCGTGATGGTGTCCAGTTCACCCCAGATCCGCTATCCGGATTACTACGGCATCGACATGTCGCATCTGGAGGAGCTCTGCGCCTTCCGGGCAGCCATCGCATTGATTCGCGACCATGGGATGCAGCAGCTTATTGCCGATGTGTACCGCGCCTGCAAGGAGGATCCCCAGTCTGCGAACCATGTGCAGAAGATTTACGCGCCGTTCACGACGGAGCAGATCGACAGAAAAATTGTAGAGATGCTCCGGCCGGAGGGGATGCAGGCGCCGGTCGAACTGGTTTTCCAGAGCGTCGAAGGGCTGCACCGCGCCTGTCCCGACCACCCCGGCGACTGGTATTTCACCGGGGAGTATCCCACGCCCGGCGGCGTCCGTCTCTGTAACGGGGCCTTCGTGAACTATGTCGAGAACGTAATGGGATTCCAATTGCAACTCTAGGAGGTAGCATTATTCTAAAATATTAATTATCAATTACTTGCGAAATCTGATATTTCGCTGGTCAAGGGGGTTGTATACCCTTATGGACACAAACCAACCTAAAAATAGTAGTGTATGAAAAAGATTGAAGCCATCGTCCGCAAGACGAAGTTCGAGGAGGTCAAGGAGGCCTTGCTCGCAGCAGACATCAACTGGTTCGAGTACCACAATGTGCACGGCATCGGCCAGAGCCGCCAGGAGCGCATCTATCGTGGCGTCCAGTATTCCACGGACGTGATCGAACGCGTGGCCCTGACCATCGTCTGCCGCGACCAGTTTGTCGATCCGACCGTCGAGGTAATCCTCAAGACGGCCTCGACCGGAGAGATTGGAGACGGCCGCATTTTCATCAGCGACGTCATTGACACCTGGTCCATCCGCACGGGAGAGCACGGCGACACGGTGCTCCGAGACAAGAAGTAGAACCCTTTAAAACGTATGTAAAATGAACGATATCGCTATTTCCCTCGATACTGTCTGGATGTTGCTGGCTGCCATGCTGGTCTTCTTCATGCAACCGGGCTTTGCGCTGTGCGAAGCGGGATTCACCCGCAGCAAGAATACGGCGAACATCCTGATGAAGAACTTTGTGGACTTCATGTTCGGCTCCCTGCTTTTCTGGTTCGTCGGTTTCGGCTTCATGTTCGGCAGCGACGGTGCCGGTTTCATCGGCATGCCCAACTGGGGCGACCTGTCTTTCTACAAGAGTGACTTGCCCGTGGAGGGCTTCCTGATTTTTCAAACGGTCTTCTGTGCCACCTCGGCCACGATTGTGAGCGGCGC
>ONDF01000075.1 GCA_900316525.1 uncultured Bacteroidales bacterium
GCTCACGCGGGCGGAGGTAGGAGTCCTCGGACAGCCCGGCCTTCGCCAGGGCGCCGATGGCGGCCTTCTGGTCGGGGATCTGACGGAGGGAGCGACCTTCCACGACCTTGAAGCCGGGGACCGGGGTGCCGGCGAGCGCCTGCTCCAGGGCGTAGGCCTCGAGGTTGGCGATCCAGGCCTTGACGGTGGCGGCCTGCCGGAGGGCGTCGGCCATCTCCTCGTTGGTCATCAGGTCGTGGGTCCGGTCGACCTTCACGGTGGAGGCCTTCAGGGCGAGGGCCTTGCAGCGGGGGGCCACCTTGCAGAAGCGGCAGTGCTCGCCGGGGACGAACTCGCCAAGGCCCTGGTAGGCCGCGACGGCGGCGGGCTTGAGGTCGTTCTCGGCCCAGTCCAGCAGGGCCTCGGAGGTGATGCTGTCGGTGGACCATCTCTGCAGGCGGGGCTGGATGATGACCATGTTGACCTCGGTGATGTCGTAGAGCTCGCCGGGCCCGAGCAGGGAGCCCAGGGCGTAGCAGCGCATCTGGGTGTTTCCCACGGCGGACACCGGGACGCCCTTGCCGTACTTGAGGTCGTAGACGCTGAGCGTCCGGCCGTAGATGATGACGGCGTCGGAAGTGCCGAATCCCTCGGGGATGTACTCGGAGAGCTTGAGCGGGACCTCCACCAGGAGGACGGCCTCCGGGTCGCGGTAGAGCGCGTCGAGGTAGTCCTCCCAGACGGGGCGGCAGTAGTGCTCGGAGACGATCCGGAGCATCTCCTGCGGGTCGAGGCCCTCGCCTTCGCAGCGGTTGAAGCAGCGGGTCAGGGCGTCGCCGCCCATCTCGTTCAGGTACTCCACCTGCTCAGGCCATTCGAGCCGTTTCTCGTCGTCGTACTCGCGCAGGTCCTTCTGGGCCCGGAGGGCGCCGAGAAGGAGCGCCTCCGCCATGGCGTGGGCGATGGTGCCCTCGCGGGTGAAGATCGTGTCCTTCTCGGGAACCTGGGACTCGGACCGTGCGGACGGGGTGCATACCATCCAGCGGGCAGAGCCCGAAGGAGAGAGGATAGCGTGACTGGTGGGCATGGCGCTATGCTGCTAATTTGTTCAACCGGTCCATCAGTTCGCTCCGTCTCTCCTGGGGGCACGCCGAGCTGTTGGGAATCTCGAACTCGTGGAAGAGAGCCTTGACTCCGTCGGTTCCGACCTTGTCCTTCGCGGCCTTGACGGCCAGCCGGAGGTCGGCATCAGAGATTTCCTTCTGCGCGGGCGCTGCGGGGGCCTGCTGGGGCGCAGGAGCCGCTTTCTCGGCAGGGGTGGGGGATTGCACCGTTTCGGGCTTGGGCTCCTCTACGGGCTTTTCAGCGGGTTTCGCAGGGCGGGCGGCACGGGTGCCGTCGTACACGTCCTGCGGCATGTCCGGGGCGAACAGGCGGAGGAAGTCCATCATCCGCTGGGACATGTCCAGGTTGATGTTCAGATTTACGTTAATGTCAATCATTTGAACAGGTTTTTATAGTGAAACATGGAGTTTGAAATGTCTTGTAAAAACCAGGGAGGACTTCACAGCCGTTCCTGGCTGACAGTGTTGTGTTGTTAGCCCAGCTTCTGCTGGTGGAGGCCGGCGGCGGAAACGATCCGCCCCACTGAAGAAACCGTACTTTATTTTCAATCGGTGGTACCATACCGGCCTTATAGCTTGCCCTTCCACACATCGAGGATGTCCTGACCGAGGAAGCGGCCGTCGGCCGTGTGCGGGACGAGCTTCCCGCGCTTCCTCCACCGGGTGATGGTGTGGTACTCCACACCGAGGAGGTTGGCGGCCTGCTTGCAGGTGTAGAGCCCGAACCTCAGGACGTCTGGTTTCTCCGCAGTCATTTCGTCCGGGTGATTTCGATCATGCCGGCGTTCTCCCGGGGTGCGTTCACGGTGAAGGACTTGCCGGAGAGGTGGGAGTAGCGGCTGCAGGCGTTCCTGGCATATTCGCGGACCACGAGGCTGTCTTCTACGGCCCAGGTCTCGCCGACGTCCATTGTGGCGATGGTGTGGAGAACACTGATGCGTCCAGCGTCCTTTCCGGTGTTGTGGGTGATTACTTCCATTGTTCTATGATTTTGATTTGGTGATCTTGCAGTAGTCCTGCGGCCCCTTGACGCACTTGCCGTCCTTGAAGAACCAGCAACGGAGGCACAGGTTGGGTGTGCGGACGGTGCTCATTTGCTTACCTCCGAATGGTCGTCCAGCCACTTGGAGAACCATCCGCAGACGAAGGCGCCGAAGAGGCTGATGAAGTTCCACAGGGTGACGCTGCCGTCGATACCTTCGACGCAACCGGCGAAGACCAGGGCGACGCTCACGCCGCCGAGGATGCAACTGACTCTTTTCCTACTCATATC
>ONDF01000025.1 GCA_900316525.1 uncultured Bacteroidales bacterium
ACGACCTACCTCCCCGCCGGCGCCGCCTGGTATGATTTCCAGACCGGCGAGCGTCTGGAAGGCGGTCAGGAATACACGCGCGAGTACACGATTTCCGAGATTCCGGTCTTCGTGAAGGCCGGTGCCATCCTGCCCTTCGGCCCGGATGTGCAGTACACGTCGGAGAAGCCTTTGGACTGTCTGGAAATCGCCATCTACCCTGGCGCCGACGGCCATTTCACGCTGTATGAGGACGCCGGCGACGGCTACGAGTACGAGAAAGGGGAGTACACCACCATCGACCTGAAATGGAACGACAGGCAGGGCAGCCTGACCATCGGTCCCCGCCAGGGCACCTTCCCGGGGATGCTCCGCGAGCGCGACTTCGTCGTCAATGTTCTCGGCCACGAGCCGGTGACCGTCCATTACAAGGGGAAGCGGGTCCACGTAAGGCTGTAGTTTTGGATAGTCGTGGATTTATGCGTATATTCGCATACTGAACCACAGACACGAAACGATAACCTGAACCGCCATGGATGATGTAAAAATCATCGAGATCAAGAAGAGTGTCTTCGCGGACAACGACGAGGACGCCGACAAACTGAGAAAAGAATTGAAAGGAAAGGGGGTTTACCTCCTGAATCTGATGTCCTCGCCCGGCGCGGGGAAGACCACCACGCTCATCGGTACGCTCAAGCGCATCCAGGACAAGGTGCGCGTGGCCGTCATGGAGGCGGACATCGACAGTGATGTCGACGCCGTCAAGATCCAGAAGGCGACCGGCATCCCCACCATCCAGCTCCACACGGGCGGGATGTGCCACCTGGACGCCGAAATGACGCGCCAGGGGCTGGACAACGTCGCCCTGGCCGATGTGGATCTCGTCATCCTGGAGAATGTCGGCAACCTCGTGTGCCCGGCCGAGTTCGACACCGGCGCCGTGCGCAACGCGATGATCCTCTCCGTCCCGGAAGGGGATGACAAGCCGCTGAAATACCCGCTCATGTTCTCGGTCTGCGACCTCGTCCTGGTGAACAAGGTCGATGTGATGCCTTACTTCGACTTCGACCTGGACAAGTGCCGCGAATATGTCCGCATGCGCAATCCCAAGGCCCGCATCATCCCCATCTGCGCCAAGACGGGCGAGGGACTCGACGACTTCGCCGACTGGCTGCTCGCCGAGGTGAAATCCTGGAAACAACAATAAAAGCCTATACTTATGCCTGAGATGTCCCAGAAGTTTATCCCCAAGCACAAAGGGGATAAGAATCCCAATCCCAAGCTCCTGAAATTCGTCCGCCACGTCACGGACCGCATCCCCGGAAAGATCAAGATGGACACCGACGCCCCCGAGTACTGGGGCCTCGCGTGCATCTTCGAGGACGAGATGGACGCCGTGACCCGGGAGGCCTCGCTGGACCTCCTGCTGGACATGCTGCCGGGGAACTTCTTCCGGGTGCGCGAGCACCACACCTATGCGAAACTGCATCAGATGAATGCGGAGAAGCATTATACCCCCGACGACAAGTCCTTCGATGAACTCCTGGACAAGCTCGCCTACTTCGGCATGCTGGAGTACGACTATGGCGACAAGTACACGAAGGAAGGCCCCGTGCCCGGCACCGGTTTCAACCGCGAGGACCGCATCTACTGGGTGCCGATGTTCGTCCCGGGATCGGCCGAATACACCAACATGAACGTCGAGCTCATGGACAAGCATCCGGAGTTGGCGATGTTCTTCGAGCGGATGACCTTCCTCCCGCTGGAGAAGATCACGCCGATGGTGCCCATGGGCGGCTCCGGCATCGGTATGCACGTGATTCCGGTGGAGAAGGCCATCTCGATGGAGAACCAATCCGTCGACATCGAGCACATCTCCTACTGGCTCAAGCGGTATGAGGGGCACCTCGCCGTGGGCATCTGCTCCTGCCGATATGGCCGGAAGAAGCTGGACGAGGGCTGCGCCGACGACTACCGCGACTGGTGCATCGGCGTGGGCGACATGGCCGAATACCTGGCCGAGACGGGCCGCGGCCACTTCATCACCTACGACGAGGCGATCGCCATCCTCAAGAAAGCGGAGGACCACGGCTTCGTGCACCAGGTGACGAACATCGACGGCGAAGGGAAGATCTTCGCCATCTGCAACTGCAACGTCAAGATCTGCAACGCGCTCCGCACGTCGCAGCTGTTCAATACGCCCAATATGTCCCGGAGCGCCTATGTGGCCGAGGTGGACCCGAAGAACTGCGTCGCCTGCGGCCGCTGCGTGGAATACTGCCCCGCCGGCGCGGTGAAGCTGGGCCAGAAGCTGTGCACCAAGCATGGCCCCCAGACCTATCCCAAGCAGGAGCTGCCGGACGCGGCGAAATGGGGCCCGCACAAGTGGACCGAGGATTACCGTGACAAGAACCGGATCAACTGCTACGACACCGGCACGGCGCCCTGCAAGACCGCCTGCCCGGCGCACATCGCCGTCCAGGGCTACCTGAAGAAGGCCGCCGAGGGCAAGTACACCGAGGCGCTGGAGCTCATCAAGCGGGAGAATCCGTTCCCGGCCGTGTGCGGGCGCGTGTGCAACCGCCGCTGCGAGGACGCCTGCACCCGCGGCACCATCGACCAGCCCATCGCCATCGACGCGGTGAAGAAGTTCATCGCGGAACAGGACCTGAACGCGGAGACGCGCTTCATCCCCGAGGTGAACATCTGCTCCAACGTCCAGGACCGCTGGGAGGAGAAGATCGCCATCATCGGCGGCGGCCCGGCCGGCCTGAGCTGCGCCTACTACCTCGCCACCATGGGCTACAAGCCGACGGTGTTCGAGAAGAACGAGGAGCCCGGCGGCATGCTCCGTTACGGCATCCCTTCCTATAAGCTGGAGAAGGATGTCATCCAGGCCGAGATCGACATCATGAAGGAGATCGGCGTGGACATCCGGTGCGGCGTGGAGGTCGGCAAGGACGTGACCATCGCGAGCCTGCGCGAGGAGGGCTACAAGGGCTTCTACGTGGCCATCGGCTGCCAGGGCGGCAAGCTCCCCGGCATCCCGGGCGAGACGCTCCCCGGCACGTCCACGGCCATCGACTTCCTGCACGCGGCGAACACCGGGAAGGTGAAGGTGTCCGGCAAGGTGGTCGTCGTGGGCGGCGGCAATGTCGCGATCGACGCGGCCCGCGTAGCGAAGCGCAGCGGCGCGTCCGAGGTGACGATGCTGTCCCTCGAGACCGAGGACATCATGCCCGCCTCCCTGGAGGAGCGCGCCGAGGCCCGCGAGGACGGCGTCGTGATCAACCCGGGCTGGGGCCCGAAGGAGGTCCTCGGCGACGGCAAGGTCACCGGCATCGTGTTCAAGAAGTGCACCTCCGTGTTCGACGAGAACAAGCGGTTCGCCCCGAAATATGATGAGAACGAGCTCATTACCCTCGAGGCCGACCAGGTCGTCTTCGCCATCGGCCAGACCGTGGTGCTGAAGGACCTGCTCAAGGATACGAAGGTGGAGTTCTTCCGCGGCGTGTACCCCGTGGCCGACAAGCTCACCTACCAGACGGCCGAGCCCGACATCTTCGTGGGCGGCGACGTGTACACCGGTCCGAAGTTCGCCATCGACGCCATCGCCGCCGGCAAGGAGGCCGCCGAGTCCCTGCACCGCTTCGTGCAGCATGGGCACATGACCATCGGCCGCAACCGGCGTGATTTCATCGAGCTGAACAAGGACGACATCCTGGTCGAGTCCTATGACAACGGTTCCCGTCAGGATCCCGGCGTGAAGCCCGCGGCCGACGCGTTCCGCGAGTACCACGGCACCCTGACCGAGGAGCAGGTCCGCAAGGAGACGGCCCGCTGCCTGTCCTGCGGCGCCTCCGTCGTGGACGAGAACCGCTGCATCGGCTGCGGCGTCTGCACCACCAAGTGCGCCTTCGACGCCATCCACCTGCACCGGGTCCATCCCGACGCCTCCATCATGCGCACCTCCGAGGACAAGTTCTCCGGCATCCTGCCGTACATGCTCAAGCGGACCGGGAAGATCCTTTTCAAGAAGAAATAATGCACGAACTGGGCATTGTCTTTTACATCATCCGGGACGTCAAGAAGGCGGCCCTCGAGAATGCCGTGGAGCATGTTTCCGCCGTGGTGATGAACATCGGCGAAGTGTCCACGGTCGTTCCCGAGCTGCTCACCGACTGCTGGCGCTGGGCGGCGGACAAGGAACCGCTGCTGAAAGGCTGCGTACTGAAGGTCAACACCATCCCGGCGTTGACCCATTGCGACGGCTGCGGCGCGGAGTACGAGACGGTCCGGTATGGGAGGACCTGCCCGCACTGCAATAGCGAGAACACCTGGCTCCTGCAAGGGAACGAGGTGGAAATCAAGGAAATAGAAGTAACTTAAAGATATGGCTTGTTTTATCGTTCCCCTGGTACAGGCGGTCGCCACGACCGTGTACCGCAAGCGTCACGCGGCGGCGATCGCCGCGCCGGACGCGCCCGTCCTCCGGCACCGTCTTCCCGACCTGGAGAAGATGCTCTGGGGCGGCACCCTGATGCTCATCGTGGACCACGTCATCAATGGCGAGCTCACCTGGCGCTTCCCGTTCTTCACCGCCCTGGACCAGGCGGGCGGCGGGCTGGTGATGCTGCGCGAGATGCTCACCGTGGGCGTCCCGATGTCCCTCGTCCTTACCGCCGCCTGGCTGGTGTGGGCGCTGGTGAAGGAGAAGAAGATTCTCACGCTTCGCTCAGAATGACAAGATGTAATTCGCTCAGAATGACAATTTTCTATAACTAACCTATTCAATTATGTTCTTCCAAGTGTATGGCGAACACGCGTTCGCCCAGTGGGGGATGCTGCTGGTCGTGCTCATCGGCCTCATCCTCTTCAATGAATTCGCCCGCCGCACGAAGCTCGGCGGTGTCATCACGTTCCTGGCCATCCCGCTGGCCCTGACGGCGTACTTCCTCGCCATCTGGATCGGCGTGCGGAACGGCGCGCAGTGGGCGCTCGAGAACCAGACCCACGTCTATATGCAAGGCTGGTTCCACTATGCCAAGCTCTATGCCGCCACCGCGGGGTGCATCGGCTTCATGATGATCAAGTACAAGTGGGGCGTCGGCGCCAAGCACTGGTTCAAGCCCTTCCCGTTCATCATCGTGGGCATCAACATCCTCATCGCCTGCGTGTCCGACTTCGAGTCGGCCGTGATGGGCTGGAACAAGTGGTGGCTCACCTCCGAAGGCGTCTGGCAGTACGGCGGCTGGCACAATGTGATGAACGGCGTCGCCGGCCTGCTCAACATCTTCTGTATGACCGCGTGGTGGAACGTGTACCCGTCCAAGGACAAGAAGGACATGATCTGGGCCGACATGACCTGGGTCTACATCCTCGTCTACGACATCTGGAACTTCGCCTACACGTACAACTGCCTGCCGACGCACAGCTGGTACTGCGGCATCGCCCTGCTCCTCGCCCCGACCATCGCGGCCCTGCTGTGGAACCGCGGCGGCTGGATCCAGAACCGCGCCAACACCCTCGCGATCTGGTGCATGTTCGCCCAGGTGTTCCCGCTCTTCCAGGAGACCTTCAAGAACGGCCAGCAGTGGTTCCCCTGGGCCACCCTGCCCGTCCTCTATCCGAACGGTGTCGACACCATCAAGGCGCTCTATGAGGCCGGCGGCCAGGCGGCTGTCGACGGCGTCGTGGGCACGACCGTGGATCCTTCCGTGGTCGCCGCCAATCCCACGATGATGGTCGTCATCAGCGCCCTCGCCCTCCTCGTCAACGCGGTCGCCCTCGGCTTCATCTTCTACCAGGCCAAGAAGCGCCACATCAACCCGTACAAGGAAGACGTCTTCGTGGACCAGAAGTACTACAAGGACTCCATGGCCCGCGCCGACCTGAGCTAGTCCCTGTATCCGCGCAAAAAGAACCCCGGCTTCGAAAGAGGCCGGGGTTCTTCGTACGCGGGAGAACCGTTATTCCACCTGTGTCCGGATCTTGGGGGCGGAATGGGGACCGGCGCCGACGATGGGTTCGCCGTCCTCCGTGGGGGCCTCCGCCTCTTCTTCCTTGTCGTTGAGGAAGGGGAAGAATTCGCCCTTGACGAGCCAGGCGAAGCCGAACAGGTGCAGGAGGACGATCTCGATGACCATCACCACCCAGCCCGGGGCGCCCAGGAGGACGAGCGCGACGAGAAGGGCTTCGAAGCCAATCATGCCCCAGCCGCAGATGCGGTAGATGAGGTTGCGGACTTTCTTCCGGTCCGTCATCGTGTTGCCGTGCCTGGTGAACTGGCAGAGGGTGTTGATGGCGGAACACAGGAAGAACAGCAGGGCGCAGGCTGTATGGATGATCTGGGAAACCTCGATGGGAAGCTGGAAGAATCCCACGGCCGAGCCGTCGGCGATCCAGTCCACCTTGCAGGGGAACAGGACGATCCCCAGTCCGAAGATGCCGGTGAGCGTGGTGATGAGGTTGTCTTTCCAGTCATAGCCGATGTAGGACATCATCACGATGCAGGCGGGGACGAGGACACCGACGAGGGCGGGACTCTGGTAATAGGTGGCCGAGATGCTCCACCACCATCCTTCGGGTTTGTTCAGCACGATGCCGGCGGAAAAGAGGGCAATCCAGGGGAGGATGATGCCGAGCAGCCCGCAGAGATTCCGGATCCGGAGATACATCCGGACTTCCTTGGTTGATAGCATTGCCATTGTTTTCAGGTTTTTTTGTTGCGTTCTTTACAAAGGTACTTCTTTTTTCTATCTTTGTAAACAGTAAAACGTAAAACGGATGAAACACAAGGCTCTTCTGTTGCTGGCGACTCTCTTCGCCGCGCTCTCCCTGCCGGCGCAGGAGAAGGTGACGAAAACCGTCCTGGAACTGGGCAAGACGGACAACCGGACCATGGAACACGCGGACTACATCGCCCGCAACATCGGCGGCCGCATCGTCGGCTCCCATATGCTCAACCATGCCGAGGACTGGGTGGCGGAACAGTTCCGCTCCTGGGGCCTGGAGGTGCGGATCCAGGAAGCCGTCACCATCAACGTGGGCTTCGACCGCGGTCCCTGGTTCGGCCGGATGCTGTCCGAGGACGGGATGACCCTGCACTTCGGCACGCCCGCCTACACGGCTGGCACGCGCGGGCCGCAGAAAGGCCGCGTGTACCTGGAGCCCAAGACCCAGCGGGACTTCGACCGCATCAAGGGCGCCCTGAAGGGCTCCTGGGTCCTGCTTGAGACCGGCGCCACGAGCGGCCTCGCCATCGACGCGAGCGCCAAGGCCGATTCCACCCGCGCCGCCCATCTCGCCAAGGGCGAGGAAGGCTCCGTGCTGTTCTACCGCCAGATGGTCGACGCCGGGGTCGCGGGCTTCATCCGCCCGGCGAAACTGCCGATGCAGGTGCTCTACAACCGCGCGATGTGCTTCGACCTGACGATGGACAACCTCCCCAAGGCCTGCGACATCCTGCTGGACGAGCACCAGTTCGAGATCATCAAGCAGAAGGTCGTGGACCGGCAGGACTTCCAGCTGGAGTTCGACATCCGCAACCATTTCTTCCCGGGGCCGATGAAGTACCACAACATCCTCGGCGTCATCAAGGGAAGCAAGTATCCGGACGAGTACGTGATGATGGGTAGCCACCTGGACGCCTATGACATCGCCACGGGCTCCACGGACGACGGTCAGGGCGTGTGCGTGACGATGGAGGCGGCTCGCCTGCTCGCCGCCGCCGGCGCGAAGCCCAAGCGCTCCATCATGTTCTGCATCTGGACCGGCGAGGAATATGGCCTGCTGGGTTCCAAGTACTTCGTGCAGAACAAGACCGTCCCGTGGGACAAGATTTCCAACTACTTCAACCGCGACGGAGGCCCGCTGGCGGCTTCGTCCATCACGGTTCCGCCGGCCATGTACGACGACTTCGTGAAGGTATGCGAGCCGCTCACGGATTACAATCCGGACCTTCCCTTCGAGGTGATCAAGCGGGAAGGGGAGCCGCAGCCGCGTCCCACGCGGGCGGGCGGCTCGGACCACGCCTATTTCTCGATGAACGGCATTCCCGCCATTTCCTTCCGCGAGCGCGACGCTTTCGGCTATGACTTCATCTACCGCGACATCTGGCACACGGAGGACGACCTGTACGACAAGCTCATCCCCGCCTATATGGAGCACTCCGCCGTCGTCCAGGCCGTGGCGGCCTACGGCCTCGCGAACCTGGACCATCTCCTCTCCCGGGAAGGACTGTTCAAATGATCCGTGCGATTGTCTTCGACCTTGGCGGCGTCCTCATCGACCTGGACTTCGACAACTGCGTCCGCTCCTTCCGGGAAATCCTCGGGTATGAGCGAATCACGGAAATCCTGGACCTGAGCCACCAAAAGGGCATTTACGGCGACATGGAGGCCGGCCTCATCTCGGAGGACGAGTTCCGCGCCGAGGTGCTCAAGGATTCCCGTCCGGGCTGTGTCCCGGCCGATGTGGACCGCGCGATGGCGGGCCTCCTGACGGGGATGGACCCGGCGAAGGTGCCGCTGCTGGAGCGTCTCGCGGAAAAGTATCCTGTTTACGCGCTGTCGAACAACAACGAGATTTCCACGGCGCGGATGCACGAGATCTACGAGGAGAGCGGTCTCGACTGGCGGCGGGTGTTCCGGAAGGAGTTCCTCTCCTGCCGGATGAAGCTGATGAAGCCCTCGCGGGAAATCTTCGACGCGGTGGCCGCGGAAATCGGCGTCCCGCCGGAGGAGATCCTGTTCGTGGACGACTCGCAGAAGAACGTGGACGGCGCCCGGGCCGCCGGCTGGCAGGCCGCCCTGTACACGCAGGGGACCGACCTCGGCGCTTGTATCGCAAATAATTTGTAACTTTGGGGCATGTCGCTGTTCAGTTACTTCCGGATCAGCAAGCCTTCCGCGGAGAAGGTGCCCGCCGAGCAGGTGGACGAAGAATACAAACGGCTCAGGACCCGTACGTTCTGGGGCGTCACCACGGCCTACATCTTCTACTATGTGTGCCGGATGACCCTCGGCGTGGTGAAGCAGCCCGTCATCGACGGGGGTGTCCTGTCGGCCGGGGAACTCGGTGTCATCGGGTCCATCTTCTATTTCGTCTATGCGGCCGGCAAGTTCAGCAACGGCTTCATCGCGGACTACTGCAACATCCGGCGCTTCATGGCCTGGGGCCTGGGGATCTCGGCCGTCATCAACGTGACGCTCGGCATCCTGGGCCTGCTGCACGGACCGCTGGGAATCGGCTCCCTGGTGATGCTGCTTTGCTTCGCCATCCTCTGGGGCGTGAACGGCTGGGTCCAGTCCATGGGCTCGCCGCCCGGAACCATCAGCCTCTCCCGCTGGTTCCCGCTGAACAAGCGCGGAACGATGTACAGCATCTTCAGTTCCACGCCGTCCTTCGGTAAGGCCGTCACGATGATCGTCACCGGTTTCATCGTGGCCTGGGCCGGCTGGCAGTGGGGCTTCATCGCCGCGGCCGCGGCGGGCGTCATCGGCACCATCATCGCCCTGGTGTTCATCTCGGACACCCCGGAAAGCAAGGGCCTTCCCTCCGTGCAGGAACTCGCGGGCGAACCGCTCAAGACCCTGGACCAGAAACCGACGAAGGAGCTCCAGAAGTGGGTGTTCCGCCATCCCGGCATCTGGGTCATCGCCATCTCCAGCGCCTTCATCTACATCACCCAGCACGCGGTGAGCGACTGGGGGGTGCTGTTCCTCCAGAAGCAGAAGACCTTCTCGCTGGAGAGCGCTACGCAGATCATCGGCATCTCCGAGGCCTTCGGCGTAGTGGGCAACCTCCTGGCCGGCTGGATCTCCGACCGCCTGTTCCACGGGAACCGCGCGCGGCCGGTGGTCATCGCCGGCGCCCTCACGGTCGTGACGCTGGCCCTCTTCCTGTTCACGGGCGGGACCTACTGGATGAACATCCTGTACATCGCCCTCTTCAGCATGGCCTTCAGCGTGGTGTTCTGCATCGTCGCCGGCCTGATGGCGCTGGACTTCGTCCCGCGCAAGGCCACCGGCGCCGCCCTCGGCATCGTGGGCATCTCCAGCTACGCGGCCGCCGGCGCGCAGTCCATCGTCTCCGGTTTCCTGATCGAGGGCCACGCCACCGACGGCGTATACGATTTCGGGCCGGTGTCCATCTTCTGGATCATCGCCTGCCTGATCGCCTTCGTCCTCCCCGTCATCGGGTGGAAGTACCTCCGCAACAAGGAGGACTAGTCCGGGCGATTATCTGATAAAGAATTATTTCCGCTCGAAGGGGATGCCTCTCCGCTTTCGGAGAGCCGGGATGGTCGTTTTCCAGGAGGCCCTAGTAATACTGATAGAACAGGGCGATGGACTCCATGCCGGCGAAGAGCTGGCGGAGGAGGTAACTCTCGTTCGGGGAGTGGATCGTATCGCGCTCCAGGCCGAAGCCCATCAGGAGCGGGTCGATGCCCAGGATGCGCTGGAGGTCCGCCAGGACGGCGATGGAGCCGCCGCCGCGGGACGGGACCGGCTCGATGCCGTAGACCTCGGCCATCGCCTTCGCGGCGGCCTTGTAGCCGTCCGAGGTGATGGGGATGAGGAAGCCGTTGCCGCCCTCGCAGGGCTGGACGTCGACCTTCGCGTACGGCGGGCAGATGGCGCGGAAATGCTTCTCGAAGAGTTCGGTGATCTTGGCCGATGTCTGGTTCGGGACGAGGCGCATGGAGATCTTCGCATGGGCCGTGGAAGGAAGGACGGTCTTCGCGCCCTTGCCGGTGTAGCCGCCCCAGATGCCGCACACGTCCAGGCACGGGCGGATGCCGACGCGCTCCAGGGTGGTGTATCCCTTCTCGCCCTTGACCTCGTTGATGTCCAGGAAAGCCTTGTACTCGTCCAGATCGAAGGGGGCGCGGGCGAGCATCGCGCGATCCTCGGCGGAAAGCTCCACGACGTCGTCGTAGAAGCCGGGGACGGTGACGCGGCCGTCGGCGTCGTGCAGGCTGGCGATCATCGCGCAGAGCGTGTTGATCGGGTTCGCCACCGCGCCGCCGTAGTGGCCGGAGTGGAGGTCCTTGTTCGGGCCGGTGACGGTCACCTCGAGGTAGGAGAGGCCGCGCATGCCGCAGTTGATGGACGGGACTTTCTCGGAGATCATCGTGGTGTCGGACACGAGGATGATATCGGCCTTCAGGAGTTCCTTGTGCTCCTCCGCCCAGGCGGCCAGAGACGGACTGCCCACTTCCTCTTCGCCCTCGAAGATGAACTTCACGTTATGCCGCAGGAGACCCTTCTTGAGCAGGAACTCGAAGGCCTTCAGGTGCATGAACAGCTGGCCCTTGTCGTCGTTCGCGCCGCGGGCGTAGATGGCTTCCTCCCCGGTGGCCGGGTCCTTGGCGAGGACCGGCTGGAACGGGTCCGTACGCCACTTCTCCAGCGGCTCCGGCGGCTGCACGTCGTAGTGGCCGTATACGAGCACCGTCTTCGCGGCGCCGGGCACGGTCTTGACGCCGTAGACGACGGGGTTGCCCTTGGTCTCGTACACGGCAGCCTTGTCGGCGCCGGCCGCGACGAGGAGTTCCGTCAGGCGACGGGCGCAGCGGTACATGTCGGGCTTGTATTCCGGCTTCGCGCTGATAGAGGGGATGCGCAGCAGGGAGAAGAGCTCCTCGAAGAAGCGTTCGCGGTTCTGTTCGATATAGGCTTTCATCTTGTCAGTGTTTTCTACAAAAATAACAAAAAACGTAAAACTAGACGCACTTTCGGGAATATTTCATAACTTTAAAGGCTGAAACTAACCACACGCCATGAAGGAGATCCTGAAATACCTTTGCACCTGGAAGTTCTGGAAGGAACTGTTCATCATGACCCTGGGCATGGCCATCGCGGCCGCCGCCGTCTACTATTTCATGATGCCCGGCAAGTTGGTGCTAGGATCCATCTCCGGTCTGTCCATCGTCGTCGCGAACGTGCTGGCCATGGTGGGCATCCCGGTGAAAGTCTCCTGGATCGTCACGGTCATCAACGCCGTCCTGCTCATCATGGCCTGGCTCCTGATCGGGAAGGAATTCGGCGCCAAGACTGTGTACACGGCGATGATCCTGGGCCCGCTCCTGGACTTCTGGGAGTGGGTGTGCCCCTATGAGAAGCTCATCGAGCCCGGCCTCACGTCCGTGATGGGCGACCCGCTGATGGACCTGATCTGCTTCGTGCTCGTGGTGAGCATCTCGCAGACCATCCTGTTCTCGATCAACGCCTCCACAGGCGGGCTGGACATCCTCGCGAAGATCGTGAACAAGTACCTGCACTTCGACATCGGCGTGTCCGTGACCGTCGCCGGGGCCATCATCTGCTGCACGGCCTTCGCCATCAACCCGTTCCGGATGGTCGTGATCGGCCTGGTGGGCACCTGGCTCAACGGCCTCGCCCTGGACTACTTCATGGCCTCGGTCAACCGCCGCAAGCGCATCTGCATCATCGCGAAGGGGCACGAGCAGGAAATCCGCAGTTACATCACGGACACCCTGCAGCGCGGCTGCTCCCTGTACGAGGTCATCGGCGGTTACAGCGGCGAGAAGAGCCTCGAAATCCAGTCTCTCCTCACCACGGACGAGTTCTCCAGCGTGATGAACTTCATCAAGAAACACGACATCAACGCCTTCATCACCGCCGGCAACGTGAGTGAAGTGTACGGCCTTTGGAACCGTCACAAGAACAAAGTTGAAAAATAATTTGCAGTTTCGGTTTTTTGCCGTATCTTTGCAGTCCCCAAACCGCGGTAGTGGTGAAATGGTAGACACGCTACTTTGAGGGGGTAGTGCCCGATGGGGCGTGTGAGTTCGACTCTCACCTACCGCACAAGAGACGATCGTCAAGGTCGTCTCTTTTTTTGTCTGGTGGCCGGCTTTTTTGCATTGTCGCATTTAAAAATTAAATTTACATCGTTAATCGAACTGTGACATGCGTATTCTTTTCAAGACCATAAAGCGGACACCGCTGACTGTCCTTCTGTTCCTGTTG
Source organism: uncultured Bacteroidales bacterium (assembly GCA_900316525.1). GTDB lineage: Bacteria > Bacteroidota > Bacteroidia > Bacteroidales > UBA932 > Cryptobacteroides. The sequence goes on from ONDF01000025.1 coordinate 12,978, forward strand.
ACCGCCTTTTCGGCGGCCGCCCAGTTCCCGGTACGCACGGTGTACCACTATCCCACCGTGCAGCCACCGGCGGAGATCCGTTACATGGACGGCCGTGTCGACCACTATGCCATCAAGCGGATCGCAAAAGACGTGATGCGGGTGGAACTCGGCAACGACCAGTCCACGCGGATCCCCTTGACCTTTGTGGAGAGCATCCGGTTCCAGGATGGGTGCACCCTGTATTTCGACCAGGGGGAACTCCAGTTCGACCGGCTCGTCCAGCCGGCCTGGCTCAAGAACGAGGCGGGCGACGCCGTCCTGGAGGGCGTCCTCAAATTGAGCGGTCCCCAGGCCGAATCGTTGATGGGTCCGGACTTGTACCGCCAGTTCCGGAAGCACTCCGGGCTCACGCTGGCCGGGTCCATCACCATGGCCACCGGCGTGCTGATGCTGGTCCCGTACATGGGGCAGGCGGTCAGTTTCATCGCCGGCGGTGAGAAAGCTGCGCCCATCGGCGCGTTCAAAGCCATGCGTCCGCTCGGCAAGGGGGTTACCATCGCCGGCGGCACCGCAATCCTGGCCGGCCTCGTCATCTACATCATTGGCAACCAGGGCGGCAACCGGGTCGTCGCCACCTATAACGAGGGCCTCGGCCTGGCCTACACGTTCTGATCCGGGGCCGTTCCACGGCCTCTCGCGCGAGGACTATTCGCTTGAGGGATTGAATATTATGCATTGAATATTTAATCCTTCCCTATATCTTTGTGTATAATTGGTAGACAAAGATGAAGAAGGTACTCATCAGCATACTCTTGCTGTGCCTCGGGCTGTCGTCCCGGGCGCAGGTATTTATATTCAATGACAATGTGCTCCAGGAGCGAATGGGCGAGATCAAGGCGACGGTCGTGGATTCGCTCACGAACGAGCCGGTCCCGTTCGCTTCCGTCTATGTGATCCCGTCCAAGGACACGACCATCACCAATTTCACGCTTTCCGACGCCAAGGGCGAGGCCAAGCTGGACGAGGTGCCCTTCGGCAGCTATGTCTTTCACGTGGAGATGATGGGGTTCAAGCCCTTCGTGAGGGAGCGCTATTTCCGGGAAAAGCAGGTGGATATGGGCACCGTGCGGCTGCAGGTGGACGAGCAGTTCCTGCAGGCGGCGACCATCACGGACGTGGGCAATCCCATCGTCATCAAGAAGGATACCGTGGAGTTCAACGCCTCCTCCTTCCGGGTCGGGGCCAATGCCATGCTGAAGGACCTGCTCCTGCGGATGCCGGGGATGGAGATCACCGAAGACGGGAAGGTCAAGTTCAACGGCAAGGAGATCGACCAGATCACCGTGGGCGGGCGGACGTTCTTCTTCAACGACCAGGCGACGGCGCTGAACAACCTGCCGGCGTCCGTGGTGGACAAGATCCGCGTCATCGAGCGCGAAAGCGAGCAGACGCGCGACTCCGGCATCAAGGACGGCGACAAGGAAAGGGTGCTGGACGTCGGCCTGAAGAAGGAATACGAGAAGGGCTGGTTCGGCAACCTGGGCGTCAAGGCCGGCACGACCTTGGGCGTCAAGGCCGAAGAGAACCCGCTCCGGGACGACCGCGGCTTCCTCTGGGGCGGAAACGCGCTGGTATCGGCCTACACCGAGAAGGACCAGGTGACCGTCATCGCCAACGCGCAGAACATCGACGATTCCGGGATGGTCTTCGCGGGAATGGACGACGAAGGGGCGATCGGCATCCTGTCCCAGGGCCTTACCACCTCCGCCCAGCTGGGTGTGAATGCCAACACGTCCCGCATCAAGGAGGTGGAATCGACAGTGAGCGTCAACTACAGGAACACGGACACCGACTCCGGCAACCGGACCGACCGGACCACCTATCTGGAAAGCGGCAACCTGAAGTCGTCCTCCCAGGACCGCGGAAAGCAGTACGCCAATTCCGTGAACGCCAATATGGAGCTCAAGAAGGAAAAAGGTGATTTCTGGTTCCATTTCCGCCCGTCCTTCAAGTACGGCAGGACGGACAACACGCTGAACAACACCTCGGAAACCTTCCGGCAAGGGAGTTTTGTGAACAGTTCGGAAAATGCGTCCCACAGCCTGTCCACGGACAAGGACGCCTCGTTGGCATCCGATGTCTCCTTCCGGAATCTCGGGGGAAAGAAAGGCCGCAGCCTGCGTTTGGACCTGGATGGGGATTATGGCGTCAATGCCGGCGAAAGCCAGGAATCGACCCTCCTGAAGACCGTCTCCGGCGCCGATTCCCGGTTGATGCGGTACCTGTCGGACGGGCGCTCCTACGGCGCCAGCGGCGGCTTCCGGTATACGGAGCCCCTCGGCGAAAAATGGATTCTTTCCGCGGTGGGACAAATGGAATGGTCGGGCAAGAAAAACTTCCGGGATGCGTTTGACGCGCGCGGCCGGAACGATTATTACAGTTCCCGGAGCCGGAACGACTACCTCGGACAGAATTACGGCCTGACGGCCCAGTACCAGTTCGGAGAAGCCGGCTGGATTACGCTCGGAGGAAGCCTGTTCGGCTATCTCAACGAGACCTATTCCAAAAGTTTCGGGCGGGAGAGCACGATCGGCAAAGACGAGTGGATCTGGCGGTTCGCTCCCGATGTGCGCCTCAGTTACAGCAAGGAGAAAGACGAGGTGTACCTATACATGACGGGATACAGTATGCCTGCTGGCGCTTCCCGGATGCAGCCGATCCTGAACATCACCGACCCGGCCCGGTTGAGCCTGGGAAACATCTACCTGAAGCCCTACACGCAGACTTATTTCAGCGCCGACTGGACCCGGAGCAATCCGGAGAAGTTCTCCACACTGATGGTCTACCTGTACGGCCGGGTCAATGCCTCGCCCGTCAGCCAGGCCCGCTGGTATGACGCGGACGGCATCCAGTATTCCATTCCCGTCAACGCGTCGAAACCGACCCTGAACGGGACGTTCATGGTAGACTATACCGCTCCGGTCGGCAGCAAGAAAAACTGGTTCTTCTCACTGAGCGCATACGCCATGCTCTCCTCTTCCACCAGTTACCAGGCCAAAAGCACCCTTCCCGGGCTGGACAAGGATTCCTTCGATTATGCCGCTTTCATGGACGGTTTCTGGGGAGACGCCGCCGGAAACCGCTTCTACAGCGGCTTGAGCGGTTTCGGGGAGAGCCGGACCCATACCCTCAACCCGTACGCGTATCTGAGCCTGAAATACAACCAGGACCGCTATTCCTTTACGTTGAGGGCCAGCACGGAAGGCCATGTCGCCCGCTATTCGCTGGATCCGAGCATCAACATGAACACGCTGGACACCCGGCTGGGCATCCTGGGCACCTACACCACCATGCACGAGTTCGAATTCAACACGGAGCTGACCTACAATTTCTACAACGGCTACTCGGAAGGCTACGGCCAGCCGGAATGGGAGTGGAATGCGGAGATCAACAAGAGCATCGGCCCCTTCAACCTGAGCGTCAAGTGCCACGACATCCTGAACCAGACACGGAATCTCACGCATACGGTCACCGCCAACTACGAAGAGGACAGATACCAGCTGGTGATGGGCCGCTACCTGATCTTCGGCCTCAAGTGGAACTTCGGCAAGATGAACGCCGCCCACAGCCAGCGCGCCCAGCAGGCCGCCCGGGACATGGTGTACGAGTAGCGGATTTTTTGCGTATCTTTGTCAGGTATGTCCAGCCTGATTCCATCCGAGCGCCATCCTTTCGAACCCTTTCTGCCGGAGGGGGCGAAGATGCTGTTCCTGGGGAGCTTCCCGCCCCAGCCCAAGCGGTGGTGCATGCCGTTCTACTACCCGAACTGGCTGAACGATTTCTGGCGCATCCTGGGCCTGATCCATTTCGGGGACAAGGACCATTTCTGCCTTCCGCAGGAGAAGCGCTTCGACGAGGCGGCCGTGCGGGCTTTCTGCGCTGAGGCCGGGCTCGCGTTCTACGACACTGCCTGCGAGGTGCGCCGCCTCAAGGACAATGCGTCCGACGCCTTCCTGGAGGTGGTTACGCCCACGGACATCCCCGGGCTCCTCGCCCGCATTCCCGACTGCCATACGCTCATCGCCACCGGGCAGAAGGCGACGGAGGTCGTCGCGGAGCGGTTCGGCTGCGGGATCCCGCCGGTGGGGGGCTGCGTGGACATCGACGTCGACGGACGCCCGGTCCGGTTCTGGCGGATGCCCTCCTCCTCCCGCGCCTATCCGCTACCGCTGGACAAGAAGGCGGCGGCCTACCGCAAACTGTTCACCCCCATTTCCCAATAAGCCATGAAAGCCATGTCCCTTTTCTCCGCCCTGCTCGGCGCGCTGACCTGCGCCTGCGGCGCCCCCGTCACGAATCTGGAAGTCGCCGACTTCGAGGCCAAGGCCGCCGATCCGGACGTCTTCCTCGTCGATGTCCGCACCCCCGAAGAATATGCCGAAGGCCACCTGCGCGGGGCCGCCAACATCGACTGGAACGCGCCCGACTTCCTGGCGCAGGTCCAGGCGGCCTGCCCGAAGGAGGCCCCGGCCGCCGTCTACTGCCGGACCGGCCGCCGCAGCGCCGAGGCCGCGAAGGCGCTGGCCAAGGCCGGCTATGCCGTCAGCAACCTCGTCGGCGGCATCGAAGGCTGGCAGGCCGCCGGCAAGCCCGTCACGAAGTACGCCGTCGAGACCTTCTTCACCGACAGCGGCCTTCCCGTCCGCATCACCCTCATCAAGCACGGCACCCTGGAAATCGTCTATAAGGGCCTGTCCATCCACATCGACCCGGTGAGCGGCCTCAGCGTCCCCACCGACTACGCCACGGAGTTCCCGAAGGCCGATGTCATCCTGGTCACCCACGAGCACGGCGACCATTTCGACCGCGTGGCTCTCGAGGCCCTCGGCGCGAATGCCGACAACCTCGTCACGAACGCCCGCGTCGCGGAAATGCTGGGCTGGGGCGCCGTGATGGCCAACGGCGACAGCCGCGAGCTCCCGGGCGACATTCACCTGGACGCCGTCCCCGCCTACAATTACTCCGAGGGCCGCACGAACTTCCACCCGCAGGGCCGTGACAACGGCTTCATCCTCACCATCGACGGCCTCCGCGTCTATGTGGCCGGCGACACGGAGGACATCCCGGAGATGGCCGGCATCAAGGATATCGACGTGGCTTTCCTCCCGGTCAACCAGCCCTATACGATGACCGTGGACCAGTGCGTGCACGCCGCCGAGATGATCCAGCCCAAGGTCCTCATCCCGTATCACTTCTCGCAGACGGACCTTTCCGGCCTCCCGGCCCGCCTCCCCGGCGTCACGGTTCTTCTCCGCCAGATGCAGTAGCGTCCGCCCGGGCACGAAATGTGCAAAAAGGGCCGTTACGGAAATTATCCGTATATTTGCAGACTGCATCGTAAGTTCCGTTGGCACAGAAAAAGGGCAAATACATCCTGAACCCCGAGACCCTGATGGTCGAACTGAAGGGGAAGAAGAAGCACCGGCTGCTGAAGACGCTTGGCGTCCTGGCGGCCGGGGCTGTGCTGTTCGTGCTGTATATGGTCCTGAGCGTGTGGGTGCTGGGCGCGGACCTGCCCAAGACGGCGGTCCTGCGGCGGCAGAATGCCGACTGGCAGTCCCGCCTGGAGCAGATGGGCGCCCGGCTGGACCGCGACGAGGAGGTGATGTCCCTGCTGGAAGTGCGGGACGACCGCATCTACCGGTCGGTGTACGGCGTGGACGAGATTCCGGCGGCCGTGCGGAACGCGGGCATCGGAGGGAACCACCGCTATCCCGCGCTCGAGGCGCTGGACCGTGGCCACGTCCTGCGCAGGACGGCCCTGCGGCTGGACCGCCTGGAAAAGCGGGCCTACGTGCAGTCCAAGTCCTACGACGACATCTTCGCCCTGGCCCAGGTGGCGGGCGACAAGGCGTCCCATATCCCGGCGATTCCGCCGATGAGCACCGCGCCGGGCTCTTTCAACCTGTCCAGCCCCTTCGGCTACCGGAACGACCCGATCACGGGCGTGAGCAAGATGCATACGGGCATGGACTTCTCCTGCGACCCGGGCAATCCCGTCTATGCGACGGGGGACGGCACGGTGATCCTGGTGGAGAGCGATTTCTACGGCTATGGAAACCATATCGAGGTGGACCACGGCTTCGGCTATGTGTCGCGGTATTCGCACTTGGCCGACATGTTCGCCTATGTGGGCCAGAAGGTCCGCCGCGGCGACTGCATCGCCCTGAGCGGCAAGTCGGGCCGCGTCACCGGCCCGCACCTGCATTACGAGATCCTGTACCGGAACGATTTCGTGAACCCTTCCGCGTACATGGACCTGGACGTTTCACCCGAGGACTATGAGGCCATGGTCCGCAAACCCGCCGGCCGATGAAGACGAAGGGAAAGATCAACGCGACGCGCCGGCGCATCGGCAAGGCCCTGCGCTACCTGGCGGCGACGGTGACGACGGCCATCGGATTCTATGTGCTGTTCTCCCTCCTGTTCTCCACGGAGGAAGAGCGGCGGCTCCAGCAGGAGAACGACCTTTATGCAACTTATTATCAGGAGCTTCGGGAGAAGGAGCGCCTGGTCACCGACGTCGTGGAAGGCCTGGAGGTGCGGGACGACGCCCTGTACCGCCGGATCTTCGAGACGGAGGCCCCTTCGGTGGACGCCGTCACCGCGGCGGACGTGATCAGCGTGAGCGACTCCCTGTCCGAGAGCTTCTACCTGTCCTATTCCGCCTCCAAGAGCGAAAGTCTCCGGATGATGGCGCAGAACGTGGAGGAGAACTTCCGGGAGATCTACCGCCTGATGGCGGCCCGGAAGGACAGCATCCCGCCGCTCACCCTCCCGCTGGAGGAGATGTCCTATGTCCAGACCGGCGCCTCGGTGGGCCTCAAGCACAATCCGTTGTACAAGGTGGACATCCAGCACGGCGGCCTCGACCTGATCGCCCCGCAGGGGAGCGTGGTCCGGGCGGCGGCCGACGGCGTGGTCCGCAACGTGACCCGCTCCAACAAGGGCCTCGGCAACACCGTGGAAATCGACCATAAGAACGGATACACCACGCGGTACGCCCTCCTCGGGGACATCAGCGTCCCGCAGGGCCGGAGCGTCAAGCGGGGGCAGAAAATCGGCACCGTGGGCATTTCTTCGACCACTTTTGCGCCGCACCTGCACTACGAGGTGCTTCGGGGCGGGAAGGTGCTGGACCCGGTGAATTTCCTGTTCGCTTCCGTCGACCCGGACGAGTACGCGAAGATGCTGTACATGTCCGTGAGCACCCGGCAGTCGATGGATTGATTTTTTTATTATATTTGTAGGAATAACACTCTTACACCATGGCCAAGCTGTTATACACGATGGGCGAAGTGGCCGAACGGCTCGGGGAGAGCACGTCGGCCGTCCGCTACTGGAGCAACTACTTCGAGAAATTCATCAAGCCGTCCCGCAACGCGAAGGGCAACCGCCTTTTCCATCCCGAGGACGTGGAAACCCTCGAGCAGGTCCAGTTCCTCGTGAAGAAGCAGGGGATGACCCTGGACGGGGCGATGGCCCGCCTCACGGAGGACCGCCGCAGCGTGGAAAAGCGCGTGAAGGCGCTGAATTCCCTGAAAGAAATCCGGGCCAGCCTGCAGGAAGTGAGGAAGAGCCTATGAAGGTAAAGGACATCGTAGAAGCCCTCGAGCAGTTCGCGCCGCTGTCCATCCAGGAAGGATGGGACAACAGCGGCCTGTGCATCGGCGCGCCCGAAGACGAGGTCCATGGCGTCCTCGTCGGCTTCGACTGCACGCCGGAACTCGTCGACGAGGCCGTGGAGAAGGGTTGCGACATGGTCGTCACCCATCATCCGCTGATTTTCCACGGGTTGAAGCGCATCCAGGGCGGGGATCCCGTCACTGACGCGGTGATCAAGGCCGTCCGCGCGGGGGTCGCCGTCTATGCGGCGCACACCACCGCGGACAAGGTGATCGCCGGCGTGAGCGGGGCGATGGCCCGCCGCCTGGCCCTCACGGACATCGCCGTGATGGAGGACGAAGGCGGCTACGGCCTCGGCGCCGTAGGCACGCTTCCGCGCCCGATGACGGGGGAGGAGGCCATCGCCTATGTCAAGGAAAAGTTCGGCCTCCAGGTCGTCCGCGCCTCGAAACCCGTCGCCCGGGTGGAGAAGGTGGCGATGTGCGGCGGGGCCGGCGGATCGGAGATCGGCGCGGCCCGCGCCACGGGCGCCCAGCTGTACATCTCGGGCGACATTTCCTACCACAACTTCTTCACGCCGGACGGTTTCATGGTGCTGGACATCGGCCACTTCGAGAGCGAAGTGGACATCGTGGAGATATTATGTAAGGTTATCCGCGAAAAATTTCCTACCTTTGCAGTTCGCATCAGCGACAACCTCGGACGGAGCAATCCGGTCCGATACTATTGAATACGATAAATCGATTTATACAAGACCCTTATGGCAACCAAGAAAACCGTCAAGAAGGTGGATGCTCCGATCGACCAGCACGAGACTTTCGTCTCCCTGCAGAAGACTTTCGCCGACTCCGAGATGAGCGTCTCCGAGAAGCTCAAGACCCTGTATGAACTCCAGGCGGCCGACTCCGAGATGGACAAGATCATCCAGCTCCGCGGCGAACTCCCCGCCGAGGTCGAGCAGCTCGAGAACGAGATCGCCGACCTCAAGGCCCGTTCCGCCCAGCTGTCCGCCGTCATCGAGCAGCTCAACCGGAACATCGCCGACGCGAAGCTCTCCATCGCCGAGCACGAAAGCACCGTGGAGAAGTACCAGCGCCAGCTCGAGACCATCACCAACAGCCGCGAGTACGACTCCCTGAACAAGGAAATCGAGAACCAGGACCTCCTGCGCCAGATCGACGAGAAGAACATCACCGACACCCGTTACGAGATTGCCGCTCGCAAGGCCGACCTCGATGACCTCAAGGACCACATCACCATCCGGACCGAGGACCTGAAGGCCAAGAAGGACGAGCTCGCTGTGATCGTCGAGTCCACCGCCAAGGAAGAGGCTGTCCTGCAGGAGCGCCGCGACGCCTGCGCCGCGAAGATCGACGCCCGCACGATGAGCGCCTACGAGCGCATCCGCCAGAGCGTGCACAACCACCTCGCCGTGGTTTCCGTGTACAACGGCAACGCCTGCGGCGGCTGCTTCAACACCATCACCCCGCAGCGCCTGGTGGAGATCGCCTCCAACAGCAAGCTCATCATCTGCGAGCACTGCGGCCGCATCATCATCAACCCGGATTTCGAATAGCCCCTCCGCTCCATGCCTGAGTATTCCCGGAAAAAGAAAGATCAGGCAGTCAATCTGGAGACCCTGATGGGGAACAAGCCCCCGCAGGCCCTGGATGTGGAAGCGGCTGTCCTGGGAGCGATGCTCGTGGAACCGTCGACCATCGACGAGTCCATGGAGGAGCTCACTGCGTCCTGCTTCTACGATCCCAAGCACCGGATGATCTTCGAGGCGATGTCCTCGCTCGTGAACGAGCACGTGGCCATCGACCTCATCTCCGTGTCCGAGAAACTCCGCACCCAGGGGAACCTGGAGGCGGTGGGCGGTCCCGTCGTCCTGGCGGACCTCTCGCAGAACATCGGCGCGGCGGCCCACATCGAGTTCTACCTCAAGATCCTTAAGCAGAAGACCATCCAGCGCGACCTGATCACGGCCTCCTACGAGATCCTCAAGGAGTCGTTCGACGAGACCGTCATCGTGGACAACCTCATCGACGACGCGCAGACGAAAGTCTTCCAGGCCATCCAGACCAACGACAAGCACGACGTCAAGGACATCGGCTCCATCATCAACTCGGTGATGGACAACCTGCAGGAACTGCAGAAGATTACCGGTCCTTCCGGCGTCCCCAGCGGCTATCCTTCCATCGACCGGGTCACCCAGGGCTGGCAGAAGTCGGACCTCATCATCCTGGCGGCCCGTCCGTCCGTGGGCAAGACCGCCTTCGCCCTGAACATCGCCCGCAACGCGGCGGTGGACCACAACATGCCGGTGGCCGTCTTCTCCCTGGAAATGTCGGCCGACCAGCTGGGCAAGCGTCTCATCACCACGGAATCCGGCCTCTCCGGCGAGAAGATCCGCGGCGGCGTGAAGCTGGAGCCCTTCGAGTGGGAGCAGCTCGAGTACACGCTCAAGCGCCTGGCGAAGGCGCCGCTGTACATCGACGACACCCCGGGCATCCCCATCATGGAATTCCGCGCCAAGGCGAAACGGCTCGTCAAGCAGAAGCAGGTGCGCCTCATCGTGGTGGACTACCTGCAGCTGATGCAGGGCCCGGTCGAGCTCCGCGGCCTCCGCGAGCAGGAAGTCGCCGCCATCTCCCGTACCCTCAAGGCTACGGCCAAGGAACTGAACATCCCGATCATCGCCCTTTCGCAGCTGTCCCGCGACGTCGTGAAGCGCACCGGCGGCCTCGGAAAGCCGCAGCTGAGCGACCTCCGCGAGTCCGGATCCATCGAACAGGACGCCGACATGGTCATTTTCATCCACCGTCCGGAGTTCACCGGCATGTCCGAGGACCCGGCCGACAAGGAAAAGGCATGGATTGTGATAGCAAAGCACAGAAACGGCGAAGTATGCGACATCGAGATGAAATACAAGTCCGGGCAGGTCAAGTTCGTGGAACCCGACCAGTCGCTGGACATCCAGGCGCAGCGCCCCTATGTGAGCGCGGCCAGCGAACCCGTGAAGACGGACGACGGCTACAACTTCGACGACGCGAACCAACCCTTCTGATGATGAAAACCCTCCGCATATTCCTCCTCTCCGTCCTCCTGCTGGGGGCCGGGACCGCCGCGTCCGCGCAGAACGCCCGGTGCCTGCCTGCCCGCGCCGACGGCGTGGACCCTTACCAGGACGGTGAGAAAATCGTCTTCAACGTCTCCTACAACTGGCACGCGGTCCAGACCGACGTGGCCAAGGCCAACCTCACGGCCGACCGGACGACCCTGAACGGGGAGCCGGTCTGGCATACGGCCCTGACGATGAAGACGGCCCCGTTCTTCGACGTGTTCTTCAAGATCCGGGAGAGTTTCGAATCCTGGTTCGGCCTGAAGGGCGTCGAGCCCCGCCGCTTCCTCCGCGAGACGCGGGAAGGGGATTACCACTGCATCAACGATTATCAGTACGACCACAAGGCGAAGGTCATCCGCGCCCATCTGGAGTACTGGGACAAGGAGAAGGTGGACATGGACATCCCCTTCGGGGACTGCACCTACGACGTCACCTCCCTGTTCTACTATGCCCGCCGGATGGACTATGAGAACCTGAAGCCCGGGACGGTGTACAAGATCTCCTTCGCCATCGACCGGGAAGTGCAGACCGTGAGCCTGACCTACCGGGGCCAGGAGAACAAGTACATCCGGGGCGTCGGCACCATCGCTACCCGGAAGTTCGGCCTTTCCCTCAAGAAGGGCGAGGTGTTCGAGGGGAACGAGGATGCGATCCTGTGGTTCTCCGACGATGACAACCGGCTGCCCGTCGCCTTCATGGCGCCGCTAAAGGTGGGCGCGATGAACGGCCGGCTCGCCTCCTACGAGGGGCTGGCCCACGACTTTACCGCCCTTATATCCACCAAGCGCGTCAAATGAAAGAGCAGGTGATGCATACCGGTCAGGTCGTGTCGATGACCCCGCAGACGACGACGGTTCGGATCGTTTCCCATTCGGCCTGCTCGGAATGTCACGCCGCCGGTCTCTGCGGACTCTCCGAATATACGGAAAAAGCCATCGAAGTTCCCACCAGTCCCTCCGCCACCTACGGCGTCGGGGACGAGGTGAACGTGGTGCTGAAGGCGACGATGGGCCTCAAGGCCGTCTGGCTCGCCTATTTCCTCCCGCTGGTCGTCCTGCTGGGCGTCGCGCTCGGGCTCATCGCCCTGGGCGTGGGCGAAGTTGCGGCCGGCCTCGCCGGCCTGGGTGCCGTGGCGCTCTACTACGGGGTCCTGTGGCTCCTGCGGGACCGGCTCCGGAACGAATATATTTTTACGATACAATAAACCATAAACCTTAACCCAAACCTTATATGACCCATACTGTCATCTGGACCATTGCGATCATCACGGTGCTCGGCCTGGTGCTTGCGCTCGTCCTCTACCTGGTGGCGAAGAAGTTCAAGGTGGAGGAGGACCCCCGCATCGACGAGGTGGAGAAAGTGATGCCCGGCGCGAACTGCGGCGGCTGCGGCTTTGCCGGCTGCCGGGCGTTCGCCGAGGCCGCGGTGAAGTCCCCGGACCTGGAAGGCGTCTTCTGCCCGGTGGGCGGCAACGACGTCATGGCGAAAGTCGCGTCCATCCTCGGCTACGAGGTCAAGGCCAAGGCGCCCGAAGTGGCCGTCGTCCGTTGCAACGGGACCTGTGAAGCGCGTCCGCGCGTGAACGAGTATGACGGATTCGCCACCTGCGCCGTGAAGGCCGCCCTCTATGCGGGCGATACGGCCTGCGCCTACGGCTGCCTGGGATGCGGCGACTGCGTCGCGGCCTGCCAGTTCGGCGCCCTCTCCATGGATCCCGCCACCGGCCTTCCCGTCGTGGACGAGGAGAAGTGCACCGCCTGCGGCGCCTGCGTGAAGGCCTGCCCGAAGAAAATCATCGAATTGCGCCAGAAAGGACCGCGCGGCATGCGCGAGTTCGTTTCCTGCGTGAACAAGGACAAGGGTCCTGTCGCGAAGAAAGCCTGCGCCAACGCCTGCATCGGCTGCGGCCTTTGCGCGAAGACTTGCATCCACGAGGCCATCACCATGGCGGTGAACATCGCCTGGATCGACTCCTACAAGTGCAAGCTCTGCCGCGAATGCGAGGCTGTCTGCCCGACCGGCGCCATCCACGGGGTGAACTTCCCGAAGCCTCTGGACAAGGACGCCGTCAAGGCCCGTATCGCCGAAAGGAAGAAGAAAGCGACGGAGGCGAAAGCCGCCGAAGCCGCATTAGTTGCTGAAGCAGCAAAGGAGGCCGCCCATGAGTAAGAGTACATTCGCCATCGGCGGAGTCCATCCGCACGACAACAAGCTCGCCCGCGACTGCCGGACCGAAGTCCTGCCGCCGGCGCCGACCATGTACGTTTCCGTCGCCCAGCACCTCGGCGCGCCCGCCCTCCCGGTCGTGGAGGTGGGCGACAAGGTGAAGGTGGGCCAGGTGATTGCCGGCCCGGGCGGTTTCGTGTCGACCTACGTCCACGCCCCCGTGTCCGGTACGGTCAAGTCCATCGGCCCCCGCGCCGACCTGGCCGGCCGTCCCGTCACCCACATCGAGATCGCCGTGGAAGGCGACGAGTGGATGGAGGGCATCGACCTGTCGGACAACCTCGTCACGGAGATTCCCACCGACAACCAGGCCATCATCGAGAAGATCCACAGCGCCGGTGTCGTCGGCCTCGGCGGCGCGACGTTCCCGACGCACATCAAGCTCTCGCCGCCTCCGGGCTCCAAGTGCGAGCGCGTGATCATCAACGGCTGCGAATGCGAGCCGTACCTCACCTCCGACTACCGCGTCCTCCTGGAGAAGGGCGAGCAGACGGTCGTCGGCGCCGCCATCCTCGCGCAGGTGATGGGGAACGTCCCCTGCACCGTCGCCATCGAGGAGAACAAGCCGGAAGCCATCGCCCATATCCGCGAGGTCATCGCGAAGCTGGGCTTCAAGAACCTCGAGGTGATGGAGATGAAGATGCGTTACCCGCAGGGCAGCGAGAAGCAGCTCATCGACGCGGTGATGCACCGCCAGGTGCGTTCCGGCGGCCTGCCGATCTCGGTGGGCGCCGTCGTCCAGAACGTGGGCACCGCCCTCGCCGTGTACGAGGCCGTGCAGAAGAACAAGCCCCTCATCGACAACACCATCACCGTGACGGGCGAATGCTTCCCGAAGCAGGCGAACCTGCAGGTGCGCGTGGGCACGCCGATCCGCTATATCATCGACTCCCTCGGCGGAATGCCGGCCGATGCGGCGAAGGTCATCAGCGGCGGTCCGATGATGGGCAAGGCGATCGCGAACCTCGACGCGACCACCCTCAAGGGCACGAGCGCCCTGCTCTTCCTCACGGAAAAGCAGACCCGCCGCGCCCCCGAGACCGCCTGCATCCGCTGCGGCAAGTGCGCCGACGCCTGCCCGATGGGCCTGGAACCGTTCCTGCTGCAGAAACTCTCCCGCATCGCCGACACCGAAGCCCTGGAGGCCAACGCCGCCCAGGACTGCATCGAGTGCGGCTGCTGCCTGTATTCCTGTCCCGCCCACATCCCGCTGCTGGACGTCATCCGCACCGGAAAGGGTCTCGCCCTGGGCGCCATCAAGGCCCGCGCCGCGGCCGCCAAGGCCGCTGCGGAAGCCGCTAAAAAGTAAAGGATTATGAGTAAGTTGATCGTATCCCCTTCACCCCACATCCATTCCAAGGACTCCACCCGGTCCCTGATGCTGGATGTCGTGATCGCGCTCCTGCCTGCGGTGCTCTGCTCCTTCGTCTTCTACGGCTGGAAGGAGATCCTCGTGATGGCCGTGAGCGTGTGCTCCTGCCTCCTGCTGGAGTGGGCAATCACCCGTTTCCTGCTGAAGAAACCCTCCACCCTGTGCGACCTTTCCGCGGTCGTGACGGGTATCCTCCTGGGCCTGAACCTGCCGTACACCACCCCCTGGTGGGTCGTGTTCATCGGCGCGGTCGTCGCCATCGGCGTCGCCAAGATGACGTTCGGCGGCCTGGGCCAGAACATCTGGAACCCCGCCCTCGTGGGCCGCGTGTTCCTCCTCGTCTCCTTCCCGACCTACATGACCACCTGGTCGCAGCCCAAGAGCCTGTTCGGCGTGGACGCCGTGACCGGTCCGACCCCGCTCGGCGCCATCAACGAAGGCCTGATGCAGGGCGCGTCCGTGCAGGACATCATGGCGCAGAACGGGTACGACTACGGGCAGATGCTGTTCGCGAACCTCGGCGGCTCCGCCGGTGAGGTCTGCGCGATCGCCCTCCTGCTCGGCTTCGTGTACCTGTGCGTCCGCCGGGTCATCAAGCCGTGGATCACCCTGTCGATCTTCGCCACGGTGGCCCTCACGGCCCTCATCTTCTGGGGTGTCAATCCCGCCCGCTTCACCGGTCCCGTCTTCAACCTCCTCACCGGCGGTCTCATCCTCGGCGCCTGCTTCATGGCCACCGACTACGTGACCTCCCCGATGAGCCTGTGGGGCGGCGTCATCTTCGGCGTGGGCATCGGTTTCCTCACGATGATGATCCGTTACTTCGGTTCCTATCCGGAAGGCGTCTCCTTCGCCATCCTGATCATGAACTCTTTCGTTCCGCTCCTCAACCGGGCGTTCCACCAGAAAAAATTCGGGAGGTAGAAGATGGCAGCCGTATCCAATCTCAAGAACATGACGCTGGTCCTCGGACTGACCTGCCTCCTGTGCTCCGCCGTCCTCGGCGGCGCGTACGCCCTCACGAAGAAGCCCATCGACGCCGCGGCCGTCGCCAAGACGAACAAGGCCGTGGGCGCGGTGCTTCCCGCCTTCGACGAGACCTCCTACGAGTCCGTCGAGGTCGATGGCAAGACCTACAACTACTACAAGGCCGTCAAGGGCGGTGAAACCGTCGGCTACGCCGTCGAGTCCACCGTCGTCGGCTTCGGCGGCCCGCTGTCCCTGATGGTGGGCGTCACCCCGGACGGCGTGGTGTACAACACCTCCGTGCTCTCGCATTCAGAGACCCCGGGCCTCGGCGCCAAGTGCAACACCGACGCCAAGTTCATGGCCCAGTGGGAGGGCTTCGACCCTTCCGCCAAGATCCTTTCCGTCAAGAAGGACGGCGGCGACGTGGACGCCATCACGGCTTCCACCATCACCTCCCGCGCCTACACGGAAGCCGTCAAGAACGCCGTGGACGCCGTATCTGTCATTTCGAGCGGAGTCGAGAAATCTAATTTGGAGGACTAGACGATGGCTAAAAACTGGAAACTCATCACCGACGGTCTGGTCAAGAACAACCCGACCTTCGTCCTGCTGCTGGGCATGTGCCCGACGCTGGCCACGACGACTTCGGCCGTCAACGGCCTTTCCATGGGCCTGGCGACCCTGTTCGTCCTGGTCCTGTCGAACGTGGTCATCTCCCTGATCGCGCCGGTCGTCCCGGACAAGGTGCACATCCCGGTGTACATCGTCGTCATCGCGACCTTCGTCACGCTGCTCCAGCTGCTGATGCAGGCCTACACCCCGGCGATGTACGAGACCCTGGGCCTGTTCATCCCGCTCATCGTGGTGAACTGCATCGTTCTCGGCCGCGCGGAAGCCTTCGCGAACAAGCACGGCGTCCTGGAAAGCGCCTGTGACGGCCTGGGCGTGGGCATCGGCTTCACCCTCTCGCTCACCGTGCTCGGCCTCGTCCGCGAGATCCTGGGCTCCGGCTCGGCCTTCGGCTTCAACTTCATCGGCGGCCACGACGGTATGCTGGCCTTCGTGATGGCCCCGGGCGCCTTCCTGTGCCTGGGTTACCTGATGGTCCTGTTCAACAAATTCGTGAAAAAAGACTAGGCCATGGAGTACTTCCTGATCATCATCTCGGCGATTTTCGTCAACAACATCGTCCTGGCGCAGTTCCTCGGAATCTGCCCCTACCTGGGTGTCTCCAACAAGCTGTCGACGGCCACGGGCATGTCGATGGCCGTGTGCTTCGTCATCACCCTCGCCACCTTGGTGACTTTCCTCATCAACAAGTATCTCCTCGTTCCCTTCCAGCTCGAGTTCCTGCAGACGATCGCCTTCATCCTGGTGATCGCCGCTCTCGTGCAGATGGTGGAGATCGTGCTGAAGAAGGTGAGTCCGTCCCTCTACCAGGCCCTCGGTATCTTCCTGCCCCTGATCACCACGAACTGCGCCGTCCTCGGCGTCGCGATCACGGTGGTCACGAAGGAGTTCACCTTCGGCCTTCCTTCCCACATGCTGAACCTCGGCGAAGCGCTGGTCTATGCCTTCGCGACTTCCCTGGGCTACGGCCTGGCGATGGTCATCTTCGCGGGCATCCGCGAACACCTCGCCCTGTGCGACGTGCCCAAGGCGTTCAAGGGCGTTCCCATCGCCCTCGTGAGCGTGGGCATCCTCGCGCTGGCCTTCATGGGTTTCAGCGGCATGGTTAAGTAAACAATTTTTATTAGTGTTAGTTACAATGAAGAAGACTCTTTTGATCGTGATCGCCCTCCTCGGCCTCTCTCTGGCCGCGGTGGCGCAGCCGAAGGCCATCGGTGTCCGCGGCGGCCTGTTCGGTCCCCATTTCAACGGTGAAATCAGCTACGAGCATTGGGCGACCCTGTTCGACAATGACTATGATTTCGCTGAAATCGATCTCGGTGTGTTCGGCGGCAACGGCTTCAAGGCCACGGCGCTGTACAACTTCACCTTCGCCCAGCCGGAGTTCACCGACCGCGGCGAGTGGGGCTTCTATGCCGGTCCCGGCCTTGCCGTCGGCTACGGTACGGGCAACAAGCTCAAGGAAGACGGAACCACGGAGCCGAAGGCTCGCCCGTTCGTGGGCCTCGCCGCCCAGCTGGGCCTGGAGTACACCTTCTGGTTCCCGCTGCAGTTGTCCGTCGACTTCCGGCCCAGTTTTATGATTCCCGCTTTTATGAACCGGGGCAACTGGTACGGCTTCGCGATTGCGGCCCGTTACGCGTTCTAGCTTTGAGCAGGATTTTGCACTCATTAGCAGCAGCCGCCGTTGTTTTTACGGCGGCTGCCTGCGTTCCGAAGGGTCCGGCGGACCCGGAGGTGGAGGCTGCGGAGGCCTTGGCCGCACGTGTCGTGGGGCCGCAGCAGGCCCGCCATTTCGTCTTCGAGAAGGCGGAAGGGGAGGGCGACTTCTTCCGGCTGGAGCAGCGCGGCGGGAAGCTCGCCGTCATCGGCAATGACGCGAACTCGATGGCCGTGGGCCTGAACCACTATCTCAAGTACTACTGCCACGTGGAGTACGGCTGGCTGCTGGGTGACACGTTCACCCTGCCCAAGAAGCTTCCGGCCGTTCCGGAGCCCGTGGAGGCGTCGGCCCGCGTCGAGAACCGTTTCTTCCTGAACTACTGCACCTACGGGTACACGATGCCCTGGTGGCAGTGGGCCGACTGGGAACATTTCATCGACTGGATGGCCCTCCAGGGCATCAACCTGCCGCTCGCCATCACCGGCCAGGAGTCCATCTGGTACCAGATCTGGACCGAGATGGGCCTCACCGACGAGGAGGTGCGGAACTACTTCACCGGCCCGGCGCACCTGCCGTGGCACCGGATGCAGAACATCGACCGCTGGTTCGGCCCGCTGCTCCACAGCTGGCTGGACGGCCAGCTGGAACTCCAGAAGCAGATCACGGCCCGGGAGCGCGAGCTGAACATGAAGCCCGTCCTGCCGGCCTTCTCCGGCCACGTGCCGCGCGAGCTGACCCGCCTGTATCCGGACGCCCCCGTCACCAAGAATGAGGACTGGTCCGGCTACCAGCCGGAGTACGCCTGCACCTTCCTGGACCCGATGAGCGACCTGTTCACGGAGATCCAGAAGAAGTTCGTCGAGAAGGAGACCGAGATCTACGGGACGGACCATGTCTACGGCATCGACATCTTCAACGAACTCACGCCGCCCAGCTGGGAGCCCGAGTACCTGGGCCGCGTCAGCCGGCAGGTGTACGAGTCCCTGGAGAAGGCCGATCCGGACGCTACCTGGCTGCAGATGGGCTGGCTGTTCTACAACGAACGGAAATACTGGACCGAGGACCGCGTGGAGGCTTATCTGACTTCCTTCCCGAAGGAGCGCCAGCTCCTCCTGGACTACTTCTGCGACCGGCAGGAGGTGTGGAAGCGGACGGACAGCTTCTACGGCGTGCCCTATATCTGGTGCTACCTGGGCAACTTCGGCGGCAACACCGCCCTCGTGGGCAAGTTCAACGACCTGAACGA
Source organism: uncultured Bacteroidales bacterium (assembly GCA_900316525.1). Classification (GTDB taxonomy): domain Bacteria; phylum Bacteroidota; class Bacteroidia; order Bacteroidales; family UBA932; genus Cryptobacteroides. Next base: position 31,879 of record ONDF01000025.1, read on the forward strand.
GAAGATCGAGAACGCCCTCGTGAACGGCGGCCCCAACATGAGCGGCGTGGGCGCTACCCTGGAAGGCTTCGACTGCAACCCGTATGTCTATGAGTACATCTTCGAGAAGGCCTGGACGCTGCCGCAGCATAAGGATGTGGCGGTCTGGACCGAGGGACTCGCCGACCAGCGCGTCGGCTTCGGGGACCCGAAGGCCCGCGAGGCCTGGAAGATCCTCATCGACAGCGTGTATGTCGATTCCAGCACCCCGGGACAGGCGTCGTTCGTGAACCAGCGGCCCGCCATCGGCCGGACCCGGACCTATTACGGCAACGCGCGCCTGCGGTATGACAACAAGCATCTGTGCGAGGCCCTGGGCCTGCTGCTGGAGGTGGACGGGAAGAACAGCGCCTATGCGTTCGACCTGGCGAACCTCACGCGGCAGCTGCTGGCGAACCGGTTCGACGCGCTCAAGAAGCAGTACGAGGCTGCCGTGGCGGAGCAGGACCGCGGGGCGATGAAGACCGTCTCCACGGAAATGCTCGAGATCATCGGCGACATCGACACCGTCATCGGCACGCACAGCTATTTCCTGGTGGGCAAATGGATTTCCGACGCCCGCAGCTGGGGGAAGGACGATGCGGAGAAGGCTTACTTCGAGCGCAACGCCCGCAACCTCATCACCACCTGGAGCGACAAGGACATGCTCCTGAACGACTACGCCTCCCGCACCTGGAACGGCCTCACCGGCACCTTCTACAAGGTCCGTTGGGAGAAGTTCTTCGCGGCGGTGGACGCCGCCCTGGACAAGGACGGAAGCTTTGACGAGGACGACTACAACGCCTTCAGCGACGATGTGACGACCTTCGAGAAGCAGTGGTGGGACGAGTGCCTGCACACCTTCCCGGCGCAGCCCGTGGGCGACGCCAAGACAGTGGCGGCGGAACTGTACGCCAAGTACCGGGACCGGATTATCTAGCGGAGAGCGACATCAGCAGCTGATACTGCTGGTTGAGCGCTTTCGAGAACGAATCGTCGAGGATGGCATCCGTCAGGGTGCCATCCTCCGTTTGGATACGGAGGGACTTGACGCTGCCGTACGCGAGGGCGCGGAGCTGGGAGAGGGAAGGGTAGACGTAGATGAAATTGACCTCGTCGCGGGTCTGGGGGAGGGTGATCTCGGCGCCGTCCCCGAGGACGAAGGTGACCGGGGCGTCCGGTTCGATGCGGTACTGCTTCTCGGTGCCCAGCTGGAAGGCCAGGTCGATGTCCTCCTTCGCGGAATTCTTGTAGTAGAGGTGGTTCAGGATGAGGTTGTACTTGAGGTCCTGCCCATCGGCGACGAGGGGAGTCGCGGCAGTCATCACGCTGCCGGTGAGGTCCACGCGTCCGGCGGCTTCGGCGGTCAGGTCGATGGTGGACGCCGCGGCCTTCTCGATGGCGGCGCCGTGCCGCTTCAGGAGGGCGGCGAAGGCGTCGTCCTTGAAGTGGTACCGGAGGTAATTATCCGGGTCCCAGCCGGTTACGAGCTCGAGGTCGGTGACGCCGCGGGTGAGTTTCTCAAAATCGGCCGGTTCCAGCGCGTAGCGGAGCCGGTTCAGGTACAGGCCGTCCTCCTGGCGGGTTTTCGTCGCGCTCTCCCGGCCGATCTGGTCGGCCCGGACGACGGAGCCGCCGGGGAGGGTGGCGGTCATCTTCACGCCCTTCGGGGCCGTGAAGCCGGTCTTCTGGCGGAGGTCGATGAACACCTGGTACATCGAGGATCCGTCGGGGAATCCGACGCGCTCGACGCGGGTGGTGAAGTCCTGGCAGGATTCAGCTTCCGTGGAAATATGGGTCATCCCTTCGGACCGGTAGTTGGTCCGGATCTCCTGCGCGGAGAGGGTGAGGGCGGCCGCGAGGGCCGCGAGGAAGAGGATCGTCTTTTTCATTATCGCCTGCAAATATACACATTCGGTGCCGGGAAACGGAATTTTTTCGTATCTTTATCGGAACTAATGACACGAACTATGTACCAATACCGCATTTCCGGAGACAAATATGTCCTGAGCCTCGATAACCACGTGGAGATCTCGGCGGCGCTCGCCGCCTTCTGCCGGGAGCTGGACATCCGCTGCGGCGCCGTCTATGGCATCGGCGCCATCTGCGAGGCGACTTTCCGTTTCCTGGACCCCGCTACGAAGCAATATGTGGACAAGACCTTCTCCGAGCAGATGGAGATCACGAACCTGACCGGCAACATCTCCCGGAAGGACGGGAACGTGTACCTGCACCTGCACATCACAGCCAGCCGGCGGGACTACACCTGCGTCGGCGGCCACATGCTCACCGCCCGCGTGAACGGGGCCTGCGAGCTCGTCGTGGAGCGCTTCGCCTGCGAGGCCGGCCGCCGTTTCGACGAGGAGACGGGCCTGAACCTGTATGATTTCTAAACCTAACACTAAGATATGAGCTTTGTCATGATTGTCGAGCTGCTGATCGTTCTCGCAGCGCTCTACGTGGGTTCTCGCTACGGTTCCCTGGCCCTCGGCGCCATCTCCGGCATCGGCCTGGCCATCCTCGTGTTCGGCTTCGGGCTCAAGCCCGGAACCCCGCCGACGGACGTCATCTACATCATCATCGCGGCCGTCACCTGCGCCGGCACCCTCCAGGCGTCGGGCGGTATGGACTGGATGATCCAGATCGCGGAACGGATGCTCCGCAAGCACCCGGACCACATCACCTTCCTGGGCCCGCTCGTGACCTTCTTCCTGACCGTCCTCGTGGGCACGGGCCATGTGGTCTATACGATCATGCCCATCATCTGCGACATCGCCCTGAAGAAGAACATCCGGCCCGAGCGCCCCTGCGGCGTCGCGTCCGTCGCCTCGCAGGTGGGTATCACCTGTTCGCCGATCGCCGCCGCCGTCGTCGCCTTCGTCACCATCTCCAACGCGAACGGCTACATGGTCAGTATCCCGCAGGTGCTGATGGTCACCATCCCGGCCTGCCTCATCGGCCTGATGTGTGCCGCCCTCGCTTCCTTCAAGCGCGGCAAGGACCTCGACGTCGACCCTGAATTCCAGAAGCGCAAGGCCGATCCCGAGCAGTACGCCTACATGTACGGCAGCTCCGCCACCACCCTGGACAAGGTCATCACCAAGGAGGCCAAGGCTTCCGTGTTCGTGTTCCTGGGCTCCCTGCTCGTGATCGTGGGCTTCGCGTTCTGCCAGATGCTCCACACGGCCGACGGCAAGACCGTGGCCGAGGCCATCGCCATCCCGAAGATGAACATCTGCATCCAGATCATCATGCTCGTGGCCGCCGCCTGCAACATCATCTTCTGCAAGGCCTCCCCGAAGAAGGCCGTCGCCGGCGCCGTCTGGCAGTCCGGCATGGTCGCGGTGGTCGCCATCTACGGCATCGCCTGGATGGCCGACACCTACTTCGGCAACTACATGGACGAGATGAAGGCCATGCTCACCGGCCTGGTCACGAACTACCCGTGGTCCATCGCACTCGTCTTCTTCCTCGTCTCCGTGCTCATCAACAGCCAGGGCGCCGTGGTCGTCGCCTTCCTCCCGCTGGCCTACCAGCTGGGCATCGCCGGTCCCGTCCTCCTGGGCGTCCTCCCGAGCGTGTACGGCTACTTCTTCATCCCGAACTACCCGTCCGATATCGCCACGGTGAATTTCGACCGGTCCGGAACGACCGTCATCGGCAAATACCTCCTGAACCACAGCTTCATGATGCCGGGCATGATCAGCGTAGTCGTCTCCACCATCGTCGGCTACTTGATCACCACCGTCCTCTTCCCCGGCTACTTTGGCAGCTTCGTCCAGTAGGATATTCGGAAAAATTGCTTACCTTTGCACTCCCTTTCAAGGGAGGACGGTTCCGTAGCTCAGCTGGATAGAGCAACAGCCTTCTAAGCTGTGGGTCTTGGGTTCGAATCCCAACGGAATCAC
>ONDF01000043.1 GCA_900316525.1 uncultured Bacteroidales bacterium
GGCGACGGCGGAGGCGGGGGCGGCGATGCTGCGGGAGCTGCGCCGGCGCGCCCGCGGAAGGATCGGGATCCTTCCCGGCGGCGGCGTCACGCCCGGCAACGCCGCCCGCATCCTCGCCGAGACCGGCTGCTCGGAAATCCACGCCTCCGCCTCGGTTTCCATCAACGGGAAGAAGGTCACGGACGCCGTACGGGTCGCCGGAATCCTGGCCGCAATTAACGGGTAAACGACATTTTTTCGCGTTTTAACGACGGATTGCCCGAAAATCCGTACCTTTGCCCTACTATGAAAGCAAAAGGCAAGATAATCGAGACGAAATTGGAAGGCTGGGTGGACCTCGGCGTCTGCCTGATCCTCATCCCCTGCCTCGTGTCGGTCTTCCCGGTGAACGAATGGATCCTCTGGCGCGCGTCGGACGTCATCGTCTACCTGCTATGGACCTACCTGTGCTGGTATCTCGGCCGGCACGCGATTCCGTCGATGTTCGCGTCGAACAAACGGTGGACCGCGCTGGCGGTCATCTTCATCGCGACGGTGCTGACCTATCTGATGAGCCTGAAGCAGGTGTCCTTCCCCCGCGAGATGATCGCGGACCGGCCGCCGCGGCTGTACATGTACCAGCAGGCCGTGTGGGTGCTGTACATCGCCGCGATGGGCGCCGGGCTCGCCACCGGCTTCCTGGTCCTGAAGCTCCGCCGGCTGGAGATCGTCAAGGAAGAGCGGACCGCGGCGCAGGCCGTGCAGTCCGCCGTGGAGGCCCTGGCCGCCCACGCCGTCGCCGGCGAAACGGTGACAGTGAAGGCCGACTACAAGGACGTCACGGTCCCGCTCGCCGCCATCCAGTACATCGAAGCCCGGAACAACTACGCCTGCCTGCACCTGGACCACCAGGAGGACGTCGTCTCCCAGATCACGATGAAAGCCCTGCTGGAAATGCTTCCGGAAGGGAAATTCGTCCGCATCCACCGGTCTTACATCGTCCCCGTGCACCGCATCGAAAGCAAGAAGGCCACGGCCGTGAAACTCGTCGGCGTGGACACCCCCCTGCCGGTGGGCCGCGCGCATAAGGAGAACCTGAAATGAAGCAGAAAGAGGGCCACGATTCGTCGTTCTACAACGGCGGACGCAAGACGCACTGGGCCGTCGTCGCCTTCGCGATGATCGGCTCCTGCATGTCCGGCGTGACGTTCGTCTCCGTGCCGGGCATGGTGGGCACGAGCGGGTTCGGCTACCTGCAGATGTGCATCGGCTTTTTCCTGGGCTACCTGGTCATCGCCTTCGTGCTCACGCCCCTGTATTTCAAGCTGAATGTCGTCTCCATCTACCAGTACCTGGAAAACCGGTTCGGCCTAGCCTCCTACAAGACGGGCGCCTGGTTCTTCTTCATCTCCAAGATGCTGGGCGCGTCGGTCCGGCTGTTCCTCGTGTGCCTGACCCTGCAGCTGCTCGTTTTCGGCCCGCTGGGCCTCCCCTTCTGGCTGAACGTGCTCTGCAACGTGGCCGTCTGCCTGGCGCTCACCTTCCGCCACGGCGTGAAATCCGTCATCGGCGTGGATGTCGTCCGGACCGCCTGCATGATCGTCGCGGTCGCCCTCGCGATCTTCTTCATCGGCAAGGACCTCGGCGGCATCCGGATCCATGAGCGGGTGTTCTTCTTCGACGATGTGAACCACCCGCAATACTTCTGGAAACAGCTCCTGGGCGGCCTGTTCACGGTCATCGCCATGACCGGCCTGGACCAGGACATGATGCAGCGCACCTTGGCCTGCAAGGACTACCGCGACTCGCAGAAGAACCTCGTCGTGAGCAGCCTCCTGCAGACGGTCGTCATCGCCGGCTTCCTGTGCCTGGGCTCGCTCCTGTACCAGTTCGCGGCCGCGCACGGCATCCCCGAGACCGGCGACAGCCTCTTCCCGGCCGTCGCCACCGGCGGCCTCCTGCCCGCCGTGGTGGGCGTCCTCTTCGTCGTCGGCCTCCTGATCAGCGCCTACGGCGCCGGCGGCTCGGCCCTCACCTCCCTGACGACCTCCTTCACGGTGGACATCCTGGGCAAGGCGGGCGAAGTCAAGACCCGCCAGCGCGTCCATCTCGCGATGGCCGTCCTGATGGCCGTAACCATCATCGTCTTCAACGCCCTCAACAGCACCAGCGCCATCGACGCCGTCTACAAGCTCGCGAGCTACACCTATGGCCCCATCCTGGGCCTCTTCGCCTTCGGCATCCTCACGAAAAAGCAGGTCAAGGACAAGTACGTGCCCGTCGTCGCGCTCCTCGCCCCGGCCATCTGCCTCGTCCTCCAGCTCAACTCCGAACGCTGGTTCGGCGGCTACAAGTTCAGCTACGAACTCCTCCTCCTCAACGCCGCCCTCACCTTCCTCGGCCTCACCCTCCTCATCCGCCGGGAGAAATAAGACACAAAAAAGGACCGACTCGAGCGAGCCGGTCCTTTCGTTCAAACCGAGAAGAGATTATTTCTTCTTGGGTTCGGCGGCCTTCTTGGAGGCGCCCTTCATCGTGGCGTCGTACATGATCGGGGTACCGATCAGGATGGAGGCGTAGGTACCGATGACGATACCCAGGCAGAGGGCCACGGCCAGACCGCGGATGGACTCACCGCCGAAGATCGCGATGGCGAGCATCGGGAGGAGGGTGGACACGGACGTGTTCACGGTACGGGTGAGCGTGGCGTTCAGCGCGGTGTTCACGGTCTCGCGGAAGTCGGCGTTCGGGTGCAGGGCCTTCTGCTCACGGATACGGTCGAAGATAACCACGTTATCGTTGATGGCGTAACCGATGATGGTCAGGATGGCCGCGATGAACGTCTGGTCCACATCCAGGTTGAACGGCAGGATTCCGTTGAACAGGGAGAAGAAGCCGATCACGATGAGGGCCGTGTGGGCGAGGGAGACCACGCCGCCGAGACCCCAGGTCCAGCCCTTGAACCGCCAGGCGATGTAGGCGAAGATCATCAGGAGGGCGAGGAACACGGCGATGAACGCGCTGCGGGTGATGTCGCGGGCGATGGTCGGTCCCACCTTGTCGGAGGAGACGATACCGTTCGGGTTCTCCAGGGTGGAGGTGAACTCGGCGAGGCTCGTCGGCTCGGCGTAGAAGCCCTTGAGGGCGTCGTAGAGCAGGCTCTCGATCTCGGCGTCGACGGCGGTGTCCTCGGACTTGTTCTTGTACTGGGTGGTGATCTTCATCTGGGCGTCGCCGCCGAACTGCTTGACCTCGACGGAGTACTGGTCCTCGCCGGCGGCCTGGGCGGCAGCCTGGAAGGTGTTCTCCACGGCGGAGCGGACATCCTCGGCCTTGACACCCTGGTCGAAGCGGACGATGTAGGTACGGCCACCGGTGAAGTCGACACCGTAGCTGAAGCCCTTGAACGCGATGGAGGCGATGCTGATGAGGATCAGGGCGCCGGAGATGATGTAGGAGTACTTCTTCAGGCCGATGAAGTCGACGTGCGTGTTCTTCAGGAAGTTCCGGGTGAGGTTGTTGGAGAGGCTCACGGTCTTGCCCATGGCGATGCGGTCGTCGAAGATCAGGCGGGTGATGAAGATGGAGGTCAGCACGGAAGTGATGATACCGATGATGAGCGTGGTGGCGAAGCCCTGGACCGGACCGGAACCGAAGATGTAGAGGATGATACCGGTGAGGAGGGTGGTCACCTGACCGTCGATGATGGCGGAGTAGGCGTTCTTGTAACCGTCGGAGACGGCCTTGGAGAAGCCCTTGCCCGCGGCCAGCTCTTCCTTGATGCGCTCATAGATGATCACGTTCGCATCCACGGCCATACCCAGGGTCAGGATGAGACCGGCGATACCCGGGAGGGTGAGGACGGCTCCGAAGGACACGAGGGTGCCGAAGAGCAGGAGAACGTTGCACAGCAGCGCGACGTCGGCGATGAGACCCGCACCCTGGTAGAAGAACACCATGTACAGGAGCACGAGGACGAAGGCGATCAGGAAGGAGATGAGACCGGCGCGGATGGAAGCGGAACCGAGGGACGGGCCCACGACCTGCTCCTGGATGATGGTGGCCGGCGCCGGAAGCTTACCGGACTTGAGGACATTCGCAAGGTCCTCGGCCTCCTCCATGTCGAAGTTGCCGGTGATCTGGGAGCTGCCGCCGGTGATCTCGTTCAGGACGTTCGGGTAGGAATACACGAGACCGTCGAGGACGATGGCGATCTGCTTGCCGATGTTGTCCTTGGTGAGGTGGGCCCAGGCGGAAGCGCCTTCGGCGTTCATCGTCATGGACACGTGGGGAGCGCCGCTGCCGCCGTTGCGGCCGCCGTCGAATTCGACGCTGGCGTCGGTCACGACACCGCCGTCGAGCGGGGCCTTGCCGTCACGGGAGGTAGCCTTGATGGCGACGAGCTCGTAGATGTTCGCACCCTGGACGAACTCGCTCGGCTTGACGGTCCAGAGACCGCGGAAGCCCTGCGGGAGGACGTCCTCCGCCATGGCGAGGTACCGGTTCACCAACACGGTGTCGACACCGTTGGCGAAACCGATGCAGGCGTTGTTCATGCCGCTGGGCTGCAGGACGGAGAGGAGCGGGTTGGCGACGGCGGTGCTGTCGCCGAGGTTCCCGAGGATCTCCGCGACGCGGGCGTCGACGGCATAGAGGTTCACCTCATTGGCGGTGAAAGTGGGCCAGAACTCGAGGGAGGCGGTACCCTGCAGGAGCTTGCGGACACGCTCGGGATCCTTGACGCCCGGGAGTTCGATGAGGATCTTGCCGCTGTTCTCGATGCGCTGGATGTTCGGCTGGGTGACGCCGAAACGGTCGATACGGTTGCGGAGCACGTTGAAGGAGTTGTCGATGGCGCTCTTCGCTTCGTTGCGGATGACCTCGATGACTTCCTTGTCAGTGGATTCCGGCTTCACCTTGTCGCGGAGCTCGAAGGTGCCGAACACCTCGGCAAGCCGACGGCCTTTCGCGGTCTCGGCCCAGGCGCTTTCGAACAGGCCGATGAAGTCCTGGCTGGAGTTCACGTTGTTCTTCTTCGCCAGATCGAGGGCTTTCTGGAAGTCGGGATCGGTGCTGTTGCCGGCGAGGGCCTTCACGAGATCCTGGAGCTGGACCTGCAGCATGACGTTCATGCCGCCCTTGAGGTCGAGGCCGAGGTTGATCTCCTTCTCCTTGGCGGACTGGTAGGTGTATCCGAGATAAACCTTCTCAGCGCTGATGGAGTCGATGTAGGCACGGTTCCGGATGTTGGCCACCGAGTCCAGGACGAACTCGCGGACTTCGGCGGCGACGTTGTTCGCGTCAACGAACTGCTGCGCCCTTTCGGCAGCGACCTTGGCAGCTTTCTTCTCCTGGATGCGGGTGACCGCGGTGAAGGAGAGCTGCCAGATGCTGGCCAAGGCAAGCAGGATGGCGAACAGTCTGATTAAGCCTTTGCTTTGCATTGTAGTACTTTATTATAATATTAGTATTTTTCCCATTAGGCCGTGCCCGCTCAGGCCGAACCAAGCAGACTTCGGCAAAATAAGGGCACAAAAATACGAATTTTTTCTGATATAAGAAGATTCTCGCAACTATTTCTTAATTTTGTGCTCGCAAAAACGAACAATCGTAGTGTTTAGAAGGGGTTTTTCTATCCTGACAGTCCTGTTCTCGGCGGTCCTCGGCCTCCGGGCGCAGACGGACTCCCTCCTCGTGGAGGGCGACCGCCTGCACCGGCAGTACCGCTTCGAGGAGGCAATGGACCTCTACGCCCGGGCGGCGGCCGGGACGGCGGACAAGGACACCATCCGGCTGCTCCGCGACCGCATGGACCGGTCCCAGAACGCCCTGAACATGACCGATTTCTGCGCCGATCCGGTGGTCGTGGCCCGCGAGCGCTTCTCCCGGAAGGATTTCTTCCTGTTCTACCCCCTGAAAAACCAGACCTGGCGCCTGCCGCCGCATTCGCTGGACCCGTCCGACGACGGGATCCCGACCTATGCGCCGCGCGGCGGCCAGTCCCTCTGCTTCTCCGCCCCGGACGCCACCGGTTCCCGGAACCTGTACGTCTCCTCGACCGACGGGACGGAATGGTCGAACCCCGAGCTGATGGGCGAACACCTGCTGTCCCCGGGCAACGAAGTGTTCCCGATGCTGTCGGAAGACGGAAAAACCCTGACCTTCTCCTCGGACGGCCTCCACGGCATGGGCGGGTACGACCTGTACCGGTCCGTCTGGAACGAGGAGACGGGGACCTGGGGCGAACCCGTGAACCTGGGCTTCCCCTTCTCTTCGCCGGGCGACGACTTCCTGCTGGTCGACTCCCCCGACGGCCGCTACACGCTGTTCGCGTCCAACCGGGATTGCGCGGCGGACAGCGTCTATATCTATGTAACTGAAAAACAGCCGGTTCTCGCCCGCGTGCCGATGCGCGACCCCGTCGCGCTCGCGCAGGTCGCGGCCCTGCACCCGCTGAACGACCCGACCCGGCAGGACCACGGCGCCGCCGTCTCCGAAGAAGCGCCGGGCAACGACGACACGCGCCGCTACATGCAGATTACCGCCGAGGCCCGCGCCCTGCGGGATTCCATCTACCGGCACGAGCGGCAGCTGGACACCCTCCGGCTGCGGCTGACGGCCGGGACGGAGGACCGCACGGCCCTCACGTCGGCCGTCGCCGAGCGCGAGGCCGCCCTCGCGCCGCTCCGCCGCCGGCTGGAAGAGACCAACCGCGCGGTCCGGAGCATCGAGCAGTCCTTCCTCCAGCGCGGCGTCGTGACGGACACCGACCGGGCCGACCGCGAATTCGTGGGCGCCCGCAGCAGCTATACGTTCTCGAAGAACGCCCTCGGGGCCAAGTTGAAACTCAAGGTCGCCGCCGCGCCGCCGGCCGCGCCCGCCACCTTCCAGGTGGGGCCCGTCGGCCGCTTCGCGCAGGACACCTCCCTGCCGGAAGGCTTTGTCTACCAGATCCAGCTGTTCACCTCGCCCCGGCACGCGACGCTGGACGAGATCAAGGGACTGGACCCGGTCTACGAGCGCCTGACGAACGCGCTGCGCTACACCTACTCCGTAGGCGTATTCCGTTCCTATAACGAGGCGCTGCTGCAATTGAATCCGATCCGCGTCCTCGGGTTCCCCGACGCGGAAATCACGGCCTGGCTGGACGGCAAGCCTGTCGCCGTCCCGCTCGCGCGCCGCAGCGAGGCTACTTCAGCTCCTTGACGATCCGCTCCAGCCCCACGTAATCCTCCAGGATCCACAGGACATACCGGATGTCCACGCAGACGCACTTGTTATAGTCGGGCGTGAAGGAGACGTCGGAGGCCAGCGATTCCTTGTTTCCGTCGAAGGCGAGGCCGATGACTTCGCCCCGGGCGTTCAGCACCGGGGAGCCGGAGTTGCCGCCCGTGATGTCGTTGTCCGTGAGGAAGTTGACGGGGCCGTCATAGCGGTCCAGCGCCGCGACGAAATCCGCCGGCAGCGCGAAATCGTGCTGCGCGGGATTGTATTTCTCGCGGAGGCCGCGCGGGGAGGAATACCAGGAGGTATACACCGCGTCCCACGGCTCCAGGGAAGACACGACGCCGTAAGTCAGGCGCATCGTGGAGTTCGCATCCGGATACTGGACGATCCCCTTCAGCGCGCGGTCGTGGTACAGCGCCCGGGTATAGCGGCGCTGCAGGTCCGTCAAGTCGCCGGTATGCCGCTCGCGATCGTTGAAGGTCGTGATCTTGACCTCCGTGATGAAGTCCATCAACTCAAGCGGATGATCCCACAGATGCGCCGCCATCGCCTTCCAGTCGCCGCCGAAGGCCTTCCGCAGGGAATCCTGCCGATGGCCGACGACCTCGGCAGGCATATGGCCGAAATACTCTTCCAGCGAATAGGCGATGAGGTCCTTCTCCACGCGCGCATCCAGGGCGCCGATGTCCCGGCGGTAGATCTCGTCGCGGGCCTCGGGCGTCTTCGCGTTGGACATCCGGAGCATCGTGGGCGTGATGCGCATGCCGCGGACGATGGTCTCGCGGTAGTACGCCTTCTCGCGCTCGACGTCCTCGATCGCGGCGTACTCGTCGGCCAGCCCCTGCAGGATCTCCGGCGGGAGATCCTTCTCCAGGGCGCGCTTCTCGTCCACCACGCCGAAACGCTTCACGCACTGCACTTCCCCTTCCTGCATCTCCTGGACGTTGGACAGGGAGAAGAACCAGTCGGAGTATTTCGCGCGGACGGCGGGATCGGCGTCCATCCATTTCCGGACGATCTCCATCTGGTTGCCGCGGAGCCGGTTCGTCACCGGGCGCTCCACCCGCGCGAGGTAATCGACCTTGTAGGAACTGCTGTAGCGGTCGGTGCGGCCGGGATAGCCGATGACCATCGCATAGTCCCCCTCCCGGTAGCCGGCGCGCGAAATGCGCAGGTGCCAGGGAGAATGGAGCGGCTCGCCGTGGTCATAGATGCGGTACAGGGCGAAATCGCCCTTGTGCTGCGGCCATTCCCAGTTGTCCTCGTCGCCGCCGAAGGCCGCGATGGACACCGGCGGGGCGCCCACGAGGCGGATGTCCTTGTAGGTGGTATAGAGGGCCAGGTAGTACTTCTCCCCCGACCACATCGAGTTCAGCGAGGCTTCCAGGCCGGTGCGCGCGGCGTAGCGGCGCTCCAGGATGGAGGTGAGCTTGCGCGAGCCGAAGCGCTCGCCCCGGGCGGTCAGCGAATCCGCCACGGCCGCCACCTCGTCCGTCACGTCCAGGACCCGCTTCAGGAAGTACACTTCCTTCCCCTGCAGCGGAATCTCGTCCTGGCGGTAAAACGCCCAGTAACCGTCCTCCAGGTAGTTTTTCTCCGGGGTGGACAGGTCGAACAGGTCGCTGTAGGCGCAGTGGTGGTTGGTGATGAGGAGCCCCTCGTCGGAAATCACGCTGGCGGTGCAGTAGAAGCCCAGCGACACGACGGCGTCGGAGACCGTGGTCCCCGGCGCGTCGGCGTTGTAGATCTCCCCGGCGGAGAGCTGCAGCCCCCGCTCCTGCATCTTCTTTTCCAGCGCCTGGTTTAGGGCGTGGATCATCCACATCCCCTCATCGGCGGAGGCCGCCACGGGCAGGAGCGCCAGGGCGGCCAGAAGAAAGAGGCGTTTCATGGTTTACTCGTTCCGGATGCAGCGGAGCGGATTCCCACTCAGATAATTCGTGTAGGCCACGTTCACCTTGCCCTCGGGATAGGACGCCGTGAACGCAGACATCAAAGACAGGAACTGACGGTTGGTCGCCGTATTGGCGGGCGTATAGCCGGTGGAGCCCATATAATAAGTGACGGCGTTCTTGCCGACCCATTCGGGGACCGAGCAGGTCGTGCTCTTGGTGATGGTCGTCTGGTACTTGCCCGTCGCCGTGTTGTTGTTGCGCATGACGCCGCCGGCAAAATCCCAGTTGAAACCGTCCTCGTTCATCGTCTTGATGCGGGCCGCCTGGTAATCCGTGTCAAAATAGACGGCGGTCGGATCCGTCGTGGCGCCCGCCGTGTCGGTCTTGTTGGAAGCGCCCACAATGGACAGGAACTCCGCCTGGGTGGGGATGTGCCAGCCCTTCGGGCAGATACCCTGGGTTCCTTCGAAGGTCTTGAAGTTCTCGGCCGTGATCTCGGCGCCGAAGGCGACCTGGTGGTCATAGAGCAGGCCGCGGGCCTCGATGCTGGCCGCATCGGTCGCCGGCGTGGCGGTCGTGCCGTCGCTGGTGTACGGATACCAGATGCCGTTACCGTCGGCCGGGTCGGAGGAAACCGTCTTCCCTTCCGGGACAAAGCGCAGGCTCTGGGTCATGATCCAGAGGCCGTTGGACAGCTTTTTGACGGTGTATCGGTCCCCGTCGTACAGGATGTATCCTTCGGAGAGATGCTCCTCGACAGAAGAGCCGCCGGTAATCTCGCCGCCGTCGTTCCAGTTCTCGATCTCGCCCGCGAGGACGATCTTGATCTCTTCCTTGTTCACGATCATGGACACGGTGTACTGCTTGCCGGGCTCCAGGGAAACCTCGGCGAGATCCTGGGTCAGCGTCTTGCCGCCCGCGGTCACTTTCACGACCGGCTTCACGGTCTGGGCGGGGACGATGAGGTAGTACTTGTCATCCTTGAAGAAAGGCGTCAGCGGCTGCCATTTCGCACCGTCGACGACTTTCGCCGTCAAGTCCGAGGCGATGTGGGCCTGAGGGACGAACTCCTCGAACACGATGCTTTCGATGTCGGCGCCGGTATTGTTCTTCACCGTGGTGACCAGGCGGCTCAGCTGGTGCTTGAACACCACCGGGACGGCGTTGGCGCTCGGAAGGACGTTCTCCTTGACAGCCGACACGAAGTCGGACGCCGCGATGCCCTTGGACTGGTCTTGCTGGACAGAGAACATCGTGGGAAGCCCTTCACCCTCCTTGTAGGGATAATAGGCCTTGAGGGTGCTGGTCTCCTCGCCCTTCTCATACCAGTTGAGGTCGCCGGAGAAGGCGGTTCCGTCATACTTCATCTGCACATTGGCCGCATAGTCGCCGCCGGCCAGGGCGACGGAAAGGCCGATGGCGTCGCCCGCCTCGAAATTGGTCTCGGTCACACGGGTGATCACCGGTTCCACGCGAACCTTGTACTGGGAGAAATCCACCGGCTCCTTGCCGGGTTCGACGTTCTTCTTGCAGGCGACGAGGGCCAGGACGGCCATGCCCGCGATCATCATTGCTCGTTTCATATCACTGTTTCTTTGGGTTTTGTCAAAAATCATAGCCGACGGTCAGGTTTCCGATCTCCCGGTTCTGCCCGCCCACGGAGGTCTTGCGCAAGGCATGGAGCCAACTGCCGTCCAGCCGGACGTACAGGCCCTTGGGGGAAGAGAAATGGTAGGTCAGGGCGCCGCCCACGCCGACGCGGGTGGCCATATAGTAATCCATCAGCCGGAGCCAGTCCTCCGTCCGCCGGTACGACGTGTCCTCCCGCTCTTCCCGGCTGCGTCCCTGGTCGCGCCAGAGGGCGCCGCCCGCCAGGGCGTTCAGGTCCAGGTCGAAAGCGCCGAAGGAGAACGAGGTGTTCAGCGTGGCCATGCCGAGGTTCCGCTTGACCAGGTCCGAAATCGGCGAGAGATAGCGGTCCACATGCCGGTGTCCGTCCAGGGTGAGGCCGAGGCGCCGGACGGCGCCGTGGAGGAACCGGACCTCGTATTTCAGTTCCACATCCCGGGCCAGCCGGTCCGAAACGGAGGTGGCGCCGATTCCGTCCGCAGCCTTCTCGCGCAGCTGGTCGCGGTCGCGCCGGTAGGACGCGCGGAGGACGTGGTCCGCCGCATCGGCCTGGAACACCTGCTCATAGAAGACCGAGACGGTGCTTCCGGGGAATTTGTAGCTGCCGAAGCCCGGAACGTCCGCCTTTCCGCGTTTCCAGGTCCATTCCAGGCCCGCCGACGCATCTTCGCTGGAAAAATGCGCCGCCGGTCCGTGCGACAGTTCCTGGATCGGGAAGGCGCCGCCGTCAAACAAATAGCCATAGCGCAAGCCCTCGTCCACGAAGGCGCTTTCTCCGTCTCCCGGACGCAGCTGGACGCGCTCCGTCTTCAAGCGGACGATATAAGCCATCGCAAGGCCCATGTTGTCGTCCATGATATAGGTCAGGGTGGGCTCCACCCGCGCATCCATGCCGAAGGACGAATGCCGGAGGTCGGTCTGCTTCCCCTGATACCCCGCCTGGAACGTGGCCTTCAGACCGGCCGCATATTCATAGCCCAGGTCCGTGACGAAGCCGGCTTCCAGCCGGCCGGTCTCGCGGATTTTCAT
>ONDF01000071.1 GCA_900316525.1 uncultured Bacteroidales bacterium
TAATCGTCCCGGTTTGGAGGCCCTCCAGCGGACCCTTATTCCCGGAGTTCCTTATCGGAACCGCATAAGGGAATTGCAAACCCGGGACCAATGCCGGAAAAGTGGACAAAACGGCACGGGAGGTGACAAAAAGTCCATTTTCATTATCGGCATAAAATTACTACTTTTGTCCTTACGGTCCTTGGAGGCGGAAAACCACGCTGCCGATCCGAGGTTATTGGCTATGATGAAGAAATTGATCCTTTTGGCAGCCGCTGCGCTGCTTTCCGGGGCGGCCTTCGCCCAGACCCTGTCCCTGAAGGTCCCGGAGAACGTGCCCGAGGCGGCGCGCGAAGTCCTTGTCCAGCGTTTCACCCAGATGCTTCAGGGCGCCGGGGTGACCGTCGGCGAAGGCGGGGAGACCCTGTTCATCGAAGGAAAGGTCACCGACCGGATGGAAACGCCCGGCTCGTCCTCCCAGACGGCCCTGAACATCGACATCCGGGCCTATATGGTCCGGGGCGGCGAGGTCCTGGTGGAGAACACCTGGCCCGTGAAGGGCGTCGGGTCCGACGAGGCCGATGCCTGGCTCCGCGCCGCGAAGCAGATCCTCCCGCGCTCGAAGGCCGCGGAGGCGTTCATGCAGCAGTTGAAATCCAGATTCTAACCGTATGAGACATCCGTTTGTCGCCCTCCTGCTCGCGGCCGCCGTCGTCGGCTGCGGGAAGAAAGCCGCGCCCGAAACCTGGGCCCCGGCCCCGATTCCCATCCAGACTCCCTGGGCCGACGAGGTCTCCCCGGAGAACGCCCATCCCGAGTACCCGCGTCCGCAGATGGTGCGGGAGAAGTGGGCCTCGCTCAACGGCCTGTGGGACTACGCCGTGGTTCCGGCCGAGGACCCGAAGCCGAAGCAGTGGGACGGGCAGATCCTGGTTCCTTTCTGCATCGAATCCTCGCTTTCCGGCGTGGGCATGCGGGTTGCCGCGGACCAGGCCCTCTGGTATTCCACCACGTTCAAGGTCCCTTCCGCCTGGCGGAAACAGCGCGTGATGCTCAACTTCGAGGCCGTGGACTGGTCCGCCGAGGTCTATGTCAATGACCAGCTCGTGGGCCATCACACCGGCGGCTATACCGCTTTCTCGTTCGACGTCACGCCGTACCTGAAGGGCCGCGGCAAGCAGAAGCTCGCCGTGAAGGTCCTGGACGCTACGGACAACGGCGAACAGCCGCGCGGCAAGCAGGTGTCCAACCCCAACGGCATCTGGTACACGCCGGTGACGGGCATCTGGCAGAGCGTGTGGATGGAGCCCGTGCGCAGCGCGGCTGTGACCACCTACCTGGCCGTGCCGGACGTGGACGCCGGCGCCGTGGACGTGACCGTCTATGCCGACGGTGCCACGGAGAACGACCGCGTGGAGATCTGGCTCCGCGAGGGCGGCGTGGGCTATTCCACCGAGGAGCCCGGCCAGACGTCGACCGTCGCTTTCGCGTCCGTCGCGCCCGGCAAGCCGGTGCGTCTGACGGTCACGGACCCGAAACTCTGGTCTCCGGAGAGCCCTTTCCTGTATGAGATGGAGATCCAGCTCAAGCAGGGGAAGAAGGTCGTGGACGAGGTCCGCGGCTATACGGCCCTCCGCAAGTCTTCCGAGGTGGTGGACGAGGCCGGTTACAAGCGCATGGGCCTGAACAATGCGCCTTATTTCCAGTATGGGCCGCTGGACCAGGGCTGGTGGCCGGACGGCCTGTATACCGCCCCGACGGACGAGGCCCTCAAGTTCGACCTCGTGAAGACGAAGGACTTCGGCTACAACATGATCCGCAAGCACATCAAGGTGGAGCCCGCCCGCTGGTACTACTACTGCGACCAGCTGGGTATCGTGGTCTGGCAGGACATGCCGTCCCTGGGCGCCCATATGGGCAGCCACTGGGAGATGTGGAAGTGGGCCCTGCCGGAGTACGACAGCAAGATGACCGAGACGGCGAAGGCTACCTATTATAAGGAATGGGGCGAGATCATCGCCCAGCTGCGGAACCATCCGTCCATCGTCGCCTGGGTCCCCTTCAACGAGGCGTGGTCCCAGTTCGACACCCCGAAGGCCGTCGAGTTCACCCGTTCCTGCGATCCCACGCGCCTGATCAATTCCGCTTCCGGCGGCAACTCATTCCCGGTGGGCGACATCTTCGACAGCCACAATTATCCGAACCCGCAGATGAAGTTCTCCTCCGGCGGCCTGCAGATCGACGTGCTCGGCGAGTACGGCGGCATCGGCTGGCCGGTCGAGGGCCATCTCTGGCAGACCGACAAGAACTGGGGCTATATAGAATATAAGAGTGGGGACGATGTCCTGAAGCAGTACTCCGTCTATGCGGAGGATCTGAAGAAGATCATCCAGCAGGGCGTCTCCGCCGCCGTCTACACCCAGACGACCGACGTCGAGGGCGAAGTGAACGGCCTGATGACTTATGACCGGAAAATTGTCAAAATGGACGAAGAACGGCTTCGCGCTGTAAATCAATCGGTTATAGCGTCGATGAAAAAATAAGGTAAAAAATTTTTTCAAAAAGTCTGAAAAAAGTTTGCCAGTTCAAAAAAAAGGTGTACCTTTGCAATCCCGTTCGGAAACGAGCGGGTTTTTAAACGCCCAAAACCGAAAGGCGGGCGACCAAAAAAGTTCATTGAAAAGACTGAAAGGAAAGTACAAGCAAGTACCGAGAAATTGTAACAGATTTCACTTTAAACGAGCGTCAGTTTCTTAAGAGAAACAGTGCCAAGGACAAGCTAGATTTATAAAATTATACAATGAAGAGTTTGATCCTGGCTCAGGATGAACGCTAGCGGCAGGCTTAACACATGCAAGTCGAGGGGCAGCGGGTGTAGCAATACATGC
>ONDF01000068.1 GCA_900316525.1 uncultured Bacteroidales bacterium
ACCTACGTGGGCCGGGACCTCTGGAACAGCAAGGCCCGTCCGATCAGCACCGCCCGTAAGAACGTGAAGGTGACCGTGCCTTCCCACGACGTCGCCGTTTATCGGCTCACTCCCGTAAAACATTAAAATCCAACGCCCTATGAAACGATTGTCAACGATCTGCATCTTCCTGGCAACGCTGCTGCTGCCGCTGCAAGTCTCCTTGGCACAGCCGCGCCGCCTGTCCGCCGACTTCCCGAAATGGGCGGGCGTCGCCGACACGCCGCAGATGGGCTGGAGTTCCTGGAACTGCTTCATGACCGACATCAACGAAGACCTGATCAAAGCCACCGCCGATGCGATGGTGCAGCTCGGCCTCGTGGACGCCGGCTACGTGTACCTGAACCTGGATGACGGCTGGCACGGCGAGCGGGACGAGAACGGATTCGTGCACGAAGACCCCGTGAAGTTCCCTTCCGGGATGAAGGCGCTCGCGGACTACCTGCACGCGCGGGGCCTGAAACTGGGCATCTACAGCGACGCCGGCAACTTCACCTGCGCCTGCTACACGGGCAGCCTCGGCCACGAATACCAGGACGCCATCGCCTATGCCCACTGGGGCGTGGATTATCTGAAATACGACTGGTGCTTCACCAACAACGTCAATCCGAAAGGCGCCTACACCCTGATGCGCAACGCCCTGGGACGGGCCGGACGGCCCATCCTCTTCAGCATCTGCGAGTGGGGTATCAGCAAGCCCTGGGAATGGGCCGCGGACATCGGCCACTCCTGGCGGACCACGGGCGACATCGGCCCCGCTTTCCTGCCCGTGGAGACGTCCTATGACGAAAACGGACGCCGCCGCTGGAAGCCCCAGAGCGTGCTCGAGATCATCGACAAGAACGAGCCCCTGAGGCAGTACGCCGGCCCCGGCCACTGGAACGACCCGGACATGCTGGAAGTCGGCAACAGCATCACGGTGGACGGCGTCTATTATGAGATGACGGACAGCGAGGACCGCGCCCACTTCACGATCTGGTGTATGATGGCCGCCCCGCTCATCCTCGGCAACGACCTCACCAAGATCACCGACGAGACGCTCGCCATCATCAAGAACAAGGAGATGATTGCCGTGGACCAGGATCCCCTGGGCGTACAGGGGCTCCGTACCATCAACAAGGACGGGCTCCAGTACTGGTTCAAGCCCCTCGTGGACGGCGACTGGGCCTTCTGCATCATGAACACCTCGGAAGAGGACGTCACCCTGACCGTGGACTGGTCCGCCCTCGAGGTCAACGACCCCGTGAGCAAGCGCAGGACCTCTTTCGGCTCCGTCAACTACTCCGTCAAGGACCTCTGGAATCCTGAGGCGCCCGTCTTCCCCACCCTCGTGAAAGGGAAGGGCATCCTGCGGGAGCAGTTCGTCATCAACGCCTTCGACGTGACCGTGAAATCCCACGACGTCGTGGCCTACCGGCTCACGCCCGTCAAATAAACACATCCGGCGATGAAAAGACTGGCACTGGCCGGGCTGCTGCTGACAGCCCTGCTCCTTCCGGCAAGGGCCGGACTGCTGAAAGACTACAGCCACATCCGGGGCAACCACTATTTCGGGTGGAGCCAGGACGAGGCGACCATCCGCAGGGAACTGGGATACGGGAAGCAGATCGGCATGAACAGTACGCGCATCTGCCTCTACTACAGGCGTTACAAGCAGGATCCGGAAAAGTATCTGGAGACCTTCCGCAATTACGTCCGGATCGCCAACAGCATGGGCATCTCCGTGATGCCCATCATCTGGGACGGATGCTCGCTGGACCCCGCCATCCTGAAACCGGAATTCTGGAAAACCGAAGGGGACGCCTACGTGAGGCGCCTCGTCGAGTTCATGAAGGGCGAGGACGGCATCATCTGCTGGGACGTGATGAACGAGCCTACCTGCAACGCCTATCACGACAAATGCGACAG
Organism: uncultured Bacteroidales bacterium; assembly: GCA_900316525.1. Classification (GTDB taxonomy): domain Bacteria; phylum Bacteroidota; class Bacteroidia; order Bacteroidales; family UBA932; genus Cryptobacteroides. The sequence goes on from ONDF01000068.1 coordinate 1,948, forward strand.
CGAAGAGGAGCATCTCGCCCACCGGGCGGAGATCTTCCGCTTCGTCCGGCACTACTGCGAACTCGTCAAGCAGCTGGACAAGGAAAACCCCATCACCGTGGGCGTCCAGTTCGCCCGCAACCTGGAAGAGGCGTCGGCCGACCTGGTGGACATCATCACCTTCCACGACTACCTGCCCACGGAAGCGCGGGTGGAAGCCAGCTGGCAGACCGCCGAGGCCGTGGCTAGGAAATACGGCAAACCGCTTATGAACAGCGAGACCGGATGCACGGGACGCGGCAATCCCTACGAACTGGCGCTGGGCAAATGCTATGAACACCACGCCGGCTTCTATGCTTTCGAACTGATGATCCACGGCCACTTCGGCCCCATCCACGGCTTCTTCTACCCGGACGGCACCATCCGCGACCCGGGCATCATCACGGCTTTCCTGGGCATCAGCCGGAACCGCAACCTGCCGACGATGATCAAGGAGAACGCCAATATGGAGCATTACGTGGAGAAGGCCCTGGCAGAGGCCCGGGACGCCCTGGCGCTTGACCTGGCCCGGCCGGGCACCACCGACGCCCTGCTCGAGGCAGCCGAATACTGCGCCAACCTGCTGGAAGGGAACCAGCTGGTCCCGCTGTGGGACCTCCCGACCGCCCACATCAAGGCCTGGCGCGCCCAGAAGGAGTCCGAGCGGGACGGCTGGGCCATCCGGAACTTCCTGTATGACCTAACCGCGCAACTGAAAGAAAAATGTCAACTCATATGAATTTCCGTACCACCCTCCCCCTCTGCCTGATCCTGCTGCAGACCGCGCTGGTTTCCTGTTCCGGCCCTTCGGAGCACGACTACCCCTACCGCCCCGTTCCCTTTACCTCCGTCCAGGTCACCGATCCGTTCTGGGGCCAGCGCCTGAAGGCCTCGCGGGAAGTGACCATCCCGCTCGCCTTCTCGAAATGCGAAGAGACGGGACGCTACCGCAACTTCGAGGAAGCGGCCCTCCAGATGCACTCCGACGAGAACCTCGGATTCGTCGTCCGCGGGCTTCCGTTCGACGACACGGACGTGTACAAAACCATCGAAGGCGCCTCCTACCTCCTGCAGACCTATCCGGACCCGAAGCTGGAAGCCTACATCGACAGCGTGCTGGTCATCGTGGCCGCGGCGCAGGAGCCCGACGGTTACATCTACACCGCCCGCACCCGGAATCCGGAGCACCCCCACAGATGGTCGGGCGCGGAACGCTGGGTGCAGATCGAGGACAGCCACGAACTGTATGACCTCGGCCACCTGATCGAGGGCGCCGTAGCCCATTACCGCGCCACCGGGAAACGCAACTTCCTGGACATCGCCATCAAGTACGCCGACTGCGTCTGCCGCGAGATCGGTCCCGGAGAGGGGCAGCAGGTCCGCGTGCCCGGGCACCAGATCGCCGAGATGGCCCTCGCCAAACTCTACACCGTGACCGGTGACCGGAAGTACCTGGACGAGGCGAAGTTCTTCATCGACATGCGCGGCCGAGGAGAGAAGGGCATGGACGCCTACCGGCAGTCCGACGTGCCCGTGCTGGAGCAGACCGAGGCCGTCGGCCACGCCGTCCGGGCCGAGTACATGTACTCCGGCATCGCCGACATCGCC